>JANRKU010000034.1:0-2788 GCA_033763335.1 bacterium
GGGTAGCCTTGCCGATATTGGGCGGGCAACATTGCCCTCACAAATCTTTTCTGGGGGGATTCAACGCATTGTTAGTCATCGGCTCAGTCGCATATCGGCATGGGCGCGAGAATTGCTCAATGTGGCGGCAGTAGCAGGCAGACAAATTGACCGTAAGGTCATTGCCAAACTCGCCCCCGACATTGATAGTGAGGCGTGGATTGCAGAGTGCATGAATGCCGCTATTTTCAATGTGGCAGAAGAAACCTATCGCTTTGCTCATGATAAATTGCGTGAAGGGGTATTGGCACTCCTCACCCCAGAGCAAACCCGCCAACTGAATCAACAAGTGGCGGAGGCAATAGAAGCCACTTATCCCGATTCAATTGATAATTTTGCCCTCGTTTTGGCGCAACATTGGCAAAAAGCCGATAATCCTCAAAAAGAGGCACATTATACCTTTATTGCCGCACATCAGACTGAAGAAGCCTATAATCATATCGATTCTCGCCGTTTGTATCTGCGCTTATTGGAATTAGATGCCCAACAATATGTCAGCAACCCAACCCAATATTTGGCGCAAGTCTATCATGGCATTGGACGGGCGTTTTATGGAGTCAGTGATTTTAATGAGGTCAAAAAATGGCAGACTAAATCACTCGAAATGGCAACCCAAGCGGGCGATATTTATGGGATTGCCCAAGCCGAATTCGCGTTGGGTGAAGCCGATATGCGACAAGGTAATTATGATTCGGCATTGGCGCTCACTATTGCCAGTAACGAAAAATATCAACAAATAGGAAATACCAAAAAAGTGGCATACGGGTTTATGAGCATTGGTATGATTCAGACTCGCACTGGCAACTTGCCAGAAGGTACAAAAACCACCGAAAAATGCCTCAAAATGATGCAAGAATTTGGCGATGAGGTCGCTATTGCCCGTGCCATGAATAATTATGCGATTTGCTACGATAACGCAGGCAATTGGGATAGAGCCTTAGAACTCTATCAGGAAAGCCTTGCCATTCGGCGCAAAATTAATGACCGTTCTGGATTAAGTTATAGTCTCAATAATATTGGGGCGTTGCTCATTGATATGAAACGTTATGATGAAGCCATTACCTATTTGATGGATGCCCGTCGCTATATGTTGCCCATTGGCGAAAAAATCACTATTGCTACCAATGCCAGCACCATTGGCGATTTGAATATGCAAATTGGCAAATTTGATGAAGCGCGTCGCTGGCAATTAGAAAGTCTCAAAATTCGCCGTGAAGTACAAGAGAAGCCCGGAATTGCGAATAGTTATAGGGCGATGGTCGAATTGGAATTGGCACAAAATCATGTTCCAGCCGCATGGGAATGGCAAAACCAATTATTGGCGATGATAACACCAGAAAATGACCAATTATTCCTAAAAACTGATTCTATGGTATCGGCACTCAAGATTTTTAAGCATACCCAAGACCATGTTAAGGCGCTTATGATAGCCGTCACCATCTATAATGACCGCAAAACGCGAAATTACCCTGTTGACCAATGGGAGAAAGATATTGCAGAATTACAAGAGAAACTCGGCGACCAGTATGATGATGTTCGAGCGCAAGCCGAAGCCGAGACCATTGCTTCCATCATAGAAAAATTAAAAAATGACTACCAGCCAAAATCCTAAAGTCCGTAGTGTCAGTTTAAGAAATAAACCATCCCAACCGTCATTACCAATCAGCAAAAAAACGGTTAAGCCAAACACCCCATCCCGCTCTATTCAACTGCCCATCATGGGCATGTTGGCATTGGTATATTTTGCGGGATTAGCAATTTATATCACCGCCCCCCTTATTAGTGTGTTTGCCACCCATTTTAATGGCGATTATATCAGCGACACATTTATGACCAGTCGGCATGTCTGGTGGATAAGCCACGCCATCCAAACAGGGCAAAATCCATTTATGCAACCCCTTTTGGCATATCCCGATGGGCTAGGGGGGGCATATTTGTGGGCGACTCCGTTTGAATATTTCCCCGCGTGGTTATTTGCCCTATTGATGCCATTGCCGTCTGCGATGAATACCCAATTGCTCATCAATATCACCCTCAATGGGTGGGTAGCCTATTTATTTGCGCGTCACCTGATGGGGCAACCTGCCCCCGCATTTGTGGTAGGGACACTCTTTGCCATCGCCCCCGCTTTGCAGGGGCGTATTTATGTTGGTCATGCGCTCATCGTGTTATGGGTGATGCTATTGGGCTTATATGCCCTCTATCAACTCAAAGACCAATGGCGTTGGCGCTGGGGAATTTTGGGCGTGGTGTGTATTGGATTATCGGCAGGGGGAAGCCTCACACTGGCGATATTTTATATTGCCCCATTGTTGATATGGTTTTTTGTGGCGCGGATATGGTCACGCGAATGGGATTGGTTTTGGCGGGGTGTGCGTGTGGTAGTCATGAGCCTGCCGATATGGGCGCTGTTATTCATCCCACTATTCAACGAATTGCCTCAAAACCCCGAAGTGGAGCAGGCGGGTGGGGGGCATGTGCTGTATAGTGCCGATTTGTTGAGCATTATCTCGCCATCACCATTTAATCCGAATTATCGTGAATTAGAGTATCCAGAAAAAGTCTTGGGCGTGAATTTGGTCGAAGGGGCGACTTATATCGGCATAGCAGGTGGATTTTTGGTGATTATTGGGATTATCAGCAACCTATCTGCGCGTGGATGGGGCATTTTGGGGGCGGTGGCGTGGATTTTATCGTTGGGACCCTTACTCAAGATATTTGATAGCCCAGTCGTGCTTCGATTGGGTGT
>JANRKU010000035.1:0-13736 GCA_033763335.1 bacterium
GGAAACGACCGTCATCCTCACGGGGCATACGGGGTATGTGTATAGCGTGGCGTGGGATAGCGCGGGCGTGCGACTGGCGACGGGGTCAGATGATAATACGGCGCGGATATGGGATGTGCGGACGGGGGAGAATACCCGCATCCTCACGGGGCATACGGGGTATGTGATGAGCGTGGCGTGGGATAGCGCGGGCGTGCGACTGGCGACGGGGTCAGATGATAAGACGGCGCGGATATGGGATGTGCGGACGGGGGAAACGACCGTCATCCTCACGGGGCATACGGGGTATGTGTATAGCGTGGCGTGGGATAGCGCGGGCGTGCGACTGGCGACGGGGTCATCTGATAAGACGGCGCGGATATGGGATGCCCAAACAGGTCAATGCCTCGCTGTGTTGCAGGTGGATGCGCCTGTATTGGAGGTGGCGTGGTCGCCAAATGGGGAATGGTTGGCATTGGGGTGCCACGATGGGCGGGTGTTGTGGGTGCGCGTGCGGGTGTGAGGGGCATCTGTGGGGCGTGTAGGGGCGCAACATGTTGCGCCCACCGTAACCAACCATAAAAATCGGGCATGACATGTCATGCCCCTACGCCATGCCGATTTTTTATGATAAAAATGGGCAAAAAACGCCCATAAAATGATTTTCTCCCCTTTTACGGGGAATAGGAATTAACGTGATACATAACAAGGAGCAACATCCATGAAAGTCGTGCTATTAGCAGGGGGCTTGGGGACGCGCCTCTCAGAAGAAACGCATATCGTCCCCAAGCCAATGGTCGAAATTGGTGATAGACCCATTTTATGGCACATCATGCAACAGTATGCGTATTATGGGATGAAAGATTTTTATGTGGCGTTGGGTTATAAGGCAGAGGTCATCAAAAAATTCTTTTTGGATTTTCATGCGATGGAAAGCGAACACCTCTCTATCAATTTGGCAGAAGGCAGTGTGGATGTGCATCGCAAGCCGTCTGTTGATTGGCGTATCAATTTGGTCGAAACGGGGCTATCCACCAATACAGGCGGACGGCTCAAACGACTCGCGCCATTTTTAGCCGATGGCACCTTCATGCTGACCTATGGCGATGGGGTATCGAATATTGACCTCCACGCTCTGCTGGCATTTCATCGGTCACACGGCAAAATGGCGACTGTGAGTGCCGTGCGTCCGCCCGCCCGTTTTGGTGGGTTGACGATTGAGGATGGGCAGGTGACAAATTTCATCGAAAAACCGCAAATCGGCGAAGGGTGGATTAATGGGGGCTTCATGGTGCTTGAACCCACCATTTTTGACCATATTGCCGATGACACCACCGTGTTAGAATCGCAGGTACTAGAAAAATTGGCAGAAAAAGGTCACTTAATGGCGTATCAGCATGATGATTTTTGGCAATGTATGGATACCCTGCGCGATAAACGCTATTTACAAGCCCTCTGGGAGGGGGGCAATCCGCCATGGATTCTCAAATAAATTTTTGGCATGAGCGCCGTGTCCTCATCACAGGGGCAGGGGGATTGGTCGGCGCGTGGTTGTGCAAATATCTCTATCAACAAGGGGCGTTTGTGGTGGGCATGATACACCATCCCAACCCACAATCGGAGTTATATCGGTCTGGTGTGGCGGGGCGCATCACAATCGCACAAGGCGCGTTGGAAGATATGGCATTTTTAGAGGAAACCCTCAGCAAATATGCCATAGACACCGTTTTTCATCTGGGCGCACAAGCCATCGTCAGTGTGGCAAATGCCAACCCGCTACAGACGTTTGAATCGAATATTCGCGGGACATATCTGCTCCTAGAAGCCTGTCGCCGTCAAAAAGTGGCGCGGATTATTGTCGCCTCTAGCGATAAGGCGTATGGCACACAACCCAATTTGCCCTATGTCGAAGATATGCCCCTACAAGGGGTGTATCCGTATGAGGTGTCTAAGTCGTGTACCGACCTCATCGCCCAATCGTATGCAGTGACATATGACCTGCCCCTCGCCATTGGGCGCTGTGGCAATATTTATGGCGGTGGCGATTTGAACTGGAATCGGATTATCCCAGAGACCATTCGCAATAGTTACCAAAACACGCCCCTGACCATCCGCAGTGATGGCACATTTCAGCGCGATTATGTCTATGTCAAAGATGTGGTGCTGGCGTATGTGTTGCTCGCAGAAAATTTGCATCGCCCAGAAGTACGCGGGGGTGCATTCAATTTTGGACCGCATAAACCCCTCACCGTGTTAGAGGTGGTGAATGAGGTGTTGAGATTGATGGATTGTACCCACCTCAAGCCGATTATCGCCAATACTGCCAAAGGCGAAATCCGCGACCAATATTTAGATAGCACCAAAGCCCAAAATTTGCTCGATTGGCATCCCCGTTATGCCCTGAGTGATGGTTTAACCGAGACTATCGCGTGGTATCGCGCCTATTTTGCCTCATCATTCGCTGTGCGTGAAGGAGACCTATTTTGAATCGTTGTCGTTCTTGCAATAGTACCCAATTACAACCCGTTTTGGATTTGGGACATACCCCACTTGCCAATTCTCTGCTCACAGAAGCCCAATTGAATGAGCCAGAAGCACGGTATCCGTTGGAATTGGTGTGGTGTGAAAATTGCACACTGGTGCAAATCACCGAGACAGTCCCGCCCGACATTTTATTCCGCAATTATTTTTATTTCTCGTCATTTTCAGAGACGATGCTCAAGCACGCTGAAATGCTCGCCAAGCGCCTCATCCAAGAACGCAAGTTGACCGCCGAAAGCCTTGTGATAGAGATTGCCAGCAACGATGGTTATCTGCTCAAGCAATATGTTACGGCGGGTGTGCCTGTGTTGGGGATTGAACCCGCACAGAATATCGCCAAAGTTGCCAATGAGCAGGGCATCCGCACATTTCCAGAATTTTTTGGCAAAGCCTATGCCGATAAATTATATGCTGATGGTTTTCGTGCCGATGTCATGCACGCCCATAATGTGTTGGCGCATGTGGCAGAATTGAATGGGGTGGTGGGCGGATTTGCCCGCTTGCTCAAGCCCGATGGCGTGGCGGTGATTGAAGCACCATACCTAAAAGATATGCTCGACCATACGGAATTTGATACGATTTATCATGAACACCTCTGCTATTTTTCGCTCACAGCATTGGTGGCGCTGTTCAAATCGCATGGACTCGCCATTACCCATGTGGAGCGTGTCGCTATTCATGGCGGGTCGTTGCGGATATTTGCCCAACATGACCATCACCCTATCGGCGCGAGTGTCACTCAGTTGCTGGAAGAAGAAGCCAATTGGGGTGTTGCCGATTTAGCCCATTATGCCGATTTTGGGTCACAAGTCGAAGGCTTGCGCCGTCAATTGCGCCAAACCCTACAAGACCTCAAGCTAAAAGGCAAGCGCATCGCCGTATATGGGGCATCTGCCAAAGGGAGTACCTTACTCAATTATTTTAACATCGGCGCGGATTTAATTGATTATGTGGTAGACCGTAGCACCGTCAAGCAGGGGCATTATACACCAGGGACACATTTATTTATTCATCCGCCAGAAAAATTAGTGACGGATATGCCCGATTATGTGCTACTGCTCACATGGAATTTTGCCGATGAAATTTTAGCACAACAAGCTGAGTATCGTGCCAACGGTGGCAAGTTTATCATTCCTATTCCACAGGTAAAAATCGTATGAGCCAAGATTCTCGTATAGAAGGGGTAAAAATCATCCCCTTACGCCGTATCCCCGATGAACGGGGGACAATTTTTCATCACATGAAGGTCACTGACCCGCATTTTATCCAATTTGGGGAAATTTATTATTCCACCATCTACAAGGATGTGATTAAGGGGTGGCATTGGCACAGAGAGATGACACTCAATTATGTGTGTATTCATGGGCGTATCAAGCTGGTGGTCTATGATGACCGCGAAAATTCCCCCACACGCGGGGTTTTGCAAGAATTTTTTCTGGGACAAGATAATCACTCGTTGGTGATTATCCCACCAGAGGTCTGGAACGGATTTAAGGGGATGAGCGACCCATTGGCGATTGTCGCCAATTGTTGCACCCATCCGCACGACCCAACCCGTAGCAAACGACTCGACCCATTTGTGAACGATATTCCGTATGATTGGGCGGTAAAGCACCAATAAATTCCTCGCTATAGACTCAAAACCATTTTGTAGTTATTTTATGAGAGTTTTAGACTTATAATGAAATAACTACAAAAACAGGCGTATATATGTATAATAACAATATTCACTAAACGCATTTACTTCTAAAAGGGTGGTTGTCATGTCAGATGAAAATAAAATTTCTACTCTTTATAAACTCGATAGCCCGCTTGAACCTAGTAATAAGTTTATAGGTAATGCCTTTGAATATATTGAAGCCTTTGATGCAAGTAGAAAATTAATTGATAAGACCAAAAGAATTTTGCAATTGTTACAACAAGAAACACAACCTTATCAAGACCTTGATATGCCACTAATAGGTGTTTCTACTCCAGAAGACGATGAGATTTTGATTGGATGGTCTGTCTCTCATGTACGCATCGGGTTTTCGATTGAAGGGGGAGGAGATGAATCGTCTTGGTATGCTGTGACGGATGGTACAATTGATGCCACCAACGCATGGGGTTATTTGAATGACTATGAAAGTGAAGAAAAACTGGTCGCTTTTTTGGTGAGTTATATTGTCGGTACATAAGACAATAATTCATATCACGGAAATGTACTCATTAAAAACGTGCTAAAGGCAGATGGGAAACCAGATAAAGCACTCCGAAATGCCATAGCTGGTCAACTTTTAACAACAATCATCGGCAATATCATCCCACAACCAAAAAATGATAATGAATGATTTTATTTGACAGATAAATTCACATATTGGGAATAATCCATGACGACACGGCTATTTATCACAGGGGGGGCGGGGTTTGTTGGTGCGCCACTCGTTCATCAGGCAGTCGCCGATGGCGCAGAGGTGATGGTGTTGCATCGCGCAGGGGGGGATATGGCGCGTCTGGATGCTGTGCGCGGGCATATCCGCCTATTGGAATCCGATTTAGCCGATAGCACCACCATCCGCGAAGCACTATCCACATTTCGCCCGACCAAAGCGATTCATCTGGCGTGGTATGCCGAACCGGGGAAATATCTCACATCACCTAAAAATGTGGAGTTGCTCCAACAAAGCCTCGCATTGTTGCAAACACTGATAGCAGTCGGTTGTGAGAAGGCGGTGATGGTCGGCACATGCGCCGAATATGATACGGACATGGGGTATCTAAAAGAGACATCCCCCACACGCCCATCAACCATTTATGCCGCCTCAAAATTGGCGCTGGCAAATTTGGGCGAGCATCTCGCTAGGGCAGGGGGGATGGATTTTGTGTGGGCGCGGTTATTTTATTTATATGGACGGGCAGAAGACCCGCGTCGCCTTGTCCCCGCGCTAATTCAATCCCTGCTCCGCGATGAGCCATTTTCTGCCAGCACGGGCGACCAAGTGCGCGATTATATGCACGCCGATGATGTGGCAGGGGCATTATGGCATCTGGCAACGCATGAGGCGAATGGGGTATATAACATCGCCTCTGGTGAACCTGTGACGATAAAATTGTTGATGGGGAAAATTGGCGATATACTGGGCAAGTCATCCCTCATCCGTTTTGGCGCGTTGCCCCCACGCCCATGGGACCCGCCTGTCATTTTTGGCGATAATACCCGCCTCCGCGCTACAGGCTGGCAACCCCGTTTTTCGTTATATGACGGTTTGGCAGATGTTATCGCTTGGTGGTCTAGGGGTGGCTCTGGCTGAGATACACTAATGTTTTTTATAAGACCATTTTCCCAAATAATTTGGGCATATCAGCCCCATGTATCGGGTTTTAGTATGAATAGCCAGATGCTTTAGCGCCTAGCGAAACAATTATCAATCAAAATTAGCCTACTAACAGGAGAAAGTTCATGACGAGTCTACTACGTAATTTCCGAAGCTGGTGGCAACCACCCCGCAATATCATAGACCGACCAGAGCATCGTCAGATAACCTTTTTAGAACTATTTTATGACCTCATTTACGTGGTTATCATTGCAGAACTGACCCACTCACTGGCAATTCATATTGATTTGCAACATCTTTTACAGTTTGTCTTTTTGTTTGTGATTGTCTGGTGGGCATGGCTCAACGGCACTTTCTATCATGAATTACACGGTAATGATGATATTCGTACCCGTGTCTTTACTTTTGCACAAATGTTTTGTGTGATGTCAATGGCGGTTTTCGCACATGACGCAACTGCCAGCACATCCATTGGTTTTGCAATTTCTCTTGGCACATTTCAGTTGATTTTAATGTATTTGTGGCGGCAAACCGGAGTCCATGACCCCACTCACCGACCTATATCCGTACCATATACCTACGCATTTTTGACCGTTACAGTGCTATTTTTTGCCTCCATATTTGTCGAACCCTCAATCCGCTTGTATATGTGGTCATTTGCAACTTTGATTGCAGTTCTGATGCCACTATTGGTCTTTGTACTAGGGCGTAACAACCCAGTAGCCCAAAAACATATTGAAATGGCTACCCGTGCATCTCACCCACTGGTTGAACGCTTTGGGCTATTTACGCTTATTGTGATGGGGGAAATAATTGTTGGTGTTGTGCGGGGGATTGCAGAACATGAAGAACTGACCGTGCGTGTTGGCGTAATTGTCGCTCTGAGTATGCTCATTGCTTTTGCTATCTGGTGGCTGTACTTTGATACGGTGTCACACCGCCTGCCGCGTGAACGAACTTGGTCGGCACTATGGATGTATACCCATCTTCCTGTCACGATTGGGATTGCCATGATTGGCGCATCGAATCTCAATGTGATTGAAGGTGCTGATGAGGCATTACCGCTAGAAGTACGATGGTTACTCGTACTGTCGGTGGTAATAGTGCTATTGGGAATCGCCATCCTGATTCAAACAGTACGCCCTCATGAGCAGTTTGAACTTGCGTATCGCAATTCACAACGCGCTATGATAGGTGTTTCGGTCATCATCGGCATTTTGGGATTCACAACGCTTGAAACAATACCTCTACTTGCCTGCATTGTGGCACTATTATTCATCCCGATTATTATTGGTCTCATCAACTGGGCAAAGACTTTTGAGGCAAGCTCACAAGATATTGCGCCTTTAACTTGATAATAATTGCTATGTGGGGGGCAATTTTTGTTAAATTTTCTTTATGCAACCGCAATAAGCGCCTATTAAGCCCTTATTAGGCGCTACATCCGTAAGATAAAGATATAAACATCGCATGATGATTATCCATCTAATCTTATAGGAGTATGTGCAATGAAACGATTTTATCTGTTATTCACCATGTCGCTTATGGCGCTTGGTGCATCGGTTTTGCTGGTATTTAGTGCATCCAGCGTCTATGCAGGCGATTTAGCCCCCAACCCAACCCCTGTCCCACCTGTAATAGATAGAGATGGTGATGGCATACCTGATATTGATGACCTTTGCCCCACTGTAGCAGGTGTTCGTGAGAACGGGGGTTGCCCAGCCACGACAAATCCCGTAGATAGCGATGGCGATGGTTTGTCTGATACCGAAGACCTTTGCCCAACCGTGGCGGGTACTCGTGAAAATCGCGGTTGCCCCGTAACCGAAGTGACCACTGTGCCACCGCCACCACCCCCTTCTAGCGACCCAACCCCAAATCCACCACCAAATCCAGACCCAATTACCGTCCCACTGGTAGTCTTTACGCCACCTGCATTACCGTCAGATGGGTGCTATGTCACGTCACCCACCAATAATAATGTCAATGTGCGCCAAGACCCAGAGATGAATGCCCCCATCATTGGGCAATTATTACCCGGCACACTCTATAACGCTTTGGGCTATATCGAAAAAGAAGGCGAATTTTGGATTGCATTGACCAATTATGAAGGCACAACAGGCGCTATCGGCTTTGCTTCTGCCAGTGTATTGTTAAGCTCTGGTTGCAATCAAATTGCCCTTGCCGAAGCCGCCCGTATGCGAACACAAAATAATCTCAGACAAATTGGGTTGGCAGTCCACAACTTTGCCGATACCACCCTATTTGAGCCATTCATAGATAGTTTAGCGGCGGCGGTATGTGATGGTAGTGTGCTGGTCTATTGGGATGTAACCGATTTTGAAGCCATCCCCGATGATAATGGCAGTGAACCTTGTACAGAGACCCGCGCCGCAGAGTCAACATCAGAACCCAATGGCAGTCGTATACCAACGGAAAATTTTACTTTGAATTGGGCAAAAATTAAATTTCATATCCTTCCAGAAGGTGGTATTGATTTTAACCTCAGAGAGGTAGAAATTGGCGATAGCACCACCAATGATGATGGTAGCACCACGATTGAATATTGCATCAATGTCGAATTATACGAAGTCGGTGTGTTTAATGTGGTCTGCTATCAAATCGAAGTCCCCGCCAATTGCACCGTAGTGAGTACCGAAGCGGGTGTGTATAGCGTGGTATGCGATGGTGAAGGCACAATATCGCTCAATCCAGACCTCGATGGCTTGCCCGCCATACATATCACCATTCCGTCACGAGAAATGAATGCCGGCTTCGACGCATTTCTGGAAATTGAAGGTATAAAGGGCGAAACTGAGGACAGACACGACCAGTAAAACCGACATTAAAAAGCATCTGCATTGGGCAGGCTAAAACCTGCCCACAGTCAAGATTACCGTATCATTTATCTATAGAAAAGGAATTATCACCATGAGTTTAACTACCGAACAAAAAACGATTGTACAAACCACCTTCCACCAAGTCGTTGATGCCGATTTATTGGCGACCCGTTTTTATGACCGCTTATTCACCATTGACCCCACCACCAAAGCCCTTTTTCATGGCGATATGGGCGAACAACGCATGAAACTTTTGCAAACACTCAGTGTCGTGGTTGGCGGATTGAACGATTTAGATACGATTGTGCCAGCCATTCAAAAATTGGGGAGTCGTCATGCTGGTTATGGTGTGACCTCTGCCCACTGGGATAGCGTTGGCGCGGCATTATTATGGGCGCTCGGTGATGCCTTTGGCGATGCCTTCACCGATGAAGTCCGTGACGCATGGGCAAGTGCTTATGGATTAATTGCCCAAACCGCTATGAGCGCATATACTGAAGTATAAATAGATACCTTGATTGCTAGTTGTGCAATTTTCCTCACCAGAGGCTTTAGCCTCTGGCTAACCGATTTGTAAAAGCACCCTGAAGGGTGCTTGCCTCTCCAAAATTGCAGGGTAAAATGGTCTTAAAAAGCCTAAATCCCCCGCAAAACAGGCATAACAGCCTACTTTAGTAGGCTTCAAAGAGACTAGGCAGGTGCTTTAGCGCCTGCCGTAAAGCAATTGGATGAACTAGCAATCAGGGTATAGATAATGTAGTCAGTTGACTGCTATCAAAAAGCGGATTTATACCCAAAAAGTTCTAACCATCTTATGATTATCATGAGATGTGTTAGAACATTATGCGTTTTCAACACACACTGAAGTTGTGATACATTAAAGGTAAACTTATGGCTTATGATGTGCATTGGATAGTGAAATATCAGGTTATTTATGTCGGGCTTTTGGATGATATAACATTAGATGATTTCCGCGATTCCAGCAAACAAATTGCCGATTACATGGACGAAGCCTATAGCCAAGAGGTAACGCATAAAATTATTGGCGTTATAGATTTAACACATGCAAAATTGGGAACACTGATGCGCTTTACGCTTTCTGCCGCGCAAGATATTGCCAATGTGATTGACCCGCGCAACCTAAAAGCCAAGCCGGGTTTCACCATTCTTGTCACGGTGAGCGAAGTGGCAAAATTGATTACAGGGTTGGTGATTCGCCTTTCCAGACAACCCATGACCACGGTTGCGACTCTCGACGAAGCCCTAAATGTCGTTGGCAATATGTATCCAGAGTTAAAAATACAGCTAACCACTTATCAAGCCGATGAAGCAAATAAATCTTGATTTTTACGGTTTATGTATGCCTGTAAGGGAGCAACATGTTGCTCCCTTAGACCCACACACAAAATGGTTTTCTCCCCCTTCTCCAAACTGGATGTAGGGACACAATTATGGTTGTTAGTAAATAAATACGGCATAAAATATTTTTTAAGGCGTGGCGGACTAACGCGAAGCGTGTATGTCCGCCATTACAATCCTGCCTGTTTAGGCGGTGTAATGGCTGTACTAGACCCTTTAGGGTCGTATGTCAGCCACAAAAGATACTCCGTATTAAAAAACTAACAACCATAATCGTGTCCGTCGGGGTCGGGGGGTGTGGTTAAAATATGGAATTAGCAATCAGAGTAAATAAGTACGAGAGATAATCATTTGGAGGAGGATATATGCCCTTACATGTAGAATGGTACATTCCCTATCGCGTAACCGATGCGCGTGTATGGGGTGTATTTACGGTTGAAGAAGTGCAACAAATGTCAGATATTTTTGTTAAATATTTGACCGAAGCATCCATACATGCGCCCAATACCACCCCGCATATTATATTCGATTCTACCGAAAACATCAGTATGCCACCGATTTATCGGATGATGACCCAAGCCTTGCCCGTTTTGCGCTTCAAAAATCGTGGCATCATGTTTCATATCACCAAAAATAATACCATGCGAAGTCTGATGGAACTTACCGCGCATGTGACAAAATTTAAGTTACGCACCTTTGCCACACGTGAAGAAGCCATCCGCGCATTAGAAGCGGTTTTGATTGCTGAGGGTCTCAATATCAACCAGAACAAGTGATGATGACCATCCATCCATAAACAGGGTGTTTATAATTGTATAATGATGATAATGGATTATTGTTGGTGTTATGGATGCAAAAATTGAAATTACCACATTAGGGCAATTGCAGATTCAAAATAATGGGCAAGTGTTAGATGATTTTATCTCGACCAAAGCGGTTTTACTGGTGGTGTATCTTGCCATGCACCCGATTGAACATACACGCAAAAAATTGGCGGCGATGTTTTGGGGCGAGACCAACGACCAGCAAGCCCTCAAAAATTTGCGGACAGTGTTGTCGAGTATCCGTCAAAGTTTGCCCACTGCCCTGACAATTTTTCATGATGGACTCACCATTAATCTCGATGCCCCCATCCAAGTTGATGCGGTACGCTTTGAGCAAGGCTGTGGTGTGGCTTTAGGCGCTCCAGATAAGCCGGAATCGTTGTTACACATGCAAAACCTCGCTTCATTATATGAGGGTGACTTTTTGGCGAATGTTGTTTTTCGGGATGCAGACCTCTTAGAAAGCTGGATAACCGAAAAACAGCGCCAGTTGCGCCAATTGTATACCCGATTATTGCATGAAATTGTCGAACAGACACAAAAGCGCGGGGAGTATGAATCGGGTATTTATTATGCCCGCAAATTGGTCACACTTGACCCGTATTGGGATGTCGCTCGCCGTCAATTGATGCGCTTATTGGCATTTACCAATCGTGCCAATGCCGCCTTGTTGGAATATGAGACATTTACCACCTTGCTCAGGGATGAGTTAGATGCCGAACCAGAAGCAGAAACGACCACCCTCTATGAGCAAATTCGCACACAACATATCCGCCCACCGCAAAAATATACGGTACAATCGGCTATCGTTTTGCCCGATATGCCCTTTGTAGAGGCAATTGATGATATTGCCATCGTCCAACGGATGCTCAATACACCGCAATGTCGGCTCTTGACCCTCTATGGTATATCGGGCATTGGCAAAACCGCATTAGCCACCCAAGTGGCATTTAAGCGCCAACAGTTATATCAAGACGGTGCCTACTTTATCTCGCTCAAACGTGCCGAAACAGCCCGCGACCTGCCTTATCTGATTGCCAGCGCGTTCAATCTCGATTTTGCCAATCATATCACCCCCCTAGAATTAGAGGCGATTATCCTCGATTATCTCAAAAATCGGCATGTATTACTCGTATTAGACAATTATGACCATCTGTTGCCAGAGACCGATTTCATACAAAAAATGTTAGAGCAACCCTCGCCGATGCAAATCTTGGTGACATCTCAAATACCGCTCAATCTGTTCCGCGAGTGGTTGCTCCCCTTACAAGGGTTACGGGTGCCATCATTTGACGATGCCCAACCAGAGACATACGAAGCGGTGCGCTTATTTGAGCTAACCGCCCAACGCATTAATCCACGATTCAATTTGCAAGACAATCTAAAGGGGGTGGTGGAAATTTGTCAATTGGTAGACGGCTTGCCACTGGCATTGCTCATCGCGGCGGGTTGGACACAAATTATTCCTATCAACAAAATCAAAGAATATATCCGCGAGGGGCAAGAATTTAATCTGCCCACCCAACGCGACCTTCCCCCGCACCATCAAAGCCTAGAGATGATGCTGGACTATACATGGAACACCCTCACCGCCCAAGAACAATATGCGCTATTGGCGATGTCTATTTTTAATCAGTTATTCGATTTAGATGAAGCCCAGCAAATTTGTGGGGTATCCCTAGACACCCTCACGGCAATCATTCACAAATCACTCGTCCAAAAATACGATGAAAAATATCGGATGCACCAGCTTATTTGGCGCTATGCCCGTAAAAAATTGCTCTATAGTGACAAAAAAGAGGTGTTACAACACCAGTATACCCATTATATGACGCGACTATTGCGCGATATTCAACAACAAAACTTATCATTGCACGATTATTTATTCACTATCGAAACACAGTATCCGCGCATTTGGAATTATGATTGGATGGCAAAATCGTATCAGCCGATTTATATCCTCACGCTATCACGCTTTTTAATGCTCTATTGGGAAATCTCGCGGGGTGATGAAATTGCGCGGATACAAGCCCTATTCACCGCCATCAACCCAGATGACCTAGACCCCAAAGCGCGGACATTGCACAATTTGTATTTGGCGCGTTTTCATTTTGCAACTCATCAATATGAGCAGGCAAAATACTATCTGCAAGCCCTTTTATCTTATCATGGGGCAGATATATCGTGGGCAGAATGGGGAGCAGTGTTTACCCTCTATCTAACCCACATCTACACCATGATTGATGTATCGTCCCCAGTAGATATAAATGCTGATATGACCATTTTGAATGAGTCATATATCAAATTATTGTCGCTCTATTTGGATATGTGCGATTATCAAGCGGCACAAGATTTTTTTCCCTATTTGCTAGAAAACACCTATGGGAGTATTGACCGCGCGTTGATTTTTGTCATACAAGGGGCTATTTTTGCCGAAATAGGGCAATTATCCAGCGCAGTAAAGCTGTTTATGGAGGCATTCGGTCATCTTGCAGATACAGATGAACCCCATCTTTGGGCAGTGATAAACAGCCTCATGCACCGTATTCAGATGGATATTGAGCGGAAATAGGCAAAACCAATAGCCCCACACCAAAGGCTTTTCACTGCACGACACATGTAATAAAGAGGGGAAAATACGGATGTTTCGGGTCAAATATATGTAATCCCTACCTGCCGACGGGCGGTGAACCACCCATCTGTGCCTCTGAAACCCCGTGATGCAGGTTAGTTTTTAAATACGGCGTATCTTTTGTGGCTGACATACGAGGCTAAAGCCTCTAGTACAGCCATTACACCTCAAAAACAGGCAGGAGTGTAATGGCGGACTAACGCGAAGCGTGTATGTCCGCCACGCCTTAAAAAGTATTTTACACCGT
>JANRKU010000036.1:0-6175 GCA_033763335.1 bacterium
ATGAACAGGCATTAGCACGCGCACGGCTTTCTTTGGATGGATTATCGCTAGGTGATTCGCTCGGCGGTTTTTTTGAGATGTCTACCCGCCAACGGATGGAAAAAGTTATCCAAGAACGAAGATTACCCGATGTCCAATGGCATTTTACTGATGATACCTATATGGCACTCTCTATTTATGAGAATTTACGCCGATATGGGGAAATCAATCAAGATGAACTCGCCAAAAGTTTTGTCCTCCACTTTGACCGTTTGCGTGGTTATGGTCCCGGGATGCGTACATTTGCCCATTATGTGGGTCAAGGCATGGCGTGGCATCAAATCAATGTGCAGATGTTCAGTGGTGGCTCATTTGGCAACGGTGGGGCGATGCGGATAGCACCGCTTGGCGCGTATTTTGCCGATGACCTCGCAAAAGTGGTGAGCGAAGCCCAAAAAGCCACCGAAATCACCCATGCCCATGCAGAAGGTATAGCGGGGGGAATCGCTGTCGCTATTGCCACCGCTATCGCATGGCAACACCGCGAAAAACCCCTCTCACGAGTGGATTTTATCGAACAGATTTTGCCCCATATCCCCCAAAGTGAGGTGCGCCAAAATTGTCTCACAGCACAAAAATTGCCCAGTGGGCTATCCATTGATGAGGTCGTCTTAAAAATTGGCAATGGGAGCAGAATCACTGCCCAAGATAGTGTGCCGTATGTGCTATATTGTGCAGGCGAAAATTTGCATGATTTTGAAAATGCGTTTTGGATGACTGCCAGTGGGGGCGGGGATGTGGATACCACCTGCGCGATGGTGTGCGGGATTGTGGCGGTATCGGTTGGGGCAGATAAATTGCCCGCCGAATGGCTAAATCGGCGCGAGCCTTTACCCGATTGGGCATTCATAACACAAATAATATAATGTGACATTCATCATCTAAAAATCACACTTTTTGCCAAGAGGCACATCCCCATGTGCCTCTTTTGCGTATCCCTAATAGAGTTCAACACCAAAAGGATACATACCACATGAAACAACTTTATCAATCCGAAGTCAATCAAGAAATTGCTAAATATGCCCATCTGCGCCGTGATGAGGTATTCACCGAATCGGATATTGCTCACTTGCCAGCGCCCATACAACGCTACTTTCATGCCTGTGGCTATATCGGCAAGCCAAAGATGGTCAATGCGGAAGTGATTTGGGCGGATAGCGCCATCAAAATGGCAGAGGGTCGCGCATGGATGCCACTCAAGACCTATCAATTCAATTCTGTGCCACGTCCATTTCGCATTGCGTATATGCGTGCCACCATCATGGGAATTATCCCATTTGAGGGGCGCGATATTTATACCAGTGAGCAGGGCGGTATGCGGGGAAAATTGATGAAGGTCATCACCTTGTTTGATAACAAAGATAAAGAGCTGGCACAATCGGGATTGGCGACCACCTTCGCAGAATCGCTCCTCATCCCCAATTATGCCCTCCAGCCCTATATCACATGGCAACCTGTGGATGATAACACTGTTAATGGCTGTATCGAATACAATGGGATATCGGTGCGTGCCACATTTTCCTTTGATGATGAGGGCAAAATGACCCGTTTTTATACTGAAGATCGTTATAAGACATTGACAAAAGGTGGTTATGCCAAAATACCATTTTCGGCATTTGGTAGTGAGTATATTGAGCGCAACGGGGTCAAATTTCCATCCAAATTGAGCGCCGTTTGGCATCAGGATACGGGTGATTTTGAATATGTTATCGGGACGATTGCCGATATACGCTATAACTTAAAATAATCGTAGGTGATTGCTAGTTCTATTAATCTGCTTACGGCAGGCGCTAAAGCACCTGTCTAGACTACCTAAAACCTGCTAAAGCAGGTTGTCCTGCCAATTTTTAGGGAGAAGCAAAGTTTTTTAAGATCATTTTCCCGAATTATTTGGTATATCAGTCCCATTTATGGGACTTTGCTATGATTAGCCAGATGCTTTAGCTTCTGGCGATGCTATGGTATCATTCTCGGCGTTAGCGTTATTAATTAGATGAGATATGACTTATGCGCCGATTGGTTTTTATTTTGTTCGTCATGAGTGCTATTGTGTTGTCGCTCATGCCTGCTTATTCACAAACATCCAACCCCCGCTATATCCGCTCTGACCGCTTAGGCATCACCCATATCACCATTACAGGCTTGCCAACGCCAGAATCGCGTTATCAACAAGCCTTAGCGTTAGGCGCAGGGTGGGATAGATTCCCCATTTATTGGGATTTAGTCCAAAAAGAACCGCCCACATGGTCATGGGAACAATTTGATATGCAAGTCGGCGGGGCATTGCAACATGGACTCAAAATTAATGCCATCCTGCTCGGTGTGCCTGCCATGTATCAGGATAATGACCGTATTTTTGGCATAGATGAACCCATTTTTGCCGATGGCACAGATACCCCCGCGGCGGGTAAAGGGTTAAATCCCAATAATCCGTGGGTGTGGTATGTATGGGAGACGGTCAATCGTTATAAACCCGGTGGTGCATTTTCTCGTGAGACGACATTGCCATTAGGGGCAGGGATTCGCGTGTGGGAAATTTGGAATGAACCCGATTTTCTCCAATTTTGGAAGGCGGGTCCGCGTGATTATGCCCGTCTGCTTAAAATATCGTATTTGGTCATCAAAATGGCAGACCCATCGGCACAAGTGATGTTTGGCGGGTTGCTTTATCCCACAGGGTCAAATTTTATGGCGCAGGTGTTGAATGTCATCATCAACGACCCCTTGCGTGACCAATATGACTGGTATTTTGATTTAGTGGGTGTTCATGCTTATGCTGACCCATGGCGGAGTGGGTGGTTGGTATTATTCACACGCCAAACGATGGTCGCTTTTGGATTTGACCGCCCGATATGGCTCAATGAGACGGGCGTGCCATTATGGAATGATTATCCGGGTCCTACATGGATGTCATCATTGAGCGCAGAAAAACGCGCCACCATGCAACAACAAGCATGGTATCTCATCCAAAGTGCCGCCTATGCGTGGAGTGAAGGGGCAGACAAAATATTTTTTCATCAACTCTATGATGATTGTGGCGACCAACCCGCAGGCACAGATTTTCCGCCCAATAATGGCACACTCTGTCGCCCAAATGTATCGTGCTTTGGCGATGCCCATGGCATTTATCGCAATAATACCGATGCTATCTGTTTTAGCCAAAGCCCCAATGCTGGTGAACCGCGCCCAGTGGCGGTGGCATATCGGCTTTTGGCGCAAGTATTTGGTAGTGAGGCGTTTGGCAGTGGTGATTTTGTCAATTATGATGTGAGCGTGGTCACTATCACCTTTGAGCGTCCGCGCACCAATGAACGCATTACCGTGATGTGGAATCGGCGCACAGAAGCCAAAACATTGGCATGGGAAGCGGTGGGGGAGAATGCAGAACTCATCACGCTATCGGGGGCGCAACTGATTACACCCACCGAAAATAATGTGTATCTCATCGAAATGCCCCCCGCCGTGAATGATATGAATCAGAGTGGGTCAGATTATGGCGGGGTCGCTATCGGCGGAGAGCCATTTATCCTCATAGAACGACGCACAGGGCAGGTAGGGTTATCCAATATCAACCTCACCATCCCAACCCAATTGCCAACCTTAACCCCCGCGCCTACATTGCCAGCCACGCAATCTATCCCGCGCCCCACCATTCCACCCGATAGCGATACCCGCCCACCTGTGGCGGTTGTATTGCCATTACCAGAGACGAGCGCCTCTACTTTTATGGTGGAATGGAACGGCACAGATGAAAGTGGTATTCAATCGTATTTGATTTGGATTCGGGTGGATGGTGGTCAATGGCTCCCATGGCTAGAGACCATTGAGACCCGCGCCGAGTATGTTGGGCAGGCGGGCAAAACATACGAATTTGTGGCATGGGCGCAAGATTTGGCAGGAAATTGGTCAGAAAATGTGCAATTAGAGGCACAAGCTGTCACGACTGTGAGCGAATAGCCATATGAAATTAAAAATGGGATATGATTGTAGGAACACGACATCGCATGTTTGTATATGATGCAAGCAGGCATATCTAGGAGGAATTTCTATGCGTCTATTATCCCGTTTGGTTATTATGTTGATGATAAGCCTTTTGGCGGTGACAGTGAGTCATGCACAAACCCAACAAATTGTGTTGGGAGAGGTGCAAACTGGCGAAATCACCGCCCTACAACCCACCATCACCTATTCATTTGAAGGTCGTAAAGGTGATGTGATTTATTTTTATGCCGCCACCATGCGAAATGACCAGAGTTTTTATGCACGGTTATTTGATGCCAGCGCCAATTTGTTGATAGAGACAGGGGCTTTTCCGTTTGTCCATAATTTTACCCTGCCAGAGACCCAAACTTATACCATCCTTGTTGGTAATGTTGATGATGAGACAGGTGGATTTTGGTTATTGGTAGATTTTTATGAGCCAACTTCTATTGTGCTAGACACAGAAACATCCAATACGCTCCCAACACCCGCCCATCTTCATTTTTATCCCATTGATGTACAAGCAGGGACGCTCTTTCGTTATACGACTGCCGCCCAACAGTTAGGCGTTACCTTATTGAACCCAGTGGGCGAATTGGCTTCTTTTCAGGGGATGTATGATAATCCCGCGTTGGTGATTTCACAATTTGAGCAAACTGGGCAGTATTTATTCATTATTAGCACCAACCTACCCGATGGGGTAGATTATCGGTTATTTTTAGAATCAATCACACCCACCCCATTGACAGCAGGCACGCCTGTAACAGGGTCTACCCAGATAGTAGACTCGCCCGTATTTAGTTTTCAAAGCCCCGCAGGAAAAGCATGGGAACTGAATGCCATATTTCCACAAGATGGTGATAGGCGCATGTTTGTGGCACAATTGGATGGGCGCTTTTGGTATGATGTGATTATCGCCACAGATAGTGGCAGTGGACCCAACGCTAACCCACGTATTAGCCCATTTATTGCCCCTGCGGATGCAACTTATTATGTCTGGTTGGAATTTAATTCCTACGAAAGCACCGTCACCAATTATGATTATGAGATATTGCTCAGTTCCACCTCTATCATCAGCCTTGCACCTGATGTGGAGATAAGCCATACCATCACCCCAGAAACAGGCTCACAGACCTTTATTTATACTACCACCGCCGAAAATGAACGGATTCAACTAGAAATTCGCAGGGTATCTGCCACAGGTGCTATCTCGCTCCAGATTTTTTCACCCGTTGATGATGTGGTATTTGTGCTTGGGCGTGAGATGAATGGGGCAGTATTCGACCTAAATTTACCCGTCATTGGGTTATATCGCTTTGTGGTGAGTGATATTGGCTATGACCCAACAGAGCTAACGATTACGATTCGCCTGAGCCAATTGCAAGATAAATCGTGATAGATTACCACTTGCGATAGGGTATAGCTTGTCTTAGACTTGATAATTCATGTCGTTTTACACTGGAATCGGAAGTGTTTTTATGCCGAAATTGACAATTGTTTTGCCCACATATAACGAAATTGGCAACCTATCCAACATGGTAGAAGCCTTATTTGCATTGCCCATCGAAAATTTGCACCTGCTGGTGGTGGATGATAATTCACCCGACGGCACAGGCAAATTGGCAGATGAATTGGCACAAAAGTCGAATGGACACATTCAGGTGTTGCATCGGCAAGAAAAAAATGGTTTGGGACCCGCTTATATTGCAGGATTTAAGCGGGCTATTGCCGATGGTGCAGAGTATATCCTCCAAATGGATGCCGATTTTTCGCATCAGCCCAAATACATCCCCCAGATGATAGAAAAACTCGAATCGAGCAAAGCGGATGTTGTGCTTGCCTCGCGCTATCTGAAAGGTGGCAGTGTTGACCAATCATGGGGGGTGTATCGCAAATTGCTCAGTTGGTGGGCAAATCGGCTGTATGTCCCCATCATCTTGGGGTTGCCTGTGCGTGATGCCACAGGGGGATTTAAGCTATGGCGCAAAGAGACGCTGGTCGGCATAGATGTTGACCGCGTGCATAGCAATGGGTATGTATTTCAGGTAGAGATGAGCTATTTAGCCAATCGGCTGGGATATAAAATCGCAGAAATTCCCATTCACTTCCCCGATAGGCAAGTGGGTGAATCGAAGATGAGTTCAAAGGTCGCCAT
>JANRKU010000037.1:0-5820 GCA_033763335.1 bacterium
CCCTATCTCATCCATTTGGATAAAGATGGCAATCGTGAACTGCTCACTTACGCCGAATTTAATGCGCGAGTACATCAGACCGCCAATTTCCTCTATGATGATTGCGGGGTGCGCCGTGGGGATAGGGTGGCAACCATCGCCTATAATCACAGCGAGACGGTTATTATTTATATGGCGTGCTGGATTTTGGGGGCGGCAGTTGCGCCACAAAATATCACTGAAGATGACCGCCGTATTGCCTATATCCTCCGCAATAGCGAAGCGGTGATATGCCTTGTGCGTCATGAATTTTTAGAGCGTGCCGAAGCCATCATCAATGGCGACCCTGCCGATGAACTGGGTGCGCCAAATATCCGCGAAATTATCACCATGGGCGGTGTGGGGACATCTCACTATAAGCACTTTAACACCCTAGTGCAAAATCTCCCCACCACCTTTTTAGGCGATGGCGCACCCGTAAAATCCAATGATGATACGCTCAAGCCTGCCGATGATGTGGTCGCTCAATTAGATGATGAAGCCTTGCTGGTTTATACCAGTGGTACAACAGGCGCACCCAAAGGGGTTGTATTGACGCAATATCACCTCTTGGCAGATGCGTTTGGCATTTCGCAGGGGCAACACATCACAGGCAGTCAACGGACGATGTGCGTATTGCCGATTCATCATGTCAACGGCATTGTGATGACCCTCATCACCCCCCTATTGGTTGGTGGTTCTACTGTGTTAAATCGGGCTTTTTCTGCTAATAATTTTTGGCGTATCCTCATCGAAGAAAAAGTGCATGTCGTCTCGGTTGTGCCCACATTGCTCCAATTTTTATTGGAACATGCCCGCCAACAGCAACAAGCAGGTCATGGCTTATTGGGGGAAAATATCAATCGGCGCGGACTCACCCATTTTCGACATTTTGTATGTGGTGCTGGCACATTGCCCCTCGCTCTCGTGCGTGATTTTGAGAACACCTTCGGCTTCCCGATTTTACACGGCTATGGCTTGAGCGAAACTACCTGCTATAGTTGCTTTTTGCCCCTCGATTTGACATGGGAGGAACGCCAATCATGGTTGCTGGATTATGGCTATCCGAGCATTGGCACAGCCATCATCACCAACGAAATGGCAATTTTTAGCGCCGATGGGTCTGGGCAACAATTGGGTGCGGGGGAACGCGGTGAGATTTGCATACGTGGACATAACGTGATGAAATATTATTTCAAACGCCCAGATGCCAATGCCGAAACATTCAAATTTGGCTGGTTCAGGAGCGGGGATGAAGGGTTTTATCAGGAAGATAGTCGCGGTCGAAAATTTTTCTTCATCACAGGACGCATCAAGGAATTGATTAATCGCGGTGGGGTCAAATTTAGCCCCTTCGACATTGAAGAAGTGTTGCTAGAGGTAAAAGGGGTGAAGGTCGGATTGGCAGTCGCCTTCAAAAATGATTATTATGGCGAAGAAGTCGGCGCGTATGTGGTACTACAAGATGGCGCAACCGTCACCGCAGAGGACATTATCGCCCATTGCCGTGAACGCCTCACCTTTGAAAAATCGCCCAAAGCAGTCATATTCGGCACAGAAATCCCCGTCACCACAACAGGGAAATATCAGCGCCTCAAGTTACAGGACTTGTTTGGGGAATGGGAACATACCCAATTTAAGAAATAAGCAGATGGCGGGCTAAATATGCCCGCCATGCGTTTATTTATTATGGGCAAACAATTTCGGCGAAGGCTTCACTACTGGTAACACCACCATCACCAACTGCGCGGAAATTTAACCCACATGATGATTGGGTACAATTAAAATATGGACCAAACGAGATAGAGCCAGATGTTCCGCTCACCCCTCTGCTATCATACAGAGAAGAATCCTGTGCAGATAAAGCCTGAATCGTATTGACATTAATCGAGCTTGACCAATTGACCGTATAAGTGTGTTCGGTACATGTCCCCGATGTATAGGCACTAATGGAAATACTAGGTGGTGGTGGATTATTATTATTGTTGTTATTGTTATCAACAGTCGTAGTAGCTTGTGATGGTGGCGATGTTGGCACAGCAGGCACGTTGGTTGCAGGCGGAACAGGAATTGTTGCGGCAATCGTAATGCTCGTATTGGGAACAGATGCTGTCACAACTGATGCAGACACCCATGCTCTGGTGGAAGTATTATATTGAATCAAATACCATGCACTATCGCTCGTTCTAGCAACCACATCAAAACTTTCGCCACTAAGGGCGGCGGCAACCACCCCATAATTTGTCCCCGGACCACTCCGTAAATTGGCGCTGGCACTACTCACCGTTACACGAGCAACTAGATTAACTGGCGTGACAGTCACGAGAATGAGTTGTCTCCATTTTGTTGAATTAGGGGTACTTGTTGGGCGTGGTGTCTGGGTAAGAGTTGATGTAGCCGTAGCTGTCCGCGTGGCTGTCGGAGTATGAGTAGCGGTGTTAGTGGGTGTATTTGATGGCGTGCGTGTTAGTGTCTTGGTAGGTGTATTTGATGGTGTGTTTGTTACTGTTTGGGTAGCTGTAGGTGTTATGGTTGGGGTAGCCGTCCATAGGGTAGCCGTCATCGTCAATTCATCAAAATAGAGACGTGTGATTTCGATGGCGATGGTCGCATCCACATCGGGCGTTGGGGTATTTGTAAAAGATTCGGCGGTGATGGTAGCAATGCGCTCGCGTGTCGAAACGGCGGCAAGTCGAATATCGAGAGTATTGGTCGGAAGGGGTATATCCGTTGCTGTATCGGTAGGCGATGGCGTATCGCTTGATGATGGCGTATCACTTGGGGATATGGTTGATGTCGGACTATCGGTAGATAGGGCTTGTTCCGTTTCTTCTGATGTTACCGTCTCGCTTGGATTATCTGCAATAATCAGAGATGCCGTTGTCGCGGATGCCTCACCATCCATAATACTCGTGGATAACGCCGTTATATCATCATTTCCACCACTACTCACCAAGACCACCACTAAAATCACCGTCACAGCGAGGAGCATCAATCCTAACGCCCATATTAATGGATTTTGGGCATTGCTCTTTGGGGGTTGTGTGACACCCATCGACATGGGTGGCACAGATACCCCCCCGCCCGTTGGGGTATGCGGACGGTTGCTAACGGGGACAGCATTGGTGGTCTGTGATGGGCGCACCTTGAACATAAACATGCCCGTGGGTTGCCCTTTATTGCCTTCAATTGTGCCTTCAAAGGCTTGTGCAAATGCCGTACACGATTGGAATCGTTGTTCAGGTTCTTTCGCCATCGCCCGAGCGATAACCAGCATCACAGAAGGGGGAATATCTGGGCGTAAAGTATTGAGTGGTGTGGGTTGTTCATTGAGGTGCTTGTGCATCAACACAAAGGCACTATCACCATCAAATGGCACGCGCCCCGTGAGGAGTTGATAGACCATCACCCCTAGCGCGTATTGGTCAGCATTGGGCGATAATGTTTCGCCACGCCATTGTTCTGGTGGCATATAATTGGGTGTCCCCATCGCCGCGCCCGTTTGGGTGAAGGCAGTTCCTGCACCTGTCAATTTGGCGATGCCAAAATCCACCACGTAGGGCTTGCCCTGATTATCAAACATGATATTGGCAGGTTTAATATCCCGATGGATAACACCGTGACTATGAGCATAATCCAGCGCACTCGCCAAATGTTTGAGCAAATCTGCCGCCTCGCCCAGTGAAATTAACGGGCGGGCATCCTCAATGCGCTGTTCAATCCGCCGTGATAACGACCCGCCAGTGAGCAAGCGCATGACCACATAGGTAATGCCATTTTCTGTGCCAAAATCATAAATCGGGACGATGTTATTATGTTCCAAACGGGCAGAAACCTCCGCCTCACGGATGAAACGCAACATCATTTCATTATCAGCGACCAAATTATGCGAGATGATTTTGACGGCAACCTCACGCTTGAGATTCACCTGATAGGCACGATACACCGCCCCCATCCCGCCGACACCGAGCAATTCACGTAATTGATATTGTCCTAGCGTTTGTCCAACCAAATTGCCCTGTGACATACATTCACCTGTTTATCTACGTTGTTATTGAATGGTATTTACCCCTAAAAATAACATGTTTATGAATCCCTAGCAACCGATTCACCACTTTTCGCCAATGAGAGTGTAATAAACGCAAAAATCCCCTGATGACCACTAGGAGATATCAACATCTAAAGTTATAGGATTTATTTGGATAGTAAAAATATGCACTTTGAGAAATAACTAAATGGTGGGCAAATATACCCACCTCTTTAATCAAATTCAAGTGGCTTATCTTCTGAAAATGGGATATATCTAAAATTCAGATGATTCAATTCTTTAGGAGGTGGGGTTAGTGGATTTCGCCAATAAATTGGGCGAATAAAATTCCTGCAACCATCTTCTCGGCATCTAAAATTGAGTGCATAGTCCCATTCGTGTTTAACATTCTCAGACTTAGCAGAGTTTGCTGACCAAAATAGTTGAAAAATATCAGCACTATCAATCGCTTCAGCAAGTGCTTTTTGCCAATCTTCACCAGTACGGATGGAATAAGTATCCATAAAAACATCGTTACCACAAGCAATTTGTGCCAGACGATAATTTTCTGCAATTTCCTTATCATCACGCGAATAAGATATGAAAATCTTTTCGTACATATAACCAGATTGGCTATGCAATTTTGCTAAAGCAATTGGGTTTGTGATTTGAGGAGATGTTTTTTCAGAAGAGTGTGACTCAACAATATCAATAGCGCATTTTTCAATACTAGCAATTTCAACACCATGTACTTGAATAGAAACACGTACAATGGCAGTATCACCTACAAGTCTTTCAGGTACCGTAAATTCAAACTCAAACCGAGTCCAGTCCCCCTTCCATTTTTTAGTCATGCTCAAAGGTTCAAATTCTAAATCTTCACATTCCAAGATAACTGTTAAAGGGGTATGAATTGCCAAGTATACGGTTTTCTTGGATTGCTTAGGGTTTGGAACTTCGCCACCTAATTTATCTTTATAAAGCCCAATATCCTGATTAACTTCATCAATTAACTCTTGTAAATGAGCATATATTAGAAAAAAATGAGTTTTATCTATTTTTACTTCTCTTGGAAAGTATGCAGAAAAAATAATATCTTTATTAACAAAAACATAACTTGGTAGAAGTGGCACTTGCCTATAAAGTTCAATTTTTGTATTTATATTTTCAATTATGTTTTTATATATTATATCAGTAGTATTTCTTTCCTCACTTCTAGATGAAATAAAAAGGCTTATAGACGATTTCTTATCCTCAATAAAATAAGAGTTCTGGTTTGCATCCCGAATTATTATAGAATCATTTGATTTTAGAGGGTCTTCAAGAATTATATTTTTGTATACATCAATCAGCAATTTTAATTTCGTAAAGGTCTCATCAATTGATATTAGAGTCATATTATTGGCTAAGAATGGCAAAATGGGTTTGCCGAAATTCAAAGCATATTGAATTTTAATAATACAAAGCGAAGAAATTAAAGATTGATTTGATACTATAAAAATAACCAAATCACTTAGTTGAATTGAATCAACAAAGTTTCCAATATCTGAAAGGTTAACAATATCATACCCTTTTAGTTTCATGGTATTCATTATGTTATCAGCAATTAAATTATCTATATCTTCATAACAAAAACTAGCGACCGTACACTAAACTAAAGTTCGGTTTAAATAAAATAGGGATTGGCTCACGTAAGGCGAAACGCCGTTCCAACCAGTCCCAACCCAAGCGAAAAATACTCAAATCTCGACGGTCAGCGCGGTCAACTTGGGTGT
>JANRKU010000038.1:0-23120 GCA_033763335.1 bacterium
CGATAACCGCGCCCAAAATAGCCTCATCTACAGCCATGTTCCAAACCCCATTAGCAGGGGTATCGTATATCAAGCGATATTGACGCATTTAGCACATCACCCTATACTGTAAAAATATCTGTCTATCTATGTTAGCATAAACCATGTCTGATGATTATTTGAAATCGCTGTTCGATGAAAACCCATCCACCCCTGAACAAACAGTCAAAACGACTGTCGTGCCAGAAGCACCCAATTGGGGGCGGGTGGATAATCAGCCAACCATCCCTAATACGATGGTCAACGCCAATGGTGAGGTATATAAGCCTATTTATGTGCCACGCCAAATCCCAACCCCTCCCCCACCCACGCCGATTATGCGGGATTCGGTGGCACGTCAACGCGCCCGCAAGCGGTATCATAATAAACGCGGGTCTGGTGATGAATGGGCATGGGTCGTTTTGGCGGGTGGATTATTGGTCATGATTGGTGTGATGGGCATGTTTATCGTCCTCATCATGCGGGGTATTAGCACCCCCGCCGAAATTTTGCCCACCGCCACCATAGATGTTGCCATGCTCCCTCCGCCAATTGATTTGCGCGAAAATATCACAGGCAATGAGATTGCCGTTGGCAGACCGATTACACTCGACAATGGGCAAAGCCTCATCCTCACCCCATGGGATGGTTCTGGGCGCTTTACAGTGCTAGTGATGGGTTTAGACCGTCGTCCGGGTGAAGTTGGTCTGGCATATCGCACCGATACCATGATGATTGTGAGCATAGACCCCGCCACCAATAGTTTGGGCATTTTGAGCATCCCCCGCGATTTGTATGTGGAAGTACCGGGTTATACCGAATATCAACGCATCAATTCAGCGATGGTACTGGGTGAAATCCGTAGTTCTGGGTCTGGTCCACAAGTCACTATGCAAACCGTTCAATATAATTTGGGGATTCGCATCAATGATTATATTGCGGTGGATTTTAGGGCGCTTATCGCCCTCGTAGATGCCATTGGTGGCATCACCGTCACCACCGATTATGTCATCAACGACAGTTCCTACCCCGATATGAATTATGGCTATGACCCGTTTTATCTGCCCGCAGGCACACATAACCTCGATGGGGCTACGGCGCTCAAATTTGCCCGTACTCGGCACGGTGATAGCGATTTTTCACGAGCAACCCGCCAACAGCAGGTGCTTTATGCTATTCGGGATAAAGTCCTCGACTTTGACCTACTCCCCACGCTTATCTTTAATGCACCCAGCCTACTCGCATCGCTCGATAATAATGTCAGCACAGGCATTGGGCTAGAGGATATGATTCGGTTGGCATGGTATCTGAAAGATATTCCGCGCCAAAACATCCGTACAGGGGTGATTGATGGACGTTATGTGACCAATTACACCACCGCCCGCAGTGAAGCGGTACTCATTCCACAACGTTCTACATTAGGTGAATTGATGGTATCGGTTTTTGGGGCAGATTATGGCAAATAAACACAAAAAGGCATGGAGACCATGCCTTTTTGCTTTCCTAATTTTTCAAGGAAACCCACTATGCCGTGTGTCGCATTGTTTTGAACCTGCTTTCGCAGGTGGGAACTCTCCTGATGATCTTGGTCTTGGCTACGCGAGCCTATCACCGTAATCTCAGACGGCAGTCCCCCATCGTTGAGTGTTGGCTCAAAACGAGTCGCAACATCACAAACACCGCAGGATTGATGTAATTATAACACCAACTACCCCTCTGTAAAGCCTAAACCACAACACATAACTAACCGTTTATATATGACAGCCATGACCACACAAACACCCTCAATTTTTTATCAAAGATTTAATCAAATCCCTTTATTGGCATAATTTATATCATGATATAGTCTTTTTCTATATTTTTTACAGGAGTCGTTATGAGTCAAAAATTACTAAAAGAGAGTTTAGTCGAATTCATCGGCACATTTATCCTTGTGTTCATTGGTGGGTTATCTGTCGTTCTGGCGACCAGCATCGCTACTATCAATGTGCTTGTGCCTGCCTTTGCACATGGCTTAACGGTGATGGGCATCATCTATGCCTATGGTCATATTTCTGGCGCTCATATCAACCCTGCGGTGACACTTGGCTTATTCGTTGGTGGACGCATCACCCTCAGCAAAGCATTGTTTTATATCGTTGCACAATTTTTAGGAAGTTTATTAGCGCCGTTACTCATCATCATTATTTTGGGTAGTAATGCGAATCTCGGTGAAACAACAGGGACACTCACCGAAAATAATATATGGCAAGCGGCATTACTTGAGGCGATATTGACCTTTATATTGGTGTGTGTCATTTTTCAGGCGGGAATATATGGCAAAGCAGGAAATCTGGCGGGGATAGTGATTGGATTAACGCTCACAGGGCTTATTTTAGCAGGTGGGGTCTTTACAGGGGCTTCACTAAATCCTGCAAGGACATTTGGACCCGCCGCCATTGCGGGCAATTTTGAGTATATTTTGCCATATTTCTTGGGAATTTTTGGTGGTGGAGCATTAGCAGGATTATTTAATAGCACCGTTATGAAGCCATAATATAAAAGGGCGAGAATCACATCTCGCCCTCATGATACGATTAGACTTTCTTCTCATCTTTGGGTTTTTCGACCACACGGATGAATAATTCTGCTAATTGTGCTGGGTCTGGAACAGATGGTGCGTGTGCCATCGCATCACTACCCGTTTGTGTTTTGGGGAAGGCAATCACTTCGCGGATATTCGGTGCGCCCGCAAATAACATCGCTAAACGGTCAACACCCCATGCCATCCCACCATGCGGTGGCACACCATACTCAAATGCTTCCAAAATATGCCCAAATTGCTCTTTGGCATGTTCCATCGTCTGACCAATGAGTGGGAAGATTTTCTCTTGCATCTCACGGCGATGAATCCGAATACTGCCACCACCGACTTCATAGCCGTTGCAGATAAGGTCATATTGCGTTCCGCGTGCCTTACCGGGGTCAGTATCGAGATATTCGGTATCTTCTGGCATGGGGGCTGTGAACATGTGCTGAGACGGGTCCCAACGCTTGTTTTCTTCATCCCAATAGAACAATGGAAAGTCAATCACCCATGCAAATGCCAATGTATTGGGGTCTGCCAAGCCGAGTCGCTCTGATAGGTGACGGCGTAATTTATCAACGCTGGCATACACCACATCACGCACATCGGACATAAACAACAACACATCGCCTGCTTGTGCGCCTGTTTTCTCAAATAATTCCAATTTTTGGTCAACAGTGAAGAATTTGCCGATGGGTCCCTTGACCTCACCCTCTTCTTCTAATGGGAGCGCCATCCAAGCCAAGCCCTTTGCGCCTGCCTCTTTGACCATATCTTCCAATTCTTTCATCACCTTTTTCAGCTTTTCGTTGCTGATAGCGGTGTTGGTGCCGGGTTCGCGTATCAACCCAGGGGCGCAGATGACCTTAATTTTCTTGCCATCGGCATAATTTTGATTAAATACCGCAAACCCACTTTTACCCGCAAGTTCAGTCACATCAATAGCTTCGAGTCCATAGCGCAAATCGGGCTTATCTGACCCATATTTTTCCATCGCTTCTGTATAGGTGATGCGTGGCAATGGGCGACCCAAAATTTTCTTCTCTGGGGCGAATTTATCCAATAGCGACAAAACCAAACCTTCATTGAGTTGCATAACATCTTCGCGCTCAACAAAGCTCATTTCCATGTCGAGCTGGGTAAATTCTGGCTGACGTTCTCCGCGCAAATCTTCATCACGAAAACAGCGTGCAATTTGGAAATAGCGTTCATATCCCGCCACCATCAACAATTGTTTTAGCTGTTGTGGGCTTTGTGGCAAGGCATAAAATTTACCGGGTTGCAAGCGCGATGGCACTAAAAAGTCGCGTGCGCCTTCTGGTGTTGTCTTGAATAAAATTGGTGTTTCGATTTCGACAAAGCCCTTTTCATCCATGTAATCACGAATGAATTTGACCAATTTATGGCGCAAAATGATGTTATATTGCATATTCGGACGGCGTAAATCGAGATAGCGATATTGCATCCGCCGTGCTTCCTCAACATTTTCCTCTTTATTCATATAAAAAGGTGGTGTGAGCGAAGGATTAAGAATCGTAATTTCATCTGCCACCACATCAATTGTACCTGTGGGCAAATCGGGATTTGCTGTGCCTTCTGGACGGATTCGTACCTGTCCATGCACCTGTAATACATATTCGGTGCGGGCATCGCTGGCAATTTTATGGGCAATAGGCGATGTAGAGGCATCTATGACGACTTGCGTAATGCCCCAACGGTCTCGTAAATCGAAGAAAATCAAGCCGCCTTGGTCACGGCGACGATGCACCCATCCCGCCAAAACAACCTGTGTTCCTTCATGAGAGTCGCGGAGTTCCCCGCAAGTGTGCGTTTTCATCATAACCCAAAGCTCCTCTGTAATGACACATTCCATCGTGTCTGTATATACATAGAACAGGATAACACGACTATTAACAAAAATAAATGGATGGTTTGACTGTTACAATAATTGTGAATTCATAAATTTTTCGGATATTCTTAACCCTTCTCTTCACTATTCATGCTATCATAACCTTCAATAGTATAGTGATAAGTAAAGACTTGTGGGAGCATTTCCATGAAGCAGATAACGATACAATCAGGCACAAATACAATGAGTGGACTTCAATTTACACCGTTACATAATCAACAAATTATCTTGTGCGAATTGCAAAACAGTGAGCGCAAAACCATTGAAAAATTTATTCAAGAGATGGAGACCTTTATCGGGTTATGGGGCAATCAACCATTTCTGATTCTATTCGATTTTCGCAATAGCGAACTCAAATTTTCGCCATTTTTTGCCGATAGCCTCAAGGCATTGCCACAAATTGACAATGGAAGACAGGCGATTCTCATTTTGGGCGATGCAGAGCGCAAGCAAATGGCATTTTTTCCAAATCACTTCGCCACCTTGGAATATCAATTTTTCCAAAGTTATGAACTTGCCCTCGCGTGGCTCGAAGAATTGCTCTAACCCCTACAATGACATGGTGCAATAATTCTGCTATAATTTTGCACCATGCTAAATAAAAATTTCACTTTCACAAAACGAACATTAGGACTCTTATGCGTGGCAATTGGGATATTAGGGACAATTGCTATTTTTGCCATTGATATTATTGATGTTGGCAGAGAAGGGGGCATCGGTCCCATCCAAACAATTGGGTTGGTTCTCATGGTTGGGTTATTTGTGTTGGGAATAACGCTCATCCCCCTAGGAGACGACCCCGCCTAATTAATCGGGACAATATCTTATGACAAACTCACCCCCCTCCCCCACCATTCCGCGTCCTATTTTGACGCTTGTTCATGCCCTCATGCTCATCGCATTGGCATGGTTGCTATTTCATTTTGTGGTCTATGTGGTCTATGCCAATAACCTCATTCAATTTCCCTTCGATTATGACCAAGGTGAAGGCTTTGAATTGCATGATGTCATGCTCCTTAGCCAGTTCCAGACTCCCTATGCCGATATTGAAACCTTCCCCTTTTATGGGAGCATTTACCCACCCATTTATCATGTGTTTCTCGTGCCATTTGCATGGCTCTTTGGCGCAGAATATTGGTATGGGCGCTTATTCAGCTTTCTAACCACCCTCATCACGGCTATCACCATCGGCTGGGTGGTCTATAAAGAGACGTATCGGGCAATTCCTCATGCCGATAAAACCCTCACGCGCATGGTCGCGCTCGCATCTGGGTTGGCATTTCTCAGCTCGAATATCGTCTATCACATTGGTCCGTTATTTCGCCAACATATTTCGATGTTCATGTTCGAGACGCTCGCAGTGGCAGTTTTGGCGCATGTCAGCGAAATTGAATCAACACCCCGTCGGCGCTGGATGTTGCTTTTGGGATTTGGCTTGCTCGTTTTGGGGGGATATACCAAACAACTCGCGGCTTTTACGGCAGTCGGGGCATTAATTTTCCTATTCATCCGCAACCCGCGCAGGGCAATTATTTGGGGATTTGGCTTTGCAGTGGTCGGCGCTGGCATTTTTGTCCTGCTCACCATCACCACCGATGGTCATTGGTGGACACAAACCATCACCGCCAATGTCAAAGATTTCCTCACCGACCAAGCGATTGGTTTAGCACGATTATTCGCCAATTTACACCTCGCCATCTTGATACCCGCCATCCTCTATTTGCTCTATGAGGTCTATTTTGACCGCATCTCAATTTATAGCATCTGGTTTGTTTGCACATTGGTATTGAGTGCAATGGCGGCAGGCACATGGGGCGCGGGGGATAGTTATTATGCTACCGCTATCGGGGCGATGTGCATCCTCAGTGGCATATTTATCAGCAAAACCGTCAATCAGGGGTGGCAATTCCGCCAGAATTATCTGCGCCGATTGTTGATTAACCCCTTCAGCCGATTCGCCCCAGCGATCACCATCATGTTGATGGTACTTATGCCCATGTTATACATCCTCTATGCACGCGCCACCCTACACATGCCCACCACAGGCGCAGGGTTTTCACAAATTGCCGATATATTTGGGATAGAAGCCAATGCCGATAATGGATTTTATGATTCTGCGGGGAGGCTTGTGGGTGCGTATGCCGATATTGGGCATTTGACCACCGAGCAAGATGTCATCAATGGCAATTTGATTGTGGGGCGCATCAATGAAATCCCCAAAGAAACGCGCATACTCAGCGAAGAAGCCGCCTTCAGTTTTGCGACAGGGCGCGAAGTCATCACCAACCCCGTGGTGTTATATATCCTCGACCAAGTGGGGCATTATGATAGTAGCGAATTGGTGCAAATGTTAGAAGAACAAGCCTTTGGGTTGATTATTTTGCGGGCGCGGTTTTATCCCCCACCTGTTAATATCGCTATAGATACCTATTATGAAATGGTTGAAGTCATCTCCATGAACGGATTTGACTATCAACTATTGCGCCCTAAGAATTAAACCCTGCACGGCGGATGCGAGGTTTACTAGCCAATCCAATCGCCCGCCGTTGCATGATGAAATCTTTATCGGCTTTCATCTGATATGTTAGGCTATCCACCGATTTTTCCAATAATTCCAACGTGACTTCGGTTTGGCGGTTATGTGCCGCCAACATCCGCGCTTGTAGTGCCACTTCGCGCACAAATGCCCCTGGTTGGTCTATGAGGTCGGGAATGACATCCACAAATGTATCACGCCAATGTTCACCCATATAATGCCGTAACATCGCCTCGGCTTGGCTATCATCTTGAATGACAGGGATAACATAAATACGGTCAAGCCTGCCAGGACGCTTGGTGAGGCGTTCATCTATCGCCTCTGGATAATTGGTCGTAGCGACCATCAATGACCCTTGTGGATTATTCGGCGATTCAATGCCATCTAGCACATTCAAAATCCGTGCCTTATCATCCCCGCGCAAATACGCATCCAATTCTTCTACCACCAACAAGGTCGGAAAACGCGCCGCCGCTACCGCCTGAAATGCCCGTTGGATTTTCTCAAATGATGCGCCATCCCTATCTGACCCAGAGACATACACCACAATACGTCGTTGCGAAATGGCATGTTTGGCGAGTGCCGCGCATAGCATCGTTTTGCCTGTACCGGGGACACCTGCCAACAAAATTTTACGAAACGGTGCGAGTTTGAGCTTCTTATAAATATTCACCCCTTCACCAAAAAACGATTCCACATCATCATGTAATTGTTGTTTGAGGTCTTGGGGTAAAATAACATCTGTCCAATCCACTGTGGGGTCAAAAAAGGCATCTGTCCCGCCGATGATATACACATCGCGCCGACGTTTAATGCGTGGGCGTACCGCTTTGGAGCAAATCATCTCAAATGCCGCCCAAATATCCAAATATTTTTGCGGGACAAGGGCAATAGCCGTTAAATCTTGCACATCATCTGTCAAATAAGAACTCACATAAATGACCTCAAAGGTCTTATTTTCTTCGGTGGTAAATTTGAACACAAATGCCCCAGACCCTGCCGTGAGTACCATTTTTTTGTTGAATGACCCGCAATCGTTAATCTGTACAATCACGGGACAATCGAGTGGTTCATGTCCATCATATCGCGCCTTCGCCCGCAATTTACGACCTGCTTTGACTTGCTTTAAGGCGATATGATTGCTACATTCCACAGATGCCCAAATGGTCACAGTCTTTTGGCTCAGTTGGCGTTCTTGTAACACCCCCTGCGCCCAATTCACAAGGCGTTCATATTGCATACAAATTTATCCTTAAATGGCTGATGGCAATGTTGCTGTTAGATGATTATAGTCTAAAATTAGGTTTTACAAAAATAAGCCTTATCAATTGGTTTTATAGGAGATGCAATGACCACTGCATATATCACACATCCCGATTACGTCAAACACGATATGCCACGGCATCCAGAACGCCCTGCTCGCATGAATGCGATATGGGCATTATTACAGGGAAACGGATTATCTGCCCGTATGAGAGGCTATATCCCCTCCCCCGCTACGGATGACCATCTGTATATGGTACACACCAAAAGTTATGTCAATGAGGTTCAACAAGCCCAAACCAAAGGCTATGCCATTCGCTATACAGTGGATACGGTTGTATTACCTGCTACACCCGCCGTTGCAAGGCTCTCGGCAGGGGGTGGCATTTGTGCGGTAGATGCCATTTTTCGTGATGGCATGAGTAATGCGTTGGTCATCACACGCCCACCGGGTCATCATGCCGTACCAGATAGCGCCATGGGCTTTTGTTATTTCAACAATATCGCCATCGCCGCCCGTTATGCCAAAAAACAGTATAACGTTGAGCGCATCATGATTGTGGATTATGATGTGCATCATGGCAACGGCACACAAGACATTTTTTATGAAGACGATAGTGTGTTATTCATCTCTACCCATCAATCACCCCTCTATCCGGGGACAGGTGCAATAGATGAAATTGGGGATGGTAAAGGCAAAGGTTACACGGTCAATATTCCCATCTCTGGTGGCTATGGTGATGAAGCCTATAAAGAGATTTACGAGCAAATCATCTGGAAAGTCGCAGAACGCTTTATGCCACAACTCATCCTCGTGAGCGCAGGCTTCGATGCCCATTGGGATGACCCTTTAGCGAGTATGCGCCTAAGCCTAAAGGGGTATCATCATCTTGATATGGAACTCATCCGCATGGCACAAAAATATTGTGATGGTAAAATCATCTTCATGCTGGAAGGTGGATATAATACCGATACACTCGCACATGGGGTTAGCAATATCGCTCATGCCCTACTCGGTGATGACACCTACAATGACCCGTTTGGTGTTGTAGAGGCGCGTACCGCAGAAATAAAGGGGCTTATTGCCAAAATTAAGCAATTACATGGGCTATAACAATGACAATTTACATTTCTTGATGAATCTTATTGCATTTCGTTATAGTTGCATCAAATTTTTTACACTCTGAATTGTGTAAACTTTATCGCAATGGGGTAAAATAAAATAAAATGGTTGGGGCTGATATATTTTTTAGAGGAGAAACATCCATGTACACATCTCGCCATCATAAATTATTGACATTGATACTCATTATAATAACCCTGACAATGAGTTCTATCAGCGTATCAGCCAAAACCCCGCAGCAAGAAGAAAATGGTGATATTCGGGAATTGGTGATAGGCAATACTGCATTCGCGCTTGATTTTTTCTATGCGCTCATGGCGTATGAAGAAGGCAATTTCGTCTTTTCTCCCTATAGCCTATCTAATGCCTTTACAATGGTATGGGCTGGCGCACGAGAAAATACAGGGCGTGAAATCCGCGATGTATTCCACTTAGATTTACCCCCAGAAGCATTACATCGGGGATTTTCTGCGCTGACCATTCAACTCAACAACCCAGACCGCACCAGTCGGATTGTGGTCGCCAATGCGGTATGGGCAGAACGCAGTTTTCAATTTGAACCGGGCTACCAACAATTGATGATTAATAGTTACTCCAACGGTTTCCGTCTAGTAGATTTTGCCAATGCCCCAGACCAAGCAACCGAAGAAATTAACCAATGGGCAAGTAATGTCACAGAAGGCAAAATTGATGAACTCATCCCCGCAGGCGTAGTAGACAACTTAACCCGCCTCATCATCACCAACGCCTTGTTATTCAAAGCCGATTGGTTATTCCCATTTGATAGCGGCGCAACTGTGGATGGCTCATTTTACACATTTGACGATGAAGTCACTGTGCCAATGATGCAAGTCGAAGAATTGCCATTTGGGTGTACAGGGGGTGATGAAGAACTCGATTATATCGCCGCCCGCCTGCCCTATGCCGATGAAACTGCCTCATTTTTAATCATCATGCCAAGTGAAAAAGCCTACGATGATTTTGTAGAAACATTTGATGCCCCACGATTTGAAGAAATTTTGGTAGGTATGGATGATTGTTATGGCAAGCTCACGATGCCAAGATTCAGTGTCGAATCTGCGATTGGGCTTAAAGATATTCTGACCGAGATGGGCATTGTCGAGGCATTTAGCCCAACCGCCAATTTCTCTGGTATGTCTGGTGCGCCAGAACTATATATCACCGAAGCCATCCATCAAGCCCGCATTGATGTCACCGAAAAAGGCACAGAAGCCGCCGCCGCCACTGCTGTGGTGATGGGTGTGCGCTCTGGTGGCGCGGTAGATATGGTCATAGATAGTCCATTCTTCTTCGCCATATTAGATAATGCCACCAATACCATTTTGTTTATGGGTAGTGTCGTTAACCCCGCAGAAAGTTAACCCCTATAAGGGCGCAACATGCAAGTTAGCTTTTAGTGGCTGACATACGAGCCAAAAGGCTCTAGTACAGCCATTACACCTCTACCTGTTTAGGCGGTGTAATGGCTGATTAGCACAAATCACGTATGTCAGCCACAGATTGAAAATTATGAATCCTCAATGCCCTTACGAAGGGTTTTTACACGCTCTACGAATCGTGCAAAATGAGATTCTTGTTCAGCATACCGCTTAGAGAGCGCATCCAATCGGCTAAAAATGGGGGTGAGAACTTGTCCCCCATATTGCCCCAACCGAGAGCGTTCTCGTTGGGTGAGGTCATTCAACCCGCGTTCATATTTGGCTTTGAGAGTCTCTAATTGGGCAATAAAATCGCTTTTGGTCTTTTGGGTTATACGATTGTAATAGCGCCATGCCAATAACCCACCCAACCCCATCACAGGGGCAGTCGCCAAAATCACGGGCGATACACCAGGGGCGGCAATGCTCAATATTGTGCCAATCAATCCAAATACGGTTGCACCCATACTGGTCGTAAACCCACTCAAATTAGTCTGAAATTCGCTCTGAATTTCGTCTACCATGCGTCCAGTCGAATACGAGCGCAATTCACCTTCTGCGACCCGAATCGCTTCCTCAAGGCTTTCGCGCTGTTCGGCATAGCCGCCCGCATCTATCCCACTAACCTCTTGATTGAGCAAATCCACAATTTTATTCAGACGGTCAATCACATCGCGCCAATAAACACGGCTTTGGTCTACAACCGCATTGATATACCCGGTGGTGGCATCTTGAATATCTCGCAGAGACCGCCCAACGACGACATCCTGAAATTCGGCTTGGAGTTTGTCACGATTCACCCCGCGCCCAACCCGCCGAATAGATAAATTGGCATCTAAAAAGCTGAGTCCGCGCAATTTCATCCCCGCAAACACGGCATCTATGTCTTGCTTGGCTTTGAGCAATTGCCCATCCAACGCCAATGATTGTGTTTGCAATTCGCGCTCAACATCTTTGACCTTCGAGGTATCGGCGCGGACGACATCCATCTTGCTCCGCAACTGGTCATAATATTTTTGGATGAGTTTTTCAGAGGTGGTCAATTGTGCCAGCAATTTTTGACGGGCAGGCAAGGCTTGTGCCAATTCCCCGCGCAAATGGGCTTTGACCACATCTACCCCGCCCTGTTCACCATTGGATGTTGGGTTTTTGGCATAGGCGAGGGCTTGCTTGGCAGATACCATAAAAATAAGTGGGCTAATACCCAAATATTCTTTGACCTGTTGCTCAATAAAGCGCCGTACTTGTGCCTGTTCGTTTGGTTGCAGAAGGTCAATTTGGTTCACCACCAAAATCATCTTCTTACCATAATTTTTTGCCATCTCCATATAGAGGCGTTCTGTCTCTGCAAAAGCACGTTTGGCAGAGAGCAAAAATATAACCAAATCGCTACGATGCAAAAATTCTTTGGCGACCTTTTCATGCCGTTGAAACACAGAGCCAGTCCCTGGAGTATCTACAATCGCCACCCCATCGCCCCCTGTATTGGGATGCGCCCATTCACGGATGCTATCATCACGGGTAGTCGGTTTTAGGTTAGCTGTAGGGTTATAACGGATGAGTTCTATCATCTCGGTGGTCGGGGTAATGCCTGTTGGCAAAACATCCTCGCCCAATAGGGAATTTACAAATGTGGATTTTCCCGCATTAAATTCGCCAATAATCACCACCAAAAAGAACATCTCGCGCAAATCTCTGACCACATCCGACAAGCGTCTGCGGTCATCTTCGGTTATATCACCCATTTCTGCGAGTAATGCCGATACATCGGTCATTAAATCAATTTGCGATTCTCTGAGCGCCGCCAGCGCCCCTTCTAATTGTGTCATAGTGAGTTGTCTCTTTCTGGATTAGCGCCCAAACAGGCGTTTTTTGCCCAATTTGGTCAATTCAGATTCAATTTCGACCATTTGTTGATTGGCTTTTTGCAATTTGTTCAATTGCTCACTTTGAATTTGTGTTTGTGCCTCAACCAACCGTGTGAGAGGGGCAACGACTTCATTCCGAAGCGCCATCCCATGCTTGACTTGCTTTTCTGCCGCCCGCGATACCACTTCAATATATTTGGCTTGTAGCTTTAACATGCGGTTGGTGTGTCCACCTTGCAACACCCGCCCAATAATGGGCAACGTAAAAAATCCGATGATGCCTAATCCGATAATTACTAAGAATGTCCCTGCTTGCAAATCTCCCAGCAGGCTAATCACAATGAGGATAATGAATAAGGCAAGTTCAAAGGTCGCCAAGACCAATACACTATTCCGCAAGCCTCTTTCGATGCGTTCTGTTTCGATAAGGCGCGATTCGCCTTCAATCGTCTCTAATTCGCTACGGATTTCTTGCAGAGGGGTGCGATCATATTTGACTGGAGCGCGAATATCACCAATAATCTTGCCCCGAATCGTCTCTGGCAGAGATTTAATCTCTTTTTGGGCATATTTGACCAAATCATCTACATCTTGCAAATCTTTCCCCTCTAAGCGGGGTCCCAACTGCCCAACCACATCGGGTAATTGGCTAATTGGCTCATAGACCTTGCGCTCTTCAAAGATGAGGCGGGTATATGAGGGATTTTTACGCAGACGTTGAAAAATACGCGATAAACCGAGTATATCCATACATCCCCAACGCAAAGAACGGAGGGTATGTGACCATTGGAACACTTCACGAATCGCATTGCTTCCCAATTGGGTCGCCTCGCTAAATTTAGCGCCAACGAGGGTCAATTGTTCACGGACAATTTTTTGCTGTTCGCGTTCATAGCCATTGAGTTGTTGTTGAACATTATCGGCAATAGATTGATATTGGTCTAATATGCCCTGATTGGCTTTGACGGCTTCTAATGCCACTTTATGCACATTTTGGATGATTTGCAGTGGGGTCTGCAATTTTTGACGGAGGCGTTCCACATCATCCAATTGTTCATCGAGATATTTCTCAAATTGGTCTAGTCCGCTTTCTGCCCATAGCACAGGGTCAACCGTTTCACCGCCCTGCCATGCCGTTTGTCCGCGTCTGGCAGAGACCATCCATACAGGCACTTTGAGGTTGAGCCTGTCTTGGCTTTGGTCTAATACATATTGGCGCACCGCATCTTGTTCATCGGCGGTGAGCAAATCGGCTTGATTGATGACGATGAGGACTTTTTTGCCAAATTCGCGTAATTGTTGCAGATATTCGATATTGCTTTGGGTCATAGCTTGTGTGGCAAGCATGACCAACACCACTACATCACTTCGATGTAAAAATTTACGGGTGGTTTCTTCGTGTTTTTGGAAAACAGATTCTAACCCTGGTGTATCTACAAAACTAACTTTTTTCAACAATGAGGATGGATGAAAAACGGTGTCCACATCCCCGCCAGATTCCATCCGTTGTGTATCTATCCCCCACCGCAAAATACTGATGCGGTCTGTCGTGGGGACGGGTCCCACAGTCAATAATTCGTCTGTCCCCAATAGCGCATTAATCAGGCTCGATTTGCCACTATTGAACGGACCAACAAAGACCATCAAATAAGGATGGTCTGCATGAAACAACGCATCACGGACTTGTGCGACGCGCTCTTCTCCCAATGTTTCAATTTTGGGTAGGACTGTGAGTAAATCGTTGATGACTTCATATTCACGCCGCCGTATGGCTTCGTAAGCAGTCACTAAACGAGTATCTACTGTATCTTCCACATTCCACCTAACCTTTTTCTCGACCTCTCTTATGAGGATAATCCTCACTAGAATAACACACAACCGTTATTTTTAGGATAGAAGTGGCATATCAATTTCTTAATATGGCAGGTGGATAGAGAAGGTCGTGCCTTTATTAAATTCACTTTCTACAGTAATTGTGCCATCATGATTTTCGACAATGGATTTCACGATAGACAATCCTAATCCTGTCCCTTCGACTTGCATGTGCGCTGAATTTTTCACCCGATAAAATTTTTCAAATAAATGGGGCAAATCGTCTGCGGGGATACCCATACCGGTATCTTGCACATTGATGATGATGCTATCGGGCGTGATAACCGCGCCTAACATCACTTTTCCACCTGCTGGGGTATATTTAATGGCATTCGAGAGCAAATTTTGTAACACCTGCTCCATGCGTTCCAAATCCATCGGCACAACGGCTTCTTCGTCAATCGGCGTAAATTCCAGTGTAATATTTTTATCGTGTGCCGCCAGCTTAAAAATACTCAAATTATCATCTAAAAATTTATTGACTTTCACAGGTTGCAGGTTAATGGCACGCCCTGTTTCAATTTTTGCCAAGTCGAGCAACCCTGTGATGAGATTTTTCATCTGTTCGGCGCTGTTTTCGATGATACGAAGCAATTCCTCACCTTTTTCATCATCCTCTTTTCGTTGACGGCGAATAAGGCTCACCGCCGTTTTGACATTGTTCAGAGGATTTTTGAGATCATGCGATGCCATATTCATGACATCATCTTTCATGGCAGTGAGTTTTTCAAAATAAACGCGGTCTTGCTCGCGCAGGCGTTCAATTTCTTTGCGTTGGCGAGTCACTGTGAGGTGGGTATTCACCCGCGCCACCACTTCTTTTGGGCGGAAGGGCTTGGTGATAAAATCTACCGCCCCCACCTCAAATCCTTTGACAATATAAACCGTATTGGCAAGCGCCGTGATAAAAATCACAGGGATGTCTTTGGTCGCATCATTTTGCTTGAGGCGCTGACACACCTGAAATCCATCAATCCCGGGCATCATCACATCCAACAAAATAATATCGGGGTCATGCTCGGCGACTTGCACCATCGCCTCTTCACCATCTCTGGCGATGATGACCTCATACCCCTCACGATTTAATACACGGAGCATCATGTCAATATTTTCAAAGACATCATCCACCATCAACACTTTACCTAAATGCTTTGGGTCTGTCATGATGAAGCCTGCCCTCAATCATCCGTCATTAAAGCCACACAACAATTAATTCTCTATAGTTTATCCGTCCTTTGTGGAATTGACAAACCAATTCGACCGCGTTCTGCTTCTATTGACAAAATCTGTACTTCTAAAATATCGCCCACAGACCAATTTTGGCGCTCTCCCCATTGGCTACGATGCAACATCCCATCTTGTTTGACCCCTATATCAATAAAAATGCCAAAATCCACGACATTTCGCACCGTCCCATTCAAAATCATGCCCACTTGCAAATCTTCCATCGAAAGCACATCATTTCGCAAAATAGGTTTGGGCAAATCTTCGCGTGGGTCGCGTCCGGGGCGTACCAATTGTTCCAAAATATCCGATAGCGTTGGTACACCCGCCCCTGTTTCTTCTGCCAGTGTGGTTAATGGCACACTTTGGCGCAACTGGGTAATAGCCAATTCGCGCTCTTTTAGCGTGGCTTTTGGCGTGAGTTTGACCCGTTTTAGCACCGCTTGGGCAATTTTATAACTTTCGGGATGGATGGCGCTTTCATCTAATGGGTTATCACTCTCGCGGATTCGCAAAAATCCTGCCGATTGTTCAAACGCCTTTGCGCCTAATCCCGCCACTTTTTTTAATGCAATACGGTTGGGGAATTTGCCATTAGCATCCCGATAGGCGACGATACTATCTGCCAATTTATTGCCAATCCCCGCCACATAACGCAACAAGGCGGGGGATGCTGTGTTCAAATCCACGCCCACCGCATTCACCACGCGCTCTACAACCGTTTCGAGTGCCGATGACAAATTTTTCTGGTCAACATCATGTTGATATAACCCCACACCAATGGCTTTGGGGTCAATTTTCACCAATTCTGCCAATGGGTCTTGGATACGGCGTGCAATCGAAACCGCCCCACGTAAAGTCACATCCAATTCGGGCAATTCCGCCCGCGCCAATGGGCTGGCACTATACACACTCGCTCCTGCTTCGCTGACAATCACATAATGCACATCATCGCGTCCGCGTGTGAGTTCTGCCACCAAGCGTTCTGTCTCACGCGAGGCTGTCCCGTTGCCAATGGCAATGAGGCTCACCCCAAATTTTTTGATGAGGTCAGAGAGCGTGATGAGTGCCTTTTGCCAATCGCGTTGCGGTTCATGTGGATAAATAGTAGTGGTCGCCACCACTTTCCCCGTCACATCTACCACCGCCACCTTTGTCCCTGTGCGGAATCCGGGGTCTAAACCCATCACCACGCGCTCTGCAATAGGTGGCTGGCTCAATAATCCACGTAAATTTTGGGCAAATACATCAATAGCGTGCGTATCGGCTATTTCGCTGAGTGTACGCCGAACATCACGCTCAATGGCTGGCAATAAAAGCCGTTTTCCCGCATCCATTTGCGCCAATTGCAATTGTTCCGCAAATGGGGAACGATGGTCTATGCGGAAGGCGTTATCAATGGGGCGTAACCAATCGCGTTCTTCCAAATCCAATGAAATACGCAATACCTTTTCACTTTCACCCCGATTGAGTGCCAAAATCTGATAAGCACGAATATTTGCTACACGCCCTGTGAATTGATAATAGGTCTTATAGACCTCTTTTTCATCTTTAGCATCGGGGATTTTTTCTGATGTCAATATGCCATAGCGCAAGGCTTTTTCGCGCATATCACCGCGTACAAGGGCGTTATCGCTGATGACTTCTGCGACAATATCTCGCGCACCCGCCCACGCATCGGCAAGGGTTGGCACATTATCTGTCAAAAATGGCTTGGCAAGCACATCTAATGATTCTTTGGGACGGGCTTGTGCCAAAATCATATCGGCAAGGGGTTGCAATCCGTTTTCACGGGCAATACTGGCACGGGTGCGCCGTTTGGGTTTATAGGGCAAATATAAATCTTCGAGGGTAGTAAGGCTATCCGCCGCCAATAGTTGTGCTTCTAGCTCTGGTGATAGCTGTCCTTGCTCCCGAATCGAATCTAAAATGGTCTGACGGCGTTTTTCAATCGCACGCCATTTCTCGGCTTGGTCGGCAATTTTTTGTATTTGGTCTTCATCAAGGCTACCCGTCATTTCTTTACGATAGCGTGAAATAAACGGAATTGTGTTATCACTATCGAGTAAATCGAGTGTGGCTTGGACTTGTGTGGCTTTTATCCCCAAATTTTGGGCAATTTTTTCTGCTAAATTCATGATTCCCTAGACTAGACCTTCTCTGTAGGTTATACTCGTAAATCTAAAATTTGATGAGGATAATCATACACCATTCCTCAAGTCAATATTATATCTGTCTTTTAACGTTACCCTAAAGAGGTCAACAGCAATGTCTACATATAGAACGTATCAACCAAAAATTCGCCGCCGTATGCGCGTGCATGGTTTCCGTCAACGGATGCAAACCAAAGGCGGGCGTAACACGCTCAAACGTCGTCGTGACAGTGGTCGTCATAAGTTGACGGTCGAAATGAACAAACACATCAAAAAAATCAATTGGAATGCCCACTGAGTTGGCGCATAATCGCCTGTGATGCACCAACGCCTCCGCTTACGTCACCCAGAGGATTTTCTGCGCCTCAAAACGCAAGGGCGCGTTGTGCATCACTCATTTTTCACAATAAGTTATCTGGCGAGTGACCAGCCAAACAACCGTTATGGGGTCATCACCAGCAAACGATTAGGAAAAGCGGTGAGTCGCAATCGGGTACGCCGTCAAATCAAAGAGGCGTTACGATTGCTCCATCCCACCCTAAAAGCAGGCTTTGATGTGGTGGTGATTGCCAAATATGGCGTAATTGGACAACCATTTTTGACCATCCAAGAGGCACTCCGCCAAAAATTAAACAGTGTTGGATTAGTGGCAAAATTGGACGAATCATGAAGTGGTTAGCATTAGGCATCATTCGCTTGTATCAAAAAACACTCTCACGGATTTTACCCCCGTCATGTCGCTTCTATCCATCTTGTTCCCAATACACCTATGAAGCCATTCAGATTTATGGATTTTTTCGGGGCGGGTGGATGGGCGCACGGCGTATTGCGCGGTGCAATCCATTTAATCCGGGGGGCTTAGACCCTGTTCCTCCCAAGAAGGAGAATTGAATTCTTGAATACCTCAAAACCCTCTGCGCGGTTGACATTGCTCACACTCGCGCTTCTTATCTTGTTTATTGGTGTAGGATGTGTGCCAACCCGTTTGGGGACAGCATGGCCATCGTTACGCCTTGTGAATAATAACATCCTTGTGACCTACAATGACCGTATTTTGCTTGTAGATGCGGGAACGGGTCGCCCTGTTCAATTGACCGATAGCAACGGTCGTGTGAGAACCACCCAAGATGGCACTCCTGTCCGTTGGGAATTACTGGGACAAGCCACCCAATCACAATTTTTTGCTTCCCCAATTTTGGTTGATGATTCTAGTGATATATCACTCGTAGTAGATTATCATGGCAAAATTTTTAATGCTAACCTTGCAGAAGCGTGCTTTTCGACCCCGAGTGGCAGTTGTGTAGATAATCCCCCTTTCACAGCCATTGTGGGAAAAGTATATACCGAAATCATCGCAGATGCAGAACGTCTCTATTTGCCACTCAGCGAACATGATGTGTTGGCACTCGATAAAGCCTCGCTCACAGAAGATTGGCGCTTCAAGACCCAACGTGGTGTGTGGTCTACCCCACTATTGGTTGGGGAAAATCTCTATTTTGCAGAAATGGGACATGCGTTTTATTCCCTTAATGCCGCAAATGGCAATATGCGCTGGCAAGTAGATTTAGGCGGTGCTGTTGCGGCATCACCCATTTTCTATGATGGCACACCCGCCACCGATTATGCCGATGATATGCCCAAACCCACAGATGTGGCTTATGACCTCGATAATGGGCGCTTTTATGCAGGCACATTTGGCAGAACCATCGTGCAAATCAGCATGGATGGCGCTATTGAGAATGTGTTCAATACCAATGATTGGGTATGGAGTTCACCAAAAGTTGTAGATGGCATCCTCTATACTGCCGATTTAAGCGGTACTGTCTATGCACTCGACACCAACGACAACCTCAGCCTTATCTGGAAACAAGATACCCAAACCACAGGGATTCGGGCGCGTCCAATGGTTACACAAGACTCCGTGATTGTTGTCTCACAAAATGGTGTGGTACTGTGGTTAAGCCGTGCAGATGGAAGCATCACCTTACGCCAAGAATTGAATGAAGAGACACTCTCAGATATGTTGTATGTGCCACCCACAGAAAGTCGCCCAGAGGGGCTGGTGGTCATTAGCACAATTAATCCAAACCGCCTATTGTTTGCCTTCACTGTACAAGGTCAACAAGTGTGGTTATATCCACCCGCCTCGTAGCCGATTGGTAGGAGATTTTACTGTATGTTCGATTTAATTCTGAACCCGTTCATTACCATTCTGGCGCTGTTTTACAGCGTCTTTGCACAAAATATCGTGTTATCTATTGCCGTTTTCACGGTGCTGGTGCGTCTTGCCACATCGCCTTTGCTCTTGCAACAACATCGCTCCACCGCCAAAATGCAAGAACTTCAACCCAAAATGAAGAAATTGCAAGAAAAATACAAAGGCGACCGTGAAAAGTTATCACAAGCCCAAATGGAAATGTACCGCGAAGCAGGTGTCAATCCATTGGGGGGGTGTTTGCCCCTATTGGTGCAATTGCCTGTCTTTTTGGCGATGTACCAAACCATCATTCACGCCCTCGCCAACACGCCATATCAATTGATAGACCTGTCTGGGCGGATTTTATTCCCCGGACTCGATAACATCGTCCCCATTCAAAATATTTGGGCAGGCATGGATTTAACCTTGCCCCCAACCATCAACCCCACCTATGCGCTCATTTTGCCGTTGTTGGTGATGGTCACACAATGGGTCTCATATAAAGTCACTGTGCCAGAAATGCCCCCCAATGAAGATGGCACGCCCAACCAAATGGCACAAACCACCAAAACCATGGCAAATGTAATGATGGTCATGTTTGGGTTTTTCTCTTTGTCATTCTCGGTAGGGATTTCTATTTATTTTGTGGTAAGCAATACCACAGGCATGGTGCAATATACCCTACTCGGTAAAGCCGATTGGGGTAAATTAATCGGCAAATCAAAAGTAAAACCCGCCACCATAACCGCAGGGTCTGGTGATGGAAAACTCAGCACCGCCAGCAAGGTCAAAGCATCCCCCGCCACTGTAAAATCGGGCGGTGGAAAATTGGCATCGCCAACCGATGTGCGTGGTGCAAATCCCCTTAGCGGGGCAGTCAGCAAGACGGAAAAGCGTAAAAACAACAAAATGCGCCCCCGTAGCCAAACTAATTAGCCTGTTCATAGAGGATATTTAGATACGATGAACCCTAATGAACCGCTTGAATACACGGGCGAGACCATTGATGCGGCAGTTGCCGCAGGTCTCGCCAAACTTGGATTACAACATAGCGACCTGTTGACGGTGGAAATTTTAGAAGAACCCGCACGCGGGATTTTTGGCATTGGGGCGCGTCCTGCCAAAGTACGCCTCATTTTACGTCCACAAATGCCACCCCCTCCCTCGCCAACACCAACACCCCCTCCACAATTGCAACCAAAGCCAAAAGTGGAGAATAAATCAACACCACGTCCACCCAAACAACAAAATCAACCCAAGCCATCGCCAAAGGCTCAAACACCCCGCCCGCCACAAAAAAAGAGCCAAGAATTTGAATTTGATGATGATGACGAATTTATCATTGCAGATGAAACCAATTACGAAGCCGATACCCCGGGCGAAGATGGTGAAGCAGGCAAAGAAGTATTAAGCGAATTGCTCCGTCTGATGGGAATCGAACATCATATCACCATCAAACGCGCACAAGCCAATCGTGATGGTGAAAATCCCCCCTTCTTATTGGATATTACAGGACCCGATATGAGCTTGCTCATTGGGCGACGTGGCGAAACACTCAGTTCTTTGCAATATGTAACACGCCTCATCACCAGCCGAAAATTACAACGGCGAGCAAATATTATTATTGATGCGGGGGCATATAAATCAAAACGCTCAGAACGCTTGCAACAACTCGCTATTCGCATGGCAGACCAAGCAGTAGAGACCAAACGGACAGTGCAATTAGAACCGATGCCAGCCAATGAACGGCGCATCATTCATATGACCCTACGCAACCGTCCTGATGTCGAAACCCGCAGTCATGGTGAAGGCGAAGCCCGTAAAGTGACGATTGTCCCCAAATAAATACCCCTATACATGTCTTAAAAAATTGTAAGGGCGCAACATGTTGCGCCCTTATCCCCATCCATCTAATAAAATTAGCCTTTTTTCTTCACAGGCACTTGAATCTCGGTGACATATTTGCTTTGGTCGCCACCCCGTTCATATTCCAGATTAATTTCTCTGTTCCCACCACAAATCTCGTAGCCATTGACATCTATCCAGCGCATGACGGCATCATAGGCATTTCGCATGGTGGCAAATTCGCCATGATGAACCACGCTGGCGACTTGTTCAACCGCAGGCATCATTTTGACCACCGCCCCATTGGTTGGGGTTAAATCGCCAACAACACCCATTGCCGCTTCTAGTTCAATATCGGTATTCTTATATTCTTTATCATGATAGATAGTCACACCACATTCGGCAGGATTGTCACTCATTTTTGCGCCACTCGTCCGAATGGCTTCCGCGACTTTATCAAACATGGCATCAAGTGTGATACCAATATCATCCCATGTGGGTGTAACACCCATCACCGACACAGCACGAAACGCGGGTACAGACTTTAGAATAATGTCGTAATTGCTCATGTTGCCCTCCAGTTCAATTAGCTTGAGTGTATTTTCCACATGATGTAATTGTCGTTGATGTGCTTTTAGTTGTTGGTGCATCTCGCTTTGACGCAAGCGAAGCATCCCTCGCAATTGCTCTATGCTGATATTTTCATCTAACAACTGTTTAATCTGCTCAAGCGAGAATCCGAGTTCCTTAAGCGCAATTAGCCGATAAAATCGGGGGAGTTGGGTCATCGAATAATACCGATACCCCGTGAATTTATCCACCTGTGCGGGAGAGAACAAACCAATCTCGTCGTAGTAGCGCAACGTCTTGACGGGAATATAGGTTAATTTAGAAAATTCGCTAATCTTGAGCATCTTGCCACCTCATAATCATGATGTGTTAGTATCACCATAAGCCCTCCAGTAGCTGGTTCAGGGGCGGACAGCATAATTAAGGGGAACGTACCTTAACAACTGAATATGAACCCATACGCCTTGCGAATATGGCGGGATAGACATAATGGTGACGCAGTAATGCTTGCCAATTGTGTCTATCCCAACCCATTAA
>JANRKU010000039.1:0-22876 GCA_033763335.1 bacterium
TTTGGTAGCGTTTCCATTGTGACATTTGCACAAAAAAGTGGCATTTTTGAGGATATTGGGCGCGCTGGATGCGCCCCATAGTTAGCAACCGATAAAATCAGTCTTTTACCTAACCCCCCTGCCCCCTCTCCAAATTGGAGAGGGGGAGACAACCATTTTGTGGGTGGGTTTAAGTCCCCTCTCCAGACTGGAGAGGGGATTTAGGGGTGAGGTTGATTTCTTAAGTTGCCGTATATTGGGCGCAACATGTTGCGCCCTTACGTCCTCACTAGGCTGGAGAGAAGATTTAGGGGTGAGGTTGATTTATAGAATCCGTTGCCCCATTAGCCCTGCGACCAATTCCACCGCCGTCAGCGCCGTCTGGTTGCTAATATCCAAAATGGGGTTCACCTCGACCACATCCAAAGAGGTCACTTTATGGCTATCTGCCAAAATTTCCATGAGCAAGTGCGCCTCCCGATAGGTCAACCCACCCGGGACAGGTGTCCCTACCCCAGGGGCATGGCGCGGGTCTAATCCGTCCAAATCGAGGCTGACATGAATGGTGGTCATATCGGCAAAATGTTTGAGGACTTGATACGCAATTTGCGCCATGCCATGCTCATCCACTTCGCGCATGGTGTAGGCTTTAATATCCCCTTTACTGAGGCGTTGACGTTCCCCTTCATCCAAATCGCGCAAGCCGATATAGGCGATTTGTGCGGGTTTGATTTTTGCCCCCACATAACAAATATCAGCCAATGGGCTGGCAGTTTCGCCTAATAAAGCAGAAAGTACCATGCCATGCACATTTCCTGATGGGCTGGTGGCAGGGGTGTTGATGTCGGCATGGGCATCAATCCACAAGATGCCTGTCTTGGGAGTCGCCATCGCCGCCACTGTGCCAATGCTCATGCTATGGTCGCCACCCAAAAAGATGGCTTTTTCGCCCGTTTTGATGGTGGCTTGAATACGGTCATACACTTCTTGGCAAATATGCGAAATCTGTGGCAGATGATGGGCAGGTTTGCCGTTTAATTCGGGATACACCTCATCATCGGTGATTTCTTCTAGCTGGGGTGCATAAATATTGCCCCCATCATGCACATCATACCCCAATTTGATGAGGCGCTCTTGTAGCCCTGCGTAGCGAATGGCACTTGGACCCATATCTACCCCGCGCCGTTGTTGTCCCAAATCCATCGGCACACCGAAAATCTGTACTTTTTGCTTAGTCATTTTATCGTCCTATTCCAAAAATTATATATATCTGATAACTATCTATTTTGCCTTGCCCCAGCGAATGGCTATCGCGCTCCACGTATAACCAACACCCGCCCCTGCCAATACGACCAAATCGCCGTCTTTGATTTTGCCTTGTGATAATCCCAATTGGAGCGCAACGGCTTGGTCTACACTTTGGATATGCCCATAATCTTCTAAATACACCGATTTTTCTTCTGATACACCACATTCTGCCAAAATTTCTTTATAAAAAGAGCGTTTCATGTGGACGATGCCCATAAAGCCAATATCGCGCATGGTCGCGCCACTTTTTTCGACTGCTTCACGAATGACGCGGATAAAATTGGGCAGTGAGGTTTCGCCCAAGCGGGCAGACATATAATCGGGGTTCATCACATCCAAGCGCCCCACCACATCACCGACAATTTCTTGTTCGCCCGATGGTGTGGCTTGTGGATTCAATACCACCGTCTCTGATAGCGACCCATCGGTAAAGGCAGATGCGCCCAAAATAATATTTTCTGTTGCGCCGCGCTTTAACACCATGCCAGATGCCCCTGCCCCAAAATTGAGCATGAAGCGCGTGCGCGGATTGGCAGGATTCACAATGTCGTTCTCACGGCTGGCGGCGACGAGGAGTGCATATTCTAGCGATGCGTCTGCCAGCATCATCCCACGCGCCACATTGAGCGCAATCGGCGCACCCGCACACAGGGCATAAATCTCGAAGCCATAGGCGTTGATTGCCCCGACTGCCTGTTGAATTTTGCCCGCACTATTCCACACCACATGGTCTTTATGTTCGCTCCCATGCGAGATGACCACATTGATTTTTTCTGGGGATACGCCCGCGTTCATGATAGCGCGAATCCCCGCTTGCGATGCCATATAACTAATCGTATCGGTTTCGCCTGCGACATGCCGTTGGCGGATGCCCATTTTTGCTTCGAGAATATCGGCGGGGATGCCTGTGGCAGATACAAGGTCTTGCGCCGTCTCTATTTTTTCTGGGAAATATGTGCCAATGCCAATAATGCCGATGTGTTGTGTCATGTGTATTTTCCTATATTTTTTTCATCTGTCATAAAATGATAAAAACACACTATGGATAGTTTAGCGTAAAAACGGAAAAATTTTATAAAGCCAATTGTCGCGCAAGGCATACAACCGTGTCACCTGCAACGCATATAATTCCACTGCCCGTCCGCCCCTATCGTGGGTCAGATTATTGCTGGTGAGGGTATCATGTCCTTTTTTGGCATATAAAAGCGCCTCATTCAGGTGGTCTTTCCCCAATTGCCTGAGTGTCTCGGCATAACTGCTATACGCCAGCGCCAGCGCATCTGCCTCGCCCAATTTTTCTGCAAAGGCGATACTCTCTTGGTGATAGGCAACGGCTTTCTCAAAATCTTTGAGGCGCTCCACATAGACATAAATGCGTTGCGTCATCAAATCGAATTCAATGAGCCGATATTCGGTTTTGCGGACGATGGTCAGGGCTTGGTCATACATGGCGATGGCTTTCTGTGGGTCTCGTGTGACCATATAGAGTTGCGCCATAAATGCGAGTGTGTTGATTTGGTCAAGTTTATTGGCAGATTGGGTGGCAAGCGCATAGGCTTGCTCACAAAATGGCAAGGCTTGTTGATGTCTGCCCAATTGACGGGTGAGCAACCCCAATAAATTCAGCGCCACCACTTGATAATGCAAATTGCCAACCGCTTGTGCTATCTGCAAGCTATCTTGGGCATAGGGCATCCCCTTTTGTGGGGCGGCGATTTTGGCACAAGCAGAGGCGATATTTGCCAAAACGACTGCCTCGCCCGATGAATTGCCCAATTCGCGTTGAATATCTAACGCCTTGAGGTAGTAATGGAACGCCTCTTCGGAATTATCTAAAAAGAGCGCAATATTATTGAGAAGGGTGGCTTCAGCCGATTTATCCCCGTTGTGACGACTCTCTTGAAGGGCAGTTTGAAGCATAGGGAGGGTGTCGTCGCGTTTTTTTAAGTCCCGAATAGAGGTGTCGCCCGCCTCTAAAATATGGTGTGGATTGAAAGTCATGAGATGATTTTTCCTGTTGCATGGATTTCATATAAGCCTAACATTTTTGGGCGGATGTTTCCATAGCTTGTCCACAATTCCCACAAATATCATTGGGCAATTTTAACGAATTTGTCTGGAAGCGGTTGCACATTATATTTTAGTGAGTTATCATCCCTAATTGTGGATGTAAAAAGAAAAATCCACCCTTAGATAAAATCTTTTAGGAGCTATATATGTTCAAAAAAGTTAGTATTTTAGTCGTATTACTCGCCGTTGTGGTGTCTATGTTCTCATTCGTGAGCGCCCAAGACAGCGAACTCAGTGGCGATTTAGAAATTTTTTCGTGGTGGGCGGGAGATGAAGGTCCAGCATTAGAAGCCCTCATCGCTCTCTATAGCAGTTTATACCCCAACGTGAATGTCATCAACGCCACCGTTACAGGCGGGTCTGGTGTCAATGCACGCGCCGTTTTGAGCAATCGTATGTTGGGTGGCAATCCTCCTAGCGCCTTCCAAGTCCATGCTGGTGCAGAATTGACCGATACATGGGTCGTGGCACAACGTATGGAAGACCTCACCGCCCTCTATGAAGAAGAAGGTTGGTTCGATGCCTTCCCACAAGGTATTTTGGATTTGATGAGCTATGAAGGTGGCATTTATAGCGTGCCAGTGAATATCCATCGCTCCAACATGATGTGGTTCAACCCCGCCAAATTAGAAGAATGGGGAATCGCCGCCCCAACCACCTGGGATGAATTCCTCGAAGTTTGCCCCACCATCCAAGCCGCCGATGTCGTACCCCTTGTGGTCGGTGAAGAATGGACTCAACGTCACTTGTGGGAAAGTGTTGCATTGGGTGTACTCGGTGCAGAAGGCTGGAATGGCATTTGGACAGGCGCAACCGCCGCCGATAGCCCAGAAATGGTCGCCGTCTGGGAAAAATTTGGCGCAGTTTTGGCTTGTACCAATATTGATGTAGATGCCGCAGGGCTTTCTTGGCAACAAGCCATTGATAAAGTCGTAGATGGCACAGCCGCCTTCAATATCATGGGCGATTGGGCGGCGGGCTATATGTCTACCACCCTCGGTTTGGAACCCGGTGTTGGTTTTGGGTATGCCCCATCACCCGATACCGCAGGCACATTCTTGGCATTATCAGACAGCTTCGGCTTGCCTGTTGGCGCACCCAACCGCGATGCCGCCGTTGCATGGTTGCGCGTTTTGGGCAGTGTAGATGGTCAAAATGCCTTCAATCCATTGAAGGGTTCCATCCCCGCCCGTTCCGACATTGATGTGGCTGGCAGTGGCTTGTATAACAGCTACTTGGTCGCCACCGCCGCCGATTGGGCGAGCAATGTCATCGTTGGTAGCCTCGTCCATGGTGCCGTTGGTAATCCTCGCTTCGGTAGCGAATTCTCTACCGTGTTAGAAATCTTCAAATCCACCCGCGATGCAGGTGCAACCTCAAGCGCCATGCTTGCCGTTTGTATCCAATCTGGTGAATGTGGTTATTAATCTGTAAAAGTGACGGGCGAGGCGTGCCTCGCCCCTACTGGCAGGTATACCTCATCAAATGAGCCATATATCTGCCAATGACTTAATAATTTGGGCAGATGTTGTAAGGGCGCAACATGTTGCGCCCTTACACACATCCCATAGCCACCCGTCACAAAATAAAAATGACTTTTTATAGAATAAATACCTCACGGGGGCTTTATGAATAACCGTTCAGACCGTATTTTGGCAATTGCCATGCTCACGCCATCAATCATTTTGCTGGCGATTTTTGTGTATGTCTTCATCTTTCAGACCATTCAAACATCTACCACCGACTGGGGCGAGAATCCCTCACAACCTGCCCTCGCAGAAAACATCGTCATCACCTATAACAACCCACTCCTCAAAAATTATGAACGGTTGATGACCAACACCGCCCCAGAATATTACTTCAGAAACTCACTAGTTAACGCCTTTTTCTTCACCATCTTTTTCATTGCAGGGTGTTTGGCTGTTGGCTTACTCTTGGCGTTATTACTAGACCAAAAAATTGTCGGAGAGGCGTTATTTAGGACGATATTCCTCTTTCCGATGTCCTTATCATTTATCGTCACAGGGACGATTTGGGCATGGTTGCTCAGACCCGATAGCGGATTAAATGTGTTGCCACAACAATTATTGGGACTCGCGCCCATTCAAGAACGCTGGATAAACAATAAAACGGTGGCATTAGGTTTTAATTGGCACGAAGTTCCCTCGCTCATCACCCTATTGGGGGTTGGTATCCTCGTATTCCTCATTTTTCGTTATCTCGCCAATGAAGAAGATAGACTCGGACGCATCAGCAGTTGGTTGAGCCAATTCGCCTTTGTCACGGTTGGCGGGGGGTTTGTGGCGGGGCTAATTTTTGGCAATCATCCCTCGTTATGGCTTGGCGCGGCATTAATCGGGATTGCGGTTGTGGTGTTGCGCGTGGCAATAAATGACGAAGATTTTGGTAAAGAAGCCTATTCGCCCCGCAGTTGGCGACCCGTAATGTGGCTTGGTGCGGGCATTGGCATCATCCTCATTGCGCGTTTTTTGGGCATATTGGATATATTTTGGCCCCCCCTCATGCAACCTGATTTAGAAAATCGGATAGCGCCCAAAGGCTATAACGCCGCCCTCACAGGCGTACTCATCGCCGCCGTATGGCAGATGGGTGGCTATACCATGGCGATGTTCCTCGCAGGGTTGCGTGGGATTCCAGAAGAATTGCGCGAAGCGGCGCGGGTAGATGGTTGCACTGAATTGCGCGTGTATTATTCCATCGTTTTTCCCATGTTACGTCCCATTATGTTGAGCGCCGTCATTATTTTGGGGCATATCTCGCTCAAAATTTTTGACCTTGTATATGCCATGGCTGGCGCAGATAACGCCGCCACCATCATGCCCGGTATTTTGGTCTTTGATTATATGTACGATTCCAAGCGGTTTGGGTCTGCCTCTGCCATTGCCGTCATCATGCTATTTTTTGTCGCGCTGGTGATTGTCCCCTACCTGTGGTCATCGTTGCGGAAGGAGAATAACTGATGGTCGGCGCAAATCCTATTCGACATCGCATTTCGCGGGGGGTTATTTATACCTTCCTCATCGTGTTCGCGTGCTTTTTCCTCATCCCCGTCTATTTGGTAGTCGTCACGGCGTTCAAAGACCCTGCTACCATCAATCTACAAACGGTCTGGGATTTACCCTCCCCTGCTCTCTATTTTGATACCTATGAGCAAGCCATCACGCACATGCAATCGGGCGAATTGCCCCAAACACCATTTACAGCACCCTTTACCGATAGCTTCCCACAAGTATTTAAGCAATTTGGTCCGCGCTTCACCAATAGCATCATTTTGGTGATTTTTGCGACCACCATCTCTGCAATTCTTGGCTCGATGAATGGCTATATCTTGGCAAAATGGCGCATCCCCTACGCCAATGTCATCTTCCCGTTGATGTTGTTTGGCATGTTCATCCCCTATCAAGCCATCCTTGTCCCACTATCGCTATTTTTGCGCGATATTGAAATTGGTGGCACACAACTCTATGGCGGATTGCCCGGTCTCATCCTCATTCATGTGGTTTATGGCTTGCCCATCACCACATTGATTTTCCGCAATTTTTATGCGGATATTCCCAATGAACTCATCGAAGCGGGCGCGATTGATGGCGCGGGATTTTTTGGCATCTATACCAATATCGTATTCCCCCTGTCTATCCCCGGATTTGTGGTGGTCATCATTTGGCAATTCACACAAATTTGGAATGAATTCCTGTTCGGCATCACCATGACCAGCAACGAAAACCAACCCATTACGGTGGGGTTATCGTATTTGGCAGGCGGTGAAGCCGTAAAATATAATCTGCCAATGGCGGGCGCGATTGTGGCGGCATTACCCCCCCTGTTCGTCTATATTGTCGCGGGACGTTATTTTATCCGTGGGTTGTTGGCAGGCTCTGTGAAGGGCTAAATTTCTTAACGCTATTTTCTGCTTTATCCTGTTTATAATAAAAATAGTCATATAGATAATTCCCCCTCAAGGTTGAGGGGGAATTATCTATTATTTAATCATACAAAAAACATTACAAATTACGCTTGCATTGGTTTGAAAATGGATTGAAAATAGGTTAGAATCCGTTTGTGGTTATATTTTTTATAAGGATGAAAATCATGGGTATCCGTTACGAGTGGGCAGACGACAAGAAAATTATCATGAATGTTTTCGTTGAGTTTCCATGGACATGGAAAGAGTATCTTTCTGCGATGGAGCCAATGATGAAAGAACTAAAGGAAAAAGAAACGCCATGTGCTACGGTCGTGGATCTTAGCCAAATGAAAGTATTGCCAAAAGATGGCAATATTTTGCAAATTTTGTTGCATGTGGATAAAATCATGCCTTCAAATGTGTTTGCTTCAACAATGGTAGGGGCAAATCCGATGGTAATGGCATTCATGAATGTCCTCACCAAATTACGCCCAAATGCCAAGCGGTTGGTATCTTTCACCCGTACACTTGAAGAGGGACACAAGATTATTTATAAACGTTATGAAAACCAATTTCCCAATCCACCTTTGCCCTATCAACCAAAAGAAGGCTAAAATAATTTATGTCCACACAATATAATTTAGTCGCAGACCAATACGATCTTTCTTTTCAACTCGCCCCCTATCGCTTATATATCGAGGCTTTCTCTGTATATAAGCTACTCGGTGATGTCACAGGAAAATCTGTTATTGATTTGGCTACTGGCACCGGATTTTATGCCCGTGCCTTACGCAAACATGGCGCGACTAAAGTCGTTGGTGTGGATATTGCAAGCGATATGGTGCAAATTGGGCAGATGGCAGAAGCCGCAGAGCCATTGGGCATTGAATATCACGCCCAAGACGTTATCCAATTCAAGGCAGAAGAGCCTTTCGATTTGGCGTTAGCCGTATATCTGCTCCATTATGCCCCATCCAAAGAGGCATTAGGGGCAATGTGTAACGCGATTGCGAACACTCTTAAGACTGGCGCTCGGTTTGTTACCTATATCTTCAATCCAGATTTATCTCGTGACCCAAGCTATTATCAATCACATGGGCTAAATGTAAAAGCCAGTAGCGCCCCCCCATCAGATGGTGAGACTGTTCCTTTCTCTGTATCATTGGGTGGCATGACCACCCCCGATATTATTGGGTATCGGTGGGAAAAAGAGACGGTCAACCAAGCACTCACTGATGCAGGTTTCATCAATATCAATTGGGTGATGCCAACGCTATCACCAGATGGTGAAAAACAATTTGGCGCAGAAATGTTTGAAAAATATCTCAAACAACCCCACGCCGTCTTGCTGGAGTGTGTGAAAAAATAAAACTACGCTTTTACCTCACCTTCGGTATATCGTAGGGGCTTGCCATGGCAAGCCCACCATAACCAACGATAAATGTGTGTTTTATCAACATCATTCGCAAAATCGTTTACGCACATCAGACACACCCTGATAAATTAGTATATGGCGGATATACGCGCTTCGCGCTAATCCGCCAGTACAATTTTGCCAATTTTGAAGGTGTACTAAATAGCACAATAAAAATCGGGCATGATATATCATACCCCTACAATATTCATCATATTCCCCTAAAAATTGACACTAACCCAGCCCCCAAAACCCACCTATAGTTATTGCCTCATGTCGTGCTTTGGGGTATCATCAAGCAATATTCAGAAAGAGACCCCTATGCACATTGGTTTAATCACACCCGGTTTTAGCGCGAATGAAAGCGATTGGTGCATCCCTGCCCTGCTCGATTTCGTTCATCATCCCCCACACGACATCACCTTTAGCATCCTCACCCTACGCTATCCGCATACCACCACACCCTATACCGTCTATGGCACACCCGTCACCCCTTTAGGATTTGGCACAGAGGCGGGGCTATCCCGATTTTTTTTATATCGGCAAGCGATGGCGACGCTACGCGCCCTCCATGCCCAAAAACCATTTGACCTGTTACATGGCTTTTGGGCAGATGAAGCGGGATTTATCGCCACCCGCGCAGGGGAAAAATTAAATATTCCCGCGTTGGTATCAGTGATGGGCGGGGAATTGGTGCGCTTTCCGTCTATCCGTTATGGACATGGGCGCAGTTTTTTTGCACGGCGCATGATAAAGCACGCGCTCACTCATGCCGATGGGGTTACAGGCGGGTCTGATAGCTTGGTCACAGCGATAAAAAAGCAATTTCAGGCATCGGCTATCCCCGCTTGGCGCGTCTCGTTGGGCGTGGATATTGCGCTTTTTCGTCCCGATGGCAAAGCACAATCGCTCAAGGGTGATTTTAAGATACTGCATGTGGCATCGCTCGCGCCCATCAAAAATCAGGCATTGCTCATCCACGCCTTTGCCGAATTTCATCAAAATTATAAAAAAGCCCACCTGCATATTGTGGGTGATGGTGAATTAAAAGAATCGCTCAAGGCGCTGGTCAAAGAATTAAATATCAAAAAAGCCGTGACCTTTCATGGCGCTGTCCCACATCACGAAATGCCCCAGTATTATCGCGCGGTGGATATATGTGCTATCACCTCATATCATGAAAGCCAGAGCATGGTGGCATTAGAGGCGGCGGCATGTGGCATCCTCACAGTGGGGACGGCGGTGGGTATTTTGCCCGAATTGATAGAGGCAGGTTTGCACATATCACCCCCTACACCACCACAATTAGGTGATTACCACGCACTCGCGGATATTTTTGCACGGCTGGCAGAAGATGAAATTTTTTCTGTCAATGCCTCGTCATCGGCGCGGGCGCGAATTATGACCACCTATAGCCTAGAACAATCGGCGGTCGTATGGGCAAATATCTATGAGGCGCTATCTCCGTTGTCATCTGATGAAAAATATGTTAAAACAGGAACGCTATCGGGAGGGGGTTAACACCCCAACTAAATCAGAAAGAGACACGTCATGGAATTAGGCGACATTTTACGTCTGAGTTTGCTATCACCCATGGTATTGGCATTTGTATTGGGCATTATCGCCAAGCTCCTTCAAAGTGACCTCGACATTCCCGACCAAGTGTATACCATCATCACCGTCTATCTATTTTTTGCCATTGGGCTAAAAGGTGGCTTCGACCTCGCACGCTCACCCCTGACCAATTTTTGGGGTGCGATTATCATCACACTCGGCATGGGTGCTGGCATATCGGCATGGGGCTATTTCATTTTACGACGATTCGGCAAAATGAGCATATCCGATGCGGCGGCTATTGCCATGCACTATAGCGCGGCATCATCTGTCACCCTAAGCACCTGTATTACTTTGCTTAATAACCTCAACGAACCGTTTGAGGGATTTATGCCCACCATGTATACCTTTATGGAATTGGCGGGTATTTTGATGGCGCTGTATATCGCCACATCACGACTCGGCAATAGTGGCGGCATGACCCAATTTCAAGTGATGAAATCGGCATTGAGTGGCAAGGGCTTTTTGTTGCTCGGTGGCGGGGTGCTGATTGGGGTTATCTCTGGCGAACAGGGCTATAAGAGCGTATCGCCATTTTTTGTGGATTTATTTCCGGGTGTCCTTTCGCTATTTTTGCTGGAAATGGGGATGAGTGTGGGCAAGCAACTCAAAGACTTACGGCAAATGCCCCGCTTCCTCATCGGTTTTGCGGTGGTCATGCCCGTCATTCATGGCACGATAACCCTGCTGTTATGTCGTGTAGCAGGGTTATCTATGGGTGGTGCAATCGTATTGGCGACCATCGCCGCGTCGTCATCGTATATCACTGCACCCGCCACCGCCCGCGCCCGCTTGCCCGAAGCCAAGCCGATTTATTACCTCACCATGTCGCTGGTCATCACCTTTCCGTTTAACCTGATGATTGGCTTGCCCATTTATATCCAACTCGCCAACCTGATTTATGGGCTATAATGATAAAAAAGTGTGAGGAGATTATCTTATGAGCATTATCATCACCGACCCAGAATTGGTTCAAATTTTGGAAGAACAAGCTAAAACACACAATAGCACAGTGGAGGCGGTATTAAAAGAAGCCTTTGTACCAAAGCCATCTGTGATAATCGCAGGAGATGAGGCAGAAGCCATTCGTCAAACCATGCACAAAATTTATAACATGGCGAGGCGTTATTGGTTATCTGTGGGAGATAATGACCGTGCCAATATGACAGATGATGAATTAGCAAAAAAATTTGGCGCGTTTGATGAAAACGGCATCCCACGTTTCAAAGACGAATTACCAGCAGAACCACCTGTTGGGTCTGGGGCGTATGTCGCTAAAATAATCGCAGAAACGAGTGGTGTTATCATTGATGAACCTCTAAATGAACCCATTGACCTCACAAATATGAAAGACATAATGGGGAAAGAATTTGGGGATTATCTTCATAAGCGGATGAATGGGGATTATGATGAATAAAGCCCTTATAGACAGTAGTTTTCTATATGTCCTGCTTAATCCCAAACAAAAAGATTATGAACGGGCAAATATAACAATAAAAGCCCTTTCACAACTTATTGTGCCTTATGTCGTATTAACAGAGGTCGCTTTTTTATTCAATCGTGAAGGGGGTATCCTAGCAGTTACCCGATTCATTAACACCTTAATTGCGACAAAATTAACCTATGAAATTCTCATTCCAGAGGATTTTGTACGCATGAGTAACATTATGACGACTTACCGCGATGCCAAATTCGATTTTGTAGATGCTTGTCTGATGGCGCTCTCGGAGCGCCTCAACATTACCCTCATCTGCACACTCGACCAGCGTGATTTTTCTATCTTTCGCCCACGCCATGTAGACCGCTTAGAACTCCTGCCCTAGCCATATCCAGATATGCTATAATAAAGCGGTCATTGGTTTTCATCCAAAGGAAAATTTTATCCCCATGACCACCTTACCCCCACAATTCAAACTGACACAAGCACCCCTCCCAAAACCCAAATCCGTCATCAAAATTGGTAAATTGCGCCTCACCTTGCTCACATCGCGCCTCATTCGTATTGAATATAGCCCCGATGGACACTATGAAGACCGCCCTAGCCAAGCCTTTTGGTATCGTGACCAACCCACCCCCACCTTTCATAGCGGGGCAAAAGGCGACCAATTTAGCCTAGAAACCGAGCATCTCGTCCTCACCTATGACCTCAAACAAGATGTGCCAGAAGCCCTCTCAATCTTCATCAAAGCCAATGCCCACACATGGCATTATGGTGATGCGCCAAATGGCAATTTGCGCGGGACATATCGCACATTGGATGCCATAGATGGGGCTATCCCACTCGAATTGGGTCTGGTATCACGCGAAGGATGGGCGCTGGTAGATGATTCACAAACGCCCGTGTTCAATGCCGATGGATGGCTAGACAATCGCCAGTCATCCCCCACCCATGACCTGTATTTCTTTGGACATGGGACAGATTATCAAGGGGCGCTCAACGACTTTTTTGCCGTATCGGGGCGCGTGCCGATGATACCGCGTTGGGCATTGGGCAATTGGTGGAGTCGCTATTGGGCATATAGTGACCAAGACCTGCTCACCCTGATGGACGAATTTGCCAAAAATAAAATCCCGCTTTCGGTGTGTATTGTGGATATGGATTGGCATATCACCGATACGGGTGGCAAGGGGCGCGGATGGAGCAGTGGTTGGACAGGCTATACATGGAACACCGCCCTTTTCCCAAATCCACAAGGATTTATTGACCAATTGCACACGCGCAAACTCCGCACCGCGCTCAATTTGCATCCGCACGCAGGCGTAGAAGCACATGAAATCATGTATGAGGAGATGGCGAAGTGGATGGGCATCAATTCATCCGATGAAACCGCTATCCCGTTTGATATTGCCGACCCGCGCTTCGCACAGGGTTATTTTGAAATTTTGCACCATCCCCATGAGGCGATTGGCGTAGATTTTTGGTGGCTCGATTGGCAACAAGAATATGAATCAGAAAAAATCAAAAAATTAGATGCGCTTTGGTGGCTCAATCACCTGCATTTTTATGATTATGGACGCGATAATAAAAAACGCCCCTTCATCTTTTCGCGGTGGGGCGGATTGGGCAATCATCGCTATCCTATCGGCTTTTCTGGGGATACCCATACCACATGGGAGAGCCTCGCCTTTCAACCGTATTTCACCGCCACCGCCACCAATGTCGGGTATAGCTGGTGGAGTCACGATATTGGCGGGCATATGTTTGGCGTGGAAGATGGCGAACTGTATACGCGCTGGGTGCAATATGGCGTGTTCAGCCCCATTATGCGCCTGCATAGCACCAAAAATCATTTCAGTGAACGCCGTCCATGGGCATGGCGCAGTGAGGAAGTGACCAAAGTGGCGGGTGATGCCATGCGTTTGCGTCACCAATTTGTCCCATATATCTATAGCATGGCATGGCGCAATGTGCAGGAAGGGGTCGCATTGGTGAATCCGATGTATTATAGCCATCCCACCGCCGAAAGTGCCTATTATGCTCCGCAACAATATTGGTTTGGGAGCGAAATGATTACCGCCCCATATACATCCCCCATCGGGGCAGATACAGGCGTAAGCCGACAAGCCGTGTGGTTGCCACAAGGCGATTGGTACGATTTTGCATCGGGAGCGCGATATGAAGGCGGTGGCTGGACAGCCATTTATGGCGATTTACGCCACATGCCCATTTTTGTAAAAGATGGGGGCATTATTCCGCTTGCCGATAGCACCGCCGAAAACGATACCCCCCTACCACAAAAAATGCACCTGCATCGCTATGGCAAAGCGGGCGGACGTTTTGTGTTATATGAGGATGATGGCGAGACAACCGCCTATCTAAAAGATGATTATGCCCAGACGGTCATCAGTACCAATCCAAAGGGCGAATTGAGCATCGCCACACCCACCAAACTCCCCGCATATATCCCGCAAAATCGGGAATGGGTGCATCATCAACACGGCGCAGAACGCGATATTCGCGCCGAATGTGAGGCATTGCTATGGCGCTTCCAGATGAACACATGGATGAAAGATGCGTTGGGCAATAGCCTGACTCATTTCATCACAGACCCGTTTGTGTTGCGCGATTTTGTCACCTTCTTGACCCCACAGCAAATCCGCGCCTTGCTCGAAACAGCGCATGGCGTGGGTGTGCATCACCTCACAGCCGATATGGGCGTGCCAGAAGCCTATATTTTGTGGAATAAAAATGCCTATCCCGATTTTACGTATAGTTACACCCGTGTGGATGGTAAATCGGGCTTTTGGGGGAATAAACTGGCTTCTGAGGGTGGCATTGTCCCCGCCGAGAAAATTATCGTCCCATTACAACCAATCGGTGAAGAGCGCCTCATCCCAACCCATCATCGCTTGCGCGTGGATTATTTCGGCTTGGCGACATTGGAATTTTAGGGACAACCGATAATTTTTTACCTCACCCCCTGCCCCTCTCCAAATTGGAGCGGGGAGAAAAAACGGTATTCTTTCCATCCGATTAGGTGGATGCAAATATTGATGTAGGGGCGCAATATATTGCGCCCACCATAACCACAGATAAAAATCGGGCATGATAATGCAAGTTAGTTTTTAAGTACGGAGTATCTTTTGTGGCTGACATACGAGGCTAAAGCCTTGTAGGGACGCGATTAATCACGTCCGTACAGCCATTACACCTCAAAAACAGGCAGGAGTGTAATGGCTGACTAGCACGCAAGTGCGTATGTCAGCCACAGAATAAAAAAATATTTTATACCGTCTTTATTTACTAACAATCATTACCGCCCGTCAGCAGGCAAAAACCAGACCATTTTTATCGCATTTTGCCCTGCATCCAATACTAGAATCAAGGTATCCAAATAACGATGTTAGACCTATATAAATTGCGCCTATTCATGACCGTTGCCGAGCAAATGAGCATCAGCAAAGCGGCAGAAACCCACTATATGACCCAATCTGCCATGAGCCAGCATATTGCACAGCTAGAGGCAACGCTTGGGCGGGCGCTTTTTATCCGCAATCGGCACGGGGTGGCGCTCACAGATGATGGTGAGCGCCTTTTTGCCTACGCAGAAAAAATTTTATCGCTGGTCGCAGAGGCAGAATCGGCGTTGGTGACGATTACCCCCTCCACCGAAGGCGCAATTTCACTGGGCGCGACACCCGCCATCAGCACCTATCGCCTCCCCACATGGACATATCAATTCACCACACACTATCCCCGTTTGATGGTGCGCGTGCAAACCGATGTCACAAGTCATATTGTGCGCGATGTGGGGTCTGGTAAATTGGATTTGGGGCTGATTGAAGGGGCAATCAGTGACGAACAGGCACAACAGTTGCATATTCACCCCCTCGAAACTGTCCATCATGGGGTGATTGTGGGGCATCATCATGCGTGGTGGGGGCGCGAATCGCTCCCATTAGAAGAATTGCGCCAAGCGAAGCTCATTATGCGTCCCACCAATAGCCAAAGTCGGCAATGGTTAGCAGGCATCCTCAAAGACCATCATATTAAACCTGCCATCTTGCTCGAAATGGATAACATCGAATCTATCAAACGGATGGTCGCAGGTGGCGATTCTGTCGCCATTTTGCCCCACTATGCCATCGAAGAAGAGGTCAAAACGGGGATGCTGTGGCATATCAGCATAGGGGATGTGGCGCTCATCCGTGACCATAAGGTGCTATGGCATAAAACGCGCCCTATTTCGCCCATCACACGGGCATTTTTACATCATTTAGGTGATATTTTCCCGCATTTGGTAACTTGTCTCACAAATAGCATGGAATAAAACCTCACCCCTAAATCCCCTCTCCATAGTGGAGAGGGGACTTAAAACCACCTGTAAATGCGGTTTTCTCCCCTTCTCCAGTCTGGAGAAGGGGTCGGGGGATGAGGTTAAAAAATGGTATCACCGCAACATTTATGAGACACACCATTTAGCGGATATGATAGACAGCCAGTAACATCTATAGGTGAACCATTCATGCTAATAGATATCATGCCAAAAGTGGAGCTTCATCTCCATTTACAAGGGACTCTCGCCCCAAAAACGATATTACAACTCGCCAAAAACAACCATTTAAGCCATCTGCTACCGGGCGATACTGAGGAAATCATTTCTGCGTGGTTTCATTTTAGAGATTTTGACCACTTCTTTGTGGTCAACAAGACCATGAAAAAATTATTTCGGTCTGCCGATGATTTCACCCTCGTCACGGTTGCCGCCGCCCAAGAACTGGCTCGCCAACATGTCCGCTATGCCGAAATAACCGTTACCCCATATAGTTTTATTGATGTGTTGCAACAAGGCTTAACGATTGAGATGCTATTGGCGGGATTGGCTTTGGGGAAGCAACGCGCCAAAGCCGATTTTGACATTGAATTGCGTTGGGTATTCGATATTCCGCGCAATCGTGCCATATCTGATACTTTTGCCGCGCCCAAAACACTCGAATACGCGCTGATGGGGCGCGATATAGGTGTCATCGGCTTAGGATTGGGGGGTAATGAGGTTAATTCGCCACCAGAGCCATTCACATCCATTTTTGCAGAAGCCAAACGATATGGGCTAAAAAGCCTCCCCCACGCTGGTGAAGGCGCAGGTGCGGGGAGTGTGTGGGGCGCAATCAACGCGCTTCAGGCGGATAGGATTGGGCATGGGGTACGCGCCATCGAGGATGAGCGTTTGGTCGCTGTGCTGGCGGAGCGTCAAATCCCGTTGGAGGTCAATATGACCAGTAATATCGCGTTGGGTGTCTATCCAAACCTGCACCATCACCCCTTGCCTGCCCTAGACCGTGCTGGTGTGTTGGTGACGATTAATAGCGATGACCCCATGCTCATCGGCACAACCTTAAATGATGAGTACCGCCTATTAATGACGATATTTGGCTATTCACCCGCGGACATATTTCGACTTGCCCGTAATGGTTATCATGCCTGTTTTGCCGAGCCAGACGTAAAATCACGCCTCATCGCAGAATTTGATGGATGGATAGCAACGCATGGGCATATTTAGCTATGTCGGCAATTCACTATCATCCCAAACCCCGTGCTGTTTCATCATCATGTGTAGCCAATCTAATGTTTTGGCTTCATCAAAAAACATCCGCAGGTGCAAATTTCTGCCCTCGCGCCGATTCACATACAAACTGACAATACGGCTAATGATGCTCTCACGCATAAAAATCCCCACATAGATGGGTTTTTGAAATGGCAAACTATGATAAATGCGGTCTATCACCAAACGGGAATAGGGCGTAAATCCTTGTGTTGGCGATGATAAATCAAATTCCATGAAGATGGGGCTATGTTCTGGAAAACTATTGACCACCTCAATGACGCTATCGCCCCAATGGTCAAGCGTTTTACGGCTCATATCACCAGACCCACGAATAATGCCCAAGTGCCTATCGTACCACCACTCCACTATCACGCCAAACTCTTTGTGGATTATCTCTTTTTCCATATAAGCCCTTTTTATCCATGTGTGGGTTATCGCGTTTTATCAATGAACCGATTCAACCTTTTCATAAATGAAATACTATCTGCTTCCAAGCCCAATTATAACGCAGATAATTGATTTTGCCCCAAATTATGCCGTTTCATTTTTGCGATAGCGATAATACGCCGCACATGCGCCCTCACTGCTGACCATCGTCGCGCCCAGTGGGTGTTCGGGGTTACAGCGCGTGCCAAAAGCGGGGCATTGGTCGGGTTTGATGAGTCCTTGCAACACCGTCCCACTCATGCACTCACTCGCCACCTCACTTTTTGGCTGTGCCATGCCAAAGCGATTTTCTGCGTCATAATCGGCATATTCTGGACGCAACCCCGCCCCACTCATCGGAATTTCGCCAATACCGCGCCAACGCCGATTGGTCGGCATGAATACGCGCTCAATCAGCGATTTGGCGGGGATATTACCCGCTTGTTGCACCGCCCGCGCATATTGATTTTCCACCTCTGCCCTGCCCTCTTCTAATTGTGCGACACACATGGTGATGCCCTGCAAAATATCGAGTGGCTCAAAGCCCGTCACCACGAATGGTACACCGTATTTTTTGGCGATGGGGATATATTCCTCATAGCCCATGACCGTACACACATGACCCGCCGCGAGGAAGGCATTCACACGGCGTTCTGGTGCAGATAAAATCGCTTCTACGGCGGGTGGCACGAGGACATGCGCCACCAATAGGGAAAAATTGGTCAATCCCTCACTTTTGGCGATATGAACCGCCATGGCAGTCGCAGGGGCAGTCGTCTCAAATCCCACCGCAAAAAAAACGACTTGCCTATCGGGATTATTCCGCGCCAGCGCCACCGCATCCATCGGCGAATAGACCATCCGCACATCCCCGCCAGACGCTTTGGTGGCGAGTAAGTCGGTGGATGACCCAGGGACGCGCATCATATCGCCAAAAGAGGTCATGATGACATTCGGTTGCATGGCAATGTCAACCGCCTTATCAATCAATTCGATGGGTGTCACACACACAGGGCAACCGGGTCCGTGTAATAACGTGACTTTATCGGGCAACAGGGTATCTATCCCAAATTTGAGGATGGCGTGCGTTTGTCCGCCACACACCTCCATAATCGTCCACTCGCGGGTAGTGATTTTTGCGAGTAGCTCGGCATATTCCCGCGCCAATTGTGGGTCACGATATTCATCTATATAGCGCATTAGCCACCACCTTCTATTTCATCCAATTCGCCCATTTGACGCAGATAATCAAATACTTGATGCGCTTCTGCTTCATCCACAATTTTGAGTGCGAATCCGACATGCACCAGCACATAATCATTCACCTTTGCCTCTGGCACATAGGCTAAATTCGCCTCTTTGATGACCCCGCCAAAGCTGATTTTGCCCATGCGCGTGAAGGGGTCATCGCCCATAATACTGATAATTTTGCCCGGTACGGCTAAACACATACTGGTTACTCCTTTTTTATCATTATAGCGCCAATAATTGCCCCAAACACACGCCACCATCCCCTGTTGGGACTTGGCTATGCCAATAGGGAATAAATCCCGCCTCACGCAAGCGATAAATTGCCCCTTCTAGCAGTGGCTTATTCATGAAGCACCCGCCTGTGAGCATCACCCGATTTTCACCGATACGGTGCGCCATTTGCACAATCATCTCGATGAGGGTGGCATGAAATTTTTGGCTGATAATCGTTTTGGGGATATGCGCGGATATATCCGCCATGATGCCTTTGAGCATGGCGTGGGGATGGATGATATGGGTGTTATTTTCGTGGATGAGGTCGAAGGGATACGATTTATCCCCTATCCCCCCAACCCCCTTTCCCCATTGCATGGAGAAAGGGGGAGCAAACCCATTTATAGAATTTTGCCATAGTTCCCCCTCTCCACCCTGTGGGGAGGGGGTTAGGGGGTGGGGATATTGCGCCAGATTTTCTAACATCACCGCCCCTTGTGCCTCATGGCTCATGACATGGCACATATCCATTACAGAGGCAACCGCATCGAATAGCCGTCCCATGCTACTGGTCATGGGGCAATTCACGCCCTTCAGCACCATTTGGCGAAAAATGTTTCGTTGCGATAGGGTAAATTGACGCACAGGCGCGAATTGGTCATCATCAAAAATCGCCTCCCCGAACAGGCTATAAAGCCATCCGAGCGCCGTTTTACGTGGTTCTATCACGGCACTTTCGCCACCGAGCAACGGAAACGGGCGCAAATAGCCCACGCGCTGATAACCATCCGCCGAAATCCGCAAAAATTCACCGCCCCATATCGTGCCATCATCGCCATAGCCCGTCCCATCCCAGACCACCGCCAATGCGGGGAGTTGAACCTCATTTTCTGCCATACACGCTAAGGCATGGGCGTAGTGATGTTGCACTTTTGTGATGGGCAACCCGCTATGATGGGCATAGGCGGTAGAGGCATAATCGGGGTGGGCATCACAGGCAATTCTTTGTGGCGAAATATCGAGCATGGCAGATAAATCGGTGATGGTGCGCTCAAAATGGTCTTGTGCCTGACTGGTGGATAAATCCCCGATATGCTGGCTGATGAACACCTCCTGCCCGCGTTGGAGGGCAATGGCATTTTTTAGGTGTGCGCCAACCGCCAGAATATTATCCCCTATCCCCCCTGCCCCCTTTCCCCATTGCATGGAGAAAGGGGGAGAAAATCCATTTATCGGATATTGGAAATGTTCCCCCTCTCCACAAAGTGGGGAGGGGGTTAGGGGGTGGGGATTAATATTTATCGGCAGGGGTGCATAGCCCCTTGCACGCCGTACCATCATCATACGTCCCGCCATCACGCGCACAACCGAATCATCCACAGGGCGGGTAATGGGACGATTATGCACCAAGAACAAATCCGCAATCCCCGCCAAACGGGTTAATGCGTCGTGTTCATCGGTGCAAATCGGTTCATCGTGGCGGTTGCCACTGGTCGCCACAAGGGGAAATCCACATTCAGCCAATAACAGGTGATGGAGGGGTGTATAGGGAAGCATCGCGCCGAGTGTGGGGTTGTCTGGGGCGAGTAAATCATCCCCTATCCCCCCTGCCCCCTTTCCCCATTGCATGGAGAAAGGGGGTGAAAACCCATCTATCGGGTTTTGAGAATGTTCCCCCTCTCCACCCTGTGGGGAGGGGGTTAGGGGGTGGGGATAGTTTTTTTCCAATAGCACAATCGGCGCTTGTGCCGATAGCAACAAGTCGCGCTCCACATCATCCACCACACACCACGCCTCAATCATCGCCATATTGGGGAACATCACCGCAAAGGGTTTATGCGGACGATGTTTGCGCTCGCGCAAGGCACGTATCGCCTCTGGATTGGTCGCATCAACCAATAGGTGAAAACCGCCTAACCCCTTCATGGCGATAATTTCCCCCGTCCGCAACGCATCGGCACACAGCCTCAGCGCATCCTCATGGGTTGCCACGACCCGCCCATCCGCATCCCATAATTCAATATGCGGACCGCACACAGGGCAGGCAATCGGTTGGGCATGAAAACGCCTATCAGACGGGTCATCATACTCTTTTTGACACGCATCACACATCACAAAGGTGTGCATGGTGGTATTTGGGCGGTCATAGGGCAAATCGGTCATAATGCTATAGCGCGTGCCACAATGGGTACAATTGATGAAGGGATAGCGATAGCGCCGATTATTCGGGTCGTTCATCTCATGCAGGCAGTCGGGACATACGGCTAAATCGGGGGAGATATGCGCCGTTTTTGAGCCTGTATGCTGACTCTGCTGGATGGTGAAGGTGGTATCACCTATTGGGGGGATAAACAACACCTGCATATCAGTGATATGAGCATGTGGGGGCAATTCGGTTTTGATACGCCCTAAAAAATGATGGATGAGTGTCTCATCCCCTTCAATTTCGATAACTACGCCTTGCGCGGTATTCGTCACCCATCCGCCCAAATCGGCTTGATGCGCCAGCCGATGGATGAAGGGGCGAAATCCGACCCCTTGCACCACGCCTTGCACCGTGATATGGGCGCGGATAAGGGTCATGAGGCACACATCCCTTGTATAAATTTGACCAATAAATCAGCTTTTTCTTTTACCACATCCGATAGCCCCTCCCCCACACCAAAATCTGCCCCTGTGATGGTGATGAGGACGGTAAAGGGCAACATATCATAGAGCCAATGGGTCATCGCCAATAATCCTTGTGGTGATAAATGGTGTGTCATGGCGGGAGCATCAGCATGGGCGATGACGGGCGTAATTTTCACATCCCCTGATTGCCCTTCTACGCTGGCATCTATCAAAATGACCATATCTGCCAATGACATATTTTCGCTCAATTCGGGCGTGAGCTGATGCACCGCCAAACAAGTCATAGTGGGCAAATTGGCTTGTTGCAATGCCTCTATCACCGCCCATCCCACCCCATCATCAAGGCGTAAGGAGTTGCCATAGCCAATGATGAGCTTCATGATTGAAATCCCTCATCATTATCCCCCCTGTGGACACGATATATCGTGTCCCTACACACATCGCACCAAGAAAAGGGAGAAACCCAATTCATCGCGTCTATATAAGTCCCCTCTCCAGACTGGAGAGGGGATTTAGGGGTGAGGTTAAAAAATAGGCAAAAAATCATCCACGCTTGACCTCATGCACCACATCGCCAGCAGGCGTGACCATTTCGATATGCAACGGCATTTGTCCAATGGCGTGTGTTGAGCAACTCAAGCACGGGTCAAACGCCCGTATCACCGCCTCAACCCGATTCAACACACCATCACTGATAGTATCGCCATGAATATAATGTTGCGCCACTTGCAAAACACCTCTGTTCATCGCCATATTATTATTGCCAGTGGCGATGATGAGATTCACATGGCGAATTAAGCCGTTTTCATCAATTTTATAATGATGGAGCAATGTCCCGCGTGGGGCTTCGCTGATACCAACCCCTTCAAAAGCATTGGGCGATGCCTGTGCGTGAACGTGTGGTAACAAAATATCGGGAGAGTGAAGCAATTGCTCAATACGCTCCACACCGAAAAGCATTTCGATAAGACGTGCATAATGATAATGGAACGAGCTTTG
>JANRKU010000040.1:0-56662 GCA_033763335.1 bacterium
CTGGAGAAGGGGAGAAAACCGCATGTATGGGTGGGTGTAGGGGCGCAACATGTTGCGCCCTTACGTCTTATCCACTATGGAGAGGGGATTTAGGGGTGAGGTTTTATTCCGTTCTATTTATGAGACAAGCCAATTATGGGGCTTTGGTGTGATTAGCCAGATGCTTTAGCGTCTGGCGAGGCAACTCCATCACAGCGAGCCGTGATATAACACCACCCCGACAGCAATCGCCAGATTGAGCGAATCTATTTTGTCGCTATGGGGGATGACCACCGCCTGCGCCATCTGGCTAAATTCTGGGGGCAATCCCGCGCTTTCATTGCCGAATATCACGGCATAGGGCGGGGCAAATTTTACCGATTGAAGCGGAATCGCGCCATCGGTCATGGTGGCATACAGGGCATGGTGGGGGAATTGGGCGCGGTATGCCTCAAAGGTGGGATATTTATGGATATTCAACGAGAACACCGCGCCCATGCTGGCACGAATCGCACGCGGGTCGTGATAATCGGCGCAGGGTTGGATGAGGGCGATATGCGTCATGCCAAATCCGAGCGCGGTGCGAAAAATCGTCCCCAAATTGCCCATATCCGATGGCGATACCAGCACCAGATGGTTGCTAGTTGCCGATAGGGGGGTGATGGATTTATCCACAACCGTCATGATGAAGGTGTTCTCTGATGGGGCAAGGCGTGTGACGGTTTTATCATCCAACACAAACGGGATGTCATGCGCCACGCAGAGCGCCTCAATTTTGGCGAGTGCCTCGCTTTTATGGGCGCGGGCATCATATAACACGGTACGGCATAGGTGCGGGGCGCGGGTGAGCGCCTCTAGGCTGGGGAAAAATCCAAAGGCATAGCTGTGCGTATCTTGGGGAGAATATTTTTTATACGACATGATTATTTTGGCGGATGCCACCCCGCAATTACCCACAATTGGCGTGCATTGACTGTTAACGGGTGATTCATTTGTAATTGTTCAATTGTTGCACGCCCAACAGGGGTTAACCCAACCACCTTAGTACCACTTTCATCCCATTTGAAATGGTCATTCCAGTTTTGTTGACGTGGATTAAATAGTGGTTGGATAGTATTAGTTTGTGGGTCTCGTGCTTTTATCACAGCTTTTTTGTATTGATTACAAAAGCCACAAGCAACACATAAATTATCGCTATGAGTTACCCCACCCAAACTAATAGGTAGGATATGGTCAATTTCCAGCGATATAACAATTTTTTGTGCCGTTTGGCAATATTCACATAAGCCTTTTGCTCGCTCAAAGACATGTTTATGAATTTCTTTTGAGATGTATGCCATTAGCTCCCCGACAATTCGCTCATGACATCCACACCACGTTGCTGTAACACCAACATCGCTTTAGACCGATTGAGGATGAAAACATGAAAGGCTTCTATCAAGTCATCTGCTTCGACCTCTTCCTTATCAGTTAATGGGCGCGTTTCACGTTGTTCACGCAAATATTTCATCCGATTATCCTGCACCACATCAAACGGGGTATTCACCACCGCCCATAATTGGTCATCAGATAATCCAATAAATGCCGATAGGTCGGGAATATTATCAAATGCTAATGATAGCTGTTCAATAGCGACACTCTCTATGGGGCGTTTGTTGGTTTGCGCCAATTCATTGAGGCGTTCATACAGATGTTGGGGCAAATTAAGCGTAATCGTATGGTCACTCATGGTCATCACCTCGCGTTTTTTTCATTATACTCACCTTATGGCATGAGCGTCAAACTATCATCAGCGCCCAGACAAATCGCCCATGACATCCACACCGCGTTTTTGCAAGGTTGCCATCGCCAGTGACCGCTTGAGGATAAATTTATCGAGTGCCTCTAGCAGATTCAACACCTCTTGTTGTTCGGCTTCGCTCAAATGCCCCATTTGGCGTTGTTCGGTCAATGCCCGCAAGCGCCTATCGAGTATCACATCAAACGGGGTATTCACCACCTCCCATAATTGATTGTTGGATAATCCCTCGTATGCCGATAGGTCGTGTTTTTTAGAGTCGCTCATGCGTTTTTGCTGAATATGGCTTTGTATTTGATTTAATTCATCATCAGATAACGTATCAAGTGCCTTCATAATATCATTAAGGGTCATAATATGCCTCTTTTATCTATTTTTGATGATTATACCGCATATCACCCGCCTGCGAATGGGATTTTCTGGTCATCTATATACGGGGTTTTATGCAGTGGGTTAATGCCTAAAGTTGCTCCACATCAAGCAGAAAAATTCATCCCCATATCATGAAAAATTTCTGAAATCTGGCATGGTTTGACAAATGATGGAACACTTTTGTAATAAGTGCGATACAATAGATACAGACACATAATTTTTTTCGATAGGAGCAATAACGATGACCCGCAACCTGCTTGCTCCAAGCACACTAGAGCGTATACACCAATATGCCCATCAAGTCGGTGTTTCTGCCGATGACCTCATCAATCGCCTATTGGATAGCACCCCTGTTCCTAGCCCCATCCCATATTCAACCATCGTTAATAATATGGTGGATATTATCGCCCTCATCACCCCCGATAGGCGCTATGCGCTGGTGAATAAGGCGATGCAAACGGTTACAGGCATTCCTGTGGGGCAAATTATCGGCAAGACCAACCGCGAATTGGGCTTTCCAGAAGACCTCATCCAAAGTGCCGATGCGACCCATGCGCTGGTGATGTCTACGCGCACCGAGCAACTTGCCCAATTCACGTTTCCCAGTCCCGATGGCATCCGCTTTTATGAGGTGCGCCTATCGCCTATTTTTGATAGTCATGACGAGATTATCTACCTGCTTTCGGTCACACATGATGTCACAGAGCGCAGAAAATCGCAAGTCAATCTCAAAGCCGTGTTAGATAGCTCCCTCACAGGCGTTACCGCATTTCAGGCAGTGCGCGATGAATCGGGCGAGATTATTGATTTAACGTGGACGCTCATCAACCAGTGGGCAGAGAAACTGTCTGGTTATAAGGCGGCTGATATTGTGGGCAAACGCTTTTTAGAAAAATTCCCCATAAACCGTGATAACGGCATCTTCGATATGTATTGTGAGGTGATAAAGACGCGCGAGCCAATTAAGCGCACCATCTATTATACGCGCCCCGGTTTAAAAGGCTGGTTTGATGTGGTGGTATATCCCTTTGAAGATGGGGTAGTGGTGGCATACGATGACATCACTGAGCAAAAATTGATGCAAGATGCGCTGACCGAGAGCGAAGCCCGTTTTAGGACGATGGCAAATGCCGCACCTGTCCTCATTTGGGCATCTGGCTTAGATAAACTCTGCAATTTTTTTAATGATGTATGGCTCAATTTTACGGGCAGGTCATTTGAACAAGAATATGGCAATGGCTGGACAGAAGGCGTTCATCCCGATGATTTTGACCGTTGCCTGAATATTTATACCAGCTCATTTGATGCTCGCCAGCAATTTCATATGGATTATCGCCTGCGCCGTCATGATGGGGAATATCGCTGGATTCTTGACCATGGCGTGCCACGTTTTAGCGCAGAGGGCGAATTTTTGGGGTATATCGGCTCATGTATAGACATCACCGAAAAAAAACAGGCAGAAGAAGCTGTCATCCAAAGCGAGGCAAATTATCGCTTGTTATTTCAAGAAGCCCCAATTTCGATTTGGAAGCGCGATTTTTCGCAGATAAAAACGTATTTAGACATGCTTCGCGCCTCTGGCGTGGCGGATATTGAAACCTATCTGCGCGAAAACCCCCAAGAAGTGGAAAAATGCCTGCGGATGGTCAAGACGCTCGAAGCCAATCATACTGCACTAGCCATGTATAAAGGTAAATCAATACAAGAAATCAACGACAATTTCACTAAAATTGTGACATTGGGTGAGCCACAACCCGCGTCATTGACGGCGGTGGTAGATGGCAAGACCAGTTTTTCTGGCGAATTTATCAATCGGGCGCTCGATGGTACAAGAATCAATATATTGATGAAATGGATTGTGCTTCCCGGTCACGAAAAAACCTATGATGAGGTGTTGGTCGTGACGGTGGATATTAGTGACCAAAAAGAAGCCGAAGAAGCCATCCGCCAAAGCGAGGCGAATTATCGGCTACTGTTCCAAGAAGCGCCTATCGCCATTTGGAAACAAGATTTTTCTGGGATGAAAGCCTTTTTGGATGAAATCAGCGCCACAGGCATAGATGACATCGAAGCCTATTTGCAAACACATCCCGAAGCAGTGGGGGCGTGCCTCAAACAGGTCAATATCCACGAAGCCAACACAACGGCGCTCGAAATGTATGGGGCAACATCGGTTCAAACTGTCAATGAATTGTTTCATCAGGTCATTATCAATGACGACCCACAACAACCAGCATCGTTGGCGGCGATAGCATCAGGAAAAACGACTTTTTCTGGTGAATTTACCAACAAGACCATCAACGGCAATACGATTTATTTGTTGATTAAATGGCTGGTCATGCACGGGCATGAGCAAACCTATGATGAGGTGTTGGTCGCCACACTCGATATTACCGAGCAAAAACGCTATGAATTGGCATCTATCGAAAATGAGCGCCTGACGGCGCGTTTTCGTAAGGAACAAGACCATAACGCCCTCGTCCAACGCAGTATAGCCGCGTTATCGCATGACCTCCGCACGCCGTTATCAGTTATTGGCATGTCGAAAGATTTGTTGCTCAAATATTTTGACAAATTGACAGAAGAAAAGCGCAAAGAGAAGCTAGAAGGCATTGGGCGACAATTGGAATTTGCGATGGAATTGTTGGATGACACGGTGGCGATGGTGCGCGGTGCATTGAGTGAACGGGCATTTCATCCGACATGGGTTAACTTGGCAAAATTGTGTCAGGTCAGCGTGTCTGAAGTGGGGATGAGCTATCATGCCCAAAAACGCCTCAAATTTGTCAATATAGGGCGGGTGGATATGGCACTCATAGATGAAATTTTGGTCAGCCGTATTTTGCTCAATTTGCTGAGTAATGCCATCAAATATTCGCCTAATCAGACTGATATTCGCCTCGAACTCGACCAAAATAGCGAACATCTTATCATACGGGTAGTGGATAAGGGTGTTGGGATTCATCCAGACAACCTGCCTCATATTTTTGAGGCATTTTATCGTGTCCCAGAAACACAAAACATTCAGGGGACGGGTTTGGGATTGAGCATTGTGAAAGAATGTGTCGAGCGTCATCATGGGCATATTGAGGTCACGAGTGAATTGGGCAAAGGCACGACCTTCACGGTAGAATTGCCTCTGCTGATAAAAGAGGCATCGGTGGGCGGTAGGTAACGCCGAGCGTACAACAGAAGCCACTGTCCATCAGACATATTTTTTAACCCTGATTGCTAGTTCATTCATTTGCCTTACGGCAGGCGGTGATGGTTGTTAGTAAATAAAGACGGTGTAAAATATTTTTTTATTCTGTGGCTGACATACGCACTTGCGTGCTAGTCAGCTATTACACTTCTGCCTATTCTGAGGGGTGTAATGGCTGTACTAGACCCTTTAGGGTCGTATGTCAGCCACAAATTTACCATTAAATCGCATTATGTCGCCAAATGTGCCAATAATTCGGGCAAAAATAAACCGCGCCATCCTTGTAATGTTGGGATGTTATCTAAGCTAACCCAATAGAATGAAAATCGGACAGGGGTTGGGTCGCCTGTGGAATTATTAAATTCACCATGTTCCCATGTATCGGGGGGGGTATTGGGATATAGCAGATGAAAAAAATGTCCGTGATGATATTTGAGCATTTGCCCGCCCAAATATGTCCCCATGACCAATCCGCTTAGACCAGTCTCCTCAAATGCCTCACGCATGACTGCCTCTTCGATAGATTCTCCGTCTTCTACCGACCCACCCGGGACTTGAATTCCCGCATCGGGATAATCGGGTTGGGTGAATACCAGTAATTTATCCTTGTGGGTGATATAGGCATAAACTTTGCCCTGAATGACCATATGAGCATCCTCTCGCTGATGAATGGACGAGAAATTATAACGGATATTAGGGAGCGTGGGTAGCCTCTTATATATAATATCACCTACCCCCTATGACCACCATCACTAGCACGCGCCTATGCACATGCGCTACACTATATATAAAGAAGCAAAATAATTTTATTGCCCATTAGAAAGGATATTTTTCCCTCATGTCGTTCCCCTCAGATTTACAAATTGCCCAAAGCGCAAAACTCATCCATATTAACCAAATCGCAGAAGAAATGGGATTAGACCCGCATACCGACCTCGAACATTATGGCAAATATATTGCCAAAATCCCGCTAGAGACCATCGAAAAATTACAATCTCGCCCGATGGGGAAATATATTGATGTGACTGCCATCACCCCTACCCCACTCGGAGAAGGCAAAACGACCACGACTGTCGGATTGGGGCAAGCCTTTAAGCATATTGGCAAACGGGGCGTGATTGCCATCCGTCAGCCATCGCAAGGACCCACATTTGGCATCAAAGGCGGGGCGGCAGGTGGCGGATATAGCCAAGTCGTGCCGATGGAAAGTTTTAATTTGCACCTCACAGGCGATATTCATGCCATCACTGCCGCGCATAACCTCATCGCCGCCTTGTTGGATGCCCATATCTATCATGGCAACGCTCGCAATATTGATATTCACAACATTTCGTGGCGACGGGTACTCGACCTCAACGACCGCGCCCTGCGGAATATCATCATCGGATTGGGCGGAAAAATGGATGGTATCCCGCGCCAAACAGGATTTGACATCACGGTTGCCAGTGAAATTATGGCGATATTGGCACTCACCACCTCACTGAAAGATTTGCGGGCGCGGATTGGGCGCATGGTCGTGGCGTATGATAAAGAGAAAAAACCCGTCACCGCAGAAGATATTGGTGCGGCAGGCGCGGCGACTGTCTTGTTGCGCGATGCCATTAAACCCAACCTCATGCAGACGCTCGAAAATACCCCCGCCATTGTGCATTGTGGTCCATTTGCCAATATTGCACACGGCAATTCATCCATCCTCGCAGACCAATTGGCGCTCCGTTGTGGCGACTATATCGTCACGGAATCGGGATTTGGCGCGGATATTGGCGCGGAAAAATTCTTTAATATCAAATGTCGCGCCAGTGGCTTGTCGCCCGATGCCGCCGTATTGGTCGTGACCATCCGCGCCCTAAAAGCGCATACGGGCAAGTATAAAATTGTGGCGGGCAAGCCATTAGACCCTGCTCTACTCCAAGAAAATATCGCGGATGTCGAAGCGGGTGCTGTGAACATGATTCGGCATCTACAAAATTTGGCAAAATTTGATGTAACCCCTGTGGTCGCCATCAATGTGTTTGCCGATGACACCCAAGCCGAAATTGATGCCATCCGCGAAATTGCTCTGGCACATGGGGCGATTGGATGTGCCACATCACGACATTTTACCGATGGCGGACGCGGTGCAATCGAATTGGCGGAGATGGTCGTCACCGCCGCCGAAACGCCGAGTCAATTCAAATTTTTATATGATGTGGAAGCCGATATTAAGACCAAAATCGAGACCATCGCCACCGAAATTTATCGGGCAGATGGCGTAGATTATTCCCCAGAGGCAGAGACACAAATCGCCACCTATCAGAAAAATGGCTTTGGGGGGTTGCCTATTTGCATGGCAAAAACACACCTCAGCTTCACCGCAGACCCCAAGCAAAAAGGTGCGCCAACTGGCTTTCGGTTGCCGATTAAAGAAGTGCGTGCCAGCGTGGGTGCTGGATTTATTTATCCCCTGTGTGGTGATATGAGTACCATGCCCGGATTGGGCGCAGACCCCGCCGCGCATCGCGTGGATATTGATGAAAATGGCAATGTGGTGGGGCTATTTTAGGGGTGATTTGCTATCAATGGGATATACGGCTTCACTTAATTCGCCCCGAACTATTTTGTCTATTTAGAAACTGTACGGGCTTGCCATGGCAAGCCCTATAGCCGAGCATGATATTTACAACTTATGGTGAATCCACTTTTTGTAAAGACTAATGATGATTCACATAAGGGAAATCTTTGGGTTTATATGTTATGATAGCAAAAGTGTAATTTTTACAGATAGGGGTTCTACAATGACGGAAAAGAAGAAAAACGGTCATGCTTCTGGCATCGAGTTAATTAAAACAACGCATAACGGCAAAACAATCATCAAGCAAAAAATTAGGAAAGAGTCATCGGGTAATTGGCAGTTATTGGTGTTTGTGGTGTTCGTTTGTATTGTCCTTGCTGGGTTAATAATTATCGCTCCCAAGATAGGGGATACCACGTTATCGGCGGAAGGGTCAAATTTGGTGAATAATCCACAAAGCCTAGCCCCTGCTTCTGTGGATATAACAGCAACAACACCCATAACAAATATGCCTGTGCAGACAGCGTATCCGACAGAGGTTGGTGTTAGGCAGATGAATGGCACAGGGGTGGTGACGACCAGTAGTGTAAAAGTACGGTTATGCGCTGGCATAGATTGTCCAGATATAGGGATTATCAATAACGGGGATACATTTATGATAACGGGTAGGTTGCCAGATGGTCAAGAAGTTGCAGGCAATCGGCTATGGTATCAGATTAGCTATTTTGAGCAGGTGGGGTATGTGAGCGCGGCGATGGTGGGGATTGCATCTGAACAACCTGTTGCATCAATGGGTCAAATCATTGAGTCACTGGCGCAACTCGTAGCGCCAGTAGATGAACCAGTCGAGGCTATTTCGGTAGCGCCCGTTTGGACATGCGTCGGTAATTTGTACGATTGCAGTAGTTTTAGCAGTCGAGAAGAGGTTATGAGTTATTTTTATGCCTGCCCTGGAGACCCCTCTCGTATGGATGGGGACGGGGATGGCTACCCTTGTGAACGAGATTTTTAGTTAACGTGGGCGCACCCTATTGCGCCCCATAATTTGCCAACTTATGACACCCCATCATGCCTTTTTGCGTTTATCTTCCCGTTGGATATATTCTTCTGCCAGAGGGGTCTTGCACCATGTGAGCCCATGGTCAACCGCGACCTTGCCAATGATTCGCGCCACCGCCAATGCTTGCTCTTTGAGCGACTCGTTGCGCCTGCCAATGGCAATCAGCGCATTATTCATATAATAACGCACCCAATTTTTGCGGGTATGAATCGTTTCTTGGATGGTGGGCAAGTAGGGCGTAAAAAATTCATCGGGTAAATCGGGATTATATATCGCTAAATTGGCGAGTATGACCCAACCCGCACAACACAGCCATTCTTCATCGGCTTCTATCCAGCTTGCCATTTTGATTTGATTGAGGGGCGATTGTGCCACCACACCCGCAAATGCGGCGGTGATACCATAATTGGTCAATTGACGCACCCATCTTTCCATCTGCTCATCGGTCAAAAGCGCCCCGTTGATGAGCATGGTCGCCAAAACACGCGCATCATGGTTGCCCGTCTCCCATAATTCTACGCCTAGCGCATGATTGCCCTTCAGTTTTTTGGTCAAAATTGCAAAATTGGCATAGCTGACCCCAAACATCGGCTCAATCACGCCATGTCGCCCGTATGTTTTGCGCGTTTGCTCACTACCGAGTGCCTCTAATTGTGCCATTACCTCTGCTAAATCCATGTCATATCCCTCATGATGTGTAATACGGATGTTTGTATTATAGCACAAATTTCTTGTGGTTGATAAAATAAATTTCCTCATGATGGCATGGGTAAGCACATCAAAAAGATAGTTTTACCATTTAACCTCACCCCTAAATCCCCTCTCCAGTTTGGCGAGGGGACTTAAACCAACCTATAAAATAGTTTTCTCTCCCTTCTCCAGACTGAAGAAGGGAGTCGGAGGGATGAGGTTCATTAAAAATATTAAAAAATTTTGATGAGATTACCCTTCATGAGCGTATGGGTGTGATGGCAGGTACATAGGGATATGCTATACTATCCAAAAGCGCATAGTAGCATCATTTTGGAGTGGTATTGGGTATGAAAGAAATCATCGGTGGACGTTACGAGTTTAATCGCATCACAGACATCATTGGACGGGGTGCTATGGGGACGGTGTATCGCGCACACGATACCCAAACAGGCAACCGCGTGGCAATCAAGCAACTCAAACTCGACCCACAAAGCAAAGATGAGGGCATCATTTCGCGATTCATGCGCGAAGCCGATGTCTTGCGTCGGCTACAACATCCGCATATTGTCACTGTATATGATACCGTCCAAGATGTGGAACTGGGTTATTATTTGGTGATGGAATACATCAGCAATGGGTCATTGTGGGATGAAATACAAGCCAACCCACAGTTATCCATCACCCGCGCCCTGACCATTGCCCAACAATTGGCTTCGGCGTTGATGGTCGTGCATGAGCAAGCGATTATCCACCGCGATATAAAACCGCCCAATGTGCTGATAGCCGATGATAAATCGCCACGCCTATCCGATTTTGGCGTGGTACACATGAACGAAAAAACCCGCATCACCGAGACCGATGGCATCATCGGCACACTGGATTATTTATCGCCAGAAACGCTCAACGGCGAAAAAGTCACTCCCCGCACCGATATATGGGCGTTGGGGGTGTTGTTATATGAAATTTTGGCGGGCAAGCGTCCCTTCCCCGCCGATACCCCTGCGACACTCATCACCGCCATATTAACCAAACCACCCCTAGACCTACTCGCCTCCCGCGCCGATATTCCGCCGAATCTACGCAACCTCATCGAATGGATGCTGGTCAAAGACCCCGCTAATCGCACCGATAGCATGGTCACGGTGCATCAATCGTTGACAGACATCCTCAATGGGACGGGTATCATCGCCATACCGACCACATCCACCCGCTTGGGCAAGCTATATAAGCGTATTGGCACATTGCCAAAATTATTCACAGACGACACCTTTTATAATCGGCAACATCAACAAACCGAAATCACCAACGCTATCACAGAGGGGAAGCCCTTCATCAGCATCTATGGGCGCGGTGGCATTGGCAAAACAGGGTTAACCAGCAAGGTCATGGGCGATTTTGAGAGGCAAGGCGAGATTCGCGGGGTGGCATATCTCCGCGCCAATAGCACCCCCACGCTCAATATCACCAGTTTGATAGATGCCCTACGCGAATTTTTACCGAATGACCACCCCTTCCACGACATCAGCAAAGATGCCAGCGTGTCTGTTCCCGCAAAAACCCGCGCCCTGATGGATGGCTTGGCGGATGGGCGCTATATCGTGTATATAGATAATCTCGAAACCTTGCAACACCCCACCACCTATAGCCTGATAGATGACGGCATACGCCAATTTTTTGAGACGATACTAGAGGCACAAGGCGGGAAGGCGCTCACGCTCATCATCACCAGTCGCTATCCCATCCCCTTCCCCAATGAACTCAAACCCTACGAGACGGTTATCCGCCTCGATGACGGCTTACCACCCGCCGATGCCATCGCCTTTTTGCGCCAGATGGATAAACAAGCCGTATTGCCAAAAACCGATACCCAACTCAATATGTGGATAGAAAAGGTCGGCAGTTATCCACGCGGATTAGAGGCATTGGTCGGGTATTTGCAAGGAGGCGATACACGCCATATTGACGATTTATTAGATGACCCTGCCCTGTTTGAAGGCGAGGTCTTGAGCAATATCGTCCATCATATCCATAATGCCCTGCCAAAAGATTTTAGGCAAGTGATGGCGGGTGTGGCAATCATTGGGCAGTCTACCCTGCGTCCAGAATTGGATTATCTGCTCAGTCCGCATATAGATTCCACGCGCCTGCGGGTTATCTTAGAAAAATTAGTCGAGGGGCGCTTTTTGACCTATAACCGACAAACACGCGCATATAGCCTGCACCCCATAGACCAAGCCTATGCCCTATCTAGCACGCCAGAGGGGTCATCTGCCGATGACGATAGTGCCTTCACGCGCTATATCCTCAATAAGCGTATGGCAGATTATTTCCTCAATAAACGCACTCCCACCACTACATGGTCTGGATTAGAAGATTTAGAACCGCATCTGCGCGAGATAGCCTATCGCTATGCCATGAGCGATTATGATGCTTGCGCCCGCCTCATGATGGAAATTGATTTTAGTTACCTATTGCGATGGGGGTATAACGATTTGGTGATTAGCTGGCATTCGCGCCTCGCGGGGAAAATCCAAGACCCCGCATTGGCACAAAATACTATTGGCACATTGGGGTCTGCCTATTACTATATGGGCGACATCAAAAAAGCCAGTGATTATTTTGGTCAGGCGCTAAAATTGGCACGAGGGAGCAACGATAAACAAGGCGAAATTCGCTGGTTGGGCAATTTGGGCGCGGCGCATAATAGTCTTGGTCAACTCCAAACCGCCATCACTTATTATGAACAGGGGTTGGTTATCGCCAGAGAATTGGGGAATAAACAACGCGAGGGTGTCTTATTGGGGAATTTGGGAATTGCCCATAACGATTTGGGGCATAGCGAAAGCGCCATCGCCTATATGCAACAAGCATTGGCACTCGCCAAAGAATTGAATGATAAATTGGGGACAGGGGTGCGCCTGAGCAATTTGGGGTCTGTGTTGACCAAAATCGGGCGCTATGACGAAGCCATCGCCCATTTACATGACGCGCTAGAAATCGTGAAAGAAATTAAAGCCCTTTTGCTCACCCAACATATTTATATCAACCTCACCCGCGCCTATTGGTTTTCGCATGACATCGCCAATGCGTTTGCCTCTATCAAAACTGCCCGCGAATATGATGCACCCGATAGCAATGATGTCGCCGCCGTGTTGAATGGATGCCTTGCTTATTGTGCGGGAAATCACCCAGAAGCCCGTAGCGCCTTTGATGAAGGGCTAAATTATGCCAATGCGTTACTGTCTAAAACCGCCAACCAATATGAGCGCCTGTATAGTCGCGCCTTGGCGTATGTGGGTTTATGGGTGGTGACGGGCGAAAATGATTATTATATAGCCGCCAAAAATGCCTATCATGAGGCAAAAGCCGTGAACGCGAATCGTGGTGTCGTGATAGATGCCCAACAGCAATTGAGCGCGTTGTTGGCTTGTAGTGATAAAGATGGGGCAGAATTATTGGCAAGTTTAGCGAATTAAATCATAAAAATAGGGTTGTTCTATGAAAGAAATCATCGGCGGAAGGTATGAATTTGACCGCGCCACAGATATTATTAGGCGTGGGGGGATGGGTGCGGTGTATCGTAGTCGTGATACACAAACAGGGGATATGGTTGCGATTAAACAATTACGACCAGTGATAAAGATGGCTCGGCATTAATCGCCATTTTGCAGTAAAATAAAGGTATGTTACTCGCAAATTTGCAATTATACGAAAAATTTTTCCTCTTTGCCTTTGACCAAAAAGGCAGACGATGGGTATTTAAGCGCCCGCCCCTCTCGATGGCACATCATCTGGCGGTGGCGCTATTGGTAGAATTGGCACTGCTCGGACGAATCGGCTTGACCGATGACCAAGCAGGGTTATATGTCGTGCGCCCAAATCCCACCAATGACCCGTTGCTCGATGATGTGCTGGAATATGTGGGGCGCAATTCGCTCTCATCTGGCGATTGGGTCAGCCAAGAGAAAATCGCCCTCATGGGGGATTTATTGGCACTACCGCAAAAATTACTCCAATTGTGGTATAACCGTAGCATCACCGAAATTGAAGAACGCAAATTTTTATTCGTATTTCCACAAACATGGCATGTCCTAAAATCTGGAGTGGCGCGGGTGGGATTGCGTGACCAATTGCGCGAGGTGATATTCAACCATACCGATGCCGATTGGGAGACAGAGGTGTTATTGTTGCTCATCCAAACGTGCTGGATACACGACCAAATCACCACCAATATGCGTGAGACCAATCAACTGTGGGCGCATACCAATAATGTGTTCCCCGATTGGCTCCCGCCGAAGGGCGAAGTGGTGGGTGTCCTCGAAATCCCCGATATTCACGAGGCATGTTCGGCGGCTATCGGCGAAATTTTAATCGGCATTGAACCGCCAGAGCATGTGCGCTGATGACATCAAAACACCATCCGATTTTATATTTTATTGCCAACGCAACTATCGTATTTGGGGTTATTTTATTATTCATGCCACTGCTGGCACATCTAACAGGCGCGGGAAATAGGGCTTTTAGCGATATCATATTCCAAACCCTGTTTATAAGCATTGGGACGGGGATTTTATGTGGGTGTGGGATTTTATTGCATCACACCCGTAGACACCTCATCGAAATAAATCATCTCAATCATCAACTTGCCGAAAAATCGTTGATGGTTGCCATGCCACAACCCCGTTACACATTTTTAAGGGTCAATGGCATCCTCTTAACCCTCATTGGGCTTATATATCTGATATTTTCGGGTATCGGGGTCGGTGTTTATATCAATCCTAGCACATTTGAATACATAAACTGTTATCATCAATTGGATGGTGCAGGGTGTGAGGTCTATTTTCCAGAACCAGAAATGGTGATGCGCTGGGGAGTTATCAGCACGATTCTCCTTTCGTTGTTTTTTGCGCTATTCTCATTAAGCATTGGGCAAGGCTTAGGGGGAATATATCGCTTTAAGCGCCAGCTAACCATCTCATTGGAAACTGTGGACAACTCATTTCGTCCTATCAAAGACGGCAAATATGCGTTTTATGATTTTATCAGTGATGTGTTCAAAGTGATTGGTGGGGCAATTTTAACCTGTGGCAACCTCACATGGCTCACCACTCTGCCATCAGATAATTCCCAACCATCTACTTTGAGTACGTATGCCTTTTCGTTGATGCTCCTATTTTTAGCAGGATTTGGGCTAGTAGGCATGGGGCAATTTTTGGCACAGACTGGCGAAAATCGGCTGTGGGTTCGCGCCAAACGGGATATAATGCTAAAAAACTCGTCCTAAAAGTATAAACTAATGTCTGGGATACGGCAGGCGGTGAACCACCTGCCTTTGCAACCAAAACCCCATAAATGGGGTTGACCTGCCAATTTTTAGGGCAGATTGGCATGATGTAGGGGCTTGCCATGGCAAGCCCTTACACCTAGCGCATTTTTATCCTTATATTTAGGCAAAACAACTCCGTTCACGGGGTTTTAGAAGGTCAGACGGGTGGTTCACCGCCCGTCGGCGGGCTAAATAAAAAAAATGACAACCATGACCTATATCACCCTAAATAGCACACTATATGCCGTCCATCAGGCGGGGATAGGCGCGCCCGTCCTCATCCTACACGGCTTTACGGGCGATGGCGCATCGTTCATCGGCAACCTGCCCCATCTGATAAATAACTATCGGCTCATTGCGCCCGATTTGCTTGGGCATGGCATAACAGAATCGCCACAAGACCCTGCACGCTATCGCATCGAAAATGCTGTGGCAGATTTAGCCTCCCTGCTTGACTATCTGAAAATTACCTCATGCCCTGTATTGGGTTATTCGATGGGGGGACGGTTGGCGCTGGCATTGGCGATTTTTCATCCAGAACGGGTATCCAAACTCATCCTAGAGAGTAGCTCGGCGGGGTTGGAACTGGCACAAGAACGGCTGGCGCGGATAACCAGTGATGAATCGCTGGCAGAGCGCATTATCACGGGCGGGATAGAATCATTTGTGGCGGAATGGGAAAATTTGCCCCTGTGGAAAACACAATCACCTGCCCTACGGGAAAAATTACGCGAGAATCGGCTAAAAAATAACCCGCTAGGACTCGCCAATAGCCTGCGTGGGATGGGGACGGGCGCACAACCGTCTTTTTGGGATAAATTAGGCGCGTTAGCCATGCCCACCCTGCTCATCACAGGCGCAGAGGATGATAAATTTACGCGCATCGCCCATCAGATGGGGGAAAAAATCCCCGATGTGCGGATAGAGACCATCCCTAACGCGGGGCATACCGTCCATTTAGAAGCACCAGAGGCATATCAGCATATCGTAGCGGATTTTTTGGGGTATAATCAACATAACAATGTGTTACAGTCATAACAGGAGATAGGACATGAATTTTGAACGGAATTACAATGCGTTAGATGCACTGGCACGGATATTTTTCATTGGAGGTGTTATCACCATCATTCTCGGTTTCGCTTACTCGTTTCAACGCTATTCATTGTTACAAGATATGGTCAGCCCCAATGGTATGACAGGTGTCGTAAATACCTTCTCTAACGAATCTGGCATCTTTGCCCTCATTGCCGATTTAGTTGGTGCGATTATATGGGGCTTGGCGATTATTGCGCTCGGATTTGCGCTACAAGCCATCCGCGAGATGACGCTCAATTCGCGCTGGCAAGTCGAAATCATGGATGAATTAAACCAAACCCTCAAAGCCCAACGCACACCATCAGAAAATTCATCATCCATAAGCACATCTTCTTCAAATAAGGATATTGAATGACAGACCATGACCCCTTTATTCGGCGGTGCTATGAATTGGCATCGCAAGCGGTAAAACACGGCAATCACCCCTTTGGGGCGTTGCTGGTCTATGACGGAAAAATCATTTTGGAGTGTGAAAATACGGTCAATACCGAGCAAGACCCCACAGGTCACGCAGAACTCAATCTGGTACGGATGGCGGGCAAGCAATTTTCTGCGGATATATTGGCGGGGTGCATTTTATACACCAGCAATGAACCGTGTGTGATGTGTTCTGGTGCAATTTATTGGGCGGGGATTGGACATGTGGTGTATGGCATGTCAGAGACCACCTTCGCCACTTATGCGGGGAGTGATTTTCTGATGCCGTGTCGGGGGATATTCGCCAACGGCAATCGGATGGTGCTGGTGGAGGGTCCCATCTTAGAGGAAGAATGCAAACCCATCCACGCCGATTTTTGGTAGCTATATCCTAGTCGTTTTGCCCCTTCAAAAAGGCATAAATGGCAGAAAAATCGCTGTCGCCAAAGCCATAACGGGTCGCCAATTGATAAACCTCTTTGGTGATATTGGCAATCGGCATAGAGACACCCGTTTGAAACGCTGTTTCAGAGACCATCTGCATATCTTTTTGCATCCAGCGCAACGGAAAATCGGCATCAAACTGGTCGGTTTCAATTTTTTGACGTTTGCCTGCCAGATATGGTGGCGCAACTGCACTACCGATTATGCTATTCAACAAGACCGCTTGCGATAGCCCTAATGATTCGCCAAATGCTAATCCTTCTGCAAAGGCAACCATCGAAGTCGCCAACATGTGATTGAGGACGAGTTTGAGCGCGTTCCCAAATCCAATTTCTCCCACATGATTGATTTGCTTGCCCATCGTCATGAGTATTTCGCGGCAGGTATCTAAAATGGCGCTATCACCACCCACAAAAAAGATGAGTTGCGCCCCTTCTGCCTGCATTTTTGACCCCGCCACAGGTGCATCCATAAAACGAACCTCGCGCAAGTGGGCTTGTTGCCCCATGCGTCGCGCAAATTCTGGATTCACGGTGCTACAATCAATCCAAATGCTATTGGGCTTCATCGCATTCAAAAATCCATTTTCAGGATTCAATGCCATCTCCTCAACGGCTTGTGGATGGGCAAGCATCGTGATAATCATATCCGCCCCATGCCCCACATCAGCAGGCGTAGTCGCCCATGTTGCCCCGCGCTCAATCAAGTCGCCTGTTTTGTCTGATGTGCGATTGTGAACCGTGACCGCATACCCGCCCGCCAGCAAATTTTTGACCATCCGACTACCCATAATGCCTGTGCCAATAAACCCAATTTTCATCGTCATACGTTTTGCTCCATAGCGTGCTGTTCAGAGATAAAATTGTCTTGCTCAAGGAGGTGTTGTTGCTGTTGCCGATACCGCGCAATTTTCATATCCAAAAATGTGACGGTATCTGCGAGGATGTCTATTTGCGCTTGGATGGCACGCCGATGGGCTTCGAGGATAACGAGGCGCTCGCTGAGTGTGCTATCTCCTGCCCGATATAGCTCGACATACTGGTGCATTTCGCTGATAGACATGCCTGTGGCGCGTAATCGCTTCAAAAAATCAATACGGCGCACATCATCATCCGAGTAGCGCCGATGCCCATTCATGGCACGGTCTACGCGGTCTAATAACCCAATTTGCTCATAATAGCGCAAGGTGGGGATGCTAATCGCCGTTTTTTCTGATATTTCTTTGCTGGTATAGGTATTCATCATCATTCACCACATTTCTTGACCTTGATAGTATGCTACACCGTAAAGTGTACTTTACGTCAAGGGGGTTTGGGTGAGGAATAGATAAATTTTCGGGGCAAATGAGGCGTAATGTAGGGACATGATAATGGGTGTTAGTAAATAAAGGCGGTGTAAAATATTTTTTAATTGGTGGCTGACATACGCACTTGCGTGCTAGTCAGCCAGTACAATTCTGCCTATTTTGAAGCTGTACTGGCTGAATAGAGGCGTTAGCCTCGTATGTCAGCCACAAAAGATACATCATATTAAAAAACTAACATATCAATCATGGGTTCTGTGGTTTATCGGCTTAAGACCAATAACACACCGATGACCACCAATGCCACTGCCAAGCCTGCAATCAGTACCCATAAAAAGCGGTTATCTTGCCCTTTTTCCGATTGCATACGCGCAATGGGGTTTTGGGCATCTTTACTCGGTGGCGACCCACCCCCATTATCGTCTATTTTACGCATATTCAGCTTGACCACCGTTCCCTCATGACCTGTGATGGCACTGGCAAAAGCATCAGCAAAGGCGCGTGCGGTGATATAGCGGTTTTTGGGGTCTTTTTCCAACATTTTCAGCAACACAGGGTCGAGTGCGCGGGGCAAATCTGGGTTTAATGATGATGGGGTTGGCGGGGTTGCTGTGAGGTGCTGGTTGATAATCACCAACGGCTCACCGCCAAATGGCAAGCGTCCCACCGCCATGAGATAGGCAATCACGCCAAATGAATATAAATCTGATGAACGGCTCAATTGCTCTGCCCCACGCGCTTGTTCTGGTGACATATAATGCGGCGTACCGGGCATCACCCCGCCTTGTGTGAGGACGGTGTGTTCTAAGACGCGGGCAATGCCAAAATCGGTGAGCATGGCAAAGGCATCACTACCATCACCCAATAAAATATTACCGGGCTTCAGGTCACGATGAATCACCTGCTTGCTATGGGCAAAATCCAGCGCATCGGCAACTTGGTTGAGGATATGCGCCGAGACGCGCAACGACATCCCGCGTTCTTGCTTGAGCCTATCTGCCAAACTGCCCCCCGCCAAATATTCCATGACGATATAGGGGCGACGTTGATACATGCCAAAATCATAGAGGGGGATAATATTGGGGTGCTGGAGTTTTTGCATAATACGTCCTTCGCGCAAAAACCGATACACCACCTCTTCATGTTCTGCCCAGCTAATTTGTAATACTTTGATGGCGACAGGCGGGAGCGTATCCGATTCACCCACTTTTTTCGCCTTATACACCACCGCTACCCCACCCGCCTTGATATGGTCGGTGATGAGGTAATCATCTATCTGCTTGCCAACGAGGATTTCGTTATCCATTTGCCAACACTCCTGTGAAGAAGGATGTCGCTAATATACCCAATTCATCCACCGCATAGCCACCCTCTTGAATATAGGCGGTTGGGAGGCTCATGGCATCAATCATCCGCCCCATGCGCTCATAACTGCCGATGGTCAGCTCAAATGCGCCCATTGGGTCGTTGATATAGGTATCAAATCCCAACGAGACCACCAATGCCTGTGCGCCAAAATCTTGAATAGCGCGGAGGGCGCGGTCTAATGCCACGAAATACGCATTTTCATCGGTACCATGTGGCATAGGGATATTCATATTAAACCCCTCACCTGCCCCTGCCCCAATTTCATCGGCATAGCCTGTGGTATGCGGATAATCTATGGCGGGGTCGGCATGAAGCGATACAAAAAACACATTGGGGTCATCATAAAAAATGTCTTGTGTGCCGTTGCCATGATGATAATCCACATCCAAAATGGCGACTTTTCCTAATTCACTCATTCTACTAGCGGCGAGTGCGGCATTGTTCACATAACAATAGCCCCCAACAAAATCGCGTCCCGCGTGATGACCGGGTGGGCGACATAAGGCATACGCCTTTTTTGTGCCAGCCAATAAGGTTTGTGCCACCTGATACGCAAGCGTGGCAGAAGCCATCACTGCCTTCCATGTATTTTTGCCAATGGGGCAGGTGCTATCGCTAAAATACAATTTGGGTGGGTTATGTAACCCTGTTTTGGTGTTATCTGGGGTATGGAAAATGGATTCGTAATAATATTCATCATCAGTGAGTTGGTCAGTTAGCCCATAGACGGCATAATCGGCGCGGATTCGGCGTTGCGAATCATCTGCCAACGCCGATAAATAAGCTATCATCTGTGGGTCATGAATATGCGCTAAATGGTCTGGGTGCAAATTTGACGTTGGTTCTACGGCATCAAATAAATCTGATGCCAAAACTGCTTGATGAATGTTCTCCATGCGTCTGGGCATTTCGTAATACGGGACGATGCGCCCGTGCAAAAATTCACCACGCGGGGCATGAAGGGCATGATGTGGCGAATACAAGGTAAGCAAGGGCGATTGGGTCATGTGAACGGTTAGCCTTTCGTGATATTCCTTATAAACTCTCTGATATCACAAGCATATCAAATTTGCATGATTTCAAACAGTCGGAGACGCTCTATTTCACTTTCTAGTAGGGCTTGTATACTAAAAATATGCGTAATAGTTTGTGCGCTAAATGATAAATCTTCTTTGGCACGGACAGTCATTGCTACATCTTGTATAATAAGAATGGTAATGGCTTGTGGATTTTCTTGATAAGTCCGTTGCAAACTTTTTAAGGTCGCCCCTACCCGTTCCAAAATACCAGCAGGGTCTATTCCGCCTTTTACCTCAATGGCAACGAGGGGGATTGAATTCGCATAAATGGCAATATCAGGCTCATCGGAAAAAATGAGCGTGCGCCCATCTCCTAAATTGATATTATTTTGCAATTCTATTGCTATACTTTTAGATTGTAACCGTTGAAGAAGCAATTGCTTAATCGTTGCCTCTGCTATTGCTCCTTTGTTATTTTGCCATGCGCCTTGTGCTTGTGTACCAGCAGACATACCGCGCCATAAATCAAAATTACGCTTATCAAGCATAGTATCGGCTTCAATAAGGGTGCTAATTAAATGATTCAAATGGGTGGCGGTTTGATAGGCGATATCATTGTCCATGAGTGGTTTAGAGGTTTCATAAGTATCAAGATTTAAGCCAATTCGCTTCATAGATTTTTGTGAAACTAATGCCAACATCCGATAATATCCGACTGACCCTAAGATGGTTTTCAAAACGACTGGATGTGCAAAGACAATAACGGGCTTAATACCGCGATGAATCACTTTATTCCAAGCCAATTCAGAAATAGCCAATGCTTGCCAATCTAAATTTTCCCCCGCAATTTGCTCAATCGCCTCAGCAATTTTAAGCAAACCCCATTCCTGCGCTTTCTGTTGAAAGAAGCTACTTTTTGCCAATTGGTCAAGTGTCCATGCTTGCAAAATCGCTTTATCTGGTTTTTTAGGCATTAAATTAGCCTCCGTCGCCAAATATAAATACATTTACGAAGCGATTCGCGCCCATGCGTCCCCATTTGCTGGCTACTATTGCCCTTCCCTATCGGTAATACCCATATCACTTCAATATCAAAACCCGCTTGTTGGGCAAAATCAGATAAGATGAGGTCTACAGGAATAACAATCCCGCCATAACGCACATTGTCATTAACCATCACAAATGGCGCATTGGGTTTAAGGATGCGGGCGCTTTCAAAAATGACCAGCGCCATCTCCAAAAAATAATTGCGAATCATTCTGGGTATACCCGTATTATTGAGCAATTTAGCATCCTTTTGAGATTCTAAATATGCCAAAATCGTTTGTAATTCCGCCTGCTGACTAAAAGCGAGTTGTGCCTGCTGATAAATGTCATCAGAAAAATATGTCTCTAAGTCTGGTTTATCACGATTTTCAACGGTGCATGAAAGCATTGCCTGACGCAAACGGCGAATTTCTGTTTCATCCACACCCAGTAGTGCTAATTCGAGCGCATAGGTACGAGTATAGTCATACCGATTCGCATAAGGTGGCGAGGTGATAATCCCATCAAATGACGCAGTTTTTAATTGTGGCAACTGGTCAAGGCAAGAGCCTTGTATCAATTGCATATTTTTATTCCATATAGGCACATCAAAAATAGTTACTTGGTCTAAATCAGTATAAATTTCATCAAATTTTTGATGAATTGCTTGGTCAAAAGGGATGATTTGCCCTTTATCAAACGGAACACGCCCCTGTTTACGATTTGAACGATAATCCCATCGTAAATATTGACCATCTTTACGAGTGTAACTCATATCTTCCAATACACACATCAATACAAATTGAAGGAGTCGTTGGTCGGTAGGCGACTCTTGTAAAAGAGCCGTCCGATAACTGTCAATCGCTTGTTGGGTTTCTTCTGGAAAAGCGCCATTTGTAATTTTAAGATGTGGAAAAGGGGTGTTAACAAATTCTTTTTTCCAAGGGGTTGTTGATTGCCAACGAGCAATTAATTGCAGGAAATGGGTTTTATCCCCCGTTTGTAATTGATGATGAACCGCCATCACTTCATATCCGACAGGCAATAATTCAATACCCGTCACATCTAATCCTCGCTCAAGAGCCACAAATAATGTAGTGCCAATGCCAGCAAACGGGTCTAAAATATGTCCAGTGGGTTTGATAATATCTAAAATATAATGTATCAGCCCTTCAGAAAAACCTTCTTTATATCGAAACCAACGATAACGTGGTTTATTTTTATTTGCCTGAAAGCTAACCAATTGGCGATTAAGTCGAGGATTTATGAGTAGTTTATTGGCAAATTTTGTTTCTAAAGTTGTGTGATATGTTTGAAGCAAATTTGGCGTATCTAACATAAAATATTTTCCACAACTCAAAAACAATTTGCCAACATCTCATAATAATTACATTATAACCCCAATCCGCCCTATTGAGTAGGGGTTAGGCAACAAAATTAAGTGTCTGGATGATGAGCCACAGCATCAGCGCCACCACCAGCGCATAAGATGACCGCCCCGCCCATGTATATTTACTACTGATGATGCGCGATGTTGCATGAATTTGGTTGAGGATTTGTATCAATTCTTGTTGTGGATTTTGCGCGATATACTGTGCCATAAAACTCTTGGTCGGGGTTTTGGCGATTCGTCCAAAGAAATAGACCGATTCTTCGGTATCACTTTTTTCCACACGGGGCATGATGGTCAATAACACCGATAAAGCAGAAATGCCCAAAGCGACCAACAACCCGATTTGTAAAATAAATAAAATGACTTGCATCACGCTCGAATCGTTATTGCGAAAGGTGCTACTGGTAAAAGAATATGCCGCCACCAACAAGGTATTTGCGCCGATAATCGCTTGTGCCTTGCGGTCTGCCATCTCTACCTGTTTTTGCATAATAACCAATAATTCTAGGGCGCGGCGCACCTTCGATTCTAATAAAATGGTTTGCATACTATTGGCGGTGGCAGTAAACAATAAATCATCGGTGGGATAATCAGCATTCGGCATCATTATTTCCTTATATATCTGTAATAGGTTGGTTTTATGGCGTGAGCATAATTATAATCGCTATAAATTGACAAAGAAATGGCTTCACAGAAACCTTAACGCGACTATCAAGAGATGTTAACGGTATTTGTATGTGTTTTGGGGGTGAGTCGCGCTTATCTTTTTGTTATAATAACGGAAAAAATTGTGATAAGGATTATTGTTATGGAAATGCCAAAACTGAATGATTGTTTATGGGTATTTATCAATCATTTACAAGCGGGGGGCAAGCCCTCGCGGGAATATCTGCGCGAAACGTTTTGGCGCGAATTTGGGGCGCGGTCAACGGATGAACAAAGCACACTGAATCGGCTCATCGGTTGGTGTGATGCGTATCTGGTGGGGGCGGGATTGGTCAAAAAAAGCGAAATTCCCAACAACAACTTGGCAGATACCTTCGAGATAACCCCAAAAGGCGTGCGGGCATTGTGGGAGCATCAGCACAAACACCTGTTTCTCACGGTGGGGTATGTCAAAGAATTGGCTGGAAGCCGTGTTTTGCGCGGGTCGTGGTCAGATTTTAGCGAGAGCTGGTCAGAGTGGGCATTTTATGACCATTTAGAGCAACTCCCCCCAGAGTATACCGTGTTTCATAGCATCAATTGGTATAGCAAAGAAGGCAAAACCACTGAGGGGGAAATTGATTTTTTGCTGGCACATCCCGAAAAAGGGGTATTGGTCTTAGAGCTAAAAGGCGGGATTATCTCGGTCAAAGATGAGGGGAATCGGGGGGTATTCTGGTATAGCCAATCGAACACTGGCAGGGTAAGTCGCATCAAAGACCCGCCCGCACAAGCACGGCGCAACGCCATAGAATTGAAGCAATGGCTTCGGATACATCCCGCCACCAAACATTATGCTTATCCTGTATTTCATGCGGTGGCGTTTCCAGATAGTGAAATCACCTTCGATTTGCGCCCAGATTCCCCGCGTGAAATCATGCTCGATATTCACGACTTGGGGCGGTTATCGGCACAATTAGATGTGATTTTTGCCTATCATCGGGAACACACCAATCAAGAAAATAAAGTCCCCATGCGTGGCGAGGATGCGGTGAAGGCATTACGAGCGATGATATTGCCCACCACCACGCTAGAGCCATCCCTCAGCACCATTTTTGAACAAGAACGGCGCAAAATAGAAAAATTCACCAAAGAGCAAACGCGCGTACTCAATTATTTGCGCTTTCATCGGCGCACCATGATATTGGGGAGTGCTGGCACAGGTAAAACTGTCTTGGCGCTCGAAAAAGCGATGCTATTGGCACAAGAGGGGTATAAGGTTCTCTTTTTGGGATACAATGCGGGGTTGGTGGAATGGGTAGAGACCATGCTGGCACATCCCAATATCACCGTAGACAACCTGCATGGGATAGTAGGCAAAGCCATGTATGTGGTTGGATTAAAAAAAGAGATGGATGCGCTGGACAGGCACGACTTTGATACTCAACTCACCTACTGGTTGCATGAAGTGACCACCCGCCTACAAGACTCCCCTGCCCTCATCGAAAAATATGGCTTCGATGCGCTGATTGTGGATGAGGGGCAAGATTTTAATGGCAACCAGTGGAATGATTTGGTCAAATTTCTCAGACATCCCATTGAGGATGTGCTATACGTTTTTGCCGATGATTCACAACGGATTTTTAGCGACCTCAAAGAAAAATTGCCCCCCTTGGGCGAGCCGTTTTATCTGCACGAAAATTGTCGCACCACCCAGCATATCCATGCTTTCGCCCAGACCTATGCCACTATGCCGAGTATTTGCGAAGGACCACAGGGACGACCTGTTCAGACGTATGATGCCAATACACCAGAGGCGGTGTATCAAAAAGTGGCGGATTTGTTGAGCGACTTGGTGGATAAAGAACGGATTCCCGCGCATGAAATCGTCATCCTCACCACCCGCGCCCCAAAAACTAGCCTGTGGGGAAAAGAAATGGAATTGGGCAAATTTTTGCTCACGCGCAAAATCACCAGCGAACATGACCCTGCGACCACCATCCGCGTGTCTACAGTCCATGCGTATAAAGGGCTAGAATGTGGTGTGGCTATCCTGACAGAATTAGACCGCGCTCATCCCAATTCGCATAATGCCATTTTGTATGTGGCGCTCACACGGGCACGTCATGCGGTGCATGTGGTGGGCGCGTTGCCCCCGCCGATGGGGTAAATTTGGCAAAAAAGCATCCCCTATCTCCCCACCCCCTTATCCCCACTGCGTGGAGAAAGGGGGAGAAAACCGTTTCTAGGATAGGTTTGTAGGGACATGATTCATCGCGTCCTTCCTCTCTCCAATTTTTGGGATAGGGGCAAAACTATTATCCTGCAATATATTATGGAGTAAGTTAGGGTATAACAAGGCAAATTTGGCAAATGCCGAGTGATTCATTACAATAGTGGCACAATAATCCGGCGCACCCCCACCCACAGGAGAATACCCCCATGACCCACATTTGGCGCAATTGGTCGCGTTCTGTCAGTTGTGAACCCAGCGCGTTTTATGCCCCCACCAGCCAAGATGACCTCATCCGCTTGGTGAAATCGGCAGGGCGCGATGGCAAAAAAATCCGTGTGGCGGGTAGTGGTCATTCTTTTACGCCCCTAGTCGCCAGCAATGACATCCTCATCAGCTTGCAAAATTATGGCGGGTTGCTCAATGTGGATAAAGTGAATCAAACTGCCACCCTCAAAGCGGGGACGACCATCAAGCAGGCGGGTGAATTGCTCTTTGAGCATGGTCTGATGCAAGAAAATTTGGGCGACATCAATGTGCAAAGCCTTGCAGGGGCAATCTCGACTGGCACGCATGGCACAGGTACAGGTCTTGGCACAATTGCCACACAGGTCATTGGCATGACACTCATCACGGGCGATGGTGAAGTGATAACGTGTTCTGAAACCGAAAATAGCGACATTTTTAAGGCGGCGCAAATTTCATTGGGGACGCTCGGCATGATTAGCACCCTCACCTTACGGCTCAATCGCTCGTATATCTTGCGTGGCGAAATCCGCAAAAGCGCGCTGGATAAGACCCTTTCGGATTTGGATACCCTCAAGGCACAAAATCGGCATTTTGAATTTTATGCCCTGCCCTATAGCGATAAAACCCAAACACGCTGTTTTAATATCGTCACCGATGCGCCCAAAAAAGACGGTATTGGGCGCTGGATGAATGAAATTGTGCTAGAAAATGGTGTTTTGTGGATGTTGAGTGCGTTTAATCGGGCATTTCCTAGCAATAGCGCCCGTATCGCCAAGCTGATTGGGGCGGCGGTCAGCGATGCCGATTATGTCAATTATGCCCATCGTGCCTTTGCCAGCAGGCGCTTGGTCAAATTTCAGGAGATGGAATATAACATCCCCGCCGAGCATTTCACAGCCGCGCTCACTGAGATTTTAGACACCATCCGCAAAGACAAGCACCAAGTCCATTTTCCAATCGAATGTCGGTTTGTCAAAGGCGATGATATTCCCCTCAGCCCTGCCTATGGACGGGATAGTGCATATATCGCCGTGCATATGTTTAATGGGATGGACTATCGGCGTTATTTTGATGCGATAGAGGCGATTTTTGCGCGGTATGGTGGCAGACCTCACTGGGGCAAAATGCACACCCGCAATGCAGACGATTTAGCCCCACTTTATCCGCGTTGGGATTTCTTTCAGGGTGTGCGAAATATCACCGACCCTGCACGGGTTTTCACCACACCCTATATCGGGCGGTTATTGGGAGCATGATATAATCATAGAAAAGTGAGGGTGTCACATGGAAACGATAAAACTCAAAACACATATCAATAGCGATGGCATTTTGACCATCGAATTGCCATCTCAATTCAAAAATACAGAGACAGAAATCCTAATTGTGTTACAAACCGTCTCGCCACCACAAGCGGTAGATGCTATGGGCTATCCGATTGGGTATTTTGAAGAAACATTTGGCATTTTAGCAGATGACCCAATAGAGCGTGGCGAACAAGGTGAATTTGAAATCCGTGAGGAAATTGAATGAATGCAATGCCTCACTCAAAATTTTATGTGGCGTGGGTGATTAGCCGTTTTATCATCATTACGGGGGTAATTTGCATTGCCAACAGCACCATTTTATGGATTGGCGGTGTTCGGGGAATTACTGCTTATGGGCAGAGTAGTCAATACGACACTATTGCCAATAGTATATTAATCCAGAGTATCCTCATGGGATTATTTATCATTGGATGTGGTTACTTGTTGATTTATTTGCGGAAAAAAACCTTCGATACAGATAAAAAGAATCTCGATAATATAGGCATTATCAAAGAGGTATTCACAATCAGATTTAGTAACATATTCGGGTTAATAGGCGGGCTTATCACCATTGGGGGCATAATATGGCTGATATTCATCTCAATAAGGATGGTAGATGTACAAAACCATTCTCGATTTTGTGATACTTATCCAAACGACTCTAATTGTTACTATGTTGATATAGAAGGTGGAGGCGGTAGAATTGATGATAATTGGGTATATGAATTATTTGAAACACCTATATTGCCCCCAATATTCTTTGGGTTTTTCTTTCTGACTCCCTTATTCATTGGGCAGTTGATAGTTATTGTGCCAAACATCTATATACAGGTTGATATGGGGCTTTCAGACCATGCGTAGGAATAGTACATTTTTAGCACATAGGCAATAAAAAACAGGGCGCACATCACGCCCTGTTTTTTTATTGATTAAGAACCGAGTTCGTCTACTTGGAAGCCGTCAATAATCCATTCCAACGTATTGGAATAGGTGGCACCGGTATCTGCGCCCTCAAAGGTCTCGACCCATGCGGCATAGGCAGGTCCGCCTTCAACGGGGATGGTCACATACATGCGCCCAACAACCGCCACCCCATTGCGATTCACGGTGTATAACACCGCTCTCCACGACAATGTAGCCGTATTCAAGGTGCGGGTTGCCACACGGACAAATTCTGTCCCTGTTCCGATTGCATATTGGGTCACGAGGTCGTTTAGCACCGCATCTACGGAGGCAGGAGCATCAATTTTGGTGAATGCGACAAAGGTCGGCGCGGTCATATCGGCTTCGACAATATCCGTTGTTTCTGGGTTATCGGCGGCGATGGCATGGCGCGTCCAAATACCATCTGTACCCTGACCCCAATCCAAGCGTCTTGGATAGCGCACACCTTCGATAGCGAAGGCTTGACTAGTCGAAACAGCATCCTGCCATTGACGACTATCCAAAATTTCGGCAGGCGAGAAGAAGCGCAAATTGGTTTTGAGCTGGTCGTATGTCGCTTGAATATCGCCACTGGTGCCACGAACCACTTCTGATGTAAAGACCATGCCAAGCCCCAAATTGGGATTGAACACCGCAAAGGCTTTGGCATCTATTGTGCCACGTCCGCCAACGGGGTCTTCATAAGAGAAATTAAATTCAATAGCAGGTGCGCCTGCAACAGTGGTATCGGTATAAACCTCATCCCATGTCACGCCATAATAGGATGTGAGCATTTCACGGGGGATAGAGGTCAAATCGGTAGAGGCTTCTGGTGCCAGCGAGAAATAGGCGCTGATATTGCTATTGGCATCTTGGCTCGATGTGCGATAGTAGCCAATCCACACATCACTAGCGATGCTCAACAAGCCCCAATCACTGGGACGGGTGAGGATAAAGCCCGCATCGGTGCGGAGACCCGCCCGCAGATTTGGATTTAACCCATCGTTGTTGACATCCACCGTCACAGAGGTATAGCCTGTCGTACCACCATAACTCGTGACCAAAATCCCGATGTTATATTGCCCTGTGGGGGCGGGTTGATAGGTATAGGTCAGACCACCATCGGGCCACACGTAAATATTGCCCAATTCTTGCACCACACGACCATCGCCCGTCACCACCGATTTGGTGGCGAAAAAGCGCGACCCTGCGGGAATACTAATGGCGGCAAGCGCGTTATTGCCTGTGGTACGGCTCACGACCCGTTGCACCCGTCCGGGTTCTGCGCCTTGTGGTTTGCTAAAAATGATACTGACTTCATTGGGGAGACCACTATTACCATCATAATAGACACCATCCATAAAGGCGACATCTTCGGTCTCAACGATATACTCATTCAGACTAGAAATACCATCAGAGACAACGGGCAGTGCCACATCCCAAGCGAATGCTCGTCTGTCTACCCCCGAAAGCCATACATTTTGACGAATTGGGTTCCCCTCTTCATCAAAGGTGTCGGTGAGTAGGCGTTCTGTTTGATACCGCACGACTGTTCCATCGGGCAACACGCGGTCAAACGTGGTATCTACATACGCCACATTACGCCCAGTCAATTCAAATCCCAATGTTGCAGATGTAAAAATGCTGATGGGTGTCCCGGGTAATGGATATTGCGATGTAATTTGGATTCTGGGCGCGATTGGTGGGTGGAAAGAGACAGTCCCCGTCCCGCCCCATACTTTTGGAGTCACGGCATTATAAAAATTACGGAGCATCCGTCCCCATTGGGGCATTTGTGCTTCATCAAAATAGCTAATTTGGAATGAAGAACTGGTAGCGGGGAAATATATATTGTAGTAGCTGATGATATTGAAAACATTTTCGCCCGCATTGCCATAAATCAGAGAGGCATCGAGGGCTTCTAACACGGCATTGGCGGCATTAATGAGTTTTGGGTCACGGCTCAGTTTTAACACTTCGCGCATGAGGCTTCCCATATCAATTTTGGTGTTGCTACCCGCAAAAGCCGTATAGGTATAGGTATTGGTGCGGGCTTGCCCTAATAGGCTGGCATACGCTGATGGATTTTCATTGACCACGCTGGCAAAGCCTTCTACAGCATCCACTACCGCTTGATAATTGCTCAAATCGAATAGCGAATGGGTAAAATAGGCGGCATCGGCATCACCCGCCAAGCGCATGTCGAGCGTGACATATTTGTCTACTAAGCCAACACCCAATGCGGGCATATCAACCGCCGCTTGTTCGCCATTGAGTCTGGCGGTGAACAGGGTCATATCCAACGCGGGGTCAATGACGATTTCTGGTGATGCGAGTGAATAATCAAAATAGGGCGCAAGCGCGGCAAAATATTCGATACTCGCCATTGAGCAGGCCTCATTAATCATGAGGGCAAATTTATCTACGCCTGCGGTTTGTTTGGCAATTTCAAATGCCTGTTGCAATTCTGGCAGGGTCATGATGCTTTCTGTGACACCTGTTTGGGCGCGGGATGTATCATCTGTCACCACGCCTTTCCATCCTGCACCATGGCTGGCGATGGAAAAGGCATAATTGCGGGCGGGGAAATGGGTTAATGCCCATGTGAGGTATTGGGCATAAAATTCGCCATCGCTGGTATCTCTATCGCCCAAATCAAGCAAGGGTTGGCTATCAATTGTTGGAGGGAAGATGATGAGGTGGTCGCCAGAAATATCGAATCCGACTTCATACACACGCGCCCCAACCCAATTGCCATTGGCATCAGAATTTTCTGGAGAACGGTCTAGGAGCATAATAATGCGAACATTTTGGTTGCTACCACCTGCCAATTCAAATTCATCAAAATCGAATTGGAGACCGGGTTCAAGATTATTATCACCGCCATAATAGGCGATAATTGTCCATTCCGCTTGAGGACGGACTTCGACATCAGCAAGCCCAACCGCACGCAGGTCATCTGGGGTCACACGATATTGCGTCGTGGTCGTCTCTGTGCCTGCTAAAACTTCGATGTTCAGTTCAAAATCACCAGAACTGGTGCCATCTGCCACACCAAAACGAGTCGCAATAGCGGTATAGTTACCTTGTTCAGCTTGGGGAAAAACGATGCGAGAACTGGTATCTCCGCGCACACGGTCATCATTTTCACTAACGATGTTACCGTTGCTATCTACCAGATAGAGTAAGGTATCAAGGTTGCCACTCGTAGGTCTAATATCGAGAATGATAGTTGAACCAGAGGCTGTCACTTGAATGGGGAATTCAATAAAAGATGTGCTACCATCTATAAAACCTGTAACGGTTGTTGTGTTTTGCGCTTGAGCGGTTTGGGCAATAAAAAGAATGAGAACCACACACCACATCAGCATGAGCCTGAGTTTCATACCATGCTCCTTAAAAAAAATAATAACGAGACTAAAATGGCAAAAAGAGGGGGGGCAATTGTTGATGATGCCCACCACCCTCTTTCGGTCAATTCAACACAAAAAAATTAAGTCGTCTTACTTAGGAAGGCAGGTCACGTTTGGAATACAAGGTGCTGTAACACCACTGGGACGGCTACCTTCGGCACGGGTCAAACGGGCTTCGGTAAGGGCGTTGATGAAATCGGCATTGACACCAATAACCACGCTAATACCATCAACTTCGTCATCAGAGGCAAACACGCCATCTTCAAACAAGGCTTCAAATGTTTTGTCAACATCTTCAATTTGAACAACGGCAACATCAGAGACAGAGCCTGTCAATTCTGAAATCGAAAGAGATGTGACAGTCAAGCTATATACAACCACACCTTCGGCAAAATCGGCAGTGGGTTTTAATTCACCAGTGATGGTGTAATCACGAAGGGGATTTGAGCCATCGGTATCTTGTGGGTTGCCCATTTGGAAACGGATAACGGCTGGCACTGCAACATCGCTAATCATCCAATCAGAGACAAGGTCGCCAGTCGAAAATGCGGCGGTGGTGGCATCGCTAAGGGCGAGTGTCGTCACACCAGCGACACCATCAAGTGTCAAGGTATAGGCATCATCGGCTTCTTCAAAGGTGAAGGATGTCGAGGCTTGCACAAAGAAACCAGTGACTTCTTGGGCGCTCACCAAGCCAACAGAGATGGCAAGGGCGAAAATAGCAAGTAAGGTTAAACGGATTGCAAATTTCATAGGGGAATTTCCTTTCGTGTATGAACCCAGATTGTGAAAACAGTTTGTTTCATTATAACTTATCCCTTGTGAAAATTCATCTGTCAAATCGGTTAGGGATTGTTAACATTTAGAGGGTTTTTATCTCACATATTTCATAAATAGGCTGTAAGAGGCGTTTTGGCTCACCCTTACAGCCCAGATAGTGCTATTTTGGCTTATTCAACTGCCGATTCTGCGGCGGTGGGGTCGTAGCATTCGGCTGTCCACAACATGCTGTTTTCGCGTGGACCATCGAGTGATTCCCAACCAGTTGGCAATTTGCCTTCGGCATCCACCAATTTCTCTGATTGTTCTTTTGGCAATTGCATATAGAAGTAGAGCAAGGGACCCGTAAGGCTATAGGGGTCGTTATCTAAGCCCAAGCACACCACATAGGAGGGGTCTGCGCCTGCGACAATGGCATCTTCTGGTGCAACACCAACGGTCTTGAGCATGGCATCATAGACCAATGAGAGGACACTATCCACAGTGGTCACACGTTCTGGCAGGGTGAAATAGAGTGCCAATTGTGATTCGCTGGTGATGTCGTTGGTGAGCAATTCAATATTTTCTGTGGTAACTTCTTTATCAAATTCAACATCTTTGACCGTTTCGAGCCATGACCCTGCTTGGTCTACGGGGATGAGGTAGTAGCTAGAATTGATGTTGCGGGTTTGTGCCACAGAAGGACCTGTCCGCAAGGTGGTGATGACGGCTCTTACAAGGTCATCCTGATTGACTGTAGCGGCGGGTTGATTAGAGACTGCATCGCTCACGATAGACCGCACTTGGTCTTCGCTTAATCCACGATTGCCGCCCACGATTGTTGCAATCACTACACCGATGAGGACACCGATGATGAGACCGCCTATGATATACACAATATCTCTTGTTTTCATTTTTTTACGATACCCTTTCGTTTAAGAAGCGATTATAGCCTCAGTATACCGCCAAAAGTCTGTTAAAAGTGATAAAAAAGTTTTAATAGTGGCATACCAAGCAGGATTATAAACAGTTTTTTACGAGTTTGCTACCAATTCCACAATGTTTTCACATAAAAAACGGATTATTTCCTACATATAATTAGGACTGTGGCTGACATACGAGCCTAACGGCTCTAGTACAGCCATTACATCACCCAAATAGGCAGGATTGTAATGGCGGACTAACGCAGTGTATGTCCGCCACAAATTAAAAAAATATACCATATCCATATTTCATCATTACCGCACCAAAGCCGCCGCCCCTACCGCGCTGGATGGCACTTCTGCCATGTGAATGGTGAGCGCCTCACTAATCACCGCATCACAACGGGCGCGGATTTGTGCCTGTAAAATCGGCAATAACCAAGCACGAATAGCATTGCCCATGCCCCCGCCGATGATAATCCGTTGTGGATTGAGGACAGTCGCTGACCATACCGCAATATCGGCAATATGCTCACATAAAATGGTGATGGCGCGGATGGCTTGTTCATCGCCCTGCCCCGCTTGGGTGAGGATGATGTGGGTATCGGTGCTATCCATGCCGAGCCGTGTGGCAATTTGGCTCAATCCCTTGCCCGATGTCCATGCCTCATACGTGGTACTATCATCACGGCGGATTTGCCCCAATTCCATCGCCACACCGCCAACCCCGCGCAACAATTGACCATGCACCAATGCCGCCGCGCCCAATCCTGTGCCAACGGCTAAATAAATGGCATTATCAACATGTCGCGCCACGCCATATTGCCGTTCTCCCATGAGTGCCACACGCACATCATTTTCGACCAGCACACGGCGCTTGAGGCGCTCTGTGAGCAGATGTTGTAGCGGAATATTTTCCCAGCCCAAATTCACGGCACGGCGCACCACGCCATCATTGATATAGCCCGCACATCCCACGCCCACAGGCACATCAGACGGCGCGTTGAGTGCCGATACACCCGCATCAATACCCGCTAAGACGGCTTCTAATCCATTTTCGGCGTTGGTAGCAACACGGTGCGATGTCAGGATATGCCCATTTTCATCCACCAGCGCAAATTCAATTTTTGTCCCGCCAATATCAATGCCGATGGTGTTCATTACTGCGTCACCGTCACTTTAGACAAGCCTCGTGGTTTATCTACCGCATACCCGCGCACTAAGGCTTGATTCATGGCAAAAACTTGACCGGGGATGACGGCGATAATCGGTGATACCCATTCTGGCACGTTGGGGAGTTTCATTTGTTTTACGCCGTGTGCGAGGGCATCATCATCATTGCTGATAACCAACAATTCGGCTTCGCGCTCGCGTAATTTGACCATCAAATCCACCACATTGGCGAGTGTTTTTCCGCGTGGCGCGACAGCAATCACAGGCACGCCATTATGGATGAGGGCGATGGGTCCGTGGCGGAAATCGGCTTCGCTATAACCTTCGCCCGTGATATAGCACAATTCTTTCACCTTGAGGCTAATTTCGTAGGCGGTGGCATAATTATAACCGCGCCCGATGGTGATAAATTGGCTCATATAGCGGTAGCGTTCTGCCCATTGGGGGACGACGCGGGCATATTCCAGCGTAGTGATAACGGCAGAAGGCAATGCGTCTAATTGCGAGCGCATATCGGCATTTTGGGTCAATTCTGTGACTAAAGAGGCGATAGCAGTCAGTTGGGCGGTATAGGTTTTGGTGGCGGCAATGCTAATTTCTTCGCCTGCCATTAGGTCTATGTGGTGATGTGCCTCATGCGCGAGGGGTGAATTGGGATTATTGGTGATAGACACCGTTAACGCCCCTTGTGTATTGGCATCGGTGATGACACGGCGCACATCTTCTGCCTGTCCACTTTGCGATATGCCGATGACCAGCGCCCGTGACATATTGGGCGGGTTTTCATATAGGGTATGGAGCGATGGCGCACTCAAGCCAACACTCAGCCCCGCTTGTGTACCAAAAAGATATTGGGCATAACGGGCGGCATTATCGGATGTGCCACGCGCGGCGATGACGACAAAGACGGGGTTAAAATCGCGGATTTTTTGCGCGATATGGGCGATATTGGCACGTCCATCGCTGATGAGTCGTGCGAGGACATTGGGTTGTTCATGGATTTCATTGTCTAGGTGCATGGTTGCTCTTCCTTATATAGGATATTTATCCGTTATTTGATGTGAAATTCACCCCACCCCAACCCCTCCCCATTTTATGGAGAGGGGCTAAAACCCCGTCCTAGCATGGGTTTCTCCCCCTTTCTCCATGCAATGGGGAAAGGGGGCTGGGGGGATAGGGGTTCATATGTTATCGTTCATAAACCACCTTGCCCCCGATGATGGTCATCATCACGCGCAAATCGGGGTCTAATAACACCATATCGGCGCGGTTGCCCTCGCGGATACTGCCCATGTGGTCATCAACGCCCAACGCACGGGCGGCATTTAGACTGGCACAACGCCATAATTCATCCAGCGTCCCGCCCGTAAAGCGGATAAAATTCTGCAGGGCGACATCCATCGTGAGCGTACTGCCTGCAAGGGTGTTATCGGCTAAATAGGCACTTCCCCCGCGAATGGTGACGACACGCCCATCCAATGGATATTGTGTGCCATCTGCCAGCCCTGCCCCGCGCACCGCATCGGTGATGAGGATAACCCCATCTGCCCCTTTCATCCGCCATAATAAATTGACCATTTGCGGATGCACATGCACGCCGTCACAAATCACCTCACACCGCAATTCTGGCAACAATAGCGCCGCCCCAACCGTCCCCGGTTCACGGTGATGTAAGGGGCGCATGGCATTAAAGGTGTGGGTGGTATGGCGTAAACCGAGCGTGATGGCGTGGCGCATATCGTCATAGGTCGCATCGGTGTGTCCTGCCGATGTGACGATGTTATGCGCGGTACAAAAGGCGATAAGGCGCTGATTTTCCTCAAATTCGGGCGCGATGGTCATTAATTTGATAACACCTGTAGAATGCCATGCCTCAAATTCGGTCATATCGGCACGGCGGACATGCTCGGTGCTTTGCGCCCCGGGTTTATTGGGGTTGATATACGGACCTTCGATATGTGCGCCCAAAATTCTAGCCCCTGCTGTTTCTGACATGGCAGAAATGGCGGTCAGGGCAGATAAAATCGCGTCGTGGCTGGCTGTCCATGTGGTGGGCAAAAAGGCGGTCACGCCATGTTGTGCATAAAATACGGATAGCGCGTTAAGGGCTTGTGGGGTGGCATCCATCGCCTCATATCCCATGCCCCCATGCACATGAATATCTATAAAACCTGCTGTTAGGGTTTGCCCATTGGCATTGATATGCTGGACGTTTTCGGTTGATGGGGCATCACACACGCCGATTTTGTGGATGATGCCATTTTGCACCATCAGCCACCCATGCGGGATGCTGTGCGATTCGGTGATGATATGGGCATTGGTGATGATGAGCATAATCAATTTCTCCGTTATGCGGGGCTAAATGGCATATTCGCCCGTCTCGATTTTATAATCTTGTGAATACAGGGTTTCATGGAATTGGACAAATCGGCGCACGATGGAGCTGACCAATCGGTGTCCGAGTTGTTTTTCGACTTCTATCAGGCTTCTTTCCATGTGCATATACGTCTTTTTATACACATCGCCCAGATAAGCAAGCCTATCTGAGAAGGTTTTTAGCACATCTGCTGTGGGAATTGTGTCCTCAATGCCATTGAGGGCAAGGTTAAATTCGCCATGCGTGGCATCTTTTTGCAAGCGGGTGATTCTGATTCCCAATTCGGATTGGATGATACAATCGCGCAGGGTCATGCCCTCTTGGGCTTGGTTGGCGATAGATTGAATGAGTCGGTTACGCGATTCAACCGATTGCTTGACCAATGCGCCCAAATCGTTGAGCAAACGCACAATGAGGGCGGCATCTTGTAATGCTTCGGATAAATTGGGGTGTTGCAGGGTTTCTGCAAATTTTGGCAGGCAATAAATATGCTCTGCGATGACCGCGATATAATACGCAAGGGTCGGCGCGACCAAAATAGAATCTGCACCCACCACTATCGCCTTATCCATCGGCATATCGGGCGATTCCATCAAATCTGCCACGGCACGATACCGCGCCACCAATCCCTTTTTAACCAGTTCACCACCGATAAGGGTGTCGCAGGCGCGATATAACGCATCGCATGTTTCGATATTTGCCACCAAAAGCGATGCCAAATTATATTCAATTTCTGGCATGGTGACGGTTGGGAATGCCTCCAGATAGGCTTGTGCCATCGTTTGATGTTTTTGTGGGCTAAGGCTTTGCTCAAAAATCGAAATGCCGTCACACGCTTGAATAAGCGAGTCGGTTGGGGTGGGTGCGCGGTGTTGGAGGCGGGCAATCATGGCATCATTGAAGCGGGCGAGTGCGTCTCGAATTTGTTGTGACCGATTGAAGGTGATACCAATGGCAAGGTTATCTGAATACACTTCATAGCTCAAATAGGCATTTATCACGAGGCTATTTTGCAATAATTGACCCCAAGCCGATTCTGCAACCAAGCCATCGAGCAAGCCAGAGGTCATTTTGACGAGTTGCGTTAACCCCGTCAATTGAAGCCACATCTCCTGCAACGGATTTGCCTCTGATAATGCCCAGTGATAAAATTGTTGGTACATTCCTTGTAGCATGTAGTCTCTCACGGTCATATCGAAGTATTGGATATTTGCTTTTAGCGCAAATACGAAATCTGATGTCATGTTTGAATCATCCTTTATGAATTAGGTAAAAAACTATACACATTGTATATGGCAATATACGCTAAATTACATAAAGAAAATCACAAGATTACGGTTTTGTAAGCATCAGACTATGATATTTGCATATTAACACAAGCATTAATTATTATTTTTTACCTCACCCCCCTGCCCCTCTCCAAATTGGAGAGGGGGAGAAAATCATTTTATAGGTGGGTTGTAGGGGCATGACATGTCATGCCGATTTTTATAATTGGTTAAGGCGGGCGCAATAATGGTTGTTAGTAAATAAAGACGGTGTAAAATATTTTTTTCATTCTGTGGCTGACATACGCACTTGCGTGCTAGTCAGCCAGTACAATTCTACCTATTTTGAAGGATGTACTGGCTGACTAGAGGCGTTAGCCTCGTATGTCAGCCACAAAAGATAATCCGTATTTAAAAACTAACTTGCATTATCATGTCCTCAAGAGATAATGGTTAACACGATGCTCTTTCGACAATGGTCGTACTGAGCAACGTCACACCGCTAATCTTTAAGCCTTCGATTTGCCCTATCAATTGACGGGCGGCACGGCTACCGATTTGCTCAACATCCACGCCAACGGTTGTGAGACCCGCTTGGGTCGCCTCTACCCCATCGCCAAACCCGACTACCGCTATATTTGGCAAATTTGCCTGTTGCAAGACGCGCATAGCCGCGATTGCCATCAAAAAATCTGCGCCTGCGACCGCATCAAACGGGATATTGCGCGTCAAAAATTCGCGCATGGAGGCTTCTGCGACACTGGGGATAAAATCGCCACGCAAAAATAGGCGTTCATCCAATTGGATATTATGGCGCATCAATTGACGGCGAAAAGCGATATTGCGCTCCATGCCATCATTTTGGTTCATATCGCCTTGAATAAAGACAATGCGCCGTTTGCCTCGGTTAAGCACCAAATAATCTGCCAACGCAGTAATCCCACCAGAATTATCGGGGATGACGGCGGGAATGGGGGTATAGCGCACACGATGGCTGACCAGCGATAGGGGTTTGCCAGAATTATATAATTCTCGTAGCGCCTCATTGGGCAACACATTGGCAATCACCAACACCCCCGATAGCGCCTTCATATCCAACGAAATGGGTTTGGGATGCGATGGGTCTTGGGCGATGCTATCCACTGCAACGGCATATCCCCTTTTATCGGCAACAGCGCGGATACCCGCAATCACTTGGCTCTGAAAAATGTTGGTTTCATCGTTTGTAATCACACCAATCATGACAGCACTCCTAATTCACGGTCTAGGGCATGGGCAATCGTGCCAGTGACGCTCAATAGTGGGTCGGTGGCGAGTGAAAATGTGACGGCATTGACCAATTCGGGGGGGAGCAGGTGGCGGGTGCGCTCGGTGGCGAGGGTGATGAGTTCTTCGCCCATATCCACAATTTCGCCCGCCAAGGCAATCTCTTCTGGGCGGATAATGCCCGTAATCCACGCAAAAATTTGCGCCAAATGCCCTGCGAGTTCATCATATAATACCCGACACAGCCAATCGCCCTGCTGATAGCCATAGCGAATATCCAAATAATCGGGGTTGGTGGGGAGTGTGGTTTGGTCTAGGGGCAATAATTCTGCGATACGGCGCTCGACAAATTCCCATCCCAAAAAGGCTTCTAGCGGTTCTGCGGATGGTGGCACGCGCAATAATCCCAAATCGCCACTATGCCGATAGACCGCACCCGCAAAGGCGATGCCAATCTCGACACTGCCATTCACCAGCACCATCACCAAATTGGGTGTGGGCGCGGGGGATTTGAAGGCGACAAGGGCGCGGGTTGCCAATTCGGTATTATTGCCCACATAAGCAGGCACGTTATAAAGCGTGGTGAGGTGGTCTGCGAGGAGCATATTATACCAGCCCAATGACGGCGCGGCTTTGACAATGCCTAAATCGCTCATGACGATACCGGGCGCGCCAACGCTGATACACAACAACGGTGCATCGAGTTGTGCCACTAACCCATTGATGACCTGTAATAAGACACCAAGCGCGTCTTTATCTGGTGAATCTTCCAGATAGGCGCGGTGGTGGGCGATGATGTCACCATTGAGGTCTGCCAATACGCCATGTGCGCGGTTTGCGGTGATGCTCACACCGATAATTTGACGGGCTTGTGGGCGAAAATGGAGCAGGATGGGGCGTTTTCCGCCACTTTCGGTACTATCGCCATGCCCACCTTCTTCTAAAAGCCCATCGTCCATCAATTCCGCGACAATATCAGAAATGGTCGGTTTGGCGAGTCCAGTATAGAGGGCGATAGCGGCACGATTGGTCGCCTCACCTGCAAATACAGAGCGTAAGACCAAACGGCGATTGTGCGATTTTAACCCCTCGCGGGTGGCTTTTTGTGTCATATCGGTGTCCTAGTGATGATTGCCATCAACCTCATTTTGATATGCGCCTCATATATGGCAACTTAAGGCAAAGCGCCCCACCCCAACCCCTCCCCACTTTGTGGAGAGGGGCGTAAGGGCGCAATATATTGCGCCCCTACATCCCAGAAAGGGGGTTGGGGGGATTATATGAATCGTGATGAGGTCAATTATCCATTACACTCCCTATTATACACATCCTGCCGTATATTCACGAAGCGTTGCCCATAAATCGGGGTGTTCACCACCGATTCCCCAAATCGAAACACCACCGATATCGGGGAATTGTTCGACCACAAGGTCTAATTTATATGCCAAGCCGATGGGGTCTGCAAAATAGACCACTTGGCGGGGCAAGCCTGTGATTTTGAAATCCACATAGGCTTCCATATCATCTGGATTGCGGAATACTTCTAAATTGAAGCTGGTCAGATAATTTTGGATGCTCGCATACGCGGTTGTGGTGGCGGGTGGGTTGCCTCGTTGCCAGCTATAGCCGTAAAAATGCAAACCCATCTGGATTTTGCTCATATCCTCGCCAGTGGCTTCGGTCACACTTTTAGCGTATGCCAACACCTCTAGCACCCATGCAGGTGGGCTGATAGGACCCGGTGGCTCGTTGCGACTGGTGTAGTCGTAGGTCATGATGCGGAAAATATCGGCGGCGGGGATAATCCGATGCCAATCTTGTGCCAGCGCCCCTTCCCACATGCCTTCATCCACTTTGGCATGAACCGTGACGCTGAGTGTGCGCCCTTCGGCATGGAGGGCATCACGCAAGCCCTCAACGAACAGGCTAAAATCATCGCGGGTGCTGGCGGCGAAGCCTTCATAATCAATATCAATGCCGTCATAATCCATCCGTACCACCGTTTCGGTGATGGCGGCAATATGTACCTCGCGCAAATCGTCTGCAATCACATCCCCCACACTGCCAAAAATACTGGGGATGATGGTCAAGCCTGCCTCGCGCCATGCGGTGAGGTCATCTACATTTTCTGCCTCTGGCAAGACGATGAGGCTACCATCGGGCGCGGGGGTATACCAAAAGGCGTTCACCTCGTTAATGATGTCCGCGTTGGCGAGAATATCCTCGGATGAGCTAAATTCCGATGATGGATACCAGAGGCTCACACACCATGAGGGAACTTCTTCCTCTTGGGCGTGGGCAGACATGGTGAGCATCAATATGAATAAAATGGCTATATAACGCATGTGTTTATTTTCCTTATTAACTATTTTTTGATTGCATCCCTATATTCTAGGCTTGTCCGTAGAAACCCGTCGTATTTCTCAATAATTTGCCCCGCCATAGGTTCAAAACCTATGGCTATCCGATTTTGAAGCCCACTAAAGGGGCTGATTTGCCTAATTTTTTTCACAAAATTGGCATTAAAATCAGCCTATTATGATAGGTATCTCTTTTTTAAGAGACGGTTTTAGTCCCTTTAGTGGACTTTATTCGACTAGCTAGAGGTTTTCAACCTCTAGCGATGTCAATTCTCAAATGTACTGTCGCCCCCTCAGCCAGTCTGGAGAAGGGGTCGGGGGATGAGGTTAAAAAAATGGTATCACCGCATCAATTATGAGACAAGTCAATTAGGTAGCTTTGGCTCAACTACCTGAATGCTTTGAGCATCCAGCGAAGCCCAAAAACGTGATATTATCAGGCAAAACAACTACGGACTCGCCTTTAATTACGTCTATACTCTTTTTTTGCTTAAAGGACAATCCTATGCCACTATTTGATTTACCACTAGAAGACCTGCAACGCTATCATCCCAATTTGCCAGAACCCGCCGATTTTGATGCGTTTTGGGCAGAAACACTCGCAGAAGCCCGTCAATTTCCGCTTAATCCGACCTTTACCGAGGTGGATTATGGCTTAAAGACGGTCAAAGCCTATGATGTCACCTTTGCGGGGTATGGCGGACAGCCGATTAAAGGCTGGTTGTTATTGCCAGCAGGCACAACCCAGCCCCTAGCGGGTATTGTGGAATTTATTGGCTATGGTGGCGGACGTGCCACACCGCTCAATTGGCTTGGATGGGCATCGGCGGGATACGCCTTTATGGTCATGGATACACGCGGGCAGGGGAGCGCATGGCAACGGGGCGATACGCCCGATAATGCCGATGGTGGCAATCCGTCTTATCCCGGATTTATGACGCAAGGCATCCTCAATCCGCGCCACTATTATTATCGCCGTCTATTTTGTGATACCGTCCGCGCCATCGAAGCCTTTCAGTCGCACCCATTGGTAGACTCGGAACGGATTGCTGTCACGGGGGGGAGTCAGGGTGGGGGGATGACCATCGCCGCCACCGCCCTCATGCCATCGGTCAAAATTGCCATGCCCGATGTGCCATTTTTATGCCATTTTCGCCGTGCCACCGAAATTACGGATAAAGCCCCGTATAGCGAAATCGCAAGTTATTTGCGCGTGCATCGGCATCAGATAGACACCGTGTTTAACACGCTCAATTATTTTGATGGGGTGCATTTTGCACGGCGGATTGGGGCGCGGGTGCTGTGTTCGGTGGCGTTGATGGACACCATTTGCCCACCATCCACCGTATTTGCCGCCTATAATGCCATTCAATCGCCAAAAGAAATGCGTGTATATACCTATAATGACCATGAAGGCGGTGGCGCAGACCATCATTGGGAAAAAATAAAATTTGTGCAATCGGTGTGGTAAGCCCCTATCCCCCCAGCCCCCTTTCCCCATTGCATGGAGAAAGGGAGAGAAAACCGATTTCTGAAGATGGTTTTAGCCCCTCTCCAATTTTTGGGGAGGGGTTGGGGTGGGGATAAAAACCTTAAGTCGCCGTGTATGGGGCTTGCCATGGCAAGCCCCCACGTCATGCCAATTTTTTTTATATTGCCCAAAATATACCCCCAAAATGGATATATACCCCGTAATTTTGCCCCAAAACCCCCAATTTTACCCACCTTTCTGTGAAATTTGTTGCAAAAGGGGGTAGGAAATGTCATAATAACGTTTGCTAAATTATCATACGATGTTACAATAGTACCGTTACGTATTATTCCAGTTAGTTCACAAGGTGCAACACACATGATGAAAAAATATGCGCTCATGCTCCTCTTTATCCTGCCATTATTATGGATGAGCTTTGCCTCTCCAGCGCCCGCATTTGGGGCGACTATCACTGTTAATACTTTGACAGATGAATCCCTCGCGTTGCCCGATAATGGGAATTGTTCTATCCGCGAAGCCATTCAAGGCGCGAATACCGACACTGTCGTAGATAACTGTGTGCAAGGTGCTGGCGCAGATACCATCGTGTTTGGTGGTGGCGCGGCATCGGGTACGATTACCTTCACGGGCAATATTTCGGTGATTACCACGGTCATTATTGACGGTGGTGATGATGTCATCCTCAGTGGCGGTGGCACACAACAACTTTTCACACTCGGCAGTAGCAGTAGCGACCTCACCCTCACCAATATCACCATAGAAGATGGTTTTTCTGCTGGGGCGGCAGGTGCGATTTTAGCCAATGGCGCAGGTAGCGCCTTGAGCATCGTGAATAGTTTGGTACAAGATAACAGCGCCGATGGCACAGGCGGGGCAATTTTGACCGATGGCTCGCTCACCATCACCAATAGCGTGTTTCAAAACAATAGCGCGGGGGTAGATGGTGGTGCCATTGACCATAGCTCATCATCCTCACTGACAGTTACCAACAGCGTCTTCATTGGTAATACCGCAGGCACAGATGGCGGTAATACGAGCGGTAGCGGTGGCGCGATTTATCATAGTGGCGCGGTTCTTGGACCAAGTGCCATCACTAGCAGTTATTTTTTGAATAACCAAGTAGATAACGCCGAGAGCTTCGATGGTGGTGGCGCGGTGTATCATGGTAGCGGTATTATGGCAATCACCGCCAGCATCTTCCTTGCCAACAACGTTGATGGTGATGATGCCCACGGTGGCGCGGTTTTTAATAACAGTAGCGATGATTTTGCCATGACCATCAATTATTCTCACTTTGGGGAATTTTTGGGTGTGCTTTTGCCTGTGGGTCTCATCCCCGACATTACCATCCCCGGACCCGATTTTGATGTGATGACGGCGATTGGGGTAGGCTCTGCCAATACCGTCACAGGCACAAGCACAAGCACCTCTGGCGGTGGCGCGATTTTTAACAACGGTCCCATCCTCATCACAGGCACATCGTTCATCGCCAATAGCAGTAGCAATCATGGTGGGGCGTTTATGAATATCGCCAGCATTGGCGACCTCTTCCCACTGCCCAGCATTGGTGAACGAGCCGTCATCGGCAATAGCACCTTTACACTGAATACCGCCACCAATCAGGGCGGGGCGATTCAACATGGGCTACCCGGCAATGTGGATGACTTGTTAGAACTCCGTAACGTGACTATTGCCAATAACACCGCCGCATCGGGTGATGGCATTTTTAGTGTTGATGGCGAATCGCCAAGCATCTCTCAATTCGATGACCTTTACCTCGTCAATACCATCATCGCCAACGATAGTTGTGCGGGTGGGTCTTTGGGCAATGGTAATTTAAGTGTATCGGGTAATAACGTCGTGTTTGGTGGCACATGTGCCATTGTCCAACAAGACGGCGCTTCTAGCCCTGCCACACCCATCACCACCGACCCCAACCTCAGTTCGCCAGAATTGGCATTCAATTTGGGTAATATCTTCACCATCGTTTTATCACTTGGCGCGAATAGCTCTGCCAGTGGCGCAGGCGACCCCGTCGTGTGTATCGCACCCCCTGTTCTTAACTTAGACCAACGTGGCGACCCAATACTCGGCTTCCGTCCACAAGGCGCACCCAATTGCGATATTGGCGCGTATGAATCTGACCAAACGGCACCACAAGAAATTAATGTGCGCGATGGTGCAGATACAGTAGATATTCCTGTTGGCACAGTCGCCAACGTCACCGATGGCACCGATTTTGGCACAACCCCCGTTGGCACGCCCGATGTTGCCACATTCATCATCCAAAATACGGGCGGGACAAATTTGACCATTGGGCTTGTGACTGTGCCTGCTGGCTTCACCGTCTCGACCACACCCACAACCCCTGTGGCAGGTGCGGGACAAACCACCTTGGGCATTACCTGTAGTGCGACCACCGCAGGCACATATAGCGGTACGGTGTCTATTCCCAATAATGATAGTGATGAAAACCCCTATACCTTCGATATCACCTGTTTCGTTCAGGGTCCAGAAATTGAAGTGCGTAATGCGCCAAATGTCATCGTGATTACCGATGGGGATGTGACTCCCGATGTTACCGATGGCACCGATTTTGGGACAACCCCACAATTGACAGCGATAACACGCGATTTCACCATTAATAACTTGGGTGATACCAATTTGACCATCTCTAATGTGACGGTTACAGGTGATTTTAGCATCAGCGTGCCACCCACCAGCGTCATCAATGGGGGTGGGTCTACCCAATTCACCGTTCAATGCGATGCTATCAATTCTGGCGTTCAAAACGGGACTGTCACCATAGACAACGATGATTTTAACGAAAACCCCTATACGTTTGCTGTGACGTGTAATGTCACCCCAAATGCCCCAGAAATTGTCGTGAGAGGCAATGCGACCAATATTACCGATGGCGATGTCACACCAGACCCTGCCGATGACACCGATTTTGGTCCCACCCTCACGGGTACACCCATTACGCGCACCTTTGAGGTCGAAAATACTGGCTCAAGCGATTTGGATTTTGTGGGCAATATCACCACCATAGGCAATTTTAGCATCTTCGCGCAACCCGCCCTCGACCCACTGCCCGCAGGCAATACCACCACCTTCACGGTGCAATGTGATGCTGGCACAGCAGGCAATCAACTTGGCACAGTGACTATCGCCAATGATGACCCCAACGAAAATCCCTTCACCTTTAATGTGGCGTGTCAGGTCACAGACCCCGCCCCAGAAATCAACGTTCAGGGCAATTTGGTGACGATTGCCGATGGTGACATCACACCCGACCTCGCCGACCACACCGATTTTGGGACGACCACCGTTGGCACACCTATCACCCGTACCTTCACCGTCCAAAATACTGGTACGGCTAATTTGAATATCACCTCGTATGCTACATCTAGCATAGATTTTTCAATATCAGGTACACCGTTGTTGGTCATCCCACCCGCCACGAGTACCACCTTTGATGTGAACTGCTTGGCATTAAGCGCATCAACCTTCAACGCCTTCGTTCAAATTGATAGTGATGATAGCGATGAAGCGATTTACACCTTCAACATCACTTGTACCGTGAACCCACTCGTGCCAGAAATCAACGTACAGGGCAATGCTGTGACTATCGTTGACGGTGATGTTACACCCGACCTCGCCGACCACACCGATTTTGGGACGACCACCGTTGGCACACCTGTATCGCGCACCTTCACCGTACAAAATACCGGCACGGGTAATTTGAATATCACCTCGTATGCTACATCTAGCATAGATTTTTCAATATCAGGTACACCGTTGTTGGTCATCCCACCCGCCACGAGTACCACATTTGATGTGAACTGCTTGGCAGTAAGCACAGGGACATTCAACGCCTTCGTTCAGATTGATAGTGATGATAGCGATGAAGCGATTTACACCTTCAATATTAGTTGTACCGTGAACCCACTCCCGCCCGAAATGAATGTGATAGGCAACGCCGTGAGCATTGCTGATGGTGATATTACGCCGTCATTCGCAGACCACACCCAATTCGCGGCGACCACCGTTTCTTCGCCTGTTTCGCGCACATTCACCATCGAAAACACGGGTACAGGCACATTGACACTCGGTACAATCACCTTACCAGCAGGCTTTAGCCTCACCACACCACCAGCAGTCACAGTCGCCCCTGCGGGTAATACCACCTTCACAGTGCAATGCGATGCGGCGAGTGCCGCGCCATTCACAGGGCAAATTTCTATCGTCAATGATGATAGTGATGAAAACCCCTATAACTTCACCATTAGCTGTGTGGTATCTGCCGCGCCAGAGCCAGAAATCAACGTTCAGGGCAACGGTTTGGATATTGCCAATGGTGATAACACACCCGCTTTGGCTGATGATACCGATTTTGGTGCGACCATCATGGGAACACCCATAACCAATACCTTCACCATCCAAAATTTGGGTAGCCAAACCCTGACCATCACAGGCGCGGTGACTATCACCGACCCCGTGAACTTTACTGTAACACAACCCGCAGGCACTATCGGCATTGGCTTGGATAGCACGTTTGATGTTCAATGTACGGCTGTTGCCACTGGCTCATTCACCGCCACTGTCAGCATCCCCAATGATGATAGCGATGAAAATCCCTATACCTTTGATGTGACTTGCGATGTCAATATGCCTGCGCCGATTATCCAAGTGCAAGGCAATAGCACCGTGATTGTGGATGGTGTTATCGCGCCGAATGCGGGCGACCATACACTCTTTGCCACCACATCGGTAGGTGTGCCAACCTCGCGCACCTTCACCATCTTGAATACGGGTACGGGCAATTTGACGGTGGCTGTGACCGCGCTCACCACACCCTTTAGCGTCACACTCGCGCCAGTATCGCCCGTGACCAATGGCAACCCGACCACCTTCACCATCGAATGTAATTCGGCTTCTGCGGGCAATTTTACCGCCACAGTCGAAATCACCAATAATGACGCTACACCCAACGCCAACCCCTTTACCTTTGGGATTGAATGTCCTGTGACCGCAGTTGCCGCCCCAGAAATCAATGTGTTGGGCAATGCCACCACGATTGCCGATGGTGATGCGATACCGTCTGCCTTGGATGATACCGATTTTGGTGGGACACCCGTCGGCACACCTATCACCCGCACCTATACCATCGAAAACACGGGTACGGGCAATTTGACCCTGACCTTGCCCGTCACTGTGCCAGCAGGCTTTACCGTGACCGTTCCACCTGCCGCTACAGTTGCCCCTGCGGGTAACACCACCTTCACGGTGCGATGCGATGCGGCGAGTGTGGGACCATTTAGCGGTCAAATTTCTATCACCAATGATGATAGTGATGAAAACCCCTATAACTTCACCATCGAGTGCGATGTGACCTCGGTTGACCCAGAAATTAACGTGATTGGCAACGCGGTCAATATCCTTGATGGCGATACCACACCCGATGTCGCCGATGATACCGATTTTGGCACAACGGCAGTCACTGTGAATGTGTCACGCACCTTCACCATCGAAAACTTGGGCGTGAACAACCTGACCGTGAGCATTCCCGCATTGACCGCGCCATTTAGCGTCACACTCGCGCCAACATCACCTGTTGCGGGTAGCACCAGCACCACCTTCACGGTGCAATGTGATGCCAGCACGATTGGGTCATTCACAACAACCGTCTCCATCACCAATAATGATAGTGATGAAAATCCCTATACCTTTGATGTGGCATGTGTGGTATCTGCTAATGCCCCAGAAATGAATGTGTTGGGTAACACCGTGAGCATTGCAGATGGTGATACGACCCCATCGGCGCTTGATTTCACCGATTTTGGCACGACCAACGTGGGTATCCCGCTATCACGTACCTTTACCATCGAAAACTTGGGTGTGTTGAACCTGACTGTGGGCGCTATCACCGTGCCAGCAGGCTTTACCCTCACCACACCACCCACATCGCCTGTTACCCCTGCGGGTAGCACCACCTTCACGGTGCAATGTGATGCCTCGATTGCCAATACCTATAGTGGCACGGTGAGCATTGTCAATAACGATGCCAACGAAAATCCGTATGAGTTTGACATCACTTGTGCGGTGAATTTAGCCGCGACCAGCGCCGATTTGAGCCTATCTAAGACTGTCAGCGATACCACCCCTCAAATTGGTGATACCATCACCTATACGGTGACTGTGAACAATAATGGACCCGATGCGACCACCAATGTGGAAGTGGTAGATACCTTGCCCCCCACCGTCACCTATGTCGTTGGCTCATTCGCTGTCACACAAGGGACAGTCGTTGAAGGCGTGGGCATCTTAACATGGACAGTTGGCACGTTGGGCAATCCATCTAGCGCCACATTGACCTTTGATGTGGTGGTCAATGGCAATCCGGGCATCACGACCAATTATGCCCAAGTGACGGCTTCGGATATTGCCGACATCAATTCAACCGTGAATAACGGCACACCGCCAACACCCAATGAAGACGATGAAGCCGAAGTATCATTCCTCTTTGACCCGCCATTTGGTCGCAAAGCCTTCACTGAAGCAGGCGCAAATGTGTTGGAATGGACAATTGTATGGGCAAACCCCAGCAATAACCCAGTGGTGGTGAGCATGAGCGACCCATTGCTCGGTGGCACGACCTTTGTGGCAGGTAGCCTGACTTGTACCACCTTTGGGACATCTACGCAAACTGTGTGCCAACATAATGCAGGGACAAACGAAATTGAGTTCACAGGTGTGATAGACCCGAATCCGGGCGCGACACTCGCCACCATTGATTCTGCCAGCAACCGCCTTGTGATTGTCTACCGCGTGCTTGTGCCAGATGGCGTGGCAGTTGTCCCGAATACGGCAACCCTCACCACATCGAATGATGATGTTGTGACCGTCACCAACACCTATACCCGCACCATCACACCCCCCACAACAGGCGGTGGTGGCACACCGACCACGACCACTGGCTCTGTCCTCGATACGGTGAAGGCACTTCCCGCCACAGGCGAAACCCCCTGGTGGGCAGATGTGAACCGCGCATTGCTCTTGGCGCTCATCCCCATCACTATGCTTGGGGCAGGGGGCTACTGGACGATGAAACGCAGACGTAACACCAGATAAGCCATCACCATCCGCATGAACTGAATAAAAAACCCCTTTCCACACGGAGAGGGGTTTTTTATTTTTATCCCAACCCCAACCCCTATCCATTTTATGGCTGAGGGGCGACAGATACGGCAGGCGCTGATGATTGTTAGTAAATGAAGACGGTGTAAAATATTTCTTAGTCTGTGGCTGACATACGCACTTGCGTGCTAGTCAGCCATTACATCTTGCCTATTTTGAAGGTGTAATGGCTGACTAGAGGCGGTACGCCTCGTATGTCAGCCACAAAAAATAATCTGTATTAAAAAACTAACTTGCATAATGGGGTTGTCTCATAAATAATCAGGCAAAAACCAGCCCCTATCCCCCCAGCCCCCTTTCCGCATTGCATGGAGAAAGGGGGTGAAAACCATTCAAATAGGTAGGATTTAAGCCCCCTCCCCACTTTGTGGAGAGGGGGCGACACTAAAATTAAGATGGGCGAAAATCGTCAATTTACCCCGCCATAGGTTCAAAACCTATGGCTATCCGATTTTGAAGCCCACTAAAGGGGCTGATTTCACCCTTTTTTCCACAAAAATTGGCATTAAATCCACTCCGTATGAGGGGTATCTCTTTTTAAGAGACGATTTTAGTCCCTTTAGTGGACTTTATTCGACTAGCTAGAGGTTGAAAACCTCTAGCGATGTCAATTCTCACATGTACTGTCGCCCCTCAGACCCCATAGGGCGACCATAGGGCAACGGTAGAGGGGCGGTAGGGGTAAGCTACCGCGCATGGCGTTATTATGGGGTGAATTATCCAATTCGCACCATAAGGGGTAGCCACCATGCACCGACACCATTTAGTTATCAGCGTTATCATGACGATTTTTATCCTACTCGCAACCCTAACACCCACCCATGCGCGGGATGTGGTCGTTGAGAATTGCGATTTTGCATCGCTCCAATCGGCTGTGACGACTGCCAATGACGGCGGGGGCATTATCACCTTTGACTGTACGGGGATAATTCTGTTCACAGAGCAATTATTCATCACCGATGAGGTATTTATTGTCGGTGGTGGGGATATTATCTTTGATGGCGGTAGCGCAACCCGATTTTTCACCCTAACTGAAAATAAATCGCTCACGCTAGACGGATTGACCCTACAAAATGGAGCCGCTTCATACGGTGGTGCGATTGCCACTGACCGATATGGCGACCTTATCATCCGCAATAGTGCATTTTTGAATAATACAATAAGGGATTTTGACGCATATCCTAGTCGGACTAGTGGTGGGGCAATTAGTAATGATTCAAGTAGCATAATCATTAGCAATAGCACCTTTAGCGGTAATTCGGATGGGGCGATTTCTAATGGTGGATGGATAACAATTACCGATAGCACCTTCTCTGATAATCCCAATGGGGCAATCGTCAATGATAATTTATGGTCTTCGGTTAGAGTTAGCTATAGTACCTTCTCCAACAATTCAGCAGAAAATGGCGGGGCAATCGCATATGGTGATATAAGCGTCACCAATAGCACCTTCATAGGCAATTCTGCCACTGATGGCGGAGGCGCAATTTCTACTTATGGATGGGCGAGGATTAGCGATAGCACCTTCACCGATAATTCTGCTACCTACGGTGGTGTCATCGCCGTAGGTAGCAGACTTTCTAATGGTGGCGCACTCACCATCACCAACACTGTCTTTATGGGCAATTCTGCCAGCGAAAATGGGGGCGCAATTTATCATTCTGGGGATAAAATCATCCTCACAGGTAACACTTTTGCAGATAATTCGGCGCTCATCGGTCAAAGTGCCATTTTTAGTGATGGACTCATCATCAGCCAAGATACGCATTATGAGAATAACACCTGTGGCGGATATGGCGTTTTTAGCGATGAGGGTGGCAATACCGCCGAAAATGCGATAGGGTGTCCGCCAGATGTCGTGCCGATGGGGACAACCGTCACGGATTGCGCTAATTTTAGGGGTGTTGGCACAATTTCACAGGCAGTAATAACAGCCAATATCACCAGCCAACCAATTACCTTCACCTGTAGCGGGACAATCCTATTCACCTCGTCATTATTTATCAGTGGCGATGTGACCATCATCGGCGGTGATGATATTATCTTTGATGGTGGTGGCGGGGAAAACGGGTTTTTTACTGTGGGTGAGATGGTAAAAGAATTTCCGCTACCCAGAGAGGTCTTAACGCCATCATCACTGGTAATTGATGGCGTGACCCTACAAAATGCGGGTAATGGGGCAATTCATAATGCCAATTATGGCACACTCACGATTAGCAATAGCACCTTTAGCCATAATTCGGCTAAACTTGGCGGGGCAATTGGCAATTTTGGCGTGCTTGTCATCAGCAACACCACATTTAGCGATAATTCAGCAGTAGAAGACGGTGGCGCAATTCACAGCTATAACACAATCATCATCACCACCAGCACCTTCACCAACAATTCAGCAGAAAATGGTGGGGCAATTATCAGTCATGGGCGGATGACCATCCAAGACACCTATTTTGAGGATAACACCTGCGGGGGAACGGGTATATTGACCGATAACGGTGGCAATACAGCCCAAAATGCCGATGGATGTCCGAGTGATATAATCGCCTCAACGGTGGTTAGCGATTGCGATAATTTTATGGGTGCTGGCACACTTTCTGAGGCGGTTTCGGTTGCCAATGTGACAGGTGAACCGATTACATTTACCTGTAGCGGGACGATTGAATTCACAGAGCGATTGTATATCGCTGGAACTGTCACCATCAACGGCGGCGGGAATATCATCTTAGATAGTGGGGAAAATGGGTTATTTTTTGGTGTGTGGGATGATAATTCATCACTCATCCTCAATGACTTAACCCTACAAAGCGGGAAAGCACTCGGTAATTATGACAAAATGATTGATGTAAGCTCTGGCACACTCGTCATCCATAACAGCACCCTGATAGATAGTCCTACAAGGACGGGTTATGGCATAATTCATAACTATAGTGGGGAAATAACCATCAGCAATAGTACCTTCATTGGTGACGCGGTAGGCGGAATAATGATTATCAATATTGGCACACTTGCCATTAGCGATAGCACCTTCTCTGCTAGTTCCATTAGCAACCGTGGCACGCTCACCATCACCAATAGCGCCTTTAGCAATAATTCAGGTGAGTATGGTGGTGCAATTAATAATGATAATGATGGCACACTCACTATCACCAATACTACCTTCTCACATAATAGTGCAAGTTTGGGTGGTGGCGCGATTTTCAACAACGTAGATGCCACACTCATTGTCACCGATAGTACCTTTACAGGTAATTCGACCAGTCGGGGCGGTGGGGCAATTACCAGTGGTGGCACACTCGTCATCACCAATAGCACTTTTTTGAGCAATAGTGCAAAATCGTGTGGCGCAATTGCGGGTGGTGGCACAATCACCAATAGCACGTTTAGGAGCAATTCCACCACCGAAAATGGGGGTGCAATTTGTAATGGCAACAGGCTCACTATCACCAATAGCACCTTCACGGGCAATTCTGGACATTGGGGTGGCGCGATTTTTAACGGACAGCTTCATGCAACGCAAGAACCCATCATGAGCCACATGACCATCACCAACAGCACCCTATCGGATAATATGGCAACCGAAGGGGATGCGATTTTCAATGCGAGTGATAGCACCCTCCTCAGCCAAGATACGCATTATGAAAATAATGATTGTGGCGGGAGTGGCATGTTCACCGATAACGGCGGGAACACAGCCGATAATGCCGATGGATGCCCAGACGGGTCATCGGAATAAAACCTCACCCCTAAATCCCCTCTCCCCGTAGTGGCATGATATATCATGCCACTACACCAACCCTCAAAATGGGTTTCTCCCCCTTTCTCCATGCAATGGGGAAAGGGGGTTGGGGGGATAGGGGATGATTTTGCCCTATATGGGGCGCAACACCAACCCACACGGGGAATTTTTATGCTACAGACCCAATTTACCCCGCAAAAAGTCGAGGTAGTCGTTTTCGTCGTCGCTGATTTTATCGCCCCTGCCCAAAAATCCGCCACCAGAAGCACCCGCTACCGCTTCTGCTAGACCATAGATAAATTGACGGACACCGTTCCCCATATCATCTTGTGGCAAGCCATCGCCCAATTCGCTCATCGCAGAAAATAACTCGCTGGGGTCGGCAAAATCACTTTTGTCCATGAGCGCATCGCCATAATCGAGCAATTGCCCCACGAGGGGGTTATCACCATATTGGGCGGTCGCCTTTTTGATATATTCGGTGAAGGCGGTCATCTCGCGGGCGCGTCCGACCATGCCCGAATTGCCCGCGCTCATCATGCCATCCACAATCCCGCGAATGACTTTGATTATATACTCCAATTGGTCAGCAGAAAACATGGGTATTTAGCCTTTCGGTTCATCACTCATTTTATCAAGAATAACATTTAAGCGGTTGAGGGCTTGTAGGGTGAGTTCTTCGGTGGTTGGGGGAGGGGGTGTGGTGGGCGCAGGGGCTTCTTCTTTTTTCTTGCCCATTTTGCTCATGCGGTTAATGCTCTTGATGAGCAAGAACACCGCAAAGGCGATAATCAGAAATTGCACAACGGCATTGAGGAAAACACCGACCATCACTTGGGCGCTTCCAACAGTGATGACAATCCCAGAAAAATCTACCCCGCCGATGAGGATACCGATGATGGGCATGATAATATCTTTTACCAAACTGCCGATGATGGCGGTGAATGCCCCGCCGATGATGATACCAACCGCCAAATCTATGACGTTGCCACGGGTGATAAATTCACGAAATTCTTTAATCATGATACTTTGCTCCTTTTGTGTTGATAGACAAACATACGATTGAATCTAACACAAATGGCGCGGTTATGCCAATTTCGATGGTTTTCACAAAGGGTTGGGGGAATTATGAGTATGCTAATGCAATGCACCTTAACGTTTTTATAACCGAATATAGAATATAATGAAACTAATATATTTACATTGTATGGCGTAAAAAATATCAGATGGGGCTTTTTGATGGATACATGGGTATCAGTTGCACAAAATGGCATATTTATTTTAGCATTGGGGTTTTTATATGATGTGGCACATCGCCTCCTTAGCCATAGACCCTATTTATCACGGGAATTGGTATTGGGGGCGGTCTTTAGCCTGATGATTGCGCTCATCCATTTTACCCCTGTATTACAGTTCACCAGAACTATTCATGTCGCTTTTGTGTTACTGGTCTATGCGACTCTGATGGGGGGATGGATTGCGGGCGGTATGGGACTAGCGACCTATATCGGCATAGATGCGCTGATTTTTGCAGACCCCATCACAATCGCTTATCTGGTCTTTTTGTTTTTGATGGCGGGGTTGGGATATGCTTTGCGCGTGGGCTATAAATCATCCTTGACCGAGTATACCCTGGCTGAATTGAGCGCCGTGTGTTTGGTGCTGATATGCCTCATGACCCTCACACCCATGATATTCAATGCCCCCAGCCTGCTATTTACCAACCCCGCCCTCTATGCCCAATTGCTCATCACCGTTGCCATGATATTCATGCTCACCGGAATTGTGCTTCGGCGCACCATGGCATTGCATCAGGCAGAAGCCCAGCGAATTATTCAATCGGAATATGAGGGATTTTTGGCAAAAGCCATCAGTGATGAAATTTATGAAGTGACTTTTTCTGAAAAAGGCGATATTTTGGTCGTTACCGCTATTTTTTCTGAGGGGGAAATTGCCTATCAGAACCCCCTCACGCCCACAGGCACAATAGATTGGCTCAAATTTGTATATCCCGATGACGAACACATTGTCAAGCAGTTATTGACGCACTTATTTCAAAATCAACCCGTCACGGTAGAATGTCGCTTGCTCCAGTCTTCGACCAACAGCTATGAATGGCGACGCATTTATGGAGTGCCAATCATGCACCCCACCAAAAATTATGTGTATAAGGCATACTTTGCCAGCAAAGATATTTCGGCAGAAAGAACTGCCAAAATCGAGCATGATTTGGCACAATTAGAACGAGAACGGGTCGCCATCCTCAAGGCATTTAGCCTGCAATCGGAGCATCAATT
>JANRKU010000041.1:0-25429 GCA_033763335.1 bacterium
TTTGCGCGGATTTTTGGAAAAACCAAAAATCGGGGCGCTGACGCGCCCTCAGAGTTCAGAGCTACGGGCGCTTATGCGCCCTTTCAGAGGTCAGAGTTCATAATACATTAATAGGGACGACACACAACGAAAAACCCGATACTGAGGTTCCTGATATTCGGATTGAGGTCGTAGCGATAAGACGCGCGAGCGAAGTCCGTGTTACTGAACCAAGAGCCACCGCGCATGACCCGCTTATTAATAGAATTTAAGTTCTCTCTGTCATCTAACTGATAAGGATAACGAAAATCCTCATAAATGGTGGTCGTCCAACTGTACACATTACCTGTTAGGTCATAAATGCCTTCTGGTGTTTTGCCTTGTGGAAATACCCCAATGGGCGTGGTTTTGCGGATATGCGTCTCAAAGGTATTGCCCCAGAAGGGTTCAAACGTGTTCCCATAGGCATATTTACGCCCCTCTTTTCCGCGTGTGGCGGCTTCATATTGAACTTCGGTTGGCAATCCGAATATTTGCCCTGTTTGGGCGCTCAACCACGCACAATAGGCGCGGGCTTCATACCATGTGATACCCACTACCGGTTGGGCGGGGTTGTTGAAATCGGCATCATCCCAGTAGCGCGGTTGGGTGTAGCGTTCTCCTGATGGGAATTGTTCATCTAGCCACCCTTCAAATCGCTCCTCTGACCAATTTTTGACGGTGATATAATCTTCGGCTTGCTTTGATGTTATCTTATTTTGGTCTACCAAGCCCATAATACCTGCTTCTGTCCAGTTTTTGAGTAGCCCACGGGTCTCGCGCCAACCCGCTTTTTGCCCGTCGGCTGTGCCTTCGCCCCGTCGCCATTTTTGGGCTTCTTCGGTATCCCACCACTGTTCATCTTCATAGCCACCCGCTTCGATGAACAGCGCATATTCGGCATTGGTGACGGGGAATTGTGTAATGCTGAAGGATTCGAGTGGCACAGTGTGGGCGGGTTTTTCGCGGTCATACGGCGCGTCATCATCGCCAATGGGGTATGTCCCCCCAGAAATGGTGATAAGCGGTGGCAACAAATAAGCGCCCTGTTCCCCCGTTTTGCGTGTGAAGCGTGGGTCGCCCACCGTCCCCAATACCAACCCCGCGCTGATGCGGGCGCGTAAATCGGCAGAAATATCTTGCGTGCGGGTGATGAGGGCTTGCTGAATATCGCTGATGGTCTTGGGTGTGATGCGATGCTTAACCGCCACCACACAGCGCCCCGCCAATGGCACATTCACCGCCAATACCTGACGGATGAAGGCATCTGGGTCTTGGCTCATGGCAACTGCTAAGATGGTGGTCTCTTCCCACCCTGTTTGCGGCAATGGCGGGAGTGGGTCATTCATGGGCAAGTCTTTGAGCGTCTCTTCTAGCGATGGACTCACTTTATCAGCTTGCCACTCGCTGGTGATGAGGGCGGGGTCAAAGTCACGCGCTAAGGTGCGGGCGGCGAAATATTCTTGGAGCAATTGATGAAAATAACTGATTTTGCGTGATTGCTTATCTAGCACATTCAACGCCACGCCCACTTCTAAAATATCCGCATCGCGCCCATGATTGATGATGCCCTTGGCATCTTTTTCGTGAATTTTGACCTGTTTGTTATCGGTGGCGCGGAATTGCTTTTGCATGGCATACGCCAACAGTGTCAATTTATCGCATAAAATCCCACCGGTGGGCAGTTCATAGACCGTATCCCAATCTGCTTGGTTAATCTGGCGGATGTCGTCCTTATCCAACAAGGTATTGGGATGGAGCAATGGGTTGCGCCCGTCTATCTCGCGTTTGAGGGAACTCCGCACAAATCCGGTGAACAGCGCCGATTTGTCTTTGGGAATAACCCCACCCATGCCCACCATATCTATGAGCAGGCGCAAAAAATACGGTGTGCGATAAATTTCCAGTTCCTTCGTGCCATCCAATTGCCCCCACAGATTATCGGCGTGGTCTGGCACATAGACGGTCAAAAATTCGCGCACTTTGTCATCATCCATCGGCTGAATTTTGATGTGTGGCACAGCCAATTCGGGTCGGTCTTTCACGCTCAATGAGGTGCTATAATCCAAACTGCGACAGGTGAAAATGGCACGGTTATCTGGGTGTTGGGCATAAATATCACCGATAAAATCGCGCCACATATCCACTTTTTTAGCATAATCACTGGCATCGCTATGAGGCATTTCGTTGAGCGCATCCAATAAAAACAGCAGTTGCCCTGTTTTGAGGAAGGTGGCGAGTGGTGGTAAATGGGGGTACTTTTCCGTCCATTGTGCTTCTAGCCATACTTTGGGTGATGGCAATGGGTCTTGGGCATTTTCGGCTTTATACTCGCCCAGAGAGGCGAATAAGCTCAGGCGCGGGGCGTTATCGCGCAGGCGGTCTATGGCATCGTCTAATTGCAGGCGGCGTAGGAGTGTGGATTTTCCGCCACCGGGGTCGCCTAATAGCACAAATGCCACTTCCGTGAGCCGTTCTGCCAAAATATCGCGCAGGTCGTTGTATTGGCGTTGCTGGTCGGCTTCAATATATCCGCGTTGCTCATCTTTGATGAGGACGGTCAGGCGCACAAAACGGTTATCCAGCGCATACCGTGGCAGTGACCATTGGGCGATAGCGGTCAGGCGTTGTTCGGCGGGGGTGTGGGGCTTGTGTTTGGTCAGTTCTGTGATTTGCGCTTCGGTCAGGGCGATGGCTTTATCTGTGTGAGTGAGGCTTGTTTGTAGGGCATCCAGCGATTCTTGCACGGTGCGCGGTGGGGCATATTCCGAGACGACAATTTTATCGTAGTGGTTATACGATACCTCTTCGCGTAATTCGCCGATGAGCCGTTCCCACTGGCGATTATTTGCAGTGCGCCAATCCAAATATTGAAATGGCTTAAGCTGATAATGCACCTTGCAATCTGATGTGTAAAGGCAGTGTAATGGCTTCTTCTCGCTGTAAAAATAAAACCACTCGTTATACACCTCACGCGATTCCATTGCTTTGGGTGTCATGAGCAACACCAAACGGTCACAATCATTCACGGCTGTGTTGATGGCTTGTGACCATTGGTCGGTGTGGCGGATATTGCGGACATCCTGCCACACATCAAAGCCAGCATCGGTCAAGCGGTCATACAATTCACGCGCTTCGCCTTCTGATTCGCGTTGGTAGGAGATGAATATCTTGGTCATATAGCACTTGTCCCTAAAGGTGTGGGTTTATACCGTTTAGCTGATTATACCCAATGCTCTCCTATAAACAAAAATGAGCATGTTATTTCATGGAGTATGTTTTCTCCAATGGAGAATTTGCCTGCCCTACTTATCCATTTGTCACGCCCAAATATACTCGTAGCATATCAATCGCAGGTCGTTGCGCTGGATTTGGGTGGTGGGTTTTTTATCTATACGATTAGTATCCCCTACCCCGCCCTGTAATTGATACAAAGCACGCAATGGGTCAACCAGATGGGCTAAATCGTTGCTCTTGTTATACACCTTCAATGCCTCTCGCAATTGCTTGATAGCCACCCCGACCAACGGTTGTCTAAGAAAATTGCGTAATTCCCGCAATTCGGCGCGGTCATAATTTGGGTGATTGAGGTTATCCCCCAACACCTGAGACACCGCAACTTGTTCCTTAGAAATACGTTTGCTGATAACCCCTATCGTCTCTTGTTGGTGCATATCTAAAATAATGCCATCCATCACATCGTCTTGGATTTTGAAGATGTCAATCTCATGATAGGGGGGCGGAAAACGCGGTGTATCTGGGCTACACGAAATGAGTTGCATGATTTCATAGCGATTATCGCTAATTTTGCGGGTATGCAAATCATAATAACGCCAAAAATGAGCGCGTCCATCGCCTCTTGGCGCGGTAAAATAGAAAAATATCCCCCGCTTATTATTGCGTTCCAAGCCAGAATGGATGCCATCATCCAAATCTTCTAGCCATTGCTTACCATCCGTCATCAGGATTTTTTGCAATTCTGCCAACAACGATTCACTGCTCGCCAATTCTAAAAATGATTCTTGCTCATCAATGACACTATCGTCTTCCTCTATAATGCGCTTGAGCGTATTAAAATCTTTCGGCGTGACCACCTCACCCAACACACTCGCATCCAGAAAACCCGATTGATTGATAACATCAATTTTGGCGGTTAGGCGTTGCACCAATCCCAATAATTCTTCTAAGGCGCGTTCTGGGAACATATTGAAAATATTTAATGTGGCGTGCAACGACCCCAAGCGGTCTATACGACCTGCCCGTTGTACCATGCGTGTCGGATTCCAGTGCAAATCATAATTAATCAGGTTGCCACAATCTTGTAAATTTTGCCCCTCAGACATTACATCAGTAGCGATGAGAATATCTATCTCGTCATCTGCACCCGCCAATTCTGGATGCCCACCCGCCACAGGCGCAAATCGTTCTATGATACGGGCGCGGTCATCGGATTTCACATGGCTATCTATCCGTTTGATGACAGGATTGCCCATCTCAGCACGCCAATCGGCATTTATATCACTCATCAATGCCTGTTCAATATAATGCGCCGTGTCTTTATAATAGGTGAAAATAATGACCTTTTGCCCACGCAAATCGGATAACAAGGCTTTGAGTTTCAGAATTTTGGCATCACGACCAATTTGCAGATTTTTGATGTCATTCCAGATGGATGTCAGCGCATCTATATCGGCTTGCAAGGCTTTATGCAATTTACGTGCATCATATTTATCTTTATCCAAATGCGGAAGTGCTTCGATGATTTGACGGGCTTCGTGATTTTCATCCAGCTTACTCGCACGCGATGTCGGAATATCATCACTATCATCGTCGGTTTGGTCACGATTGAGCAGGCGCATGGCACTTTGGAACGATGACGCATCCAAAATCACGCCATCCTGCACATATTCGGCGAATGTTTTCACAAATTCCAGCGCCCGTTCTATCGAAATACGGAACGAGGCGAGGCTCGATTCGAGTCGTTTGAGAAAACGGCTCTTAAAAATGCCCACCAACGCCTGTTGCCGTCCTAATTCAAATTGGAACTCATTATCACTCGATTGCTGTTTGTTATATTGCTCGATGCTATAATGTGCCAGATGCAAGCCGTCTATTCGGCGCACAATTTGTTTATAAAATCCCGCATACGCCGCCTCTAGGTCATATTCCACCGTATGCAATTGGCGCTGTGACCAGTTGATGAGTTCCCCTTTAATGGTTGCATTCGGATAGGCTTTGCGGATAAATTGGCGTGTACGCCGAATTACGACCTCTTCTAGCAAATTAAATATGCGGATTGTCCCCTGCTCCGCCGATTCGCGCCGTGCCGCCAAAAAATAATTATACAGGTCGCCAATGCCAGCCGATGCAAAATAAGTCGGGTCATTGCCAGCGAACAGGTTAATTTGGTTATACAGGTCAAAAATGTTGTTGTTGATAGGGGTCGCCGTGAGCAATATCAGCTTTTTACGACCACCCCCCTTCCCTCGCCGACCATTGGCGGCGAGGATGGCTTCGAGTTGCATATAGCGCTTGCTACCCTTATTGCGGAAATTATGCGCCTCATCCACCAGCACCACATCGACATCACCGACCCCGCGCACATCAAATTTATCACTCGCCAAATTTTCTTGGGTGATGACCCGCGCCGAAATAGAGGCTAGGTGCAATTCGTTTTCCCACATTTTTTTCAATGATGCGGGGCATATCACAATCGCTTTGAGGCGTTGATGATAGGCATAATCTTCCATCAGTTTTTTGCCTATCCACGTCTTACCAAGCCCCACCGAATCGGCAACAATGACCCCATCATATTGCGCCAAAATCCGCCGTGCTTTTTTGACCGCATCCTCTTGAAATTCTGCCAAATCCACCGCCGAGCGCGTCCCTAATTGTGATGTATCGGTGTCGAGGTCATCCTTAAAATACTCATACAGCGCCTTCATATACACCTGATAGGGCGTATATTCGCGCTTGCCAAATTTTGAATTTTCTAGCAGGGCGATGAAGTCTTCCTTATAATCACGCGAGATAGCCCATTGCGACTCATACCAATTCGCCAATTCCATGATGGCGCGTGCGCCCACCTCACTTTTGAGCAGGCGCTTATTTTCTGTGGTGATACTGGCATTTTGCCGATTTTCCGCGTGATGTTCGACCTCTCGGCGGGCTTGGATGTCCTCTATTTCACCCGCCTCTAACAGCGTTTTATGCACCAGATTGAGTTCCCGATTCGCCATTAGCCCCTTTGCGGTGAAATTGCTACTGCCCACAATCCCCACCAACGGATTCAAATCATCCCACAGCGCCTTTTGGTTGCCACGCCCGCCATAGAGCAAATAACATTTGGCGTGCAAAAAATGACCCTCTGCCACGCGCAATTCCACCTCTGGACGGCGCAAAAATCGGATGAGGTCTTCGACAAGGCGCATGGTCGCTTCGGTGAATGGCTCGGCATTTAGTTCTCGGCGCAAATAGGCACGACTATCAGGTCTTAGCCCCACCGCCAATCCATCCGCAGGTTCATCCCCCAACAACAACCGAAAACGACGTAACCCATTCATCGTATCACGCAACACCGCATAACCACGCACACTAAAATAAGCGCTGGCAATATCCATGCGCTGATTCGCACCTCGATTGAGCAATTCATTTAGCACATCGCCCAAATAATGCTCAATGTTGTCTATCACATACGGAATTGTATAGGTCATAGCACCCCTTTTCTGCTTGTGTTTATGGTCTTAGCCAATTTTGTAATTTTGCCGATATTGTTATTCAACTATTTGCAATTTTTTGCCTGCCGACGGGCGGTGAACCACCCGTCTGTGATTATGAAACCCCGTGAACGGGGTTGTTTTGCCTGTTTTTATCATAAAAAATCGGCATGTCGTAGGGGCATGACATGTCATGCCCAACGGTTATCGTTGGTTACGGAGGGTTTGCCATGGCAAACCCCTACATCATGCCTGTCTACCCCTCAAAATCGGCACACCAACCCCATTTATGGGGTTTTGGTGGCACAGGCAGGTGGTTCACCGCCTGCCGTATCCCAGAAATTTGCCCATTTTTATCGTAAAAATCGGTATGTGGTAGGGGCATGACATGTCATGCCCAATTTTTATCATTGGTTATGGCGGGCGCAACATGTTGCGCCCCTACACCGACCCACAATGGGGTGGGGATGGGTTAGCATTAAAAATATTATATCGTCCTCAGCACCGCGATTGCCCATTCGCGCATGGCACGCGCATCTTCCCGCCCAAATAACACATCATGCGCCGCATCATTGCGCTGATTGCCGATGCCCATATTGTCTTTTATCAACACCAACAACCCCGCCATATTGCTCACCGTGTTTTGCACAAAATCGCGCAATGCCTTCTCTTTGCTACTGGCGAGGATAATCATAAAATTCACCAGCGTGAGTTCTTTTATCCCCGCCATATATTTTTTGAGGAACTCATTTTCACAATCCCCATCGGTATGTTGCTGGCGGAAAGGCTCAAATATCCGTTTTGCCAGCACCACCTCCACCGCTTTGGTAAAGGGGATAATGCTCGATGAAAAATCCATGTCATCGGGGAAGGTATTGAGGATATACTCGCCTGTTTGCAAAAATTTTGGTGCTTCGGGGGGCAAATTTTGCCAATTGGGGAGCGCCTTATCCAGTTCTAGCGCCACTTGTTGCGGGTCTACCCGCGCAAAATAACGCCGTGCCAATGATAAAATCCCCTCAGACAAGGCTTCGACTTTTTCCTCATCATCCAGCTTATCATTTTTGACCACATCTGCTTTGACATCGGTCAGCGATTGTTGAAATGCGGGACGTTCTATCAGCTCAATTTCGTCATCACTCAGACCATACAGCCGATACACAATTTTATCAATGAGCATATCGGTTTGGGATAGCGCGTCTTTGATAGGACGCAACACCGCCAACGATTGCTCATATTCCGCGCGGATTTTTTCTTCCACATCGGTCAATGATTTTTCAAACACACCCCGATTCTCCACCAAGCGACGACTAAACTCTTTCCATGCCGTCTCCCCCTGCCCTTTCTGATAATCCCCCAAATAGCCTTGCAAAATGGTTTTGCCTTTCAGGTCATCCAGCGAGACACCCGCCTTGAGGCGCATGGTTTTCATCACCCAGTCTAAAAAGCGATTCACCTCCGCCTGTTTTTGTTGATTCAGGGCAATCATGCGCTCCGCCAGAAATGCCAAAAAGTCATGCACCACATCGCTTGGAATTGAACCATAGACCTCTTGCTTCCAGTTCAAAAATTGGGCAGAATTGCCCGTTTTGAGGGCGTGGTCATACGCCGAGATGAGCGCGGTGGTTTGCGCGTGCCGTTCATCGGCAGGGGTCGTAAAGTCTATTTTTCGGAGAGGAATTTGTCGAATATGACTAGCTTTAATCTGAGCTAGAGCCTCTCCGACTTCATAGTTGATAGTTCTTTGATAAATCCACTGAATAACACTTGAGTTGAGAAGAGCAAGACAAAAATAAAGGCTAATATCCTTTGATATAGGCAAGATAGTATACAAATTATCCCTAACAATAAATTGACTTGTGTCTATTGTTGCGATAATGGAATCCCCTGTTTGCCGAATAACAATTTTAGCTTTCGCATCATATCCTGCCGAATAACGTGGCTCTGCTAACCAATCACCAAACTTAATCCAATAATCATTATTCCATAGTATGGAGTATCTTTGGATTAACCCTCCCCTTAATAAAGGTCTAAATGTAGAATCTTTCTGATAATTTGCTACAAATGGTTGCCTAGTCACAATCTCCCGTATTTGTGGAGGATTTCCTTTACCAACTTGAAAGGGTTTTGCCCCTTGTGTAACCTTAAAATTTACATCCAATAGACCTACATCATCTAATTTAGACAATATACTTTTTGATTCTTCTGATAGAAAAATATTTATGGGTTGACCATTTAACTTTATCCAGTCAAACTGCATAGTATTATATTCATTAAGAATGTCTAAGTTATCCCTCATTGAAATAAGGATATTATGGTTTTCTGTAGGGATATTCTTCTCAAAAATCATAATTTCGACATCGACTGTGGCTTCATCAAATACCTTATTTTGGTAATGAACAATGCACTTTATGGCAGAAGTATTTAGAATTTTTTGCCTTAGTGAGTTTGAAAATATGTTGATTAGCCAAGTATTGGGGATTACCCATCCAACAAAACTTCCCTGAGAAATCATATTTAGGCTATTTTCAAGAAATAGCATATACATATCTATCTGATAATTCTGCATAGTATAATTTGCTTCAAGATATTTATAGAAATCTTTCCCAATTAAACCATACGGCGGATTGCCCACCACCGCATCAAAACCACCATCCTCTAGCAAATGCACATCATTTGCCCCTGCTGTAGACGGTGCAAAGAATATCTCTGGAAATTCCAGTTCCCAATGAAAAAAGCGTTTTTCTGTGCGGGCAGTTGTGGCAATGGTCGCCATTTTGTTGGCGGGGAGCAAGGTATCATCCAACACGGTGTCGGGGTTTTTGAGCCAATCGGCGGTTTTATCATCTTTTAGGAATAGCAACAGGTTATCGGCTTTGGATTTTTTCTTTTTGGCGCTGTCATCGGCGGGTGGGTTGCCAAACCAGCGTGAGGTATAGACATCTAATAACCGTTTGAAGGGGATGAGGTGCGCGAGTGCTTCATCATAAGCGTGCTTGCTCTCTTCCACTTGGGCAATGGTGTTATCGCTCAAAAAACTGACCCGTTGCATGAGGTCGGTGGCGAGCATGACCCCCGCAAATTCGCTCCGACTGAACATATCGGTGGTGGCGGGTGCTTCTCCCCCACTCAAATACGCCTTAACATCATTAATCCGCGCCCCAATGAGCGAATTGCCCCATTTGAGGTGATGGTCAAGGAAGCTCAATGGTGCGCCGAGTGTGAAAGCATTCAACCACAGCGATACCTTTGCCAATTCCACCGCCATTTTATTCAAATCCACGCCATACACACAGCGTTTTAGCACCGCCCGTTTGAGCAATGCCACCCGTGTGAGGCGGGTTTCATCAATGGTCACGCCTTGCCGTTCCATATCGGCTAAAATATCGCGTTTGGTCTGTTCTAATAATGCCCATACCGGGTTTTCTGACCATGCGTTGAGAAAATCGTTGACGCGGTTGCTGATGTAATCCACCACATCCACCAAAAAATGCCCACTGCCCATCGCAGGGTCTAACACACGGATATTGAGGCAATCATCCGCCAAGTGACGCATGGTGTCGGTGTTCCAAAACACGTCTGCGGATTCTGCTTTGCCAAGCGAATTTTTGCGAGATTCAACCGATTTCTTATACTGCCGATACTCGCCTTGTGCCTTGTGAAGGCGCGGACGGAGCGCCTCAAATTTGCGCTCTAAGACGGGCCCAACCGTGTGCTGGACAATATATTTGACAATATAATCGGGGGTATAGTAGCTCCCGGTGGCTTTGCGCTCCCGCTTATCATTTTCCAAGTACACATCGCCAATTTCGATGATTTTTTTGGGGTCAGTCGCTTTGATGTGTGGGACATAGACCTCTTTGCCTTTTTCTTTGATAATCTCTAGGCGTTGGATGGCAATATGCAACTTAAATTCGAGCAAGCCTTCGTAAATGCTCCCCAATTGGCGCACGCCCAACGACTTAAAATCTATAAATTCGAGTGATTTTGTGCGCGTATCTTCATCACGGGCGAGTTTATCCAGCCCCAATGCAAGGAATTGGTCTGGGATGGCGTAGGTGGCTAGAAATCGTCCTTCGGGTGTTTTTGGGCTAAATAACCCGCCGTTATAGGTGGGGATATTTTGGTCTGGCGCACCTTTATCAATGTAGGTGAATAATTCGGTCAGGCGCGTATACAGGTCGGTGGATGTGGGCGAATAATGTGCCTGAATATGACTGGGGGCGCTGTTCTTAGACACACTGCCAATATCGCTAATTTCTTTTTTGAGGTGATAGGCGCTAAATTCGCGGTAGCCTTTATGCTCATTGACAGGCAATAAATCAAGGCTTTCAGCATATAGCACAAACATCATGCGATACAGAAAAAACATGGTGGCATCGAATACAGTGGCTAATTGTGCCTCACTAAAATCGGTGATGCCCTGCTGGCGCATATTTTCGATGAATCCACGCGCAAATTGGGGGAAAATATCTTCAAAAATGGTGTCTTTGAGGCGCTCACGCAATTCTTTGGCATAATCGGCGCTCCCCTTCTGCACTTTATCCAAAAATCCCGTAAATGCCGATGCGCGAAACATCAGCCACCAATATTTGAAGGCGGTCACGCGGTCATTGGGGTCGGCGCTGAGGGCTTCTTCGAGGTCAACCTCATAATAATTGGTGGCTTTGTTGCTGGTGCTGGTGGAATATAAGCGCCATAATTTGCCATTGGTGACAATCACCCATGGGACGGCTTGTGCTTCTAGTAGGCTTACGACCAATGCGCCCGGAATTTCTTTGGGTGTTTGTGGGTCGCGGGTTTCGTCCACATCATCTAAATTCCGATTCCACACATAGGTCAAGACGTTAGCAATCGGCTTGCTGGGGTCGTTAGGGGTATAGAGTAAATAATCTGGCATCAGGTCAGATGAATGGGCGGGTTTTTGGACGTTATGCTCAAATCCGAGCAGGGTGAAGAGTGGCTCAAATAAGTTTTGGCGGATGATTGCTTCGGGTTGGCGTGTATAGTCTCGGCGGGCATGTGCCAATAAGCCAGAGATACTCTGAAAAATGGGGCGCACAGCTTCGTCAGAATCCCATTCTGGGGTCAGTTTTTTATCGGTGAGGCGATGGTTGAGGTAATAATCAGAAAAGAGGGCGCGGTTATTAAAATAGTGTTCGCTCCACTCCGCAAGGGTATAGGCAGAGCGCAATTTATCCCATTGATAATCGGCATCGGATTCGGTGACGGTGAATCGTCTGAGGACGCGCAAATGGACAGTATCAGGATTTTGCCTGTTCACGGTGAGGGGGATGGGGCGCACGATGGGGTTCATCGTTTTTTGGTTGATAGAGCGGTCTAATAGCACAAATTCGAGTTCATCATAGGTGCTGGTAGTGAGTACCAGTAACACTTTTTGCGATGTACTATTACGAAAATGTCTGGCAATGTCCTGTCGCAATTTGGCGGTTAGGCTATGGACGATGAACAAATAAATTTCGATTTGGCGGTCTTGTGGGTCTGTGCCGATGGTATAAATATCATCAACCCAATAGCGCATATCTTGTGTATCCATGTTGATGGCGCTGTGGTCAATTTTGCCACTATTAGAAACATCGTAGCCCAAATAATGAAAAAATTTAGCCAATGTTTCGGGATTTTCTAATCCGCGAATATCGCCAGATGTAAGTGTGACATCATTCCCAAAAATATCATCAGACATAGTGAACCCCTTTTATCAGTCAATCCGCGAGTTATTTTCAGTTATGCAAGGTATTTGTTATTATAACCTGAATTTTATCCGATTTAGAATGCAAATCTAATATGGCTACTCCAATAGGGGTAAACGGAATGATAAAGCGCCTTATCATGAATAAGCGGATTTTGTCGCGCCTAACCTGAAACGCCGTTTCTGGCGTTCAGCATGTTGTGATTCTAGGGGAACGTGCTAGAGGGGTACTGCGAGGGGGTTAAAACAGCCGTAACTGCACGATAGTCTTGTCACCATCGTTGCCAATGACATCTGCTTCTCTCACAGGGAATTTCGGTTTGGGTGCAGGGATAAGTGCAGGATTGCCCCGCATCGCTATCACCTGCTCCACGACTGACTTGACCACACGCAACACAAACTCGTGTCGGATAGTCGGTGCTTCTACTCGGGTTTCGACATTCCAGAAGGCAAGGTCGGCATTATCAAAGTCGGTGTAGCGCGAATTCTCTTGGGTGAAATCGGGTGCTTCGAGTCGCTCATCCTTGCCGATGTTATTCATGAGTGCTTGCTCAAACCCGTCATCCTTTTCGGTGAGCGCATCCAGACCGCTTAACCCAATGTCGCCCGTGAGCAATTTAGATGAGCGTTGTTTCTTGCTCATCAATAGGATTGCCCTCTGCTCCATCGTGTCTTCGTAGTACATGTACACTACCCTGCACAGCTTGGCGGTTTGGTTGAGTCTGTAACTCCGAGCCGCCGCCTGCATCATGGTACTGAGGTTGAAGGTCGGTTCATAGAAGATAATGGTCTGAGCAAAGACCAAATCCAAGCCCGTCTTGACTAGCTCAGGATTGCATATCAAAATTTCCATCCCCAATGCGATTTGTTGGTCAATCACTGCCTCTCGGCACTCCGCATTGACTGTGCTTCTCAGGATATATCCACGTCCTCCTGTGTGCTGTTCGAGTAACCGTTGGATACGCGGTTGGATGTCCTTCTCTTTGGTCTGCCGACAATACACAATGCACGGTCTACCCTCTGCGAGTTCCTCTTGGACATAGGTAATCAGTTCTTGTTCTTTGGGAGAGAGTTCCTCGCCGCCATACAGAAACCAATCCGCATCACTTACATCAGCAGGCTTATAATCTTGTGCCAATGCGCGGGTGATTTCTCCCCCTCCCCTATCGTGAATCACATACTCGCGCCACGGGGCATTGACCCAATCCATCGTGAAGCGGAAATATTTGGGTAGCAGTGTTCTATCGCGTTGACTGGCGGGTAAATGACTCTGGTCTTTGATTTCTGCCAGCATCTTGTCCACCACATCCTCATACTCACTCATCATCGAGGAATCAGGTGTGACAGCCAATGTCGTCTCGGAATACATCGGTAAGTGCTTCTTGAGGTCAGCGAGACTGAAATAGATGGTGTGGTCGAGCATCTCTGCCACCAGTAGCGGCGAGATACCCGGTGCCTCTTCGTATGGGCGTTCATACGTCTCTGTGCCTGTCATCTTGCCAGCCGAATATTGTGGGGTCTTGGTGACGACCTTCTCACGCACTCCCATTTGTGCCACCCAGCGCGCCTCTTGTTGTCCGCGCGTGGTGGTGTACTGACTGGCGAGTTCAACGGGGTATTCATGACTCCCCTTTTGTTTGCGCGTGTATCTCACTCCCCCACCCCAATAGTATTCACGACGGATACGGGGATTCAGCGTGTACTCCAGATTGAACAGCGATGAGGAATAGCCATTGAATGGCGTACCGGTCAGCGCGAGGACGGCGCTGGCGCAATTGGCGAGTCTGCCAAATGCTTCCCCATTACCTGTATCCCCGTGTTGTGCCTCATGCACTTCATCCCAAATCAGCAAGGCAATCTGGTGACGATAGTGGTGTTTGATGAATTGGTCAAGGCGATAACGCGGATTGGTCAGGGTGATGGTTGGGCGAGGCTTCGATGGGTCGTATTCGCGCCATGAGCGTGCTACCTGTTTATAGGTGGTATGCTTGCCCTGTGTATTTTTGGGGCGAAGTTCTGTCCAGAGGGGTGAATGACAATGACCGCACTCCCGTTTGGATGCGCGTAGGTATTGCAGATAACCCTCTTTGGTGCGGGTATCTTCATCGGTTGTCAAACGCGACCCACAAGTGGGACAATGCGGGAATTCCTTTTCGTGAATTCTAATGTTTGTGCCAAATGGGGATTCTTCCCCATATTTCCAAAATACGGTTCTGTGCTTTTTCCACAGCACCGATTCCCCCCACCCACTACCGAGCTTGGTCATGTCGCGCTTGATGATAGCGATTTTGGGATGACCGAGTTGGTGAGGCACTTCCATGAAGGCTTTCATATCCTCATGGCGATTGACCAGATGGATAACCGCATTGGCATTGATGCTGAGGGTTTCGCGTTTCCATTTCTTGACCAGATGAGGGGGACAGACCACTATTACCACTCCGCCACTGGCAATCTGTTTGCGGAATGATGGATGTGCGCCAGAGCCGATGACGGATGCGACTGTGCCTCCTCCCGCCGTCTTACCCGTCCCCATCTGACCCACCAAGAGTATCCCTTTGCGACTCTCAAATCCCCGTAGAATCGCACCAATGACATGTTTTTGCGGGGTAAATAGTTCATGTTTGCCATTGAGTCGAATGCCGTCAAAAATGCGCTTGAATCCCCCATAATCAAAGGCATACACCGGTTTGAAGCGGGTCTTCACGAATTCAATCAGGCGGTCTTTATTCTTGACAATGAAGCTCAGAATAGCATCATCGCCAGAGAGTGGGATGATGCTCCCATCCTGTGCTAAGAGGGTAATGGATGTTCTCGGTTTGCTGGTGACGGTGGTCTGCTCACTGCCTGATGCGGTGATAATGGTCGGGGATTTCTCCTCAACATGCTTCACGACAGAGCGCATCGCCACTTTGCCGTAAGTGTCGGTCTCCATGACAATGCCAGATGTCGCCGCCCCTGCCAACACATACGCCATGTGACCCGGTCGCGGTGGGACAATGGTCTCAATTTGGTCGTTATCTGGGGGTGGTGCGAATAACGCATTGAAGCGCGGTGAGAAATGTGCGCCTCGCTCTTGAATAAGGGTTAACCCTAAGTCGGGTGAGACCGAATCGGGGGCAAACACAAATCTGGCAATGGTTGGGGGTGGTGGGATTTGGTAGACGGGTTTGTCCAATACTGTTAACATGCGGGGGGTATCTTTGGTGAGCATGATGTGTTCGTAGAGTGCTTGTGGATTGCTGTGCTTCCCTTTAATGGCAACCACAATCACTTGGTCGTACTCATTCAGGTGTTTACCGGGCAATCCCCAGATGTCCACCCGTGAACTGTGACGGCTGAAGAAGGTGGCGGCGCTCTCGGTGATGTGATGGCGATACACCACCCACATGACAATACCACCTTGCTGAATCCATTTCCACGCATGGCGCAGGTAACGGTATTCGATGCGTTTGGCATCACTGGTCTCAGACGTATCCGCGTTCTTGTCGTTGTCATACGGCGGGTTGTACCAGCCGACACTGAAGGCTTCGAGTGAAGCAGATAACCGTTCCACATCCCCTTGCACGGCATTGGTTGACCCGAATTTATCTATGCAGAGTTGGGCGCGGGATTTGTCCAGTTCGTTGGCATAGGCGGTCAGATTCCATGTTTGTGAGGCTTTGAGGAGGAAATCGCCTTCACCTGCAAAGGGGTCTAAAATCCGTGCTTCTTTGATAGACGATGGTTGGATGAGGGATAGAATTGCTTCATGATGATTTTCTCCAATGGCGAAAAATCCCATGACTTCTCGGTTCAGTCCGCGACTCATGATTAATACTCTCCTTGTGTTTTGACGACCCAGAACACCTTGTTCAACAGACTCTCATCATTGATATGACGGGCAAGAATTTCCCGTATCCCACGTTCTTTCATCACATTCCCACGCCAATCCGCTTTCTTCAGGCGCTGAATGTCCTCATCTAATAATAGCACAAGTGTTTCGTTTTCTCCTACCACCCGATACAATGCCCGTCTGCCATCCGAATCCATCGTGATGGGGTAGACAAAGGGTGCTGGGGCGACATCCAGTGTCTTGGCACACTCGCGCAGTGCTTCCACCACATCCAACAATTCTTGGTAACGAATGTGTTGGGTGGTACGGGTGTAGAGATAGCCAAAGATGCCACTGTGCATCTCACGTTGGCGGTCACGGCTGTGTTGCCAGCCGACGGTGATGTGTTTGGTGATGATGGGGTACAAATCACGCGCATGTGACCACAGGGTGTCGGCATCCAGTTTGTGACTGAGATGCTGAGATAGCACCGCATGAATGGGAGCATACAGACTGGTGCTGAGGGGGTCGGGTGTGGGCGATATGGGAGATGGGGATAGAGGTGTAGAAGCCTCCAGCTTATTCACATCCAGAATGGTGATGGTGTCTCCGCTCTCAGCCGTCTCGCTCAAGGGCAATGCCCCTGTGGATACACCAAGTGCGATGATGCTCTCCCAATCCGTTGCCTTCAGGTAAATCCCATAGCCAACTGCCCCTACCCCATTGCATTTCTCAATGAACTTGGCAGAGAGACCCGTCGCCCACAGGGTGGGTATCCAGTGCGGGAACACTGCCACCCCAAGTAGTTGGTGCAGGTGTTGGTGAAAGGCTGAATAGACCTGTTTGGGTGATTTGGCGAGGATGAGGGCGAAGGTCAGCGTGTCGGGGTCATTGTAATTCGGGGTGAGGTTGCGATGAATGAGGATGGTGTTCTGGAAGTGATGGCTGGACATGTTCTCGGTGTAATCCTCAAACTTGCCCATCCCCGTCACGGTGAACTCTTCGGCGGGGGCATCTTCTGGCGTGAGGTGGATTATCTCCCCACGCGAGAGGCGCGAGCGAATCGCTTCGACTGCCATTCGTGGACCACCCATGTTGAGATAGACCAATTGGTTGCCGAGTGTGAGATAGCCATAACTATACACATCGCCACTGATTGCCCCCGACAATTCGCCACAATACACAGGGGTGATGGGCGAGTCTGGGCAGTCTGGTGGGATGTGCGGGGCGGTGAGATGCGGTCGGAGGTAGTGCGTGGGTGGGGGTGGTGATGTAATAGGAGGCGTTTGGGGAGGGGGTAAATGTGACATCTATACCTACCTTTTTAGGGTTTTTAGAGTAATTAAGGTAGGTATATAATAACATAATTCCTATTTAATTACAAAGATTTTAGGGCTGTTGGGGGTGGGTTGCCAAGTGGTAGATATGATAGATAGCAAATAACACAATGAGCTTGCGATTGGGGGCATCACCATGATATACATGACGCACACTGGTATTCTCTACCAACCATTTCGCAATATCATCTATCATCCGAACTGCTGATGATGCCAGTCGTATTGATGTTGTGCGCGTTTTATTCGCCCGATGAACACGATAATATTCTTCCAACAAGGCAATATCTTCTGGAGTCAATTTCCCCATATCTCGTGCAAATTCTCGTACACAAACGGTCGACATAAACGATAAGTTCCATGCCACATCGCCATATTCAGGGACATATCCCCCTTTATTGATATGGTCTACTGCTGTTTGGAGTTTTGCTTCAAACCCCTCCACCATATCAAACCACATGATGACATCATCTTTAGCCATTGTTACCATCCTATGCAAATTCATTCGTTAATCACCCATCTCAGCTGGTGCGACTGGCGCATCACCCAAGTGGGCATATTTTACCCCACTTCTGAATACAATAGAAGGTATGGGATTAACATCTGCATAGACCACACGGAAATCGTGTTCAGGATGTTGAATACTGAGGGATTGGGCAGAAGCCTCTGCTTCCTCATAATCCACGAAACGGCGCGTGTTGTGGCGTGACCACGCGCTGTAGCGCAATTCGTTCAGGACGGGATTGAGACGGGATTCAATGGCGTAGAATACCAGAGGGGTATCGTCGTTGTCCTCATCGTCACTGGTCAGCGAGTCATAGTAGGCTGGCACAAAGGTCTGCACCCCATCGGTTTGGATGAAGGGTTTACCCCATTCATACGACATGATGAGGGATTCAGTAGCGGTTTCGTCAACCATCACCACACGGTGGATGGTCGGGTTTTCAACAGAAAACAATTTTGCCATACGCTTCGCCTGCGCTTGGTCGGCGTGCTGGGTGATTGTCACCCACTCGCCCTTGTTTTGTTGGGCTTGTATCAGGTACATTGTAATGATCCTTTCAATGGGATAATGCCTTCACGGGGATAGGTGTTTTCGACGACATTGACTATCCCCTGTGAGGGTCATTTTGCGAGTAAGTGTCTTTTGGGCATCATAGCCCGCCTTCCTTTATAGCTGTTTCTTTTTCGTTCAATGGCACACCGCAGACTTGGATGTAAAGCTGGGTGGTCGTGTAGGTGCGTCGGCATCTTTGACATTGGTGGATGTGTTCCACCCGCAACTCCGTATCTTTCACGCGCTGATTCTTGTGGATGACCCGCAAACTACCGCGACAATAGGGACATTGGCTCATGACTAAAACTCCACATTCCCCATACCGGCTTCGGATTGCTCCCACACATACACAATCAGGTCATGGAGCATCTGCTTGGCTTTGTCGTCGAGTCCCTCTTCATACACCACCTCTACAAAGGTACTGATTTGGATTTCAGACAATCCTGCGACCTGATTCATGCTAATCGCACCCCCAAAATCACCCATGCCCATGACATAGAAATCTTCAAAGGCACATTCTTCACCTGCCAGCACCCCTTCATCGAATGCCTCTTGGTAGCTGTCATCACGTTGTTTGGTCAATTCTTCCACCATGACTTGGTGCATCGCCACAATGGTCACAGCCTCCCCCATCTGTTTGTGCATCCGTTGTACAATATCCCAGACGGTGTTGGCGATGGGGGCAAGCGCGTTGTTGTTGTTCACCATCTCTTCCAAAACAGGCTCAATAGCGGTGGGGGTTACAAATACCCCTCCCAGTTTGCTGGTGATTTGGGCAATGACCGCGTTGGCTTGTTCTTCCGTTATCACCGTCGTTGGGGTTGTTTCACTTGACATCCTTCAGTTCCTCCATTTCTTGGCTATATACAATTTCAACGGCTTGGCGAATCAATTCTTTGGCGGTATCGGGCATATCTTCGGGATGGTCACAAAACACCTGCAAAAACATATCCGCTTCCTCTTCGGGACAACCACAGGCTTCCAGTGCATTCAGCATCATGTGTGCTTGGTCTGCCAGAATCTCGGACACGGTGGTGTCATAATCCAACGCCGCATCCCGTTGCACTTCCAATTCCTGAATCATGGCTTGTTGCATGGCAATCCATGACACCGCCTTGCCTGTGGTGACGAAATTGCCTTGCACCCGTTGCCACGCATCTGTGAGCGCCATGCACAACGACTCTTCTTGTCCATACACCGTGACGATGTGTTGGAATAAATCGCCCATCGCTTCGGATGAGGTGAACACCCCCTCCTCAATCCAGGTCATGGCATCCAATTGGGAGATGATGGTTTGCAGTTTTTCAGCATCTACGGCTGGTACTTGCGGGAGGTGTGTCATGATTTCACCTCCTCTGGCAGTTGGCGGAAAGTGGATGTTACCGGGTAGAGTTTGTTCCACGCATTCCATGCCAATTCTCCCGCTTTCCGTGCCTTCTCCACCGCGATGGTATCCCCTGCTTTCTTCAGTGCCGCGACTTTCTCCATTGGTGAAAGCGTGTCATCTGCCTTGATGCGTTGGAGTTCTGCTTCAAAATCGGTTGGTGGGGATGCTGTTACCACAATCACAGGGGGTTGGGTGGTCGAGATGCGGGTTGGGGATTCATCTTCTAGCGGAGTTTCATCCACCGATTCACCCTCATTCATCGGGTTGGGGATGGGCAATTCGTCAGGTGTGTCTATGACCACAGGAACAGGTGGGATAACCACCGTCGGGATGATGACGGTCTGCACCGCTTCGGAAATAAGGGTCTTGGGGGGTGTTGGTGGCGGGTCAGAGACGGGCGCAACCACCTTATCCCGTGAGAACACACCATGCAGGATGCCATTCTCGAATTGCAGGTGGATGATGTCCCACCCCTCTGCGGATAATTTGTCCAAGTGTGGTTTTTCCAGCGCATGGGCAATCCAGAATTCTTTGCTCGGTTTCTGAGTATCCATCTGGTCTCCTATTTCCCGTCAAATATCTGGCGGTCTAAGTTCTTCATGGTCAACCCCCTGCGGGTGGTATCCACCCACAAAGCGAGTACACCCACCAGAAGAATGAGGACAATCGTTTTCACTTCGAGCTTCACCACCCCACCTCCTCAAGACGAAGGAGTCGGGCATCCACTTGGGTGTCATCGCTGACAGGCTCTTCATCTGGGAAGATGCCCACTTTGAGAAGCACATCTATCACAGCCCGCAGGCGGTGCGTGTCGGGATGCTCCCCTGCCCCACCCGCTTGTGGTTGCGGGGGATGGTTGTAGAGATGAATGGCTTCCTTGATGGCGGTCTGCTCGACCGATTCGATGGGGGTTGGGGGTTTGTGGAAGAACAAGCACAAGGATGTCCCTTGTGCTGTCTCCACCCGTTCACGGAAAAGTAGGGTATACCCGTCATTCAGCAGGTCGTTGGCTTGGGCAAGTGCGCTTGCCTCATACACAGCAAATTCATCTGCTTGTTGGGTGAGGGCTTCCAATGCGCTCGCTTGCCCTGCTTGTGCCAAAATGGTAAGGGCGGGGTCGGGAATATCGGTTAGGGGGAGGAGGACAGGGATAATCATGGCTACTTATTCTCACCTCCCCCCATGCCGTAGGCTTCGCGCCACGCGATTTCCATCGCCACCATCATATAAGCAGAATTGATACCATCCAAATCTTCGGGGATGGCATCCAAGTCACTGGCGAACCAGTCGGTCACTTTTTCGTTGACGGCATCCAGTTGGTCATGCAACCATTGCAAGTCGTCTTGGTGCAGATGCCGATACGGAGCATCTGGGTCAATTGGGGGGGCATCTGATGGTGGCATTTGGGGTAATGGGTCGGACATGGGTTTTCTCTCGCTTTCATGCGTCAAATCGGTTAAAAAAATGGGTCAAAAAAGTGCTATCTATCCATAAACACTGTCCTTTCGGTGTTGTCTGATGTAAGAGATTATAACATAAGTCTTATTTTATTACAAGCCATGAAAACCATATATGATGGTATTTTCATCCTCACCGTTCCGCTATCTCATAGCATTATCCACTGGTCTATTGTCGCACTTATCCGCCGTCATCTGCCGCATCTGACCAATCCGTTAGGGCAGTTGTCAGAGGATTGAGACGGGCATAGAGTGTGCCTGTCTGCCCTGTGACCTTGTTCTTTGCCACCATAATCGTCAATTTGGTGGGGTCGGCATCTTTGTTATACAGCGATTCTTTGTGAACAATGATTATCACTTGGCTATCCATCTCATATTTGGTGCTACCCGCAATGTGATGTGCCTCTGGCGCTTTGCCACCATTCACCCCTGCCCGATTGATTTGCGCCGCACCGACTACCGCGACATTCAGTTTTGAAGCAATTTGACCCATCGCTTGCGAGATGTAATTGTTGCGCTCGGTGTCATTCATGTTCGGTCCGCCGACCATCGCCTGTAAATAATCCACATAGATAATATCCAACCCATATTTGAATTTAACCGCCCGTGCGTGGTTATATAGGGCTTTAGGGGTCAAGCGTTTATCTGACTTGATGTAGATGGGCAATTCTGCCATATCGCCTGCCACTTTTAGCACATGTCGCCATTGCATGGGGGTGATGCCCGATAATAACGCACTCGGACTAATGCCTGTTTCCATCGCCAAAAACATCAACACAACCGTCTCGATATCCCCATCTGCCGTGTTGTAAAATGCCACCCGTTTGCCTAATTTGGCATCAGCTAAGGCGGAGGTGTAGAGCAATGTGCTTTTGCCATTATGCGTGCGTCCCGCCACGATATACACGTTTTTACGGCGGTATCCGCCCATCATGACATCCAGTTCGGTTAACCCTGTAGGACTCACTAATTGCATGGGTGATGCCTCCATTCCTGTTTGGATTTGGTTCAACACCGACCCAACATGCTTGTATAGGGGTTCCATGTCGTGCGCGGTGAGTTCGGATGAGGTGCGGTCAATCGCCACACCCAGATTGGCAATAATCTCGGTGGCATCCATTTCGGGATTGAGCGCCAATGCTTTCGCCTCATCTGCCAACTGTAAAATCAGCCGACGGGCATCATTGACCTGCACAATACGGGCATAGGTATTGATGTGTCGGGCTGTGGCTTGTGCGGTCAATAAATGGGTCAAATACGCATCCCCACCCGCATCTGTAAGCCGTCCCATGACCTTCAATTCCTCCGAAACGGTGATAATATCGATGTCTTCATTGCGCTCGGATAGGCGCGACATTGCCCCCATGATGTATTGGTGGCGGGGCAGAAAAAAGCTATTTTCTTTCACGGTGTGGACAATATCGCTAAACAGCGCTGGCTCTATGAAAATGCACCCCAACACCGCTTCTTCTGCCTCTTGGCTGTAGGGAAAATTGTCGGGGATACTCCCCAAGCGGGTGTCTGATTGCGGGCGTGGGCGATAGCCACCAGTTTGATTATTATTGTTGTTGCGTTGTTGAATTACCATGTCAACACCTCATTCATCGGGTCATCTTCGGTCATAGGGAGTTCTTCGATAGTCATTTTTTGGGCGAATTTCTTGAGGATTTCCGCCAATTGGTCACGGATTTGAGCAGGTGTTAATTCTTCACTGGCATCCGAAGCGGTTTCAGCGAGTGGGTCATAGGTTGGGCGTTTGGGGTAATTAAACTTGACACCAACATACCCAGGCGGGGGTGTCCACACGGGGAGAATCCCATTTGAGTTATCTTGGGTGGCGCAGAAATTTGCCCATTGGCTAGACAGTGCGGCGGGCGAGAAGATGCCATTGCTCCACTTCTGCCCCTTACAAAACTCGTAGAGCGCGGGGATTTGGTCGGGGGTGGCAGAGGCTTCGAGCAATTCACGGGCAACCTTGCCGACCAATCCGCGATTGTTTTTGGTCATTTTGTTGAACGACCAGCCAAACGCCTTGACGATTGCCCCAACCATTTTCTGATGGTCGGTCAACACGCGCACCTTGTCGCCATGAGGGGGGGTTATGGGGGGGGTGTTGGTTTGAATGGTTGTGTTATCCACCGAATTGGTTTTAGGGGGCAATTTGCGTTTTGGCAATTCCTCAACGGTGTGTGTGGCTGTGTTGGTGGGTTTCACCACCTCAGAGGTTTGATGGGTATCTTTGCTTTCTGGGGTGACTGTCTGTGATTCAAGCAAAGGGGTCGGCGCTGTGTCGTCACCGACAGGTGCGACAATGCTTTTTTCTTTTTCTGTTTGTTCTATGGTACTTGAAGGTTTATTATATGTTAATTCGGGGGTTGTGGATAACCCCCCAGAGGGGTTGTTCACTGCCCCCCAGAGGGGTTGTTCACTGCCCCCCAGAGGGGTGATTTTAGGTATATTGGGTATTGGCGAAGATTCTATGAGAGGGGTTGTAAATAACCCCCCAGAGGGGTGATTTTGAGTATGAGAAGTGTTGCCTACAACCCATGTTGTACCCTGCCCCTCTATAGGACTTACAACCGATTTTATGGCTCTGCTATAGCCCAAAACCCGATATGTGTTGGTGCGTCTGCCACCTCCAGATACGGTTTCGATTTCGCCTGAATTCTCCAAATCACGCAAAATAACTCGCATTTGACGCTCATTAACAACCACCTCTTTTGATAGCGTTTCGAGTGAGGGAAAGCACTCGCCCTTATCATCTGCGTGGAATGCCAATATCATCATTGCCAGTTTTTTAGACCCCGTTTGCTGGCAATTTTTGACAACCCAGTCTGATACTGCATAACTCATACCAATTCTCCTTGCCTTGCATAACGCCAAGCCAATATTTGACACATAACCGAAAATTAGGTACACTAAAGGACATAAGGCATTACCAGTGCCTCATGCAAATTTTGAGATAATCACCCCACAGCATTCCCCCGCCTGCTAGAAACAGGCGTTTTGCGTTTAGGGGAAAAACTATGTTGTGATTTCGTTAAAGACAAATTTAACACAAATCCATCATTAACACAACTATTTGCACGAGACACGTCCAAAATTGCCTAAATATCCACTTTTGCCATCGCTTCAAGCTCCTCTGGCGTTAAATCTAACGGTGGTTCATCCAATTCGTATTGAATTGGCTCGACTTTGCTGGCGATGGCTATCCTGTTTTGGTCGTATTGCCAGCGAACCCGTAATCCCTCAATTTTGTAGGTCTGATTTGCCTCCCATTTATCCACCCCATTGGCAGTGTAGTACCCCTCCCCCACTTGTGTTTTGAAGGTGGATGAGCGTCCATACATCCGCACAGGGAATAATCCTTGAAATTCGATATAGGTGGTTTTTTCTCCCTTTTTGACATAAGTGGCACGATATGAGCAGATTGTCCATTGTTTCGCTTGAGCGATGGATGTGGCATCCTCAGTGGCATCTTTGAGGGTCGCATAGTCGGATACCTGTTTGCCTGACATCACCTCATATTGTTCGATGCTCGCGATGTCCAAGAAATCCCATAACCATTGTGCAAATTCCTTTTGCCAATTTGTGGATACCTCTGGCTGTGGTGTTGGTACTGGCACAGGTGCAGGCTTCGGTGTGGTTACGGGTGGTGTGGGTGTGTCTTTGATGCCCAATTTGGCTTTTAATGCCGTGATAGCACTCGCGCCACTGGGGAACTCCTTCCAGATGGGTTTGCCGATGAGTCGTAACCCCTCTGCCGATACCTCATGGTTGACCATTGAATCTTGATTGGGGATAACCTCCCGCAACAATTTCACAAAAGCGAGATAATGCTTGACATACCAATGGTCAGCACCATAGATGGGAATGGCATGGCGGATGTCCTCTGGGTCGTTGGGGTCAGGTTCATCCGATTTCGGTGCTGGTACTGGG
>JANRKU010000042.1:0-2148 GCA_033763335.1 bacterium
GGTGAGTATCACTCAAAATTAATTGAAGCATATGAAGAAGCGCTGGCGCTAGGCGATTGTTATTTGCTTATCAATGGCGATTTGACCGTCACCATCTTGCCGCCACAGGTTGTCATGCCGATTTTGGCTAAGGATGACTACTCTAAAATTATCGGGTATCGCATTACCGAAATACACCAAAACCCCTACACCTTTTCGCGCATGACCATCACCAACGACTATACCGCCACTGAGCGAGTAAGAACCGTGTCTGTGGATGTGGAAGTGGTAGAAAACAATCAGTATCGTGTTCGGAGAGACACCCTAAAAACACAGACGTTTAAGAATGTCATCGGCAAGATACCAATTATCCATATTACCAATGATGCGGGTAGCGATGAACGGTATGGGCATCCTGTGGCAGAGGGGTTGCTTCATGCGATGTATCGGTATGATGAGGTGTTCGAATACGCCATATCGGGTAACAAACGGCAAGGACGACCCACGCCTGTAATTGAGGAGATGGGGGATGTTGACCAGATTGAAAATTTCTGGGCGCATTTTGCGAAAACCGAGACATACATTGATGACAACGGCGAAACTCAAACCCAACGGGTAATGGATTTTGATGCTGACCAGATGTTGACATTGGGCGGTGGTGCAAAATTCAAATGGGCATCACCCGCCAGCTTCACCACCGACACGCAGAACCTGTTGGAACTCCTCTTTTACCTCATACTCCAGCATAGCGAAATTCCCGAATTTGTTTGGGGTAATGCCATTGCCAGTAGCAAGGCGAGTGCTGAGAGCCAGATGCCACCGTTCACGCGCTTTATCGAAAAGAAGCAAGGGCAGGTCACACGGTGGTTAAATCAGGTGCTGGATGTGGCGCTCTCGCTCATCCGCACATATGAGACCAGCATCCCCCAAGCGGAAACTGCCTCTATTGCATGGATGCCCCTCACCAATGCCGATGGTGCATTGACGGTGCAGGCGGTGCAATTGGCGCTCGAAAAAGGGCTAATTGATGGGGAAACGGCACTGAGATTGTTGCCTCTGGATATTGAAGATCCTAATGCAGTGATTGAAAAGGCGAAAGCGGAACAAGCTGAAGCGAATGAGGAATTTGACCGCAGGCAAGAGGCGTTAGTTGCAGGGCAACGACGCGACCAAGACCAAGAAGATAGCCAAGATAATCCCGACAATGGGGGAGAGGATATGCAAGATGACGAATCGAATTGATGTGACGCAACATTGTGAGGTGCAGGGCAATATTATCACCGCGCTATTAGGGGATACCAAAGTGACGGCTGGCAAAACGTCTATGCTATTCACGCCCTATTGGTATGTCAAATATCATCGAGGAGAAAAGCCTGATGTTGTGCTGTTTAGCAATCCGTTGGATTGGTTAGGGTATTTGGAACGGCTTATGCCTATTGATGGATGGGTGTTTGTAAACTCGCGGGACACCTACGAATTGAACAACCCTGCATTTGCGCGGATGCAATGGCTCACCAGAGGGGTAGAAAATGGCAAGGTGTTTGTACATGGGAATAAGCGTATTTGGGCAACCCCTCCCTTATTTGAGGACGATGCCTATACATATCATTTCTCCAATGGAGAAAAAGGCGCACAGGGGTTTGGGAATCGGCTGAAACGCCAATGGAAAACCGCCATTAAACCTTATTTGTGGGATTGGGCAGAGGAGGTGCGCGATGAGCAACCCGCCTAATATGCACATCATCCTCACCGCCTATGGATTGGCTAATGACCTTTATCGGCTGGTAGATACTGCCGATGGCAAGGGCATCACATGGCATCTGTTTTTGCACAGCAATTACCCTGATGTGGTGGAAGTCTGTGAAGAATTGGACGAAATGAAGAACGTCCATTTTTATGATTATCGGGTGAATCGTGGTCTCGCTAAATCATGGAATGAGGGGTTCTATTTGGCATACGAAAAATATGGCGCTGATGCCACGTTCATCGCCAGTGATGATGCGATTTGCACCTATGATGAGGTAGCCACGCTGGCTAACAAAGCGATTGAGAATCCATCTGCCTATATGGTGAGTGGGTGGGGGCGCGAAATCCGCACCAATACCGATGGGGATATGCTTTTTAGCATGGCGGCTATCACCCGTAAGGCTATCCGTGAGGTGGGCTACT
>JANRKU010000043.1:0-8398 GCA_033763335.1 bacterium
AAAACCGATTTCTGGGATATGTTTTAGCCCCTCTCCAATTTTTGGGGAGGGGTTGGGGTGGGGATAAAAAGCCTTATCTTAACGGTATTGGGTTTTGAACCTCTAGCGATGTCAATTCTCAAATGTACTGTCGCCCCCTCAGCTACAAAGTGGGGGAAGGGTTGGGGATGGGGGTGCTTTTATCGTTAATTTGCCGTGTATGGAGCATTATCTAGGCGGTAAATTACCCGCACGGCTGGCATCTTCTTCTGCTGGGGTATTTTGTGGGTCACGCTGATTCGCATCACCCCCGATAACAGGCTCTAATGTGGTCACATCAATGGCGACCGCATCAATCGGTGTGGCAGATAGCACATACAAGTTATTATTCCCCAACATATGACTGGTAAAGACAATATTGGTCGTGTCACATATCCATGTAGGCGAAAATGCTGATTCACCATCGCCAGTAGTCAGTTGTCGCTGTATGCCTGTCGCCACCTCATAGATGACGAGGAATGTAGTGCCATCAAAGCGGGTTTCTTCCATCGCAATATAGTCACCATTTGGCGACCAAATGCCATTCTCTACAGTGGTATTGGTAATCGTAACCATTGCGGTCATCTCGCCAGACCGATTCATGATATGGAGGCTACGCAATTCAGATGTGGATGATTTATAGAGGATAGAGTCTCCGTCTGGGCTATAGCGCGGGGCGCTGTCATTGGTTATGCCGTCTGATAAACGGGTAACTATGCCTGTGGCAATTTCGAGTTCATAAATTTGCCATAAGTCATCTTCACGTCTAGATTGGAAGGCGATATGCGTCCCGTCTGGATGCCATGCGGGATTCACATCAGACGCGGGATTATCGGTTAGGCGTGTCTTTTCACCCGTGAGCAAATCTATCATCCGCAATTCCCAATTGCCATCCACATTCGATTCATAGACAATTTTTGTGCCATCGGGCGACCATGATGGGTCAAAATCTACTGCGCTATCGTTATCAGTCAAGCGAATGGTGATGCTTCCATCCACAGATGCCGCATATAGTTCCCAATTGCCGTCACGATTGCTAGAGAATGCAATCCACTTGCCATCTGGTGAACGTGTTGGCGCGAGGTCAATAAAACCGACTCCATTAGACAAGTTTTCTGGTGCGCGAGATGCCGATGCCCAGAAAATTTCCCAATCACCCGTTTCATTGGTGTGATAGATAATTTCTGGCAAGCACACTGCCCCACCGATGATGATGGGTTGCCAATTTTGCGCGGGACGCTCTACTTGTGCGCTACAGCCTTCCCCAGTGCGGTCAATTTTGGGGAAGCCATCATCGCCAAAACGGGTAGCCCCGCATACCGCCACAGGGACATCGGGCGTAACGGCTTCTGTGGGTGTTGGTTCTGATGTCGGCTCTAGCGTTGGCGGAATATCCGTCTCTGTAGGGGTGACAATCGGCGTAATCTCGCTGGTTGGCGTTTCGTTTGGTGTAACCTCTGCTGTGGGGGTGACAATCGGCGTGATTTCTTCTGTCGGTGTGATTTCTGGTGTCACAAATTCGGTTGGAGTCACTTCTGGCGTGACATATTCAGTAGGCGTGACGATAGGCGTGATTTCTTCTGTCGGTGTGATTTCTGGCGTGACATATTCCGTTGGTGTGACCTCTGGTGTGACAATCACGCATGGGTTACTTGTGCTAGTGGCAGTCGCCATCAGGGTCGTGTTTTTTGTGATGCTCCATATGAGCGGATTACCATCAAATGTCACACTAAATACATTGGTCTGAATACCCACCAAAAATGTTGTCGGTTGCCCACGAACAGGTAAACCGGGTGCAACGAAGTTATTTGCGCCCAGTGGGATGGTATAGCTCACCGTATTGAGGTTGTTATACCCAAAATAGGCGGTATATGTGCCATCGCCGTTATTATCCACACAGTCTACTTGGGGGATAATGGGTAAATTGGTGATAACCTCTGGCGTAACCACAGGGGTTACATCGGGTACGATACCATCACACGAAATGGTTGCATTAGAAGCAGTGATAGAGAGCGCATATCCGTTATATTCCAAAAACCATATGAGCGGATTACCATCAAATATCACACTAAATACATCCTCATGAATACCCGCCAAAAATGTTGTCGGTTGCCCACGCGATGGTAAACCGGGTACAACAAAGTTATTTGCGCCCAGTGGGATGGTATAGTTCACCGTGTTTAGGTTGTTGTACCCAAAATAGGCGGTATACGTGCCATCGCCGTTATTATCCACACAATTTACTTGGGGGATAATGGGTAAATTGGTGATAACCTCTGGCGTAACCTCTGCTGTGGGGGTAATAATAGGCGTGATTTCTTCTGTGGGTGTCACTTCTGATGTTGGTACGACTTGCAAGCATGGGGTTGGGTTGGTATAGGTGATATATTCCGCCACCATGAAGGTCGCAAAGCCATTGGCATCGGGATTAATGGCAAAAGAGGTCGTGGCATTGGGCGCGAGTGGCTCACGCGGGATGAAGGGCGAAATATAATTGGTGACGGTGGTTGCGCCGATGAAGGTATATTGTGCATCGGCACTCAGATACCCTTGCCCAACATTGGTGAGCGTAAAAATAAGCTCCATGCGGTCTTCAAACATATTGTATTGGCAGACAACATCGGTCACTTGTAACTCGGCATCTGGCACAAAGCACGGTTCTGGATTGGTAAACGTGAAATAATCTGATGTGAATCTGGCAAAGCCATCCGCGCCGATATTATTACGATAGAGGCGGGTATCTCCGGGTGCAAAATCGGCGCGGACATCGCCCGTATAATCTGTCATGCCCCAAAAACCCGACTGGATAAAAAACTGATCCATGAATTGCCATTGGGCATCGGCGCTAATGGCGGCTGTGCCATTATTGCCGAGCGTGATTTGCAAGCGCATGATATTGAGTTCTGGCACATATATACAGGCAAAGTCAATGAGATACACATTCGGAGCAGGGTTTAGCATATCTGTCGGCTCTGGTGTCACTTCTGCCCCGCTTGGGGAACACCCATTGGGGTCTACAAAGCCTGCAACGCCGTCATTGATACATAGGTCGAGATAATCTTTGACCCCATCGCCATCGGTATCGGGTTGGCAACCGGTGTCATCTACGGCAAAAAGGGCGATGTTGCCTTCATCGGGGCATTGGTCATCGGCATCAAAAAAGCTGTCTCCGTCTTTATCGGCATCTGCCTCAACGGGGCAACCATCGGCATATATGCCTAATCCCAAATCGCCATCCAATGGACACGTATCTTGATAATCGTAAATACGGTCATCATCGCTATCCATCTGACAACCGAATGAGTTCACGGGATAGCTAACATCCCCTACTGTGATAGTGCCTTCTGTGGGGCATTGGTCGTCTTGGTCAAGGATACCATCGCCATCGGTATCAGCAATGATAATCGGACAACCAGAGGGGTCTATTCCTTGCCCCATATCCCCAACATCAGGACACACATCGAGGTTGTCTTTTATGCCATCAAAATCTAAATCTTGGGGGCATCCACTCGCATCTACAGGGAAAAGTTGCTCTTGGGCAGATGTATTGCCTTCATTGGGACACGCATCTTGATAATCGAGAACACCATCCCCATCACTATCGGGGTTGGGATTTGGACACCCAAATTCATCTGTGCCATAGCCATTATCAAATTCGGTGATACACCCATCTACGTGGTCGGGAAAGCCGTCTTTATCGGTATCGGCGGGGCAACCCAATTCATCTATGCCATAGCCATTATCGCCCATATCGGGACATGAATCTGCTTCGTTGAGGATGCTATCGCCATCACGGTCTTCTTCTGTATTACGACGTTCTCCGGGCATAGGTGAGGCTTGTGAAGTAGGCTCCAATGCGACTGCGGTGACTTCTGGCTGGGGTGTCGTTTGTGAGGTGGATGGTTCACCACCCGTACAAGCGGAAATAATAACTATCAGTATGAGTAACACACCGATATAACGCATACCAGATAGTAGCTGTGGCATAAAAATTAATCCTTAACCAATAATAAAATCTGTCATCGGCAAAATACCGTATGATGGTAATATAGCACAATAAAGGGCAATATACGAAAATAGTAAATGGATTTTAATGAATATTCTGATAAAAATTAAAATAAGGCACTTTGGATAACGGAGAAAAAGAAGGAGAAAATCATTTTTAAGGGCGGTTATTAGGCATCAAGTTAAGCTCTTGCTGTAGGGGCGCAATATATTGCGCCCGCCGTATCCAATTGTAAAAATCGGGCTTGCCATGGCAAGCCCCTACGACATGCCGATTTTTTTACGATAAAAATAGCCAAAACAACCTTGTTCACGAGGTTTCAGAAGGTCAGACGGGTGATTTCGCGCCCGTCTGCAGGAAAAAGACATGCTATTTTTATCAAAATATTGCCCTTATGCGCTTTCGATTTGGCGAATATCCTCATCGGTCAATTTTAGGCTACCGCCCCCAATGACATCATCCACCTGATTCGGATGGCGCACACCGACAATTGCCCCTGTCACGGCGGGGTTGTGTAATACCCATGCGATGGATACGTTGGGCGTGGGAACACCATGCCGTTTGGCAATATCAGCCATCGCCTCTGCCAAGCGCAAATTTTTGCTCAAACGTGGTTCTTGAAATTCCTCATCACGCTTGCGCCAATCATCGGCGGGCATGTTTTCAATCCGTTCACGGGTCATTTTGCCTGTTAATAACCCCGCTTGCATGGGCGAATATACAATCACACCAATATTATTTTTGAGGCAAAATGGCAATACTTCTGTTTCTACTGCCCGTTTGATGGCAGAATATGGCGGTTGGTTGGATGTGATAGGCGCGATATTCATCGCCCGTTGCAATTGCGATGCGCTAAAATTGGAGACGGCGATATGGCGCAATTTGCCTTCTTTTTGCAATGCGACCAGCGTAGACCAGCCTTCTTCAATCTCATCATCAGGGTCGGGCCAATGAATCTGATACAAATCAATGACATCTACTTGCAAACGACGCAAACTCGCTTCGACTTCGCCCCGTACCGAATCAGCTTTGAGGTTTGAGGTGATGTTACCCTTTTCATCCCAAACCAATGAGCATTTTGTAAACACATAGGGTTTATTTGCCATGCCCTTGAGCGCACGCGCCACCACTTCTTCTGAATGTCCCAAGCCATAAACGGCGGCGGTATCTATCCAATTGACACCCATATCCAAAGCGCGGTGAATGGCGGCGATAGACTCGTCATCTTCCTGACTGCCCCACGCATATTCCCAGCCACCGCCCCCCATTGCCCACGCACCAACACCGACTCGTGTAATGTGTAAATCGCTATTGCCCAACTGTCTTTTTTCCATGATTTTTTCCTTAAAGTAATGTGGTTAAAATATGATTATACCCCTCTGGTGGCACATAAACGACAGCCATCTTTTGGGGTAAATATGTTAAAAATAGGAAATTTACCAGAAAATCGCTCTTTTACCTCACCCCCTGCCCCTCTCCAATTTGGAGAGGGGAGAAAACCATTTTGAGGGTGGGTTTAAGTCCCCTCGCCAGACTGGAGAGGGGATTTAGGGGTGAGGTTTGATTTTTAAGTTGCCGTTTATGGGGTATATCCTTATTTTCTCATCGCAATAACCACGCTAAACGGCGCGAGGGTATATGCCCCCTTGAGCGTTTCCCCAATCGGCACATGGGTGGAAAAAATGACCTGTATCGGCAATTTATCGAGTATTATCGCTTGGCTATCACCAGAAAAATTGAGTATCACCACACAGGTTTGTGCATCCAATTGGCGTGTAAAGGCAAAAACCGCATCATTTTTCACATCCAATGGGGCATAATTCCCGCGCAACAAGGCGGGTGTGTTTTTGCGGAGCGCGATTAATGCCTTATAAAAATGTAACAGTGAGTGCGGGTCTGCTTGCTCATCTGCGACATTCACCCCATCGGCATATTCGGGATGCACAGGAAGCCATGTGGTCACACCATCGGGCGAAAACCCACCATTAGGTGCATTTGACCATGCCATCGGTGTGCGACAACGGTCACGGGACATTTTTTGCATAGCGGGATAAATCTCTTCCAACGTGTGACCATCGGCTATCAACAAATCACCCATCACCAACGCGAGCGTATCGCGCATTTGGTCACGGTGAGGAATATCATAATTGGACATGCCAATCTCTTCGCCATTATAGAGGAATGGTGTGGGTTCTAAGGTCAATATGAGGGTTGCAGAACATTTTGCGCGGGGAATTGGCGCTGTTCCGTCATCAAATCGGCTAATGGCGCGGGTGCTATCGTGATTATTGAGCGTATTTGCCATCCATCCGCCGGGGGGCAATTGGGCATATTGGTCGGCAAGATTGGCATAAATCCACTCGGCGGTGAATGGGGCATCACGGGTCATCAGGTTAAAATTGAATACCATGTGCAATTCATCTGTGCCATCGCCCAAATAAATCATGTCGCCTGTCTCGCCAATTAATACGCGGTCTGTGTATTCATCCACCACCGCCCGTAATTGCTTCATGAGGGTATGAACTTCGGGCAAATTGACCTGTGTGCCGAATAAGTCTTCCCAATCATCACCTGTGAAGAGCTTGGGCGCTGTCCCCAATTTGACCTCAACTTCATTCCGCAAAAAATCTACAGAACGATGTTTGCTGATATGGGGGGATAAATCATCTTGCTCAAAAATAGTGCCAACCGCATCCAATCGAAACCCGTCTACGCCCATATCCAACCAAAAACGTGCCACATTGAACATCGCTTCGACCACTTCTGGATTATGCCAGTTCAAATCGGGTTGTTCTTTGAGGAAGAAGTGATAATAATATTGCCCCGTTTGTGGGTCATATTCCCACGCCGACCCGCCAAAGACGGATTGCCAATTATTTGGCGGATTACCATCTACCCCATCACGCCAGACAAACCAATCGCGCTTGGGATTATCTTTGCTAGACCGTGATTCGATGAACCATTCATGGAGATGCGAGGTGTGATTGAGGACAAAATCTAAAATCACGCGGATATGACGGGCATGGGCTTCTGCCAAAAATTGCTTAAAATCGTCTAATGTGCCATATTCTGGCGCGACATCACAATAATCGGAGATGTCGTAGCCACAATCGAATTGTGGGGACGGAAAATGAGGCGATAGCCAAATAGCATCCACGCCCAACCACGCCAAATAATCTAATTTTTGACGCATCCCGTTCATATCACCAATACCATCCCCGTTGGCATCGGCAAAACTACGCGGGTAAATCTGATAAAACACGGCATCTTGCCACCATGTACGGGTCATGACTGAAATTATCCTTTCACTGAGAGACTACGGCAAATTATATCAGTTTCAAGACGGTATGTAATGTTGCTGTTCCTATATGCCTATAATCATTCTTGTGGATGTAGGGACACGATATATCGTGTCCTATGTGTAGCAACTTAACGATAAAATTGTTGTTTTACCTCACCCCCAGCCCCCTCTCCAATTTGGAGAGGGGGAGAAAATCTGTTTTGTGGGTAGGTTTAAGTCCCCTCGCCAGACTGGAGAGGGGATTTAGGGGTGAGGTTGATTTTATAAGTTGCAGTATATGGGACACGCTATATTGCATCCGCAAATGATGATTATTTCATCAGCACAAATTTGCCAAAGCGGTTAACCATCCCTTATAATATCAATCAGAGAGGTTAACCCATGACAAATCCACCCGATGAAACACGTATTATCCCCGCCTTATGGGGCTTAAATTATGACCTGCTCATGCCAAAAGACCCCAATAAAGACGAAAAATCGCGTATTGGCTATTTTGTGGAGTGGTTATCGCTCACAGGGCGCGTATGGTATACCCCAGATTTACCTGCCTATCTGCATTATTTATTGCATGAGCGCATCAAGACCAACCTGAACACAGGTGATATAACCCCTGCCCCCCTCTCCCCCACCACCGCCAATGTGCATCTGGCGACCATTCGCGGACGCTATCACCATCTGCTCAAAAGCAACGTATTGCGTGATTTACTCTATGCCCAAGCAACCCATTTAGAAAGTCTCGCAGACCGCAAAGCCTTTGTGGATGAGGTGCTGGTACGTATCCAAAATGATATTCACCCCACCAGCGCCACAGCCACAGTTATCACCAAAATGGATACTGCCGATAGTGAGCATTTGCGCCTCCGTCCCAGCCAAGTACGGGCATTGTTGCGCCTACCCGGAGTCAATACGCTCATCGGTGTGCGCGATACAGCCATGATAGCCATCCTCGCCTGTACGGGTATTCGTGAGGCGGAATTGGTGGCGCTCCAAGTAGATGATTTGCGCCAAGTGTTGGGGGGCGAAGTCGCCTTGCGGGTGCGCGAGGGGAAAAATCATAAACAGCGCCTTGTGCC
>JANRKU010000044.1:0-3127 GCA_033763335.1 bacterium
GGCATTGATGGATTAACGCGCCACCACGCGCAGATGAATGGGCAACGCGGGATGGAGTGTGATGAGTGGGTTTATATCGGTTGGCGTGTCGCGCATAGGGGCTAATGAGAACCGTTGCACCACCATCGTCACAATCAATTGTGCCTCTAACATGGCAAAAAATTGCCCAATGCACACATGCACCCCGCCCCCAAATGGAAAATAGGCATAGCGCGGAATATCATCCGCATTTTCCCAACGCTGAGGCATAAATTCATTTGGCGAGGGGAAAAACCGTGCATCATGCCCCATGATATACGGACTCATAAGCAATATTGCCCCTGTGGGGATGGTGTAGCCCCTCAAATCGAATGGGATAGCGACTTGCCTGACCAATGCCCATGCAGGCGGATATAAACGCATGGCTTCGCGCACGACAAAATCGGCTAGGGGGATATTGGGGAGCATATCGGCAGATAGGGGTGCATCTCCCGCGACCTGTTTAATTTGGTGATATAGCGCCTCTTGAATATGCGGATGTCGCGCCAATAATTCAAATGTCCACGCCAATGCGATAGCGGTTGTCTCGTGACCTGCCACAAATAACGCAATGACCAACCCATGTGCTTGTTCATCAGTCAACCGAAAGCCATCGGTATTATCCACCGATTGCAAAATAACCGAGAGTAAATCATCGGGATACGTCTGCGATGCCTGCCGTTCTTTGATAATCGTCTTGATAATCTTATCAAAACTCATCCATGCGTTGAGAGCGCCGATATTACGGCGTGTGGGCAACGGCAATGCCGATGGTTTCGCCAAATATTCTGCCACCACGCGCACCGATTCGCCCATGCTATCGGCTTTATTGCTCATATCCGCAGAAAAAAGTGCCTGCCCCACAATCGTGAGTGTGAGCGATGTCATCGCCTCTGATACATCTACCACATCGCCTGTTTTCCACATATCCAATAATGTGGCGGTATGGTCAATCATAAAGCGGGTATATGGGGCAAGTTTGGCGGGCTGAAAGGCGGGTTGGAGCAATTTTCGCATTTGGCGATGATAGGCTTTATCAGCCGTCACCGCCCCCACATCGGGGATGCGGGCTGGCTTTTTGCCAATTTGAATTTTTGCCAAATCATCGTTATGGTCTACCAACACCGCTTTGATGAGGTCGGGATGATTGAGCAAATAATAGTCTTTGCCCAAAATTTGAGCATAGATGAGGTCGCCATATTCTTGTAATAAGCGACCCCATCCCGCCAAGCGTCCTTTATTGCCTCCCCCCACATACGAAAAAACACGTAGCCCTTTTGGACCCGCTGGGTAGGTCATTCACGCCTCCATCATGGGGTTATCCATTCAAACCCTGTTAAATTTTTGACCTGTTCGGTGAATTGTGCCGTATTAAAGCCAAAAAAGATGCTCCCATCACCAAAAATGATGAGCTGATTCAAGAAATCTATCCGTATCGGGGTAGTCGCCAATGCCCCTTGTTTGGCGAAGAGTCGCTGTCTGCTCGGCAATAATAATGCGACCAGTGGCATTTCGCCCGCATCGGTCATCATATTATCCCACCCGTTGGGAGTCCACGCCTCATATTGGGTCATGACCTGTTGGGTGATAAAATCGCGCACAATTTCGCCATTCACAACGACAGGTGTGGCATGGGTGGTCATATTTTGGCATGGTGGGGTTTCTATTTCCTCTAATGAGGCTTCATCCAGAGGCAAAAATCCTACGATATACTCCCCTTGCAGACGAAACGAGATGGTTGCATCAGTCCCTAAATACGGTGCTAGGAATTGACTCATCAACTCGGCACAATCGGGATAGGCTTGGTTATCATCAAACGATGTTACACCACCATCGCCCGTCACGCTGGCTAACCCGTCTATTCGTGGCGCAGGCGACAACCCGGTCTTAAAAATTTGTTGGAAAAAAGTGAGTAAAGCGCCATTGCCCATTTCGCAATTCATCACCATATTTTGCATCATGCAAATAACTTGTATGTCGCCTTGTAAGGTATGATAAAAGCATACTGGGTCATCTAATTCTGCCAATTCCAGACAATATGATTGCGCGGTGGTGGGGTCAAATTCATCTACGGTGATGGGGGAATCTGTGATGGTTAATCCCACCAATCCGCCACAATCCCCGCTAATCATGACCCCTTCAGATTTCACCCACCCGCCATCTATCAAATACCAATCGGTGGGCAATTGAAGCCCATAGACGGTATAGGGGGTATTGGGGTCAATCTGCCCTACTATGTCACCCGCTTCATTGGGGCTATCAAAAATATCGGCGGGGGTGCTATCAATCGTGATGAGTTCACACGGGATAGGTGGTGCTGGTGTCACGACCACAGGAACAGCATTATTACGCGGTGGCGCATTTGTCGCTACAACGGGAATCGCAGTGGGTTGTGGGGGTGCTGGCGGCGGGTCTGTAGGGGGTGGCGGTTGTGTGGGTTGGACAGGTGCATTGGCACATCCGTTATATTGCCCATATTCACTAGGGCAAGAATCGCTCATATCGGCAAAGCCGTCGCCATCACTATCTGGACAACCGCGAGTCGGTTCTAACCAACTCGTGCCATATTGGTCGGGGCAGGCATCATCCCAATCATGCCACCCGTCCCCATCTCTATCGGGACACCCGATACCGAATGCGGTTGAATGCCCAGGATCATTAATACACTGGTCAACATCATCGGTGAAGCCATCCCCATCGGTATCACTTTGGGCAAAAGAGAGACCATTGGGGATTGTTAAAATCATTATCAACAAAGTTATCCATAAGGTAACGCGGATTTTTGTCATTTTGTAGCCATTCTACAAATCAGAGAAAGGGCGATAATATCCTTTCATGATTGTAACATTGATGTATCATGTCGCAAATAACAGTAATAGTTACAAGCAAGTAGCAAAATACCGCGTTAGCTTATACTTACGGCAGGCGCTAAAGCACCTGCCTAGACTATCTAAAACCTGCTAATGCAAGTTAGTTTTTAAATACGGCGTATCTTTTGTGGCTGACATACGAGGCTAAAGCCTCTAGTACAGCCATTACACCTCAAAAACAGGCAGGAGTGTAATGGCGGACTAACGCGAAGCGTGTATGTCCGCCACGCCTTAAAAAG
>JANRKU010000045.1:0-30842 GCA_033763335.1 bacterium
ATTGGGTTTCCGCTATTTTATGCGATGTTGGTTAGCACACAGAACAATGCACAAGTCATCAATTTTCAAATTCTGCCCGGAGATTCTTTTGAAAATAACTGGCAATCGGTCATGATTGACCGCAATTTGGGGCGCTATATGGTGAACAGCGTCATTTTGGCAGTCATCGTCACAACTGGCAAAACCATATTGTCATTGCTCGCAGGGCTGGCATTCGTATATTTTCGTTTTCCGGGCAAATGGATTGTGTTTGGATTTGTCCTCATCACCGTGATGATGCCCACCGAATTGCTGATTATTGCCTTATTCCGATTTGTATCTATCCAACTCGATTGGGGTGGAACATTTCAGGCACTGGCGTTGCCGTTTATGGCAAGTGCCACAGGGACATTTTTATTTCGACAACATTTTGCCAATATCCCCGCAGAACTCTCAGAAGCATCGCAGATGGATGGTGCAAATCCGCTCCAATTTTTGTTCCGCGTGCTGATACCCATTAGCTGGAATACGATTGGGGCATTGGCAGTAATTCAATTTGTATACGTATGGAATATGTACTTGTGGCCCCTGTTGATTGCGCCCGGTGGCGAAGATAGCCAAGTGGTACAAGTGGGGTTGCGGAGTTTGCTCTCGGTGGATACCAGTATCTCCTATGGACCGTTGATGCTTGGCGCGGTGATTGCCAGTCTTCCGCCAGTTATCGTGTTTATTTTGCTCCAAAAACAATTTATGAGTGGATTCGCTATCACACGCGACAAATAACTATATAAACGGGGCAAGCATACTCCTCATCTTGCCCCACACCCCATACCCCACTATAATTTACCCTAACTAAGATGTTCAACACAGGAAAAATGATAATGAACTTTATGACCAGTGCCGAAGTTCGGCAGGCGTTTTTAGATTATTTTGTAGAACAAAAGCATCAACATGTCATGTCCTCATCGCTTGTACCCGGAAATGACCCCACCTTGCTCTTTGCGAATTCGGGCATGGTGCAATTCAAGGATGTGTTTTTGGGGTTGGATAAGCGCGACTATAAACGCGCCACTACCTCGCAAAAGTGTATGCGCGTTAGTGGCAAACATAATGACCTCGAAAATGTGGGTCCCTCACCGCGCCATCACACCTTTTTTGAGATGCTCGGTAATTTTAGCTTTGGTGATTATTTCAAAGAATATGCCATCGAATTTGCATGGCAATTGCTCACAGGGGTGTATGGGTTGCCCAAAGACCGCCTCGTGTTCACCGTGTACCAAAATGACGATGAAGCCTATAACATTTGGGTGAATAAAATTGGGGTAGACCCCAAGCGCGTGGCGCGGATGGGTCCAAAAACTAATTTTTGGCAGATGGCAGAAACAGGTCCATGCGGTCCTACCAGCGAAATTCACTGGGATAAAACCCCTGAATTGGGCGAAGATAGCATCGTCTCTATGCTCCAAGCAGAAGATGACCGTTTCCTCGAAATTTGGAATTTGGTTTTTATGCAATATAACCGCCTCCAAGCCGACCCCACCCATACAGGGCAATATGACCAGCCACTGCCTGCACCCGGTGTAGATACGGGTATGGGTTTGGAGCGCATTGTGAGCATTGTGCAGGGCAAAACGGCAAATTATGACACCGATTTGTTCATGCCCATCATCAAAAAGACCCAACAACTCACAGGTCATACCGATGCAGAACGCGATGCGAATTATGTTCCCTATCGCGTGATTGCTGACCATGTGCGGGCGGCGGTATTTTTGACGGCAGATGGGGTATTGCCCGGTGCAAAAGGGCGCGATTCTGTCTGCCGATTGGTTATCCGTCGGGCGGCACGTTTTGGCACGAAAATCGGCTTACATGAGCCATTTTTGGGGCAAGTAGCAGATGCAGTCATCGAAACGATGGGTGGGTATTATACCGACCTCAAAGACCGCGCCGATGCCATCAAAAAGACCATCACCCGCGAAGAAGAACGCTTTCGTCGCACGATGGATATGGGGCTGGCGGCATTGGATGACATGTTGGCGCAATTACCCGCAGGTGGGGTGTTGGATGGTGAAAAAGCCTTTTACCTCAAATCCACATTAGGGTTGCCGATTCAAGTGACCAAAGACATCGCAGAAGAACGCGGTTATGGCATAGATATGTCGGGTTTTGAGACTGCCGAACAAGAACATGCTACTGTGAGCGGTGGCGGGTTGGCGATGGGCGAAATTGATATGGGTGAGGCTTATAATGCCGTCCTCAATCGCCTCAAAGCCGAAAAATTGCTCTCATCGGATGGTGTGGAATATTTGCCTTATGGCGATACGACACTTTCCGCCAAAGTGGTCGCATTAACCCAAAATGGTAGCCCCATCACCGAATTGAGTGTTGGCGATAAGGTCGAAGTCGTGCTGAATCGCACACCATTTTATGTTGAGGCGGGTGGTCAGGTGAGCGATACAGGCACAATCCGCGCCGATAAATGGGAAATTGAAGTGGAAGATACCCGCCGTCCAGTAGGTGGATTAATCATTCATATTGGCGAAGTGGTGCAAGGTGCGCCAAAAGTCGGTGATGGGGTATCTGCTAGTGTGGATAGTGTGCGCCGTGCCGATATTACGCGCAATCATACCAGTACCCATTTGCTTCATGCGGCTCTCCGTAACCATTTGGGGATTCATGTGCAACAACGCGGGTCATTGGTCGCGCCAGAACGTCTGCGTTTCGACTTTGCCCATGATGCGCGTATGACACCTGACCAACTGAAAGCAGTTGAAAGTGAAGTGAATCAGATTATCCTCGCCAATTACCCTGTGAAATCAGAGGTGAAATCGCTCCAACAGGCAAAATCTGAAGGGGCTATGGCACTTTTTGGCGAAAAATATGGCGAAACGGTGCGAACAGTCATCATCGAAAATGGCACACGCTACAGTTATGAATTGTGCGGTGGGGTGCATGTGGCTTCCACTGCCGATATTGGCATGTTCCTCATCGTGAGTGAAGGCAGTGTCAGCGCGGGTGTACGCCGTGTAGAAGCCCTCACTGGTGGGGCGGCAATTGCGTATATCCAAGAAAAATTGGATATTTTGGCGCATGTGGCAGGTCAATTGCAGACCACACCCGAAACGATTGTGCAACGGGTGGTGGCATTGCAAGAGGATTTGAGTCATAGCCGTAAATTGATTGAAAAATTACGCCGTGATGTGGCACGTCAAGCCTTTAATGCCCGTATCGAATCATTAGAGACGATTGGCGGGGTGGCGGTAATGGTGTTGCAACTCGAAGATACCCCTGTAGAGACCTTGCGTGAAATGTCTGATTGGTTCAAAGGCAAGGCAAAATCGGGCATTTTTGTGGCGGGGAGCAGTTTTGACGATAAACCCCAATTGATGGTGTCTATCACCGATGACCTGACCAAGACTTTCCGCGCTGGCGATATTATCAAGCAAATTGCCCCGATTATTGGCGGTGGTGGTGGTGGTCGTCCCAATATGGCACAGGCAGGTGGCAAAGATGTGAGCAAACTCGCAGACGCGCTACAACAAGCCCGTGTGGTCATTGGGCAAATGGCAAAATAAAATATTTTCTGACCTCATCCCCCAACCCCTTCTCCAGTCTGGAGAAGGGGCGAAAACCAAAAATTTCCGTATGAGGAAAAATAGGGCTAGGCATGAGGCTAATCGCTCAAGTTACTGTCTATTGGACTAATTTTTATGCTTATAGACGGAGATAGGTGGCACATGGCTTCTGGTAATCGAGAACTGATTCAAATTGAAGCGGGGGAGGATGTTAATTCTGTCCGTGACCGCCTATCGTTCATTCATGGCAAACGGGTTTTACTCGTGTGGCCCGAAGAAGGCACTGCCTTAATACGCAAATTGGATTTAGTCCTTGTGCAACGCGAAGCCATGCGCCGTGCTATTCGCCTAGCGATTGTCACCCATGACCCGCAGGTTATTCGGCACGCACAGGAATTGAATATCAGCACCTTTGAGACCATTGGAGCGAGTGAACGGGGCAGATGGAAGCGCGGACGTGCCAAAGTTTTTACAGACCGCAACGACCGCCCCAAAGATAGCCCAGAGAACGAAGAGGTGCTATCTGACCTCAAAGATATAGCGAGTCGCAACATAGACCGCCCAGCGATGGGTACATTGCCAAAAATGCTCATCCGCTTGGGGCTTATTGCCATTTTGTTGGGGATTATTGGCACAGGGGTTTATTTGCTTGTGCCGAGTGCCAGCGTCAAAATTATCCCCGCCGTACAGATGATTGAACAAAGTGTGCAAATCGTCATCAATCCAGACCCCTCTTTTACTTCTATAGATGTCGAAAATGGTATTTTGCCCGCCACCGTATTGAAAATTGAGGTGGAAGAATCCACATCCATCCCCACAACAGGCGTTCAGGAATTTGGGAGCGCATTGGCAGTAGGGGAGGCGGTTTTTATCAACCAAACGGGCGCAACGCTCACCATCCCACTTGGTACGACCATCAGCACCACCGACGACCCGCCCATTTTATTCCGTACTACCCAAGAATCAGAGGTGACAGGTGGTAGTGAAATTACCTTGCCCATTGAAGCCTTACCGAGTTCTGCGGGAGAAATTGGCAATTTGGACGCGGGACGTTTGGTGTTGGTGGTCGGTCCGTTGGGGGAACAGGTGACGGTGAATAATCTTGTCCCAACCCGCGCGGGGGTGGCACAAGTGGAACGTGCTGTGACAGATTCTGACCGCCAGACATTGGAATTGACGGTTAACCAATTGCTCCAAGAACGGGCTTATACCGAAATTCAAAATTCCACACAAATTTCGCCTGACGATTTTGTGTTGCTCGATACCTTGCAAATTGTTGAGGAGCGCGATGATTGGAAGCAGTGGAGTGCCAATGTAGGTGATTTGCAAGACACCCTGACCCTCACCAAACGGGTTGTGGTGCAGGTGTTGGTGGTGAATACACGCTTGGGGCAACAAATTGTCTTTGCACAAATGGCGCGTCAAGTGGTGCGTGGACGGAGCATAGACCCCAATACCATAGAATACCGCACGGGCGATGTGCTGGTGACACCCGATACGGTGTTTTTTACCATGTCTGGGAATTGTGTGGCGCGGGCGCAAATAGACCCCGAAGCGGTGAAAGCCGAAATTGCCAATAAATCATTTTCAGAAGCCATAGATTATTTGCGTACACGGGTAGATATTGACCCAAATACCATTCCAGAACTGACTTTTTCGCCCGATTGGATGTGGCAGATGCCCACCTTGCCGATTCGTATTTCGTTAACCATTGAGGAAGCCACACCATGACCGATTTTCCAACCAAAGGCAGGTTATTAGGGCTTGACCATGGGCTAAAACGGATTGGTGTGGCGGTATGTGATGAGATGCGAATCATCGCCCGTGAAATAACCATTATCACACGTCAATCGAAACAAGAGGATTTTGAGAAAATTGCCAAAATTGCCCAAGAACAGGGTGTGGTTGGTATTGTGGTAGGGATTCCCCTTGACCTTGACCGTGTAGAGGGAGAGCATACCCGCGCTGATACTGTCCGTTTGTGGGCGGAACGGTTGGGGGAGGTGGTCAATTTGCCTATTACCTTTCATGATGAACAATTTTCTAGCCAAGATGCCCAAGAGATTGCCAAACAGAAAAAACGCAAACCGACAGACCCTATAGACGATTTATCGGCGCGGGTGATTTTACAACGCTATTTAGATGATAATAGTGGGTGATTTTCTGATGGTTTCCCTACGCATAGCCCCATTTTAGCTGTTTTGCGATTAGACTGAAGATATATGAATTCGTATCCACCTATTCAGAGAAAGACCTCGCCTGTGAGACGTAATCGTTTACAAACTGCTATTATCGCGTTTATTGTTTTTGGTTTTGTGTGTGTAATTGGTGTTGGCGCACTATTTTTATTCGCAGGTGATGACATTATGGCATTTGCCCGTACTGTCTATTTGCGAATTAGCCTTGCTTCGCGTGAAGATGAACTCAATGCCCCCATGAGTGATGATGCCACCATCATCCGTTTTTCGGTATATTCTGGTGAAGGGGTGCAATCGGTGGCAGACCGACTTTTTGCCGATGGACTCATTAGTGATGTCGAATTATTTATCGAATATTCCAAATTGGCAGATGTGGATAGCCAAATCCAAGCAGGGACATTTTTCCTGAGCAAATCGCAGAATATCAAAGAAATTGCCCAAGCCCTAACCAATTCTAATTTTAGTTATATCACCTTTACAGTTGTCCCCGGTTGGCGCATTGAACAAGTGGCAGATGTGATAGATGCCACACGTCCCTATTTCAATTTTTCTGGGGCAGATTTTTTGGCGGTGGTGGGCAAAGGGGCAGTGTTGCCACCCGATTTTGTAGAAGAAATGGGGATTCCCGCAGGGGCATCATTAGAGGGATTTTTATACCCAGATACCTATCGGCTTCCGCCAGATGTGACACCTCTGGAATTGCGGCGCATTTTGCTAGATGCCTTTAGTGTGAATTTCACGGATGATATGCGCCAAAGTGCCATTGCACAACGCTTTACGGTGTATGAAATCGTGACATTGGCTTCTATTCTCGAAAAAGAGGCATTGCATAATGAAGAACATCCTGTGATTGCCAGTGTCTATCGCAATCGGTTGGATGAAGATTGGACACTCGATGCCGACCCAACGGTGCAATACGAACACCCAAATGTAGGTAAAGGCAATTGGTGGCCCCGCATTACCCGTGCCGATTATCGGGGCGTAGATTCGACCTATAACACCTATTTGTATAAAGGCTTGCCACCCGGTCCCATTGCGATACCGAGTTTATCGGCGATGAATGCCGCCCTGAATCCGATGGTCACGCCATTTTTCTTTTTCCGCGCCGATTGTCGTGGCGATGGCTATCATGATTTTTCGATTACCTACGATGAACATCGGACATTGTGCTGATGAAAAAAATGCTCTTGCTCGTCATTGTGTTTGTGAGCTTAACGGGATGTGCTGTATGGCGCACCCCATCCATTGCCCGTATAGCCCTTTTAGCCCCGTTTGAGGGGCGCTATCGGGATATTGGGTATAGTGCCATTTATCCCGCACGGCTGGCATTAAAAGATGGGGGATTATCTCACTTAGAATTGGTGGCGGTGGATGATGGTGGCACACTGCAAACAGCACAAGACCGTGCGCGGGCATTATTGCTAGATGAGACTATCAAAGCAGTGATGGTGTTGGGGTATGATAGCGCCGATGAAGCGGTTCAATCCGTTTTTGGGGATATGCCCATTATCATCATTGGCGAATGGGCAAGCACGCCAGCCAGTGACCATATTTTCATGCTGACCAACCCACAAATCTCCACTTTATTGACCGATTCGACTCGTATAGACATTACTGACGCAAGCGCGGTAGATGTCCCTTTTATCGGCGGGGAAGTTTTTGCCTTGCCATCGTACCCAGAATTGCGTCAAAATTTGGATGAGATTCAAATCATCACCAGTGGGGCATTGGCATCGCCTGAGTTTGCAGACCGATTAATCGCCAGTGATATTTATGTCCCGCCACCGACCCATTTGAGCCTATTGGTATATGATGCAACGCGATTATTAGGGCAAGTCATCCCACGCCCTGATATAACCCGTGAAGGGGTGTATCAAGCCTTGCGCGATGTGGATTATATGGGGGAGGGGGGGCGCATCGCCTTTGACGAAAATGGTTATTGGATAGATGCGCCCATTTATACCTATATGTATGAAAATGGTGTTTTGGTGGCAGCAGATTAAACCTCACCGATGACATCATAGAACAAAGGCAAGCGTTGCACCATATCATTACTATAATCTAGTGCCTCACGCATGGTCGCTTTGGCATTTGCCAAATGGTTGCTATCGTTGGCATGAATTGAGCCGATAATATCGCCTTTTTTGACCGTATCGCCCACTTTGACCAAAATTTTTACCCCCACAGCATGGTCTATGGGGTCGCCTTTTTTGGCACGTCCCGCGCCCAATTCAAATGCCGCCCATGCCACCCGCTCCGCATCCACTTTGGAAATAACACCATCACGCTCGGCTTGAATCCGTTGGATGATTTTTGCCTGTGGCAACAAGCTGGGATTGTCTACCATGTTCACATCACCGCCTTGTGCGATGACCATTTCGCGGAATTTTTCTAATGCCGCGCCACTATGGAGTTGGTCTTGGAGATATTTGAGGACAACGGTAAAGTCGCGCCATTTTTTGCCCTTATCACCCATACCCAACGCGGCTAAACGGAGCATGTGGGCGGCGACCTCAATGCAATGGTCGCGGAAATCGTCTGGTCCACCGCCTTTGAGGGTTTCGATGGCTTCTTCAATTTCGATGGCGTTGCCAATGGCATGTCCCAGTGGTTGGTTCATATCCGATATGACGGCAATCATATCACGCCCCACATTTTGCCCAATTTTGACCATCATCCGCGCTAAGGCATGACCATCATCCAAATTTTTGATGAATGCCCCTGTGCCAACTTTCACATCCAAGACGATGCCATTCGCGCCACTGGCGAGTTTTTTGCTCATGATGCTACTAGCAATGAGGGGAATACTGGATACGGTGGCGGTCACATCCCGTAGGGCATACATTTTTCCATCGGCAGGGGCGAGGTCGGTGGTTTGCCCCACCAAGGCGATGCCAATGCGCCGCGCTTGTTCACGGAATTGGGTTTCTGGCATTTGTACCTGAAAACCCGTTATGGCTTCTAATTTATCGAGCGTTCCGCCTGTATAACCAAGTCCGCGCCCACTCATTTTGGCGCATGTCACCCCACAAGAGGCGACCAATGGCAAGACCACCAATGTGGTTTTATCACCAACCCCGCCCGATGAGTGTTTATCCACCACATAACTCGATATATCCGATAAATCGAGCATGACACCAGAATTTGCCATCGCCATTGTGAGGGTCGTGACCTCATTATCGGTCATGCCACGCAATAAAATTGCCATGAGGAGCGCCGATGCTTGATAATCGGGGACATCATTATGGGTATAAGCGGTAATAAACCACTCAATTTCATCGTCAGATAAAGGTAATCCATCTCTTTTTTTTGCAATAATATCTACAGCACGCATGGTACGTTTAGCCTTTTAATTGGTACAGAAAGAATACCTCTATGATAGCAGTTTTGCTCGCAATAGTCGCGTTTGGATTTATTCACAGCATCCTCGCCAGCCAAGAAGCCAAGAGCGCATTTGAAGAAAAATTTGGGGAACGCGCTTATCATGGTTTGTATCGGCTTATCTACAATGGCATCACGATTATGACCTTGTTGCCTGTGGGGGCGCTGATGATTTCGCAGTCTAATCGGATTGTATGGCAAGTAGAAGCCCCCATATCTATTCTTTTTCTCATGTTGCAGGGGATAGGGGTGATTGGCTTGCTGATTTCGGTTTTACAAATTGATGGTGGGCAGTTTTTAGGCACATCCCAAGCCATTGCCTATTTTACTGGCGCGAAATTGCCACTCCCCAAAGAACCATTGAGTGTGAAGGGGGTGTATGCGTTTGTGCGACATCCTTTGTATTTATTTAGCCTGATGGTGTTATGGTTTGTCCCCACGATGAGCGAAGGTTATCTGGGATTTTGCATCGGCGCAACACTCTATTTCATCATTGGTTCATGGTATGAGGAAAAACGCCTGATTGCCTATTTTGGCGATGAGTACCGCGCCTATCAGAAAAAAGTCGCATGGATGATACCATTTGTCATGCTCAAAAGGGGATGATAGTCCCTAATTTCACAATCTCCCTTGGACTATAATCAAAATATATTTCGTTTGATATATTCCATAAGGAGCAATCATGGCTCAATCAAAAAAACAACAAAACCTATTTATTGTGGGCGCAATCGTTGTGGTGGTGATAGTGGCATTTGTGGGGATTATTTTGCTCTCACAAACATCTGGTTCATCGGGTAGTGCTATTACAGGTGATACGCCCGCCGCTCGCAATACCGATGGGTCGTATATTTTGGGCGATGAAAATGCGCCTATCACCTTTGTCATTTTTTCCAATTATTTTTGTGGGCATTGCCAAGACTATAAAGAGACGGTAGACCGCCTGATTGACGAATTTGTGGTGACAGGCAAGGCACGGGTTGAGCATCGTTTGGTGGGGAATAGCCCTGATAGCATTGGGTATGCTCAATTAACTGAATGTGCCACCGAACAAACCGACCCCCTCACGGCATGGCAGGCGATGGATTTGTTATTTGAATATGCCACAACCCGCCGATTGAGTGCCAATGATGCGGGTCGTGAATTAGCAACGGCGCTTCAATTGAATTATGCACGGTTGTTGGAATGTACAGTGACCTCTGACCAATATGAGATAGATGGACAACTTGCCCGTAGTGCAGGGACGACAGGAACACCTGCTGTGCGCGTGCGGTTTGTGGGTGATGCTGTATCGGATGTTCAACTGATTAGCCCACAATACGAGGGTGGTGGGGTAGATTTTGCGACATTGACGCGCATAATCGAAGATGCCAACAATTAAAATACCCCAATTCGTTAACTCTTTGTAAAAAAAAGCAGATAACCCATAACTATTTAACGATTCGCGTGTAAAATCAGGCGAATCGTTAAATTTTTAATGTAATCAATCAAAACGGAGTCTACTCAAATGAAGTCTGGAAAACAAAAACAGCAACAACAACAAACTTTTCTCCTTGTTGGGGGAGTAGTCGCTGCCGCTGTGGTGGTATTTGTGGCAATTGTCGCTTTTTCGCAAACTGCTATCGCAGAACGTAGTGGCATAGATTTTTCTCAATTAGAGACCAACAGAACAAGTGATGGTGCGTTTGTGTTGGGCGACCCCAATGCCCCCATTACTGTCGTTGAATTTGCCGATTTCTTATGCCCACATTGCCAAGACTATAAAGATACGGTTAACCAATTCATTGAAGAATTTGTGGTGACAGGTAAAGCCCGTTTAGAATTTCGCCTGATTGCCAATTTGGGCGCAGATAGCACCCAATATGCCAAACTCGCGGAATGTGCCGCCGACCAGTCTGAAAATGATAGCAATTTTTGGGTGGCGCACGAAGAACTGTTCTATTATGCCACGTCACAACGCATGAGTGGCGACCAAGCAGGGCGTGAACTTGCCAAGAAACTTAATTTGAACCTCTCCCGTTTGTTGGAATGTACCCAAGAAGCTGACCAATATCAAACCGATATGGCGCTTGCCCGTACAGCAGGCACCAGTGGCACACCCGCCATTCGTATCCGTTTGGGGACATTCGCAGAAACCCAAAACACCACCCCACAACCCATCAGCCCCAATTATGCCAGTGGTGGGGTATCTATTGATGTCCTTCGTACCACTGTGAACAACGCCAATCAATAATTGGTGAAATCTGGTTGTGTAAGGGCGCACTATATACGCAACTTAATAAACCAACCTCACCCCTAAATCCCCTCTCCAGTCTGGCGAGGGGACTTAAACCGACCTAAAAAATGATTTCTCCCCCTCTCCAATTTGGAGAGGGGGCAGGGGGGTGAGGTAAAAGAAAAATTTTATCGTTAAGTTGTCGCGCCCTTCTCGGCTAATTATCCCCAAAATGAATCGGGCAAATCGAGCGCCTTCATGGGGCGTTTGTCTGTTAATTCCACACCATCCCACCCCCGCGCCATCAATTCCACATAATTGGGATATTCGCTATTATCCACAAATTGCCATTCGCTGATATGGGTTAGTTTGAGGACATTATCGTGTCTGCGAATTCCCACCACAAAGGGCAACCGTTCATATAACCGTTTGACCGCCATATCGCCATCACCAGGGCTACTCTTGCGTGCCACAATGCTCAATGCCGAGCCTAATCGCTTGCTATTGGGTGTGCCACGAAATGCCCATAGTAAGCGTGGGGTAGGGGCTTCTGAAAGTAACACCGAGACACTTTCTGGCTCATCGGCACGTACTTCATCCAAGACCAAAACAGCAGGTGATTTGGATAAGGCTTGATGTACCCGTTCCCCAAATGGAATCGCCTCATGCGAATCGGTTTTCCATTGGACAATGAGTTGTTCTGCACCTTCTGGCAATCGTAATTCACCTGCACGCTCCACACTGATAAACGGTTGTGTGGTGATATGTTGGGCGATAGCACCCAATAGGGTGGTTTTTCCCGATTCCGTCTCGCCCACGACCAACACCCCGTATGGTGATTTTGCCAATGCGATGAGCAAATCACACGCTTTTTGAGAGATAACCCCACCTATGACCATATCTGCCAATGTCACGGGTTTTGGGGGATGTAGGCGAATATCCACTGAGAGCAAATAGGTGATGGGTGGGCTGGCGATATTGAGCGAGGCACGGCGTTCTCCCACCAATAACCCTGTCTCAATGAGGGGATTATCTGGCGAAATATCGGCATCGGCTTCTCTGAGTAAACGGTGGATGATGCGGTTCAGATGGTCGGTATCCTCAAAAAGAGGTTTAAGGGCGGTTAATTCGCCATGTCCATGCCGTACAGAGGCTTTATCTGCGCCTTCGATGGTGATGGTGGTGATGGTCTCATCCAAAAATAGGGCATCTAACGGACCAAAGGTGAATAATTCGGCATAGGCTTTGCGGACAATCTCGGCTTTTTCGGCATCGGTTATCAGCACCGATTCTACCCCAATCACATAACTTGCGGTGGCGAGGATGAGCGCATATTTTTGTGCGGGTGTCTCTGCCGATTTGAGCGCAACGCTATCGCGTCCATGCTCATCCACAAAAGCATTGACGATGCGCTCTAATAATGCCTTGATGGAATATTGGCGTGTCCCCATGCGCCCCACCATAAATTCTGGTTCGCGCCCTTTATCAATATTGGCGGCGGCACGCTTGAGTTCATCATAAAAACTAGATGGGTATTTGGGGTCTTCTTGTTCATCACTCATGGGATTATCCTCATTCAAAATCGGCTAAATTAATTGGTGTTAGGGCAGGGTTATCATTGGGTGCGCGTCCAACTTTGGGAATATCTACCCATTTATCCCCCACACGCACGCGCACAACATCCATTGTAAAATCGGCGTTGGTGGCTTTATCATTGGTCAACAATGATGACCCCACACCATAAAAATCTACAGGGACATGATTTTGTTCAAATTTGGCGATGCGCTCCCGATTAAACCCGCCAGAAACGACAATTTTCACGGCTTGGCAATAGGCTTGGGCGGTGGGGATAAGTGCCTCTGGTACATCCCATGCTGTCCATGCGTTATCCAGCGCACGGCGGACGGTATGCACCAATGCCTCGCTCACCCCGCGCCCATCGGCTTCTGTCAGCGAGGCATCTAGCATATTGCCACTGGTATCTAAGCGCACACCATTGAGTGTCCAGCGTTTTTGTGCCGATTCATCCCCATTTTCGTGTGCCTTACGATATTCTTCCCAAAAAAGTGCGATTGTTGCCAGTGAATCTCGTACACAATCGTTATTAAAATCTACCAATGCCACACGCAGGGTATCCAATGGCATGTGATAAGCAAAGAGGCGCATGGCTTCGGCTGTATCGGCAAAAAAGCACGCGATATACGCATGTGGGATTGTCCCGCGCCCACTGCCACCCCACCACGCGCCTTGTGCATCGGTACTGACCAGAGGGATTAAATTTCCGCCACGTTGGGCATTGTGGGCTTGGATGGCGAGCCAATAGGCATATCCATCGAGTGACTGGGTGTCGTGCCAATCGAAGCGGGCAGGGAAAAAGAGTACCTGCTTGTTATTGCATACCTCTAGTACATCATAAACATTGGTGGCGATGCGCGTGGCGCGGGATAATACGCCTAATATCGGTGTTTCGAGCAGGGTAAAATCGCGCAATTTTCCGCGAATATTGATGACAGGCTGAATATGGGTTGTATCGCCTGAAAAATGGGTTATTGTGCCATCTGGGACAGCCTGTACGTATAGGTCTGCCCATGTTGAGATAAATTCGCCATCTTCAAAATAGCCCGTTGCGTGACGTAGCATGATAAGTGCCACATCTACCCCTCCGACTAAGGCATAGGGCGCACGCCGATTAAATACTTGCGCCTCTACTTCAATTTGCCCCACAGCGACTTGGCTAATATCAGCATCCAACGGGCGTGCCGATTTTCCGCTAAAGTGATAATCGTCTTTTTGTAATTGCCCCAAGATATGGGCAATATTGGTAAAATATTTATCGCTATAAGCGCCATTTCGTAAACCATCTATATCTAATTTGATGTGTTGATTCGTCAGCCATTGATTGTTGAATAGTGTCATCAGATTCACCCTTACACTCGCGTGATTTTGTTTTAGAATACATAAGTTTGGTCGTTAAAGGCAAAAACCCCAGACCAACATATCATTCGATTATAACCCATAGAAGTGAGACCAATGGAAATTATTGTTACTGGTTCGATTGCCTATGATTATTTAATGCGTTTTCCGGGCAAATTTAGCGATTATCTCATTGATGGTCAGATGCACCAAGTGAGTCTTAGCTTTTTGGTGGATGAAATGACCAAGCATTGGGGTGGGACAGCCGCCAATATTGCCTATACTATGGCACTTTTGGGGATGAAACCCAAGCTCATGGGGACAGTCGGGCGAGATTTTCCCGATTATCGTACATGGTTAGAAAGTGTGGGTGTAGATTGTAGTACCGTGCGCCAAATTGATGAGCTATTCACGGCTTCATTTTTTTGCAATACCGATATGGTGAACAATCAAATTGCCTCATTCTATACAGGTGCGATGGCACATGCCCGCAATTATCGGATTGCCGATGTGTATCAGGGCAAACCCAACCTCGTACTCATTACCCCAAATGACCCACTCGCTATGTCTCAGATTGCCCAAGAATGTCGTGATAAGGGTATCCGTTTTGTATATGACCCCAGCCAACAAGTCGCCCGTTTGAGTGGTGAAGAATTGGCAACCGATATGCAAGGGGCGTATGTGATGGTTGCCAATGCCTATGAATTGCAGGTTATTAGCCAAAAAACGGGCAAATCGTTGGATGAATTGCGCCAGATGGTCGAAATTTTGGTGATAACACATGGACCAAGAGGGTGTGAGGCATATATTGGGAATGAGCAAATTCATGTTGAGGCATTTCCCACAGATGCGATGAAAGACCCTACTGGTGGCGGAGATGCTTTCCGTGCAGGTCTTATGTATGGGTTGATGAATGGGTATTCGCTCGAAATCTCGGCTCAGATGGGGTCGCTATCAGCGACATACGCCATTGAGCAGGTTGGCACACAACGCCACCACTTTACCCCCGCCGAATTTGTGGCGCGTTTTCGTACCGAATATGCCGATAATGGGTTACTCAATCGGCTTTTGGCGTGAGTTAGGCAACGATTGACCAACGCTTATAGAAGTAGGTTGGGCAATTTTTGTGTTGTTATGTTACAATGCCCGCATTTGTGGGTCATATTCGTTGGTATACACAATCTCAGGAGTAAAAGTTTTCTCAAATGGCTGTTGAACACGATGTAAAAGACTTGAATTTAGCCACTGGTGGTCGTTTTCGGATTGAATGGGCAGAACGTGAAATGCCCGTATTGCGTGCGATTCGTGAACGCTTTGAACGTGAAAAACCCCTCAAGGGTATTCGGGTAGCGGCATGTTTGCATGTCACCACAGAAACTGCCAACCTCATGCGTACTTTGCAAGCTGGTGGTGCAGATGTGGTGCTTTGTGCCTCAAATCCGCTTTCAACCCAAGATGATGTTGCCGCCTCTTTGGTGGTACATGATGAAATTCCCGTCTATGCCATCAAAGGCGAAGACAATGCTACTTATTACGACCATCTCAAAGCAGGGCTAGACCACAAACCCCAAATGACAATGGATGATGGGGCAGATTTGGTCGGCTTGATTCATAAAGACCGCACTGAACTCATCAAAGATGTCATTGGTGGCACAGAAGAAACCACCACAGGCGTGATTCGCTTGCGTGCTATGGCAAAAGATGGCGCATTGCGCTTTCCTGTGCTTGCCGTAAATGATAGCAACACCAAGCACTTGTTCGATAATCGTTATGGTACAGGTCAAAGCACTGTTGACGGTATCATCCGCGCCACCAATATGTTGTTGGCAGGAAGCACCTTTGTTGTGGCGGGATATGGTTGGTGCAGTCGTGGTATTGCCAGCCGTGCGCGTGGGATGGGTGCGAATGTTATCGTCACCGAAATTGACCCATTGCCTGCACTCGAAGCCGTCATGGATGGTTTCCGTGTGATGCCCATGAGCGAAGCCGCCAAAATTGGCGATGTTTTCGTCACTGCCACAGGCGATATTCATGTGATTGATGTGCAACATTTCGAAGCCATGAAAGACGGCGCGATTGTCTGCAATTCTGGTCACTTCAATGTCGAAATCAACCTCAAGGGTTTGCGCCAAATCAGCAAAGGCGACCCCCGCCTTGTTCGTCCATTCGTGGAAGAATATCAAGTGGGCAACAAACTCATCTATATTTTGGGTGAAGGTCGTTTAATCAACCTTGCATCGGCAGAAGGTCATCCCGCCAGCGTGATGGACATGAGCTTTGCCAATCAAGCACTTGGCGCAGAATTTATGCTCCTCAATGCCGCCAACATGACCCCCAATGTGTATACCATCCCTGTTGATGTGGATAAAGAAATTGCCCGCCTCAAATTGGAAGCAATGGGTATTCATATTGATACCCTCACCGATGAACAAGTTCACTATTTGAACCAATGGGAAGAAGGCACCTGATTCTTCGCGCATCGGGCATGATTCGTTCATGCCCGATGATTCCTCATTGATAGTATAAGGAGATACCCCCCTATGAAAAAATTGATTCGCTTTTTAGCCCTCCTCGTGGCACTCATGACCGTGCAACTGTCTGTGAGCATGGCACAAGAAGCCAATGGCTTTTTCCGCTTTGTTCATGCCATTCCCGGTGTGAGTGCAATTGATGTTTATGTTGATGGCAACCTGTCTGTTAGCGGGTTGCGTTATGGTGTGGCTTCTAGCTACCTCAATGTGCCTGCGGGCAATCATACCTTGTCGGTACGTCCTGCGGGCTTGACCACCGAATTATGGCAACAAACTGTGAGTGCAACAGCAGGTGTACCAAGCACCCTTGTCGCATCTAGCATTGACCCATTGCAATTTGTGGCTTATGAAGATGATTTTACTGCCACTGCGGTGGGTGTAACTCGTTTTCAAGTCATTCATGCGATTGCCAATGCGCCTGCCGTGAATATTGTGGCAGAAGGGCAAACAGTCGTTTCTGCGTTGGGTTATGGCTCTACCTCTGGGCGCTTTGATGTGCCAGCAGAAGTCTATGATATTGCTGTTAGCCTAGAAGATGGTACTGCTGTCGTGGCAGAAAGCCCCTTTAGCCTCGTGAGCAATACAACCCAAGTATTGTTGCTCTATGGCACCCCTGCATTGCCAGAAGCATTGCTCATTTCTGCACCAACGGCGGCGGATGAAACAAGCGGATTTGTTCGCTTTGCCCATACTATTTCTGATGCGCCTGCTGTAGATATTTTTGCTAACGATACCAAAATTGTCCCCGCATTGGCATTTGGCGATGTGACAGAACATCTCGGATTGCCTTTGGGTGAATATGCAGTCGAAATTCGTGCCGAAGATGGTACTAGCCTCTTTACAGGGGATGTCACTGTCACCACAGGGGGCGCTTTGACTGTGGTCGCACAAGGGTCTGCCAGTGAATTAGAAGTAGCTGTGTTGGTAGATGATTTATCTTCTGTTGCGGCTGATATGGCTGTCGTGAGCGTGGTGAATACCATTTCTGGCGATAGCAGTGTCTCGGTGACATTGGATGATGGGCTTGCTTTAGCAACCGATTTGACCTTTGGACAAGCCTCTGATGCTGTGGTATTTAATCCAACCACACAAGCAGGGACATTGGCTGTGACTATCGGCGGACAAAGCGCCGAATTGCCATTTGATGCCAGCGCCTTCTATGGTGGTGTGTATTACAATGCTTTCGTGTTGAATGGCACAACATTTGCCCCACCGCGTGTTGTTTTTGTCCCCACCAGCCTTTTACAAGGTATTGCCAGCGCCCCTGGTGCTGACCAAGCCGTGGCAGTTGCTACCGCCGTGACAGAAGTCGCCGTTGTGGTGACAGAAGCCACCGCCGTTGTCGCAACGGAAGTTCCTGTGGTTGTAACCCCTGTTGTTGCAACACCAGAACCAACCCCTGTTCAACCTGTTCAGCCTGTGGTGGTCACAACCCCAACTGGTCCAACAGGGCGTGTGGTATTGAATCCGGGTGCGAATTTGCAATTACGCCAATATCCCAGCGCCGATGCGTTGTCATTAGGGCTTGCTCCTTCTGGCAGTGTATTATTGGTCAATGGGCGTGAAGGTGCGCCAGAAGATAACGATGGCAATGTGTTGCAACTCAATATCAATGGCACTTTGGTGGATTGGGAAGATCCTGTAACCAATTTGGATACCACCGACCCACGAGCAGACCTCGATGCCACGACAACATGGCTCAATGTCACCTATCAAACCCTTGATGGTGGTCGTATTACCGCTTGGGTGAATGCACAATTCTTAGAAGTGCGTAACCCACGCAATGAACTCCAATTGCTCAAAGACCTGCCCACCATCCCACAAAATCTGGCTGGTGAAGCGGTTGGCACGGCTGTTACCCCACCACCAACTCCCCGTGACCGTGTGTTGGTACGTGTGATTAACCTGAATCCGGGCGTGAATTTGAATATTCGCAGAACCCCACAAAACGATGGTGAAATTCTGCTTGGTGTTCAAAATAGCACCCTCATGGAATTTGTGGGATTGGGCGCATCGGGTAATTGGGTTTATGTGCGCTATGCCCCGCTTGAAGGTGGCGAAGTGACAGGGTGGGTGAGTACCCAATACCTGCAATATGAATATAATGACCGTATTGTCCCCGCCCAAGAATTGGCAGACCGCAATTTGTTGATTGCCGCCGATGAAGCAACCTTGCGTGGCAATATTTCTGGTGTGGTTGCCCAACCTGTTCAACCTGTTGCACCAGTCCAACCTGTGCAACCAGTCGTTGTTCAGCCCGTACAACCTGTTGTCGTTCAACCCAATACCCGCAATTTGTATTTGACCACTGTGGAATTAAATCCGGGGTCAAATCTCAATTTGCGCCGTGAACCCTCTACAGGTGCAGAAGTGCTGGCACGCATCCCCGCAGGGACACAACTTGTCCTCACCTCACGGACTGCCGATAGCGCATGGTTTAGCACCACCTATGAAGGCATCGAAGGATGGGTTTCTGGGCAATATGTGTTTGCCATCACTTATAATGGCAGACGCGCCGCAGTAGATGATGTGCCTGTGAATGGTGATGTGACCACGACAACCACCACCACGACCACTAATAATGCGACTATTGACGAATTTGGTCCAGAGGATGAATTGGGTAGCGTCCCGCTTCCTGTATTCCCAACCCCAACCCCATGATTCAATGGTACGTAGTTAATTAGTCATAAAAAGGCAACCATCAGTGGTTGCCTTTTCGTTTTTGGGGCTGTGTGTGTTATGATTTGGGGTGTTACGGTAAATTGCATTGAGAGGGTCTCGTTATGAAGGTATTTCGTCTAATTTTAATCCTCATGATGGGGATATTAACGGCGTGTGGCACAACCGACTCATCATTGCCCACACAGGTTATTTTGCCCACCGATAACCCCACAGAAACGGCGACATCCACCCCCACATTGCCTCCATCCGCCACCCCAAGCCCAACGCCTACCGCCCAACCTGTATCGCTCCCCAGTAGCACCAATGAGAGCGCATTGGTGGCATTTTTGCAGACAATTCCCGATTTTCCTGATGTAGATATTTATATCGAAGCCTCTGCCTATGCGTTTGCCATGCAATATGGGCAAAGCACCCAACCGAGTGAATTGGCGGCTGGCACATATACACTGCGTATTTTACCTGCGGGAACATCTTTCCGTGATAATCCCACCCCATTATTCACTCAATCGGTAACATTTGTGCCACAAACGACCACCGTTATCGCCTTATCTGGCACAGTGGACGAGCCACAATTGAGATTATACCCACTGACCAATGCCCCATTAGATGGCGGGCAAAGCCGAATATCGCTCATTCATTTAGTGACAAATGTCCCCAGCTTGAATATCCGTGAAAGTGGAATAGACCTTGCTTTGCCTGTGATTTATGGTCAACAGACCATTCCTGCCAATATCCGCGCTGGCGAGACGACTATTAGTATTCAAACGGGTGAAACAGCGTTATCTACAGAAGTTATTTCGTTCAGAGAACGCGAAAATGTGACCATTATTGCTTATGGCGACCCCGCCACAGAAGTTAACTTTGCCCGTTTTAATAATCGAGTAACGGGGCGTACAACGGTGCGGTTGGTCAATATCTCATCTGCCGCCACATTGATTGATGTTTATCTGAATGACACACTCTTTTTCTCTAATGCTGATTATGGACGCATAACAGAGCGTCAACAAATTGCCGCAGGAGACTTTTCTGTGGCTGTTTATACAGGTGGGGCAGATATTAGTCGCGCCATACCCCTCTATACGACCACCCTCATCCCTCGTCAAGATGAAAGCCTGACATTGGTGTTTATGGGCGCAGAAAACAGCCTTCGGTTGGCGACAGTACGTGATGATTTATCACCCATGCCCCCAAATCAGGCACGAATTACCTTTGTTCATGCCGCACCTGATGCCGATATTATTCAACCGAATTACGAAACGGGTCCTATGCCTTTTGTGGGGCGAATTGGCTATGGTCAAGCGACATCTGGCACATTGTTGAATGCAGAGATGCAAAGTATATATTTCTTCACGAATCTTGGTGATGACCAAATTCCAGTTGAAGTGGCAGAAAATCTGATTTTTGAGCAAGGGGTATCGTATTTGTATTTCATCATTGGGCGCGAATTGACTACGCCCCCCCTCATCCTCAGCGAAACACTAGGAATAGATGATCGTCTTGAAACAGATATTGCTACAGAACCCACTCAAGCCCCGCTATTACCTGTTCGTGTACAAATATTGAATATGCTCAATGACCGCGTCCCTGTGGATGTTTTGATAGATGGTGCAGTCGTCACCACTGCCTTGCCACACGCACAATTATCGCCAGCCGTGATTGTTTCGACTATCACTACCACCCAGAGTACCATCAGTGCGCGTATGCCCAATAGCGATATTTTTGTGGCATCTCTTCAATATTCCTTTGAGCGTGATTTTGTCCATACCATTTATGTGTATGGTGATAGCATTTCTACCGCCAAAATTGCTATCCGCACAGAACAAACCATCGCTGAAGGGTCTACAACAGCATATATCCGCCTGAATAACTTTACAACCAATGCCGATGTAAGGTTTAATTTGTCGGTTGCCGATTCTTCGATAGATGCGAGTATTCCAGCCAATTTCACACCATTGCCTGCTGTGCAATTCCGCGAGGAGATGTTTGCCAGCGCCCAACCTGTCATAATAGATATTGCAGGTATGGACATATCGCGCAATGTCGCTGTTCCCGCTCGTTTAACCGACCTGTATCTGATAGATATTGAGCGTGGGTTGGTGGCATTTAAGCAATTAGATGTTAATCTTGAAGCGGGGCGGGTATACGATATTGTTGTTATTCAAAACACAGGCGATATTCAGGTGAGCATGTGGATTATTGCCCATCCCCTGCAAACGGATTGAGTTTGAGCGATTTTTAGATATGATTAGGCTTATTACCAATTTTCACTGATAGGATTAAAACGAATGGCAACCATTGACGAACAAGTCGAGGTCTTAATGAACGGGGTCGAATATGGCGACCCCGAAATCCGCATAAGCATGAAGCGCGAATTGCGTGAACGCCTCATTGAAGCAGAACGCGAGGGTAGACCGTTACGGGTTTATTGCGGATACGACCCACGCACTGCTGATTTGCATTTGGGACATACCATCACCATGCGGAAATTGCGCCAATTTCAAGAATTTGGGCATGATGTCACCTTTTTAATTGGCACATTTACCAGTTTGATTGGCGACCCATCCGATAAAGATAAAGCGCGTGACCAATTGACTGCCCAAACGGTAGAAGATAATGCCCGCACCTATGCCGAACAAGCCTTCAAAATTTTAGACCCTGCGCTTACCCGTGTGCGTCGTAATGATGAATGGCTGTCATCGCTCGATTTTGCCGATATTATCCGCCTCGCCAGCCATTTTACGGTGCAACAATTTTTGGTACGCGAGAATTTTGCCAAACGGGTTGATTCTGGTCAAGCCATTTATTTGCACGAATTTTTTTATGCCCTGATGCAAGCCTATGATGCGGTGGCACAAGAAGCCGACGTGCAAGTTGGCGGACAAGACCAATTATTCAACATTTTAGTCGCTGGGCGCAAATTGCAACAAGGTCTGGGGCAAAAACCCCAAATTGCCATCATCATGGGTGAAAGCCTGCCCGGGACAGATGGTGATGTCAAGATGAGTAAGAGTTTGGGCAATCATATCCCCCTCATGGGTGAAGCATGGGATATGTATGGCAAAGTGATGAGCGTACCCGATAAAGCCATGCCTATTTTTCACAAACTGATTTTGGGATGGTCGGCTGACCAATTAAAAGACCTCGAAACAGGGCTTGCCAATGGCAAATTACACCCCAATGAAGTCAAAATGGCATTGGCACGCGAGATTGTGACTATTTTTCATAGCAAGGAAGACTCTGTCACTGCACAAAAACGCTGGGATGATTTGTATCGCAGTCACGATAAAGGTGCCGTGCCAGATGATATTCTCGAAAGTGTGCTTTCATCAGACGAAAAATTGGTGGATGTGCTACGCCGACTCGAAATGGTCGAAAGTGGCAAAGAAGCCAAACGGCTGATGGAGCAGGGGGGTATTCGTATGAATGGGGAAGTGGTCAAGGACGCGCATACCATCATTACACCCGCCATGTTGCCTGTGGTTTTGCAGGTGGGCAAGCGTAAATTTGTGCGTTTGGTAAAATAGCTGGCAATGCAATTAAAGGGATATAAATAAAAAAGGCGCATTATGCGCCTTTTTTGTTGGGTGTTATGGGATATTAAAATTCTTCGGCGGGAATGGGGGCTTCGGTCAAGACCCAGCCAGTTTCGCCGGGGATATAAGCGATGAAGTAGTTCACGCTTGCGGCATAGTTAAATTCTGGAATTTCTGCCAATGTCGCAGGGGTGGTGAAATCTACAACTTTGAAGCTATAACGACCAGTGACCAAATCGCTGATGGCATACCCATCGCTACCATCTTGTGGATAGGCGAGGTCTTGTACAACCAACAAGCCGTCATTACGTGCGAGTGTCACTTTTTGGAGACCAGGGACGGCATTGAAGAAGGTAACACGGGTTTGACCAACATCGGTTGGGTTAAAGTTTTCAAAGACGGGAACTGCTTCGAGTGTACGGTTTTCGATGACACCAACGAAGGCAACGGTGATATATTCTCCACCAAACAGGCGCAATTCATATTCCAATACGGCACTATCGGCTGATGTACCAGCAGGAGCGACACTAATGGTGTAATCACCAACAGCAAACACGGTAAAATCGCTGATGCCAGCAAATCCCACGCTGGTGGCGGCGAGGTCGCCATTCACATACACATCAACATCACCTGTACCAGAGGAGAAATGTGCAAAGCGCAAATAACCATCGGTTGCATCGGCATTTGGACGTTCACGAATATCGCCAATAGCGACAGTGGTTGCGTCTACTACATTGGTGGTCGAAATTGTCACAGTGGGGTTTACAGCAGTGCCAAATACGGCGACAAAGTAATTGTTGCGGTCGTTGAGGCTTACTTGACCCAAATCTAAAATAGAGGTTTGGCTAATATTATCCAACACTTCGATACCATAGCTTCCCACAGTGAGGGTACGGCTATCGAAACCATCGTTATCGCCCAAGCTACCGGGATATGCCAATAAGCCGAATAACAATTCGTCATTATAGGTCACATCAACAGGATTGCCATCAGACACGGCATGGAACACGCTCAGGCGGGTTTCATTGAAGGTCAGTGGGCTATAATCTTCTGGTAGGGCGAATAAATCGAGTACACCGCGTTCTGCTAAACCTGTAGCGGCAAGGGTTGTCCAGCTACCATCGTCAAAAGTGAAATCAATAGGTCCCAACACGGCATCATCAACAGATGTACGTGCAGGGGCAATGGCTACACTATAGGTACCGGGGGCGATGGTATACCATTCAGAGACATCACCATAACCAACACGGGTTGCGGCACTTAATTCGCCGTTGATATATACATCTACATCACCACCGCCGAGCAAGAAATGTGCTACGCGCAGTTGTGCCGTCTCTTGAGCCATGGTTGGCACAATAGACAATACAAGTAATCCGATGAGGAAAAATGCAAAAGACAGCTTTTTCATAGAATTTGTTTGCTCCTTGATATGAACTAAAAAGCCTAGTCATCATTGTAGTTTACTTTTTTAACATTTGAAATATAGGGAATAGGTTTAAGGTTAGAAAAATGGTTAAATTTTGTTTACTATTGCCCTATTTAGCGGTCAAATGGGCATAAATACCTATGCCCATTATGCCTACTGTTTGTGCGCCCATGTCAATTGTTCACGAACTTGCAAGTCGGTATGACGGATTTTCATAGCGAGGTCTGCCGCCAAATTCCGCATGAGACGATACCCCAATTGTGGGTAAGTGTCACAGAGGAGCATCAATTTATCGCGGGGGATGACGACCAAGTGGGTGTCTTGTTGGGTACACCGTGCGCCAGCAGAACGTAAGCCTTGGTCTACGAGGGATACCTCCCCAAACGATTGCCCGCGCCGTAATACAGCGATGATATGTGAGCCAGAACTGGGTTCCTTGCCCACCAATGCGGGGTCTACTTGGATTCCAACTTCGCCACTGGCGATGACATAAAGCTCATCACCAGGGGTATTTTCTTCAAAAATAATATCATTGGCTTGATAATGACGTTCTGTACAAATAGACGCAATCAATTCTAATTGCGTATTTGTCAATTCATCAAAAATGTCTGCTTGCTTTAATACATTCACGACAGACATCGCAATCTCCTAGTCTTCACATAAAATAACAAAAAAGGGTGTTAAAACCATCTGACTATCATTGTAACATATCAGCATGAACTCGCAACATAAATTTGTGGATTGAGAGAAACCCAGTGAGCGATTTTACCCCCGATGAATGGATAAGCGTGTGCATTTCGCGTCAAGTCACTGATGGGGAGGTGCTGGCACAGGGGATTAATACCCCTCTGGTGATGGCGGGGTTCATTCTCGCAAAACTCACCCATGCCCCCAATGTGCAATTTGCGTCTGCGGTGGCACAAGGCATTTGCCAAGCATGGAGTCCGTTGAGTATCACCTATAACGAAGATTTTTGGCTAAAAGAGTCGTTGATGAATGTGGGATTTGCGGTGGCGACTGCCGATTTATTGCCTACATACACCCCAAAAGAATTTTTTCGCCCTGCACAGGTGGATAGTGCAGGGAATTTTAATAACATCGCTTTTGGCGATTATAACCGCCCAACCTTACGGCTTCCGGGTGCTGGTGGAATCCCTGATGTGACCACGTATTCCGACCACATTTATTTATATGTGCCACGTCACTCACGGGTGACATTTACAAAACAAGTGGATTATGTGAGTGGATTGGGGCATACAGATAGCCGTCTACGCGGGGCAGGGGTACGGTATTTGGTGAGCGATTTGGGGGAATTTGATTGGCATGATGGACACATGCGCCTCATTCGTCATCATCCAGAGGTGAGTATTGACCGTATTATCGCCAAAACAGGATTTTCGTTGCAAATAGCCTCTGATGTGTATCCTATTCCAACACCATCATCAGAAGAAATTCGCTTATTGCGCGAGGTGATAGACCCCCTCAATATTCGCAAATTAGAGACACTCGGCGGAGCAGAACGAAAAGCCTTGCTCCGCCACATTATTGAACAAGAACGGCGTTAATTGGTGATAACCCAATCTTGTATGGTCATAAAACGGTCTGAATATGAGCCAATAAAGCCCAATTGAATCCCAACAATTTTTGGATTCACCGCATAGGTGAACAACGGGTGATAGAGGGGGATGGCAACCGCTTTTTGGATAAATTCACGTTGGAAATTGTGATAGAAGATGGTGCGGTTTGTGCCGTTCACATCACGGCGACCACGTTCTAGCGATTCGCTGATGGTGCGCTCACTCACACCACCATAATTTTTGCCATCTGGATATTGTCCCTCATGCCAAAACGCATACACATCGGGGTCGGCATAGCCTTCTTTTGATAATTCCACAATTACCGTGTCAAATTCACCTGCATCCAGACGGGCATTAAATGTAGTTACATCCACCACTTCGACAGTTGCAGTGACATTTAATGCTTGCCATTGGGCAGAAATTTGGTTGGCTAAATTGACGAGTTCTGGTCTATCTACCGTCAAAATGCCAAATGTCAAAATTGGGGTGTTGCCACCTGTTTGTAGGCGTTGGGCGACAATGCCCAATTCTGATTGTGCTTGGCTAAAATTAGTATGCCAACTGGCATTAATTTCATCCCCATAGGCATACGCCCATGAAAGGGGCGAAAGTGGACTATCGGCGCGAATCGCCACATTAAATAATGCTTGTTCAATGAGGCTGGTGCGGTCTAATCCGAGCGCAAGGGCTTGGCGTACCCGTTCATCACGGAAATACTCGACGCTATCTCTACCCCAATTGAACAATAAAACGCCCAAAACGGCTTTATAGCTGGTATAGGGGGTGACTGTGCTGGCAAGGTCTAATAGGTTAGCCCGTTGTTGTGCTGTTTGAGTGGCATAAGCATCTATATCGCCATTCTGCAAGCCTGTGAGGATGCTGGCGTAATCAGGATAGAGGCGGAAACTAATCCGTTCTAACCCATAGCCAGTTGCCCCTTCTGGGCGCAAACGATAATTCGGTGATACGCGCAAATCTACTGTGCGAATAACCCCTGCCTCTACGCGAATGGCTTCGAGCTGATATGCCCCTGTGCCGATGGGTGCAAGGTTAAACGGATGGCTGGCTAATTGTGAGGCATTTGTGCCACGCAGGGCATGTTCGGGCAAAATCCCGATTCGCATGGCTTCTGGGAAGGTGGCGAGGGGTTGTGCAAGGCGGAATCGGAGTAGGTAATCATTAATTTTTTCTACCTCTACGGTGCGCCAAAATGCCCCTAGTGCTTCCTCACCGCTAAAATCGGGTGATTGCAAAAGAGAGACGGTATAGACCACATCGGTGGCGGTGAAGGGGATGCCATCTTGCCATAAAACATCGCTTCGCAACGACACCATATATTCTAGCCCATCGAATGTCACGACCCATGATGTCGCCAAACTGGGGATAATTTCGCCATATTGGTTAATTTTGGTCATGCCCTCAAAAATCAGCGAGGTAATATCGCTATCTACAGGGTTGAGTGTGGCATAGAGGGGGTTGAGTCGGTTTACAGTGCCGATTAATCCTTCCCGATAGGTCGTGATGCCATCAACAATTGCAGGCGTAGTATTCGATTCGACAATCGGTTGTGCGGGGGCATCAGTGGGGGTAGGGGTGGGTGGATTTTGCACCGATTGGGTGGGCGCGGGTGTTGTGGATGGGGTGGGTGTGGGCGCACTAGAACGGGTGAGGAGAAAACTGGTTATAAATAAAATCAGCGCAACAATCAACGCGAGGAGTTGCCAACGGTATTCTTTCATCAGGTTTAGCCTTTGATTGTGGGGGATGAATACGCAGGACGGGATTTATCCCGCCCCTACGGATATGTTGGTTATAATTATGCGGCAACGGCGTTGGTAATCACCGACAAAATGCAAATCACCAAAAAGCTGAATGCAATGCCAACGGTGATATTAAACAATGTTTTTTCGAGTCCGCGACGGGTGCGGGCAATGCCACCGCCAGAATCTCCCATCAAACTACCCAATCCGCCACCTTTGACTTGGAGCAAAATGAGGATGATGAGGACAACGCCTAAAATAATTGAAGCAATTTGAAATGCGGTACCCATGTGTTTATAAGCTCCTCAACAAATAGCATATCGCTATAATATTTTCAAAATTCAGTTGGCTAATGATAACATGCTCTAGGCGTGTTGAAAACCCACGTTTAGGCAACGAGTCCTGTCGGGATATATCTCTTATCCCGACAGGACATCGTATTTATTATGGGGCGGGGGTTACTTCTGGTGTGATTTCTGCGGTGGCTTCTGGTGTGATTTCTACCTCAAAATCGGCGGGATTGACACTGCCACTGAGCAAAAATTCGATAGCGGCATCAAGTTGGGGGTCTTTGCCCAATTCTGCCAGTTGTGCATCATTATCTACGCGGACAATAATGTCGGGGGTGATGCCCACATTGGTGATAGAATTGCGATTGGGTGTGAGCCATTGGGCAATGGTCAATCGTACACCGCCACCATTCGATAAATCACGTAATTGTTGCACCGTACCTTTGCCGAAGGTCTGTTCACCGATGATGGTCGCCAAGCCATAATCTTGCACCGCACCTGCTACGAGTTCAGAGGCGCTGGCGCTCCGTTCATTGACCAAAAACACGATAGGGACGGTGATATTGGCGAATGTGCCATCGGTCTCAAAGGTAATTTCTTCACCATTGCCGAATACTTCGTGCAGAATAACGCCATTCTCGACAAAGGCACTGCCCACTTCGATGGCGCTGGTGAGCAACCCACCCGGATTATTACGGAGGTCAATGATGAGTCCGTCTAATTCATTGACATTGATTTTTTCGAGTGCGGCATCAATTTGGCTACGGGTACGTTGATTAAAATCGTATGTGCTGATATAGCCGATATTGCCCTCTAATACCTCAGAAAACACACTGGGGATTTCAAATTTTTCACGGACAATTTCAAAGGTGAGTTGCTTATCGCCTCTTTGGATGAGAATCGTGACGGTTGTGCCTGCTGGTCCGCGCACAATCGTCACGAGTTCAGTTTGATTCATGCCTGCCACAGGCACGCCATCTACTTCGATGAATATATCACCCGGACGCACACCTGCTTTTTCTGCGGGGGCGTTTGGCAATACATCTACAATTTCGATGGTGCCAAGTTCAACATCACTGCGGATAATTGCCCCAATGCCTTCCATATCTCCGCTAAAACTGCCACTGAACGAAGCGAAAGATTCTGCACTCATATAGCCACTATATTCATCTCCGAGCGCATCTACCATGCCTTTGAGTGCGCCATCAATGAGTGTGGCATTTTCTACGGGTTGGTTGACATAATTTTCTTTGATATAGCTATATTGCTCATACAGGGCGAAAATTTCTTGTTGGGCATCTTCTGGGATGACTTGTCCATTTTGTGCTTGTAACACCGATAGTTGATTGCCGAGCAAAAATCCTGCTATAAATAAGACAATTACCAGCGCCACTAAACGGATTTGTACACTGGGTGTTAGGAGGGGGGAATTGTTGTTCATGAGTCTGATTTATCCTTTAATTAACGTTCCACAATTTGTTGTGCCAAAAATTCGAGTGCCGCTTTCAGTTGGGTATCTTGTTCTGCCTCTGCCATAGTTTCGGTGAGGATAACCTCAATATCGGGTGCAATGCCAATTTCACTAATCCAATTGCCTGTAGGGGTAAGCCAACGGGCGATAGTATAGCGCAAGCCACCACCATTACTTAACGGATTTTGTACCTGTACAGTTCCTTTGCCAAAGGTCGTCTCTCCGATAATGGTCACAGTATCATTATCTTGCCATGCCCCTGCGACCAATTCTGAGGCGCTGGCACTATTGCCATTGACCAAAACGACCACGGGAATATCTGCCCCAAAATGCCCCGCATTATTGACATAGGTGCGTTCTTGACCATTGCCAAGTAATTGAATCCCTTGCCCATTGCGGATTTCAAAGGTTTGGCGAGAGCCATCTCCAAATTCTTCGATGAGTACCGTTCCTTCTTCCATGAATAAGCCTGCAATTTCTACCGCCGCAGACAAATATCCACCCGGATTATCGCGCAAGTCGAAGATGAATCCGTCTAATGATTCAACATCCATAGCGGTGAGGGCTTCATCTAATTTTTGACGGGCATCGGATGAAAATTGGGTAAGTTTTAGGTAGCCAATATTGCCGTCTAAGATTTCATATTCGACATTTGGAATTTCAATGCGAGCGCGTTCTACAGTAAAGCCGATGAGGGTATCACCACGTTGCATTTCCAAATCTACCGTTGTGCCAGCTTCACCACGAACACGCGATGAAAGTTCTAAATAGGTGAGGTCTGCCACCTCCTCGCCATTGACCGTTACGAATATATCGCCAGATTGCAAGCCAGCCCGTTCTGCGGGGGTATTTTCCATTACACTGACGATTTCGATAAACCCTTCGTCATTTTCTGTGATGACCACGCCAATTCCTTCAATGGAGCCAGATAATTCTTGGTTCACAAAGGGGAAGTAGGTCGGGTCTACATAATTGGTATAGGGGTCATCTAAGACCTCAACCATGCCTTTAATTGCCCCATCTAACATGGCTTGGGGGTCTATTTCGTCTACGTATTGCGCTTCTAGCACATCATAAACTTCTAACAGGGGAGAAAACAACTCGCTGGTGGTTGTTTCTTGGGCGATAGCGGGTTGTATGGCATTATGTGTGCCTATCACATAACCCATCCCAAACGCACCCAAAATCATCAATAGGGTGATAAAATACCGATTTAACCGCATTGTCACTATCCACCTCTCAAATGTTCTACTTTGTCATATTTATTATATAATCCATAGTAGCACTGTTTTATGAGAACTGAAAGAGGACTAC
>JANRKU010000046.1:0-47768 GCA_033763335.1 bacterium
GATGTATATAATAAGTTAGGGAGTTATTCAATGAATGAGCGCGAAGTAGAAAAGATTTTAGATAATTACGCTAATGGGCTTGAAAAATCTGCATCAACTATAGAGAGTATGATTGGGGCGATTTCTGAGATGGAAGGATTATTAGAAGCAGTCGCTAATAGTGACGAATTAAAAAAAGCCTTTGGTGTTAAATCAGGAGCGCGGGATATTGAAAGTAATGCTAAAGAATTACTAAACCTTGTATCACAACTACAAAAAGAACTTAGTGATACAGCTCGCAAAGCGAGTAATGTTCGCTACTAAAAGTATAAAATAAAAAAACACCCATGAACTCATCATGGGTGTTTTGGTGTATCTGGGAAGGTGGGGTCAGTCAGTCAGCCTGCGTTAGCTTTGCCATTTTTGTGACCAACAAGCTCTAATTCGCCATAGCCTGTGACATATCCACGACAATTAGCAGACCCACATGAGCAATAGAATGGCTTAAAGAGACGTTCTTCGGTTTGGGCATAATCCATCGTCACAAATTCACCGGGTTCAATATCTTTGATGGCGGTGAAGGTGCGGGTTTGCATATCTACACTGGCGTTAGGGTCGCACGAGTGCAAAACTTTGCCCATGAAGAAGGGGTCGTGAAGGTGAAGGTTATCACTCACGCGCAAGGTGAATTGGGTGATTTCTGCGGAGAAAAACCCGGTAAAGCGAAAGATAATATCGCCCTTTTTGAATGGAACGAGGGTGACAACGCCTTGCCCCACACCATCATCTACAAAATTAATTGCAAATTTATCGCTGGTGGGTTCATAGTCATAGGTTGGCATTGCTTCTGGGTAAAAACGAGTCGTCATTGTTTAGTCCTCTCTTGAACTTGTTATTGTGTTACTTATACGAAAAATTTTTTAGAAAGTATCAGATGCCCTAAGTCATCTGCCGATAAACAGTTAGGATGTCACCACACGTAATGTTGTGAGCGATTTATCTTCCACACCCACAACACCACTACCCATCCGTCGTAGATAATTGAGGTAATCTAGGATTTCTTGGGTGATGACCTCGCCCGGTACCAATAACGGAATCCCGGGAGGGTAGGGGATGATATTTTCGGCGGTAATTTCGCCGACAGATTGTGCCAATGGCACCGGGCGCGATGTGGCGAAATACGCTTCACGCGGGCTAATAGCGATATGTGGCAATTCCGCAGGGGGTGGCACTTCTGCCTCTTGCTGAGTAATTGTCCCTTTAGTCTTGGCGATTTCACGTAAGGCTGTGAGCAATGTGTTGATGGTGGCTTGTGTATCGCCAATGGTGATGGAGCAGATAATTTGCCCTAAATCGGCAAATTCCACATCAATCCCGTATGTTTTACGCAAGGTATCGGACACGGCAAAGCCAGTTTGTCCAAGATCGCGCACGCGGATGACCAATTTGGTGGGGTCATAGGCGAAAATGCCGTGACTGCCAATCAAATCATCGCCATAGCACCATAACCCGTCTATATTGCGAATTTGCTCACGGGCAAAATGCGAGAGTTCCAGCGCATGGCTGAGGAGCTTATGCCCCTCGGTTGCCATTTGCATCCGCGCCGCATCCAAAGAGGCTAATAGGAGCGAATTGGGCGATGATGATTGCAACAAGCCCATCACTTGCGCCACACGCGCAAGGTTGGCACGAGTCCCGTTCACATGGAGCATAGAGGCTTGTGTGAGCGCCCCTTGCGTTTTATGTGTGCTTTGAATGACCATATCTACGCCCAAATGGACGGCAGATGTGGGCAAGCCTTCATGGAAGGCGAGATGTGAGCCATGTGCCTCATCCACGAGCATTAACGCCCCATTTTCGTGGGCAATTTCGCGGATGGTCGCTGTATCAGATAGCACCCCATAATAATTGGGGGAGGTGATATGAACGGCGGCAATATTCTCATTTTCTGCGAATAATTTCCGCACCACATCTGCCGATACAGCTAAGGATGACCCCACTTGGGGATGATAATCGGGTTTGACATAAACAGGCATTGCACCAGATAGCACCAAGCCACCATAGACCGAGCGATGGCAAGCGCGGGGCATAATAACCTTTTCTCCCTCACGCGAGGCGCTCATAATTGCGCCCATATTACCAACGGTTGAGCCGTTGATGAGGAAGAAGGTGTGGTCTGCGCCATAGGCTTTAGCGGCGAGTTGTTGGGCTTCGAGCAATTTCCCTTTTGGGGAATGGAGATAATCTATGATGCCATTGATTTCTACGATGTCGGCAGGATGCAAATTGCCGCCCCAATATTGTTCAAGCATGGGGTGGGGTTGCATGAGCATTTTATGACCGGGCATGTGAAAAGAGGTATGATACGCCTCTTTTTCTGCCAACAGGCTCTCTAGGTATGGCATTCGCGTTTGGTCTAAGTCGCCCATTTGCTTGGTGTCATCTGGGCTGGCTGTGGGTTGTGCTATCACGTATGTGTCCTTCGTCAACAAAATAAAACCAATGGTGTTCATCACCAGAAAAGCATAAACAACTATGTGTGATTCTGTTTTCTCCGCAACGCCTTGCGTTAAATCAGCAACATAACTTGTATAGTTGCAGACTACTCCTAATGAGGATGTAGCATGACAACATTTGTACGCCCAAATAACTCTTATTGGGCGATTGTTTGTATCAAGGTTGTTGGCATATCATAATTGGTGGTCGGGCAATTTCATCGCAGGGGTATTTCCAAAGCGATTGAATTGCATGGGCGAGGCATTGTATCCCGTTTTTGAGGCTACAGTCACAATCAACATCAACAGATGATTCATCCATTTTAGATTTGTGTAACTCCTAGTGCGGTTGGTATAAACCCGCTATTCATGACCACTACCCTTAATTATCATCACAATAAGGTGCATGTCAATAGGTTATGGATTGGTTGGGACAAAATTCATATCAAACACCCATAAAATGGGGGTATTTTGTGTTAAAAGACACTTTCTTAGCCGTATGTGGGCGCAACATGTTGCGCCCTTACGATAGTATCATGCGATGCTAAACGCCTTAACGGAACAAATTTCGTAGTTGCAAATTGTAGTCTGGAAAAATATCTGCTGTGTTGACATTCCCAAGCCGTTTCATCAGTAATTCGCCCAAAATGTCCCGATAATCAATTGTGATGGCTAAATCTTCATTATCCGTCAATACATCAGGATTTAAGCCTACCCAATCTGCTAGCACAGGCGCGGTAAAATCGAAATTATCTCCCATCACCAATAGCGCCCCACCATGCCCATGGTCAGTCCCAAAATTGGCATTTTCTGATACACGCCGTCCAAATTCGGACATGACCACCACCGAGACACGGCTCATATCCACGCCTAAATCTTGATGGAAGCTGGCAAGCCCATTGGCAAGGTCGGTCATGAGGCGGGCTTGTTGCCCTTCTGCCCCGCCCTGATTGGCATGGGTATCCCATCCACCCAAATCGACACAGGCGACCTCTAAGCCCACTTGTGCGCGGATGAGCGCCGCCGTTTGGCGCAATGCGAGGGCAAAATCGGTCTCTGGATATTCTGCGCCATTTTGAGGGACATAGGTGGCATAATCTACCTGCTGAATGACCTCAATAGCCGCTTGGGTCGCTTGTGCAGATGCCATCATGGGAGCATCTGCAACGGTATAGAGTGACATCAACGACCCCATGAGGCGTTCTGCCAATTGGGTATCACCATTGAGGTGATAATCTACGATGGATTTCATCGCAATGGTGGATGGGGCAGTGAGGAGCGAGGTGGGGATGGCTGTCCCCCAACCGACACCGCGAACAGGTGATAGATTGCCATTATTCACGGTTGCCAAATGCCTACCCACCCATCCACTGGTCACAGAAAAGCCATTGGGTGTGCCACGTTCCATGAAGTCCATCGCCTCAAAATGAGAACGGCTATCATGGGGCGAGCCTGTGCCATGTACGGCTTTCATCTGCCCCCCATTGAAAATTGGCAAAAGTGGCGCTAGGGCGGGGTGGATGCCAAAAAATCCATCAAGGTCGAGTGTTTTGAGGGGTTGGCTATTATCATCTGGACGCGGAATGGCGAGGCGTGGACGCACCTCATAATACCGTTCATCGCCATGTGGGACAATCATATTGAGGCTGTCTGCGCCACCGCGTAAAAATACGACCACCAACACATCCCCAGCAGGGTTGTTATAGGGTTGGGCAAAGGCAAGGCGTGGCATCCAGTGGGGGAGGGTCGCTTGTGCCGATGCGAGCTTGTCGAACACACGGTTTTGTGTGAATAATTCTCTGCGCGTATATTTTTTGTTCACCATGAAAAAATCCTCCTCTAGCTATTTATACTGAAATGCGGGTGTGGCAAGACATAGGGCAAAAGCGGCAACGGCACGTTCTGGAATGTCACCAGAAATAGTCAGGCTAAAATCGTAGATGGTAGAAAATTCGGCATCGGTGAGGGAGCGTCCAAACAAATATGTTCCCCAGAAGGTGATAATATCTTCTATGCTGGTTGCCCCTGTCGAGGCGACCAAATCGCCTAATGCGTCAAAATTGGGGGTATAGATGCGGGTGGGGTTCATCATGCTCAAGACGGCATTCCAACGGGGGAGCAGGTTGTTCATCCAATATGCCCCTATATCGGGGTAGCCATTGGGTGCCGCCCACATGAACGGAATTTGCCCCAAACCTTCTAGCATCCCGATGAGAAATCGCCCAAATTGTTGGGTATTGGTCACTTGCATATCCAATACACGCAACAGGCTCATGGTGTAGTCAAATGGACGCTTAAATTTGGGCGGTGCATTCCAAAATTCATCAGACTCTAAAATGGCACGCAACAGGCTTATGCTATCGCCACCTGTTTCCATAAAGACGCTTGCCAATTGTGTGATAAGGGCATCTGATGGATTATCAGAGACAAATCGGCGTGCCAGTTTTTTGCTGATAAAACGCGCAGTAGAGGGGTGCTGTGCCAAAATATCTAACACCATCTCGCCATCTTGAATCCCATTATTGGCGGGTAGGATGTTCCCCAATACCACTTTTTCACCATCATCATGCGCTCTGGGGCGAAAGAGAAATAAATCATCCGTAAACTCTTCACGTTGTGGGATAGACCAGCCTGTGAAGGCACGCGCCACCTCTTTGACATCATTTTCGGTATAGCCACCATTTACGCCTAATGTGTGTAATTCGAGCAATTCGCGCCCATAATTCTCATTTGGGGCGCGGTCTTGGCTTTGGGCGTTATCCAAATAAAACAGCATGGCGGGGCTTTTTGCACTTGCACCCAAAATATCCCGAAATTTGCCAAAGGCGAGTGGTCGAATCAGGCGGTCATCATCAATTTTCAAAAATCCGACAATGCCTTTGCGGATATACACATGAAAATGGTCGCTCCAAAATTCCACCATACGCTGATAGAGTTGGCGCTCACTATACCGGATATTAGTTGTCCATGCGCCTAAAAATTCCCGCACGACAATATTTTGGTCTTTTTCGTACTCGGCAAAAATATCTGCGCTGGATTGTTGCACAATCGGGAAGTCAGCGAGCCGTGCTTCCATATCGGCATCCGATAGGGTGGTGGGGTTGAGTTGCTCCTCAATAAATGCCTCTATGCCAATCGCTTGAGCATGGCTATAGAGTTGCGGTGTGACCCCATAAGTCAACCGTGAAATCACATGCGCCACATTGTCGCGCCCGATAGTGCTGGGCAAAAATGCCCCGCGTGGTGCGGTGAACAAGGCTTGCGATATTTTGCTGATATTGAGTGCAGATATCCCGCTTGCTCCCATCATTTTCATAAAACTACGCCTATCAATCATGGTCATGTGCCTTTCTACTGATGCTATCTTTATCGTGAGTATGAGATATGAATGTTTACGATGTATAACGGAATCGTAAAATCTTTTGCATGACAATTTTTCTAACGGAATATAAACGGGCGTAGATAAATCGTGTGATAGCCTGTGGCACAAATTCGCCTATAATCTAAAGATATGAAAACACGATATATACTGCTCTCTGGATTTTTATTTGGTATGGCACTTGCGCTGTTGATGACCATCAACATGCCTTCTGCTTTGATTGCCTATGCACAGGTAGAGCCAACCCCACAACGCACACTCACACCATCTGCGCCGATGTCATCTATCAGTTTGCCTTTTGCGACCAATGTCCAAAACCAGATTGTATATGACAATTTTGTCATGGCAGATAAATCGAATGGATTGGTGCTATCACGCGGGTTTGGGCGGGGGGAATATCTGTCTGAGGCGTTTGCGGTCACATTAACCGATGTCGCGCCCCTTTTGGATGTTGGACTGATATTTGAAGTCACCCAAGATACCTATAACAACGATGCTGTGCAGATTGCCTTGCGCGGGTCTTTGGATGGCACAACATGGACAGATTGGCAAGAACAAGACCATTTTCATTTTGATGTGGTGGGCATTTATTCGCATTTGGTCAGTTTTGATAAAGCGACGCGCTATGTGCAATTTCGGATTCTATGGGACAAGTCCCTGCTCACCAAGCCGATTATTTTTGCACTCGCCAAAATGACTTTTATCAGCGCGGGCGAAACCCCTCCGAGTGTCATAGCGAGTATTCGCCAAAGTGCCGCCATGGGGCAGACCATTTCATTGCCCAATTCTGCCCCACAACCCGTCACATCACGCACTGGATGGGGATGCCCCACAGGGCAAATTGCGCCTGATTGGTCGCCTGAATATACCACCATCACCCATTTCATTGTGCATCATACTGCTACCCCCAATACCGATACCGATTGGGCGGCGCGGGTGCGCTCTATTTGGGATTATCACACCAATTCATTGGGTTGGGGGGATATTGGTTATAATTACCTTATAGACCCCAATGGGGTGATTTATGAGGGGCGTGCAGGGGGTGATGGGAGCATCGGCGCACATTTTAGCTGTTTCAATAGCAAGACGATGGGCATTGCTATGATTGGCACATTCAGTAGTGTTAATCCATCCAATACTGCCCTGAACAGCCTCAAAAATCTGCTGGCATGGAAGGCAACGACCCTCAATATCAACCCACAAACAGTCAGTTATCATAACCCATCTGCCTTGAATATATGGACGATTTCTGGACATCGGGATGGTAATTCATCCGCTTATGGGTGTCCTGGCGGTACAACTTGTCCGGGTGATGTGTTATATAGCTTGTTGCCAAATATCCGTCAAGATGTGGCATCGCTTATCATCCCCACCGCCACATTAACCCCTACACGCACGCCAACACCGACGGCTACATTAACCCCTACGAATACCCCAACACCGACCAATACGCCGACCAATTATGTCGAGTGGGAAATTTCACCGAATGAAATTCTAAATCAGTTACAAGCCCAAAATAATGCTCCTATTCGTTATGTGTTGGTGGTGTATGGGGAGCGCCAAATTCAATTTTATGTAGATTATAATGGCACGACCTATATTGTCCCCATCGCCATACGGCGCACGGTGGTGGATTTTGTAGAAATGACCGTTTTGCCCATTCTCACTGTGGATAATACCCCTGTCAGCGATGTGACCATGCTTTATTTGCGAGACATCATCCCTGCCGATTTTGCGCGTGCGTTGGATGCCTTGTTGAATAGGCATTATGGGGCGACAAGTTATAATGTGGAAGATATTTTGATTAACAGCAATCGGTTGCGTGTGGGGGTGCTGATTGGGGGATGAGGAAATAATAATCATGTGTTGGGGACGCGATATATCGCGTCCCTACGACCTGAAACACGGTTATATGGTAGGGACGGCATATATGCCGTCCATTACCCAATAAATACCCTTATGCAGATTCTTTTTGTTCCGATAGATAAAAAGATTCCACCAGCCCTGTCCAGAAAATGCCCGCAATGAGCGATGAACTGCCTGTTAATGCGCCAGACAATAGCCATCCGCCAATCGGGATGAAGGTCAATACACCCCCTAAAATCCCTTGTGAAATGCGTAAGGTGGCGTAGCTAACAACCCCGCCTGTGACGATAATCATACCTGCTTTATTGAGCATTTCACTGAGTTTATCTGAGGTCAGTTCATCATTGAAATAAATGCGATACACATCCCAAAACATCCACGCATCAGAGGCGGCGATACCAATCATTTTGGCGGTTTCCATCGCGGGCATTGGCACAGCCCCTGCTAAACCCGTCCCAATGACATTTTGCGTGATACGGAGCATGGCATCGAGGCGTTTTTGGTCTAAATTTTTGCTATCCATAGTGTTTTTTCCTCTCACATTTCATATAATATCCATTACGTAATTTTGGAGGGAAAGTTTTGTGGGGATTCAATAAAAATATGACTGACAATACAGCATTGCCCAAAGTAACCATTTATAGTGATGGCGGATGTAGTCCTAACCCCGGATTTGGGTCATGGGCGGCATTATTGATGTTCAAACATGATTCAGGTGAGATGGCAGAAAAGACCATTAGCGGATTTAATGCGAATACGACCAATAATCAGATGGAACTCACCGCCGCTATCGAAGCCTTAGAATCACTCAAAATGCCGTGTGAGGTGATGTTTTATACCGATAGCGAATATCTGAAAAATGGCATCACCAAATGGATGAAGGGTTGGATAAAAAACGGTTGGCGCACATCCGCACATCAACCTGATGGTAAAGGGGGTGTAAATATCGTTCCTACAAGACCTGTTCAAAATCAAGACCTTTGGCAACGCCTGAATAAAGCCATTCAAAGACATAAAATAGCGTGGCATTGGGTAAAAGGACATGCAAAAGATGAAAATAATAATCGCGTAGATAGGTTAGTTACCCAAACAAGAGAAGATGCTCGTCGGAATTACCAACCTTAACTATCATAAAGGAGTCTATACATGCCACGCATTGCCAACCGTGTTATCCCATTTGGGACGACCATTTTTACCGAAATTAATGCCCTTGCACAACAATATAATGCTGTCAATTTGGGGCAGGGTAAGCCCGATTTTGACGGCGCGACACAAGTCATTGATGCGTTTATTGAGGCGCTTCAATCGGGTCAGTATAACCAATATGCCCCCGGTGCAGGCGCATTGTTGGCACGGGAAGGCGTGGCAAATTTTGTAAATCGGCATTATGGGCTGGATGTAGACCCCCAACAAGGCGTGTTGGTGACGGCAGGGGCGACAGAAGCCGTTTTTGCATCCATCATGGGATTGATAGACCCTGGCGATGAGGTCATCATCATTGAACCATTTTTTGATAGTTATGCGCCAGGGGTATTGATGGCGGGGGGTGTGCCTGTGTATATCTCCTTACATGCGCCCAATTGGGACTTTGACTTTGATGAACTACGTGCGGCTTTTACCCAAAAAACACGCGCCATCATCCTCAATAGCCCACATAACCCCACTGGGCGGGTATTTTCTCGTGAAGAATTGACCATCATTGCCGATTTATGCAAAGAATATGATGTGGTCGCCATTTCTGATGAAGTGTATGAACACCTATTATTTGATGATGAAGTCCATATCCCCATTGCATCTTTGCCCGATATGTTTGAGCGTACCATCACCATTGGGAGCGCGGGCAAAACATTTGGCATGACAGGTTGGAAAACGGGCTGGCTTTATGGGCATCCCGATTTGGTCAAAGGGGTGACACAAGCCCGTCAATATATCACCTTTGTGGGCAATCATCCCGCCCAAATTGCGGTAGCAAAAGCCTTCATGTTGCCTAGCTCCTATTATGAGGATTATCGCGCTCTATACACCGAAAAACGCGATTTAATGATGGCTGGCTTGAACGAAGCAGGGTTCAAATCGTTTAGCCCACAGGGGACATATTTTGTCATGTCCGATTTTTCTGAGTTGTTTGATGGGGATGATGTGGCATTCGCCAAATACATGATAACCGAAATCGGCGTGGCTGTTATTCCCACCAGCGCCTTTTATAGTGCAGAGCATAAACATCGCGGTAGCAAGCATGTGCGTTTTGCATTTTGTAAGGGAAATCATGTGATTAGCGCCGCCAATGAGCGGATGTTGAAACTGCGTAGATAAGGGTTTGCCCTTGTCTCATGCCCAATATGACGTTACACTCGCAACCATGTTGAATAAATTAAAAATCACCCCTATCCCCCTTGCCCCCTTTCCCCATTGCATGGAGAAAGGGGGAATATGCACAACCTATTTTGCTATTGCTCCCTCTCCACTGTGTGGGGAGGGGGTTGGGGGTGGGGTTAAAAAAGTTGAGGTGCGATGCGTTTTCCAATTGGCTTAACCCTCATTTCTGCCGTTATCGTGACTGCTGTCATTGTGGTTGTGGGACTTGTCCTTGTACAACCCCCACGCCCGTTATTGATATATGCAGAAAGTTCTCTTGTGACCATCTCCCCAAATGCCGATGGCATAGATGATGCGACCCAATTTAGTTACGAGATTAGTCGTAATGCGAGTGTGTCGTTGGTGTTTACCCGCAAAGCCGATGACCGCGAATTTTATTTTCGTCAAGATGAACGGCGGGCTGGCGGGGAATATAACATGCTCTTTAGTGGGGTGGTGGATGGGTATTTATTGCCCAACGAAACCCTACAGGGCGAGGTATTGCGTCGGCTTATCCCAAGTGGGGAATACGAATGGATATTGCAAGTCCGCGCCCAAGAGGGCGGTGAGACTGCCGAACAACGTGGCACACTTACGGTTGTCGGTGATGAAATTCCCTTGCCACCCCAAATGACTGAATTTACAGTATCCCCTGCGATATTCACCCCCAATCAAGATGGGATTGATGACCGTGTGTTGGTGAATGTGTATTTGGATAAAGAAGCGACACTCGATGTTTATCTGATAGATGAAAATGAGCAACGCCTCCCCATTTCCCGCCGTGAAGAAAGTCGTTTGTCTGGTGAATCTGGACGGCACACCTTCGATTATGAGGGTGGGGTAGATATTGATGCCGACCCGCCAGAAGATGGCACCTACACCATTGTGGCAGAAGCCCGTGATGCGATGGGGCAAGTGAGCAAAAAAACCGCTCAATTAACCATTGCCGATGGTGGCAAACCCCGCGCCGAAATTGTTGGGCAACCCAATGGTGCGACTGTGGTATTTGTCACCGCGCCGTATGATGAGCGATATGCCTCATCTAGTGATGGGGTGGGGGCATTAGTCGAAAAACCAACTAGCCCCGATGATGCCAATCTGCTCCCCATTACCATGCGCGTGGGGGATTTGCTGATATTTTCGCTCACCGTAGAAAATTATGGCGCAACACCCATCCGCACAACGGGTCCGCAACCGGGGACAGTATATGACCAAACCCAACTCACAGCCTCATTGGGGCAATACGAACAATCGGGGGTGTGGCGCGTGGGGATTCAATGTGAGACCTCCGAAGTGAGCTATCCATGGCGTTGGGCAATCGGTAGTCCAGATGAATTAGTGGCAGAAAAAGACCCCACCAACGATAATATATATTATTATCTCATGCCCAATCAACGGGCGGTGGTATGGGGCGCGATTCGCATGACTGACCTCATCCCGACTGCCAATCCACAAGCATGTTGGGCAGGACTCATTCATGAAGATGTGAACGTCTATAACAGCGATGTTGGACGGCGCGAAATTGAACTCGTACCGACTGAATAGGAGAAATGCCATGTGGCGGATGATTATCATGATGGGCATCGCAATGGTGGCGTTGGTTGGCTGTGGTGGCGGGGGGACAAGCAACCCGCAGGTATCACAAAATGCTGTTCCGCCAACCGCCACACCATTCCCCACGCTGGTTTTTGAGGAACGTGTGACATTCACGGCGGGTTTTATCCAAAACCCGTTTCGGTTGGCTATCCGCCCAGATGCCACTATCCAAAATCGCATTTTTCAGGTATTGGGTGCATTAAGCCCATTGGCTGATGATGAGCTTTCCATCACAACACCCCTATCCAGCCTACAAATTGATGATATTGCCCCTATTCGGGCGGCATTTGAAAATGATTTTGCTATTGCGATTATACAAGCCGATTGGGATGCTACTGCGACTATTGGCGACCTTGTGACACTGGTACAACGCCGTGTAGCAGACCAAGTGGTACTCGAAATTTATAACCGCACAAGCCTATATTTTGAAGTGACCCTGCTCAATTCGTATGGTGAAGGACTCACGGCTTTATGCGATTCTGGCACAGGCATTGTCACCATCCCATTTTTAGATGGCATGACCATGCTAGTGGCACTTGCTAATGAATGTGGTGATATTGCCTTGCAGGTGGCAAAAAGCCCCGATATGGCGCTCACATTTGCTCCTGTAGAAGAAGCAGTCATCGAAAGTACACCAGAACCGACCCTAGATGTCACCACAGAACCAACATCCGATGCAACATCAGAAGTGGCTACCGAAGCCGTATCTGATGCGACCACAGAAGTGGCTACTGAAGCCGTATCTGATGTCACCGTAGAACCAACTGCCGATGTCACAGCAGAACCGACCATAGAACCCACATCATCGCCAACACCTGCCCCAACCGCCACACCTATCCCGTTGGATATGGATAGTTTGGTCACAGGGACAGAAGGGGTCTTTTTTATCAGCAGGACATTGGGCGGTCAGAGCCTTTCTGTGTTGCAAAATCGGATTTTATGCCGTTTGAACATCCGCGATTTTTATAGTTGGTTTTTGCCCAATTTACTGCTCGAACAAGCGAGTATTGAGCCACTTTCTATCGTAGATAAGCCCTCCCCACGCGCCCTTGTGGACGCTGTGGTAAATGATGAATGTGCGGGCGGGATGCTTTCTGCTGACCAATTGGCACTATTGGATAATGGCGCAGATGTGACGATTGTGGAGCGCACGGTTGCCTTCCCCTATGGTGTGTTGCTCTATCCATTAGAGGTGGAATTGGGGATTCAATTGCGCCTCAATGAAATTTTGCCCCCCATGGCACTAGACCCACAAGCGGGTCGCCCATTGCGCCTGTTATTGGGGCAAACAGCATTATTGCCTATCACTGCTGATGATTTAGACGATTTGAATGCCTTTATCACTGCTACAGGATATGACCTCTCCCAATTGGGGCGGTAGGCGCATGGTAGATATTGCCGTTGTTATCGTGACGTGGAATAACCGTCATCTGATTGCCGATTGCTTATCTACCCTACAAGCCGATTTAGCCACGAGTGGCTTAATTGGGCAGGTGTATGTGGTGGATAGTGCTTCATCTGATGGCACAGCCGATTATATCCGCGAAAATTTTCCAGACGTGGATTTATATGCCAGTCCCGATAATTTGGGCTTTGGGCGCGGGAATAATCATGCTATCAAACGCATTATGGCATCCCAAAATTTGCCAAAAGCGGTCTATTTGCTTAATCCCGATACTATCACGCATGAAGGCGCGACACGCATCCTTTATGAGACATTGTTTGATAACCCCAAAACGGGCATGGTGGGGGCGCAACTCTTTTATGAGGATGGCAGTTTTCAGCATGGGGCGTTTGGCTTCCCAGATTGGCGACAAGTTTGGGCGGAATTTTTCCCGATGCGCGGACGTTGGCGCGAAGGCAGATTTAACGGGCGCTATCCACAAGCCTTATATGACGGAAATAAACCGTTTCCGGTGGATTTTACGCTCGGTGCGACCATGATGCTCCGCACCGAGGTTATTGCCCAAACAGGCATGTTTGATGAAACCTTTTTTATGTATTGTGAAGAAGTAGATTGGGCGTGGCGGATTCATAAAGCGGGTTGGGATGTGCTATGCGCCCCAACTGCCCATATCACCCATTTGAGTGGCAAAAGCACGGGGCAAATACGCGCCCAAAGCCAGATTCACCTGTGGACAAGCCGATTAACCCTATTTAAGCGATATTTACCCACATGGCAAAATACTTTTATCCGCTTAATGATTCGGGTAGGCATGGCGGGCAAAATCCGCCAAATAAAAGCGGATAGCGCCTTATCCCCAGACCAAAAAAAGGCACTAATAGGGGCTTATAAAACCATTCAAGGATTGGCAAAGTCATCGTGACCCATCTCACAGCCATTATTTTGACTTATAACGAGTCACGCCATATTGTGGCGTGTATTGAGCATGTGCGTTTTGCTGATGCGATATTGGTATTCGATTCATTCAGCACCGATGATACGGTCACATTGGCGCGTGGGGCAGGGGCGGATGTGATACAAAATGCCTTTAGTGATTATGCTACCCAACGTAATGCGGCATTAGAGGCTGTGCGCGATAAAACCGATTGGGTGTTGTTTGTGGATGCCGATGAGCGCGTAGAGACTGCTTTGGCAGAAGAAATTCGTACTGTGATTGCCTCTGATGAAGCAGTGGGATGGCGATTACCGCGCCACAATTATATTTTTGGAAAATTGACTCGCGCCACGGGCTGGTATCCCGATTATCAGACGCGCCTGCTCAAAATTGGATTTGCCCATTATGACGTAACGCGCAAGGTGCATGAGGTGGTCGTTCTGGATGGGGAATTAGGGACGCTTAAAACACCCCTCATTCACTATAACTATGATAATGCCCGCCAATTTGCCCAAAAACAGCGCAAATATACGGCATATGAGGCGAAAATCTTGTATGAGGGGGGCATACACCCCAAATTGCGAAATTATATCTTGCAACCGCTACGCCACTTCAAATGGCGGTTTATCGAATTGAAGGGCTATCAAGACGGGCTACATGGCTTGCGATTGAGCGTGTTAATGTCATGGTATGAGTTCAAAAAATATTGGTTATTGCGGGGATTGTGGCGCAAAGCATCATCATCATGATGTATAAGGGCGCAATATGTTAGTTGCGCCCTTATATTTACACTCCAAAAAGGAGTGTGAGATTATCCAACTTGTGGCACTAGCACACCATAGCCACCGCTATCGCGCCGATATAACACATTGACAGTGTTGGATTCGCTGTTCAAAAAGACAAAGAAACGATGTCCAAGCAATTCCATTTGGTCAATTGCTTCTTGTTCGTTCATTCCAACCATCAAAATGACCTTTCTGCGGACAATTTCGGCATCATCGTCAAATTCTGGCAGATTATTGAGATTAACGGCAGGCATTTCTTCTGCGGTTTCGAGTTCTTCACGAGTCGCACTATATTTGAAATGTCCTTCGCGGTCTCCTCGCAATGATTTTTCACGTTTGCCCTTAAAGCGTTCAATTTGACGATACATCTTATCAGATGCTTCGTTGATGGCGGCGAGTGTTGCCTCACGCCCATTCCCCTCTACGACCACCTCGGCGCGTAAAATAGCACCACGAGAGTGACGTAGGGTAATTTGGGCTGTGGTTAAATCTTCTCCCCGCTTGGTATTTCGGCGTGCAAGGTCTAGGCGAATATCGGCAATATTGGGCAAATAACGGTCAAGTTTGCCAACTTGCTCTTGTGCATATTCCTCAATACCCTCTGTGATAGTCAAATTTTGTCCGTGTATGTTCACGTTCATGCGGAGACTCCTTGAATTGAAAGTAAATAAGTTTTTTTCGATTGAACCCACTATTGCTAGTGAATACCATCTTTAACTCTTATCAGAGGCGCGGGTGATAGTCATTCCTAGCACCTGTTTTGCCTCTCCATCCAATAAAGCGGTAGCGCATTCATGAAGCGTTGCGCCCGTCGTCAACACATCATCAACGACTATAACTATTTTACCCCCAATTTGTTCAGTTTGTGCCTTAAAAACATCTTTGACATTTTCTTTGCGTTCTTGGGCAGATAACCCAACCTGAGAAACACTTTCTTTGATACGGATGAGGGCATCTGGCAAATAGGGGATACTGATTTGATGGGCAAATGACTCGGCGATGAGTCCCGCTTGGTTATATCCACGCTGGGCGAGTTTTTTGGGGTGCATTGGTACGGTGGTAATAAAATCGGGTTGCCAGTCCATCTCATGAAAGAGGGTGGTTAGGCGGGTTGCGAGGATGGGTGCTAACTGTGTTTGGCGCAAGTATTTGAGGCTATGAAGCGACTCGCGCAAAATATTGGCGTGTACACCACTCGATAAAATGGTCACTTCATCAGATAGTACGGTTGATTGTGGGGCAAGGGCATATTCTGTGAGTAGGGTGGTGCAAGCATCACACCAGCCAATATCCACCCGTCCACAATTGCCACAGCGCGGTGGAAAAAGCAGGTCTAACCCCCAGTGACTGATTTGGCGAATAGCCAAAAGAAGCCCAGCAGGGGTGTGCAGGGCTTCTTCTTGTATATCTAGTGTTGGCAATTTCTGCCTCCAAGATGGGTCGTTGTTTTAGAACACACTACTCGCATTAGAAGCCATCACTTGTAATACCGCAGGTCCCAAAAGCACAATCCAGATGGATGGGAAGATGAGCAATACCATTGGAATCATCATCTTAACAGGTGCTTGTTGGGCTTTTTCCTGTGCGCGTTGACGGCGCTTCACACGCATTTGCTCCGATTGTACGCGCAAAATGGTAGACATACTCACACCGAGTTGGTCAGCTTGGATGATAGCACCCGTAAATGAGTTCACATCGGGTACATCCATGCGTGCCGCCATATCACGCAAGGCTTCACGGCGTAATTTGCCAAGTTGGATTTCACGCAAGACGCGCCCAAATGCCAACGAGAGTTGATTATCCCACTTTTCATATACTTTACCCATCGCCATATCGAAACCGAGACCGGCTTCCACGCAGATGACCAAGAGGTCAAGCGCATCGGGTAGGGCTTTGAGGATTTCGTTTTGGCGTTTTTTGATTTTGCTGTTGATTTGTGCCATAGGCAGATAATAACCCAATGCGGCACCACCGACTGCATATAGCATGGCGTTCAAGAAGGGTTGTTTTTGTATGACCAACCCAAAAATAGCGCCACCGACTCCTAACAGAAGGGTGAATACAATCCGTTGTAAAAAGAACGCGCTGGCATCGGTAGTTGAACCCGCAATTTCCAGTTTACGCCGTGTTGCTTCTAATTGCTTTTGGGGCGTGAATTTGACAACAATGCGTGCCATGCCCTTCATGAGAGGTACAAGCACACGTTCTTTGAATGAAATTGAGAGTTCGACTTCTTCTAATGAATCTGGTAATTCGCGTTCACCATATTGTGCCAACCGTTCTTGGAGTGGGTCTACATTGCGGTCTTCACGTAGACCAATATAGACCATAATGGCGATAACAATTAGTGCGCCAATAATTAATACTGCGACCATACCATTACATCCTCATCACTAAATTTCAATATCAACGATTTTTTGGATGAGCGCCGTTCCAATACCAATCAGCGCCAAACCAATACCAAGCATGGGCCACCCACAGGCACGATTTTCAAACATGCGCCCCATATAGCCAGGGTTGATGGCGTTGAGGAACATCGCCAACACAATGGGCAAAAAGCTAATCAAATAGCCTGTAATGCGTCCTTGAGAGGTGAGTACACGGATTTCGCCTTTAAGTTTAATCCGTTCACGAATCGTCAAGCCGATGACATCGAGAATTTCGGTTAAGTTACCACCGACCTCGCGTTGAATATTGACGGCAGTGATGACCAAATCGAGGTCTTCACTTTCTACCCGTTCCAGCAAATGTTCAAAGGCATCTGTGAGGTCAATGCCAAGCTGAACTTCTTGCACCACGCGCTTAAATTCGGTTTGGGTGGGTTCGCCCGCATCTTTGGCGACTGCTTCCATCGCTTGCAACACACTATACCCAGAACGTAGGGCATTGACCCATAGCCCAAGTGTATCGGGCAATTGTTGTTCAAAGGCAATTAGGCGCTTGCTGATGGCACGCGAGACATAAATGCGTGGGAAGAAAAATCCCATAAAACCTGTGATAATCGAAAAGACCAAATCACCACTAAATAAGACAAAATACCCTGCCACAAACCCGCCAATTGTACCGATGATATGCAGGGTAGCAAATTCGGCTACAGTGAGTTTGAGGTCGGCACGGGCGAGTTGCTTTCGCCATTTCCTGCCGAATTTTCGGTTTTTAAGCACATTATCAATGGCATCTAAGCCACCTTTGCGCTTTTTATCGGCTTCAGAGGTGGTAATATCGGAATTGGCTTCACTTGAATTGAGAAAACTCTCAAATTCGTTGAGCGAAGTAGCTTGGTTGAGTCGTTGCTCTACTAAATCGCCTTCTGAACGTGCGCTGATAACCGCCACAATGATAATGACGAATACCGCTAATAACGCGCCGCCCAAAATAAGCAATTGTTCTGGTGCTAATCCTAACATCGCTTACCCTTTCACTCTTAACGGCGTGAGCCAATACCAAAGATAGATGGGGGCAGGTGAATCCCTGCATCCTCAATACGTTCATAGAATTTGGGGCGAATTCCTGTTGGACGAATACGCCCAATGATTTTGCCACCTTCATAACCTGTTTGCTCAAACTCGAAAATATCGGACATGGTAATCATTTCGCCTTCCATGCCTTGTACTTCGGTGATGAACAAAATACGACGTGACCCATCGCGCAAGCGTTGTTGTTGACAAATCACATCAATGGCAGAGGCAATTTGCTCACGAATAGCGCGTAGGGGCAAATCCATCCCTGCCATGAGGCACATGACCTCTAACCGTGCAACCGAGTCACGCGGGGTATTGGCATGGAGTGTGGTCAAGGAACCATCATGACCAGTATTCATGGCTTGGAGCATGTCTAGCGCCTCGCCACCACGACATTCCCCCACAATAATGCGTTCTGGACGCATACGGAGGCAGTTAATCACGAGGTCTTGAATATCAATTTTACCCTTGCCTTCGATGTTGGCTGGGCGACTTTCTAATGGGACAACGTGTTCCTGTTGTAATTGCAATTCTGCCGCGTTTTCCACAGTGATAATGCGTTCATCGTTGGGGATGAAACTCGACAACACGTTGAGCAGGGTGGTCTTTCCAGAGCCAGTACCACCAGACACGACTGCATTTAAGCGCCCAATAACACATGCCCGCAAAAATTCTGCAATTTCTTGGGTCATTGAGCCAAAGCGGATGAGGTCATTGACAGTCAGTGGGCTTTTTGAGAATTTACGAATAGTGATGGTTGGACCACATAAAGCGATGGGGCGAATAACCACATTCACACGAGAGCCATCTGGCAGACGGGCATCTACGAGTGGTGAGCTTTCATCTACACGCCGACCAAGTGGCGATACGATGCGGTCAATGACACGCAAAACGTGTTCGTCACTCTCAAAACTGATATTGGTACGTGAGAGTTGCCCTTTGCGTTCCGCAAAAATCATGCGCGGTCCATTGACCATGATTTCTGAAACGCTATCATCATCGAGCAACGGCTCGATGGGACCAAATCCGAGAATATCATCTACGATGGCTTCAAAAAGGCGTTGGCGCTCATTACGAGAGAGTACCATGCTTTCTTCTGCCAAAATTGAATTGAACAATTCTTCGATATGACGGCGGATTTCATCTTTTTTGCTGGTGTCCATTTTTTGGTCAAATTCCATCAGCAATTTATTTTGTACCCGCGATTTCAAATCGGCGTAGTTGCTATTGCTTTTGGGCGTGTTGGGATTACCCGTCCCTGTGGCACGAGGGGGAGGGGATGCACTTGGTTTTTGTGTATTGGGGCGTTCTCCGCCACCGCCACCGCCACCACCTGCATTTCCCCCCTGATTGGGAGGTTGCCCAGTATTTCCAATTTTTTTAAGTAACGAACCCATACCAAGACTCCATCATATCACACTACCGAATTGGGATGATTTGTGGGGAAACACTCCCCACAAGATTTTTATACAGTATAACCGAAAAACGGTCTAGCGTCCTAATAGACCTGCGATACCACTTTTATTTTTCTTTTTGGGATCTTCTGACGCTTCTTTTTCGTCTTCTGGATTGGTCATTAATTCCGCGAATAGGGCATCGGCTAATCCATGAAGTTGTTTGATGAGGGGTTTATTGACATCGCGGTCAGAACCAATAAATGGTACACCCCGATTGATTGACCCCAACAAGAGGCGCTCATCTATGAGTGGCAAAATGCCGACAACATTGCGTTTGAGGTAACTTTGGAATTTTTCGGGTGGAATGGTTGGGGTTTTTGCCCCTTTGCGTTCTTCCATCACTTTATTGATGACAACCACTGTTTTTTCTGGTGGAAAGCCTGCTTGGTCAAATAAATCGAGGACAAAACGCATATTTTTGGCAGAAACGAGTGTTGGCGTACCGACCAATAAAATACGTGTGGCGTGTTCTAACACGTTAGAAAGGGTTTGGTCGAGGCGTGAGCCTGTATCTACCACCACAAAATCATAGCTACCACGTACTTTTTGGATGATAGTCGAAATGGTTTCTGGACGTTCCCACAGCGCATCTGCAAATTCTGGACGGGTAGGTCCTGTGAGTACCTTTAGACCACTATCATGGGTCGCAACGATATTTTCAAATAACTCTGTATCGAGGTCATTGACATCTTCTGCAACTTCGGTGATGGTAGATTGTGGGGTCAGATTGAGGAATGTGCCAATATCTGCAAATTGCAAATCGGCATCAATCAACAAGACCTTAACATCTTCTTTCATCAGCCCAGAGGCAAGGCTGGTTGCAATGGTGGTTTTTCCGACCCCACCAACGGGGCTATAAACCACCAATACATGCCCAGCCCGCTCGCCTTCGACTGTATCTTCTTCTTTGAAAAGGCTACTCAGGTTTGCGCCACCTTTTGCCAAATCATCATGGAAAGACCGTACCGCTTCATGTTTTTTATACACAGTACGGACCGTGTTATACATTTCATCCATGTTGATAGGCTTGGTCAAAAAGTCTTTTGCACCAGCACCCATCGCCCGCCGATAATAATCGGAATCATTTTGCACCGACATGATGATGATGGCAGAACGTGGAACTTGACGGGTGATAATTTCGGTTGCCTGCAAACCATCCATATCGGGCATATTAATGTCCATGATGATGATATCTGGTTTGTGTTGTTTGGCAAACTCGACACCCTCGCGCCCAGTACCTGCTGTTCCAATAACCTTAAAATCTTGCTCGAAACCGAGCAATTTTTTAATGTTCTCGCGGTTTTCGGGAATGTCATCTACTAACAAGATAGAGATGACATTCTTTTCTGCTTGTGAGGATTTTTTGCCGCCCATAATTTTTTATTTTAGACCTTCTGTACCTTCTGTACTTGCTTGTCGTTCTAAAACGTTAAGCGAGTACATTAACACTCTAATACTTTCGTCTGCGGCTATCAACGTGACGGTGGATCTTGCTGGTAAGGTCACGCCATAGGTATCCAAAATGTATTGAACTGTAACCGATGTTGTTTCTGGTCGAGAGCGGTCACCGGCTGAACGTAAGAGAAAACTATAGGGAAGTGATAATGCCAACATGTGATTGATGATAACCGCTTCTTGTGGTGTCACAGCTAATGCCACGATGTCTGGTAGGGGTGGCACGGCTGTTGGTACTGGCGCGGCGTTTTGGCGTGCTTGTGTGTTGGTGTTGGCTGGTGAAGCCGTTACAACTGGGGTAGGGGTTGCCAATGGGCGGAATAACACACCATCTAATGGGAATTCGCCAACACTGATGACTAGCGCATCTTGAACGGTAATATGGGTGGCGATACGCGGAATACGCTCATCGCTAGGGGTGATAATCACGGGCCAATCTACAGTGTCTGTTGTAATAAAGCCGTCAGTGTCTGTCCTAGGAACAGGGATTCGGCGCGTATCAAAACGACCAGATACCTCACTACCTACTGCAAAGGCTGATATCCCTTCACCCGGATTGAGCAAATTGATTCTATTTGGTAATACTGTTTGGAATTCTTCATCAACATCAGCAAAGACGAAAGCGACGACAATATCAATATAATCGCCGGGTTGAATAGCATACGCAATACTGATGAATCTATCTATTGGCATCGCAACTAAGCGTTTACCGGGGGGGATGATGGCGGCGGCATCTGACCCGACATCGGCAAGGTCTTGTAAACTCCGCACGACCAACGATGTGAGTAGCGGTTGCTCGACATAAATATCTGTCCGCGCAATGCCCCCAGCGACTTCTTCGATTTCTTTGAAGTGATTAAAGGGCAATGCTTCGACGGGCCACGGACGCAATTCAAGCGCAGTTGGTGGGATGACCGAACCGCGTGTGATATTTTGTACTGCGACCACGATTTGTGTTAGTTCTTGTGTCGGTAGTGGCGTGACAAGGGGTGTATTCGTGGGTCCTGGGGTATTGGTGGGTCTACCCGGTTGGTTAACAACAGCGTTGTTTGTTGCGGCTGGTGCGCGATTGAGGCTTGGCAAAATAAAAACTGCCGCCACCGCTGCACCAACAATCAATAATGCCAATAAAATCAAAACTCGTGTGCGTCCGCTCATGGAATTTTTGTACCTTTCTTCAAATATGCTGAAGTATGCAAGGTTCACTTGAGCCATTAAAATCAATTTTATCTCAAGTTTAGCTTACCATCAAAAAATGTCAAACAAATTAGGAAGAAAATCCCCCTATACACCGTAAGAAATATCACAATCACGTAACAATACCGTGATAATGTGGTTAGTCTTGCGCTGGTAACTCTAATCCAATCACTGTCCCAGCCGAATCACTGCTTGTTGCGGTCATTTTGCCATTAATCAGTTCAAAGCGTTCTTTTAATGAGACTAAGCCCTGAACCCGTGCATCTTGGCTCTTTTCATCTTGTTCATAGATGAGTTGAGTATCGAATTGGCGACCATTATCGAACACACTGACCTTAATCGCCACCGCGCCCATATCCAGTTTGACTTTGATTTCGGATGGAGAGGCATAATCACGGGCATGACCGACCAATTCCTGAACGCTACGGAAAATCATCACTTCCCGATGCGATGCCAAACGACGTTCTTCGCCCGTAATTTCGAGTTCGGTATGAATATCATTTTTGTCTTTGAAGGCTTCTACCCAACGGCGAACAGTTGGCACAACACCCAAGTCATCCAACATCATGGGGCGCAAGTCAAAGATGAAGTCACGTACTTTTTGGAAGGTGACGCTGGCATCATTTTTGAGTTTGATGAGTTCTTCACCCGCCCGTGCAGGGTTACGGTCAAAGAGGCGCTGGCAAATTTCGGCTTGTAAGATGAAATTGGTTAAAGATTGGGCAGGACCATCGTGCATTTGCCGAGACAGGCGTTGGCGTTCTTCTTCTTGTGCTTGGATGATACGAACCACATTGACATTAACTCTGCCTTCTGGCTCTTCTTCTTCAACGGCTTCGATTTCGCCTGCACCTTGCAGTTTGGTCAAAATTTGCGAGAGCATACTCTGTTCGGTCTGCATATATTCGTATTGGTCTTTGAATTTTTCCAGTTGTCCTTGCATGGTTGCCAACCGAAAACGGGCTTCGATGGTTTCATCATATTTGTCGCGGATGTCCTCGCGGGGGAGGTGGTCTAGGTTGGCTTTGATGGTTTGAATTTCGGTGGTTAAGTCGTTGGTGCGTGAATGTTGACGGTCTACCATCGTCTGGGTGCTATCAATTTGCGCTTTCATCTCGGACATCTTACGTTTGATAGCCGACATGCGTGCGGTCACTAATTCGACAATTTCTGCTTTTGGGTCTGCAATTAAATCGCGTGCAAAATCCATACTATTTCGTCCTCACCTCATCATGAATCTTTGCTTTGTTGCATCCGTACCCAACCATGTTTTAAGGCTTTAACAGCCGCTTGGGTGCGGTCTTCCACATTCAATTTTTGCAAAATGGAGGTCATGTGATTTTTAACAGTTTGTTGGCTAATCCCCAATTTTGCAGAAATTTCTTTGTTACTCAATCCATTGGTCACAGCATATAAAATTTCGGTTTCGCGTGGGCTTAGGGGGATAAGTTGGTCTGTTGGGTTATCTGCATGAGGTCCCAAAATACGCTCAATCTCACTATGCACCCATTCTTCTAATTCTGGGTGGGTCATGTGCTTGCCTTCGACCACAAATGTGCCACCTGCTACTGCTCGAATAATATTAACCAATTCTTCTGGGCTAATATCTTTGGCACAATAGGCACTCGCACCTGCTCGGATAGCATAAATGACCTGTTCGCGTTCATGATATGCTGTGAGCATAATCACACGCATTTTTTCTTTTTCGTGGAGTAAATGACGTGCCACTTGTAACCCATTCATATCGGGTAAATTCACGTCTAATAACACCACATGGGGGTGATACGTTTGAACTGAATCAATTGCCTCTTGCCCCGTGCTGGCAAATCCGACCACCTGTAAATCGGCTTCATAACTGAGTGCTTTTTCTAAACCATCACGAAAAAGCGGGTGGTCTTCCACAATCATCACACGGATAGGGCTGTTGGGTTTTTGTATGCTATCCATTATTATCCACTATATTGACAACACGCTATCATAAAGGCAGTATAAATCACAAACCGACTCTATGCAAGCAAACGAGAAAACCTCGTGCATTTGAGATGGATTTTGGCTTATAAGGAGTAGTAAGTGTGATAGAACAACACCATAATGCACTAAAATATTACAAGTTTGAAAACTTTGGCTCGCTCAAACATGGCATGTTTACCCGATTGGGTGGGGTGAGCGAAGGGGCATGGGGGTCTCTCAATTTGGGGGGGACGGTTGGCGATTCTGTAGAAGCAGTGCGCCAAAATCATTTGTTGATGTATGATGCCCTCGATGTGGCTATCAATGCAACCTGTACGACATGGTTGGCACATGGGGCAGATACCGTGATGGTAGATGCGCCTATTCGCAATCGGCGCTGGGTGGCGGTGGCGGATGGTATGGTCACAGACCGTCCAAATTTAGCGTTGGTGATGCGATATGCCGATTGTACACCATTGCTCTTTCATGACCCTGTGCGCGGGGTGATTGGGATTGGTCATGCAGGCTGGCGGGGTACGGTGATGGGCATTGGCACAAGTGTTGTCAAAACGATGATACAAGCCTATGGATGTCGCCCTGCCGATATACATGCAGGCATTGGCGCGTGCATTGGACCCGATAAATATCAAGTCGGTGGAGAAGTGGTTGAGGCGGTGCATGAGCATTTTGGCACGATAGAGGGGTTAATCCGTTATGACCCTGCCGATAACACGGCTTATCTGAATTTGTGGGAAGCCAATAAGCGCGATTTGGAACGCATGGGGATAACCTCTATCGAAATTGCAGGGATATGCACCGCCACCCGATTGGATGAATTTTATTCGCATCGGGCAGAAAAAGGACGCACAGGACGTTTTGGGGTGGTGATGAGTTTATGAGCATCGCTGATAATCTCAATGTTGTGAAAACACAAATTGCCGATGCGTGCCTAAGAGTCAACCGTGACCCAGCATCGGTGACATTGGTCGCTGTGAGCAAACAACACCCCGTTAGCGACATTATCGAGGCATATAACGCGGGACAACGGCATTTTGGCGAAAATCGGGTAGAAGAAATGCGCGAAAAACACCCACAAATCAGCTATCCCGATATTTCTTGGCACATGATAGGGCATATCCAAAGCCGAAAAGCACGCGACATTCCACCTTATTTTTCGTTGGTTCACTCTGTAGATAGCCTCTCTTTGGCACAAAAATTAGATAATGCGACCGAAAAGGCAGAAAAACCGTATTTAGAGGTATTGCTACAAATCAACATCTCTGGCGAAGAATCGAAAAGCGGATTTTTTGCGGTGGATTGGGAAAATCAGCTAGATGTGCGAACACCATTGTGGGCAGATATTCGCCAAGCAATGGCATTACCGCATGTGCGCTTAATAGGATTGATGACGATGGCATTTGTCACGGACGACCCAAATTCGACCCGTCCTGTGTTTGCGGGATTGCGAAAATTGCGTGATGCTTTAGTAAATGATTTTGGTGTGGAATTGCCTCATCTGAGCATGGGTATGACCGATGATTATATGGTAGCGATTGAAGAAGGCGCGACGATTGTGCGAGTGGGGCGGGCAATTTTTGGCGAGCGATAAACACTTATCTTATTTTTACATTTTCGCGGTACGATGTGTAGCGATGATGACCATTAAACAGACAAGGATACAGATATGTTCGGAGAAATTTTGGGTTGGATGATTAATATTTATAGCATCATCATTTTGGCGCGGGTGTTATTGAGTTGGTTTCCTGATATAGACCCTTATAGCCCGCCTGTCCAATTTTTATATGCCGTGACGGAACCTGTTTTAAGCCCTGTTCGCACATTTTTACGCCAACAATTCCCTGATATGGGCATGTTCGATTTTAGCCCGATTGTGGTGATGGTGGGGTTAACCTTTTTGGGACGCATCATTGTTGCCACATTCTAAGGGTTAACAAACCATTTTTTCAGAAATTTTTGGAGAAAGTTTTGTCAAAATAGTGTAAAATAGTGTCAACATAAGGTTTCGGTTGATAATAACCATAAAAGGAACTTACTCATGACAAATCGTCCATTCAAAATTACAGATGCGACTTCAGGCGCGGCATTTACGGTGCGCGTTGTAACTCGGTGTGCCAAAACAGAAGCGGTTGGCGTGCAAGAAGACGGGTCATTACGAATTCGACTCACCTCACAAGCGGCAGGCGAACCTAATGCCAATACTGAATTACTCACATTTCTTTCCAGTGAATTGGGTGTGGCACTCAATAAAATTGAAATTGTCGCAGGCGAAAAAGAACGCGACAAGCTCATCAGTGTAGAAGGTGTGTCTACACAAATGATAAATGAGAAATTTGGCAAGCCCATTGCTGAATAATACATGATTGTCTCTGTTTTGAACCTTATTCTTCATCAACGACATGTAAGGATGCGTCATGTTGTATCCTTACTGTTGCCTAAATACGAAAATAAGGTGCAATATATAGGCGGAATGGTTATGCTTGCATTATTGCTAATGATAGTGGGATGCACGCCAGAAGCACCAGCAACTCCAATTCCTACATTATCTATTAGCCCCATTCCCGCCACAAATACCCCATTCCCAGCCACAGAAACCCCAACACCAGAGCCACGTCTTAGCCCCGCCGATTTGGTGAGTGCCACTGCACAAGACCCTTCTGTGCAAATATCGCGCTTTATTCAAGCAGATGTGCAAACACGCATTGCAGAGGGCGAGATAATTGAGGATGTTACCATTTTGCCGATGCGCTGGGAAAATTCGCCAACATTGGGCTGTGAGCCATCAGAATCTTCCAATGTCCGCCGAATAGAGGGTTTTTTGGTATTGGTGACGGCGGGCGAACAGGTTTATGAATACCATACCGACCAAGCACAATTGTTGGTGTTATGTGTTATTTACCCCACGCGAGACATGCCTGTTGATATTCGATTGTTGATAGACCCGTTGGCGGTGGAATTGGTCGCATTAGCACAACGACGCTTGGCGACTGAATTTGATATTTTGGAACGGCGTGTTCGACCTATCGAAATTATCCCCTATAGTTGGGTTGATAGCAGTTTGGGATGTCCTGACCCGCGCCAAACCTATACCCCACAGGTAATAGATGGGTATCGGATGGTGATGCAAGTGGGGGAGGCGTTATATGCGTTTCATACCGATAATGAGCAAATCCGCCCCTGCCCAGATGGTCAAGAGGTTTTGCCCATAGAGGCAGAAATAACCCCGAATATCCCCTAAATAACAAGGGCGAGATATGTGTCTCGCCCTTGTAAACCTGTTTATACGGGTGCAGGCAACGCCATGCCTAATTGTGCTTGTAAATGACATAATCCCAAATGCGCGGCGGCACGCACCAATGGCTCACGATGCCGTAAGGCGGCATAAAGCGCATCGGCTTGTGCTGTTAGACCTAATTGCCCAATATTGGCAACAGATAGGGCTTGTGTCTCTAAATTGCCCTCTTCTAATGCCTTCCGCAAGAGGGCATCACCTCCAACGGTGATACGTTTGGCGGCATCGCCCAAGCTATTAATCCATTCCCGTAACCATTCAATGGATTCCACTTTGGGAATGGGGCGCACACCCGTGACTGTTTCGCCAAATTGCATCTCTAAAAAGGCTTGTTCGGCGGCAGAACGCACATACCATTCATCATCTTCTGTCGAGGTCTTATAAATGGCGACCAATGCCCAAGGGGTGTTAATCCGCCGTAGTCCAAAGACCGCCGCACGCCTCACCATAATATCTTCATGCGATACCGCATCATATAACACGGGATAGCCGTCTTCTGGCAAGGCGGCAAAGGCTTCTGCGACTGCTTGACGGAGTGCTTCTGAGCCTGATGTCAAGACAGCGACCATTTCTTCGAGGGCTTCTTGTGTGCCAATTGCGCCGAGTGCTAATCCTGCCGATAATGCCACATCACCCTCTACATCGGCTAAGAGGCTGGTAATATCGCGGATGGTTTCATCTGCCCGCAATGCCCCCAATCCCAAACACGATAAGCGCCGAACATCGGGGTTAGAATCTCGCAAGCCACGCGCAAAAATACGCATGACATTTTTATCGCGTGTGCCAACCAATGCGGCGGCAATGCGCTCCCGTAAGAGGGGGTATTGATTTGGCTGTACAAAGGCATTTCCCAACGCTTTGAGGGTTGTAGAACGCCATTCGACCTTGCCCGCATATTTAAGCCAACGGGTCATTTCTAACAGCGTGTTATAGAGGGCATCGGTGGGCTGTGAGAGGCGAGCAGTGGCGAGTGCTTCTAGCGAATGGCTCATATTGGTCAAGGCTAAGGCATCGCGCCATGTTGGGATGTTGGTGAGCGCCAATAATTGTTCTGTATCAAATTCTGGCAAGACAAAACTGGCAAAATAAGCGGCTAAAAAGGGGTGTTTGAATTGATATTGTTCGCCATGAAAGGCATTAATCAAGCCACTTTTTTGCATAGATTGTAAAAAGCGTTGTAGCTCTTTATCACCTTTAGAGGCTTTTTCTGCCGATTTTTTCTCTTTTGGGGCAGATTCTTCTGTTGGTTCTATGTCGCCTTCTTCTAAAATGGCATCCCATTCATCTTCAGTAGTGTCTGCCGATTCCTGCGCCACAATAGGGGCTTCGCCTTCGATACCACGTAGGACTTCATCAAACCGCGATAGGGTGATAAATCCCTCTTCCAATTGCAATAATGCACCACGACCCAATTGTTCCCGCACAGTCTCAAATTTCATATTGGGCAAATATCGCTCAACCAAAAATTGTAACCAATCGCTCAGATTTTCGCGTTCTGGACTATCGAACATCGCCCAAATTTTGGCGGTCAGTTCAAGGGGGGTATAGGCACGATTGCGGTCTTTTACCCGTTCTAATGTGACGGCGGGAATATCCGATTTGCGCCGTGCAACCTTATTCCAATGGCTTGCCCACTTGTCTATCAACGAATTGATAGCAGTATCATTGAATGGGCGCAAAAAGACAGGGCTAAAGCCGATGTGCATCAACTGTCCATAGCCTTGTGTGCCACTGGTGATGATGACAAAATTCTCGCTATATTGGGCTAAAAAGGCTTCGAGCCATGTGCTAACCAATGCTTGATGGGGGATGGGCAATTCATCAAATCCATCGAGCAATAATAAGCCTTTGCCTTCACTGAGGCGCTCATAAATATTGCGGGGCATGGTTTTTGATGTGATATTGCCTACATAGGTTTGCATCGCCCGTACCAATGGCTCTGCGGGGTCAATTTCTCTGCCCAATTCTTCGATAAATAGGGCGATATTGGCACAATGCACATACATGGGGGTTAATTGCTTAAATGAGAGGTTCTTCGCCATTTTGGGGGCGCTTTGGTTTTCACCCGCTTTGCTTTTTTCGATGGTATCTTTGGCTTGGTCTTCTATGGTCATGCGGTCTTTATAACCTTTGGCGTGTTCTGCCTCAGATTTGAATTTAATCTCTTGATTGAGCCGCTCTTGTACCACATCCACAGGGGGGTCAAATTTGACCACACCCAAACTCCATAATGCGATGGTGTGCAATGCGGTGGTGCGACCACTTCCCGCTTCTCCCAGCAATACGATGGTTTTTGCGCCATTATTCAAATCACTGATGGTCATGGTGGGGGTGTTATAGGGTGCATGGAGATAGGGGTAATCTGCGACAATAGGCACAACACGAAACACATCCCGCACGAGGTCTTCATCACGCGGGGCGAGAAGGGGAGGTGCGGGGACAAATTTGGGTTCAATGACCACATCTGTTAAGGGCAGTACACCGCCTGCGATATGGTCTTTTTGGATGAATTTGATTAAATCACCAATATAACGCGCATCGGCGGTACGCTTGGCAAATTCTTGGGCATTTGAGGCGCGTTGTGTGACAGATTCAGTCGCCCCAGACAATAAATGCCTTGCTCGATAAAGTGCATACGCTGTCCCCCAACCTGTGAGGACACCTAACCCAAAATTGATGTCAATAACGATGTCTGCCATTGTGTTTATCCCTCTCGCTTACGCCATTTCTATTAAAATGCGCCCACATCCCAAACAAAAGACAAGGGCATTACCTTTTCGTACGGCTTCTTCAATAAATTTAGTTTCTTCAATTCCACATAAGGTACAGCTACAATTTCTCATGACAGCAACGGGCTGATTTGCCTTTTTTGGACGTAGGGATTCGTAGGTTTTGAGGCTGTCTGGTGTGACCGATTCGAGTGCTTTTGCCCGTTGCAGATTGAGGGCTTCTACACTTTTGAGGAGTTGATTTTGCTCTGCGACCAATTCGCTATTCTGTTTAGCAGAGGCACTAAGGGCATTTTGTAATTTTGTTTCTGCGGTTGTGAGCTGGTCGGTAGCATCCTCAACGAGCATCATCACTTCTAATACATGGTCTTCTAAGGTCTTAATTCGGCTAACCAATGAGGCAATTTCGTTTTGGAGGTCTTGTAATTCTTTGGGATTTTTGACCAATCCGCTATATAAACGGTCTTCGCTGGCTTTATGCTTCTGTTGGGCTGTTTGCATTTCTAATTCTAAGTCGCGCACTTTTGTACGAAGGGGTGTCAGGTGTGCAGTCGCGCTTTCTACCGTGAGTTTTGCTTGTTTGACCTGTGCATTATTCGCTAAAAGCCCCTCAATTTCGGTGAGGCGCTTACGACTCTTCAGTAGGGTCATATCAATTTTCTGTAGGGCATATAAGGCTTCTGCTTGAGAAGACATGGGTGTTTTTCCTCGTGTTGCATCTGTTAAAAGCAGACCATTTTGTGCGGTTTACTCTATTTTGCGCTAAGATAGATAAAACGCAAAATAAAATACTTATGTCTCTATTCTAAACCAAATTGCGTTTTAGCACGAATAGAAGGTAGGCTGAATGCAATCCGATTATACAGGTCATATTACAACATCTGAATGGCGCTGGGTGATTATTATTAGCGTGGTCTTGGCACTTTTGGCTTTTATGCCATTTTTATGGGTGCTGATGGTGGGCATTAGTGATAGTCAATGGCGATTTATGGGAGCATTGCATGATTATCAAAACAGTGCCATATATCTTTCGATGATGGAGCAGGGTGCTGAGGGCAAATTGCTGATGCACTATCTCCATACACCAGAAATACATAATGGTGCATTTGTAGAGCCATTGTATGCCTTATTGGGGCAAGCCGCGAGCATTATTCGCTTGTCGCCAATTGTGATGTTTCATGTGGCACGAGTGGGTGCATCGGTGTTCATGTATTTGGCAATTTATCAATTGGCATCGCATATATGGACTCGTGTGCGAACACGCCGTATTTTTTTTACATTTGTGGTTGTGGCGAGTGGGTTGGGGTGGATACTTATCCCGTTAACTCAATCTTTTGCCTATATTGATTTGCAATCGCCCTATATATACCCATTTTTTAGCTCATTGACCAATGTTCATTTGCCATTGGCAATTGCATCTGTGGCGCTCCTTGCCAGCCTCATCATCGTGATTTTGCGTCCTAGTGAAACTGTGTCGCCAACCATTACGAATGGTGGCGGATTGATATTTGGACTCGCGTTGTTGTTGGTGGTGTTATATCCATTTGCTTATGTACCAATTGTCACAGCATTTGTGATTAATCTGGTCATTTATTGGGCAGATGAGCGCAAAATAACCCGCCCACATCTGGAATGGTTGTTGATGTTGGTCATCCCTGCGTTACCCGTTTTGCTTTATAACGCATTGGTATTTCAGAATAATGTTGTTATCCAAGAAATTTGGCGACAACAAAACACCACAGCGCCATCACCCATCTTATTGTTATTGGCGGTTGCATTGCCATTTGTCATTGCATTACCCGGTTTACGGCGTGTTCTGCGCCGATTCAATCGTGATGGCGACCAATTTATGTTTATTTGGCTGTTGGCAATGTTGGCATGGGTTTATTTGCCTGTGGCAGGACAAGAACATTTCTTGTTAGGGTTTATGCTTCCATTGGGTTATTTTGCCACGCGCTCCATTGCCGATTTTTGGTTTGGATTCATCAAGCGGATGTGGCAAATGCGCGTTTTTGCCGCCATGTTGCCAATTATTGGGATGAGCCATTTATTTGTATTGCTCACGCCTTTATACCCGATAGCCATTGACCGTGATGTCAATAATGACGCGGGGATTTTGTTGGAGCGCGATTATGTACGTGCATTTGTATGGTTGTCTCGGATGAATAGCGATAATCGGTCGGTGATTTTGGCTTCTCCCAACACCAGTTTATGGTTGCCTCTTTGGACGGGTGGGGCAGTTGTTTATGGACATCCGACCATCACCACACAAGCCAGTTTTAAGCGACAAGCGGTTATCAAGTGGTATCAAGAAACAGAAATTAGCCAGTGTGATAATCGGTTGTTGCGCGGTGAATATAGTTTTAGGTCTAATCAATATGCCGTGAGGTATGTGGTGTTTGGTCCGCAAGAAGCCCGATTAGGGGCGGGGGCATGTATTGGTTTATTGCGCCCTGTGGCATATTTTGATAGTGTATCTATTTATATTTACAATGAGACCCCATAAAGTGGTGAGGCAATAGCCATGCTTTTTTCTCCGTTTTCTAAACGTAAGCGGTTGCAATTGCGTATTTCTGAGCGTCGGTTATTGTTGATGATAGGTGACGTTTTGGCGGTCACTATCTCCACTTTTATCGCGTTATATATTTGGTCACAGGCGGCAGAAGTGCCGTTTACGGTTGAATTTATTTTGCCTCGTAGCTATTGGTTTTTTGTTTTGCCCATTTTTTGGCTGATATTAGCCAGCGCCAACGATTTTTATCAATTGCGCGTGGCGGCGAATCGGTGGCAATCGCTCCAACGATTGGCATTGATTACGGCGCAAATGATATTGGTCTATATGATGGTGTTTTTCTTATCCCCGCGTGATGAATTGCCCCGTTTATTCATCTTCTATTATGGGATATTGGCATTTGTCACCGTGGCAGTATGGCGCGTGTTGAACCCCGCCTTATTGGGTTGGGCAAGCACGGCTAGGCGGGTGTTGATTATCGGGTCGGATTCATCGGCACAAAAAATAATCGAAACCCTTCAGACGTTTGGCACACAGAGCTATGAAATTCGTGGCATTATTAGCCAAACGGCAGATGTGGGCAAAACGATAGCTGGTGTGCCTGTCATTGGCACAGGCGCAGATTTGATGAATTTTGTCCTCAGAGACCGTATTGCCGAATTGGTCATCACCGAAATTGCCGATACAGATGCCGAAATTTTTCGGGCGGTGATGCAAGCCTATGAGCAGGGGGTTGTCTTGTCGCCCATGCCATTGCTGTATTCACGGCTGACAGGGCGTGTGCCTGTTCAGGATGTGCGTAATCATTGGGCGATGGTACTCCCGATTGATGGGCAATCCCTATTTAGCCCATATCCCGCGTTACAACGGGTGATGGATGTGATATTGGCATCTTTGGGCATGGTGGTTTTTATCATTTTATTGCCCATATTGGCATTAGCCATTCGCCTAGATTCGGCAGGTACGATATTTTATACCCAAATTCGGACAGGGCTACGGGGCAAAAATTTTAGGATTATCAAATTTCGCACCATGATTTCTGATGCAGAAAAGACGACTGGTGCGGTTTTTAGCGTCCCAAATGACAAGCGTGTCACCCGTGTGGGCAGATTTTTTCGTAAAACACGGTTAGATGAATTACCCCAATTGATTAATGTGCTAAAGGGCGATATGAGCATTGTCGGACCGCGTCCAGAACGCCCAGAGCATATCACACGGCTCACAGAGAGCATCCCGTTCTATCGCACACGCTTGGTTATCCGTCCGGGGTTAACAGGGTGGGCGCAGGTGAAATATCATTATGGGTCTACAGATGAAGATGCGCTGGTCAAATTGGAATATGACCTATATTACATCCGTAATCAGTCCGTATGGCTGGATTTGAATATTATCATCCGCACCGTGTATAAGGTCATTCGGTTGGGGGGATTATAAAAAGCTGAAACAGTGCCTCTGATTTATTCAAGCGCAACTCCCTATCCTATTCTCCCGTATAACAGTATATAACTTAGAATGATTGAAAGGATATTGTTCATGCACTTGAAACGATTATTGTTTTTAGGTGTCGTCATCGGCACATTTTTCACCCTCGCTTTTGCCTCTGTGCAAGCACAATCCCCAATAACCGACACATTATTAACTGAATTTGAGCAACTCATCCAAGACGAAATGGCATATTATAAAATCCCTGGGGTGGCTGTTGCCGTCATTTCGGGTGATGAAGTGGTTTATGCACAGGGTTTTGGTAGCCGTGACCTTGAGAATGACCTACCATTCACCACACAGACCCAGTTCCGCATTGGCTCAACGACCAAATCTATGACCTCGTTATTCATCGCGCAACTGGTGGATGAGGGCATTTTGAGTTGGGATACGCCTGTTACTGATATTTTCCCTGAATTTCAAACCGCCAATCCCGACTTGACCGCCCAAATTACCGTGCGTGATTTGTTGGGCATGAATACTGGACTTGTGACATCGCCTATAAATGCCTTCGATTGGGCTACTTGGGATGTGAATGACATGCTGGGTGTAATTGCCCAAATGGAAATTGGTGGCGACTTCCGTGAATTTTATTCATACAACAACGAAGTTTACGCATTGGGCGGTTATGCGGGTGTTGTTGCCACAGGGGTAGAACCAACACTAGAACACTATAAGGCGCTGATACAAGAGCGTATTTTTGACCCCATAGGTATGGATAGCGCCATTATCACCGATGATGTAAGCCTTTTGGGCGCCGATTATGCCGAATCTTATGAATTATCGTTGCTCGATGGAGAACTGGCACGGATGGATAACCCACCCATCCATGTGGTTGCCCCTGCGGGTGCTGTGTGGACGACTATTGAAGATATGGCATCCTATGTGATAACCCAGATGAATGGTGGTGTTACATCCGATGGTGTGCGAATCGTCAGCGAAGAAAATCTGGCAGAAACATGGAAGCCGAGTGTGTCAATTGGAGGCGATGAAAATGGTATCGAAAATACCGCCTATGGCATGGGTTGGGTGACACAGACCTATCAAGGTATCCCTATTCGCTATCATGATGGCGGTTGGGCAGGGTATTCTACGCAGATGGTCATTTTGCCAGAAGATGATATTGCATTGATTATTTTCACCAATGGCTCACATGGCGCATTGTTTGGCGGGATGTTGAACTATGCGTTCACAGAATTGGTGCATAATCTTGAACCAACTGCCGTAACAAGAGCGCATGAGATGTGGGACGATACCCTTGCTCAATATGCCCAAGCCGAAGGACTTCTTAGCACCGATGTGGGTGATGTCTCGGCATTTGTGGGTAACTATGAAGATAATTGGGTTGTTGAACAACGCGAAGACGATAGCTTTTGGGTTAGTCGTGGTGAATGGCATTTCCGCTTGGCTTATATCGCCATGCTTAGTCAATATATTGTTATCAACAATAGCGGTGCAGGGACTATAGTTGAGTTTGAAACCGAAGGAGATGTCGTCAAAATGACATTGCAACTTGGTGAAGGAAACTCGTTAGGATTTGCTAAAATAAATTGATCCAGTCACACAAAGGCTGTTAGTTAAGATGTAGGGTGGCATCAGGCGAAGCCATATATGCCACCTTTATCATTTTTTATGAGGGTGTTCCCCCTGCTAAATCTGACCCCACCAATAACAATAGGGTGAACATCCAAATGGTGCTATTTCGCAACACCCGCTTATTGCCCCGTTGGGCGCTGTATAAAATTACGGCGATTTGTAACCCTGCGATGAAGCGCAAAATCCCCAACGGCTCACGATAAGTCGAAAATGGCACAAAGAGCATCAGGGCGGCATTGATACCCAATAAAATGCTCCACACATCTAATTTTTTCTCACGGAAATCACGCCACACACATTTTAACCCCCAAATGGTTGGTGTGATGACGAACACCCCCAACAAAATGACGAATACCAATACCCCAACACCTGCGCGAAACAAGACACTCCCCACATTGGCATCTGGGTTGGATAGGGCTTCGCTCACGGCTTCTGCCACTGCAATCCCAATTTTTATCACCCCGCCAAATGGGATAATTTCAAAACTGGTCGCCATTGCCCCGCCAGAGCCTACCCCAAACATCCCAAATTTTTGATATAACATCAGTTGCAAAACGATGAAGGGCAAGGTGCTAATGCCCAAAAACCATGCCATACGCCAAAATTGCCGTTGCATGAGCATCCACAGGGTATATCCCCCCACAAAGACGAGTGTTGTTTCTTTGCTAATCGCCGCCAACGAGAATAACCATCCCCCCCACAACCATTTATCTTTGGTCATGGCGAAAATACCGCCTAGCACCAGTCCATACGCCAATGGTTCTGGCAAACTAAGCCGTACTGTGCCAAAAATAGCGATGGTGAGGGCATATCCGACCACATACCACCGATTCACGCCAAATTCGCGTAATAGCGATTCCATCAGCATCCCGCCCGCCCAGAGTGCCACCACATTCACAAGTAACAAGGTGAATGGGATGAGCGAGTCGTTGCCCAATGCCATCACACCGCCCATAGCAGGGAGTAGAAGCCGTTGAAACCGATAAGCGGGAATATCGCCCCCGCGCCCAATAAAAAACGGCGCATTTACGCGGTCTTGGGCAATAAAATACACAAATTGCCCATCATACCCCTCTGTGCCACCTGCCTCTGCGGGGATGCCTGCGGTTGCTTGTGTGCCGAGTGTGACCAATGCCAATGGGTCGCCATCATGAATCATGATGACCATTATGGCATAGAACAATGCACCGATGGCGATGAGCATGGATGGGCGACCGAATCGTATTTGTTTTTGGGCTGTGCGAATGAATGACATGCGCTATCCTTATGATGTTGAGTTATCCACACGATTGTAGTGGGATTCATAAAAAGGACAACCGAAAAATGCGTTCACAAAGCCTTCTGCGCGGGATTTTGACCCTGCTTATTGTGTATTTTTCCACGTTTGGCATGACCTTTAATGGCATTCTCATCCCTGAATTGCGTTGGATGACCTTATTCATCCTCATCGCGGGACTGGTGACATGGCGAGTGACACATTATCGTGAAAAATGGTTATGGTATCGCACCCCTTTAGATTTGGTATTGGTGGGGTGGGGTATCGTTATTGGGGTGAGTTTATTGGCAAATGTGGATGTGTGGCGCAGGAGTGCGACTGCCATCTGGTTTGTGTTGGGATATGGCTTACTCTGGTATATGGCTTCCGACTGGTTATCGAATAAACGCCTCCAACGGGAAACCCTCATTGATGCGGGTATCATGGGGGGCTTGGTGATTGTGTTTTTTGGGTATCTCCAATTTTTAATGGCATTTACGCAAAATGGCGATATTGCCCGTGTAGGGAGTTTGGTGGGAAATCCCAATTCATTAGGGGCATTTTTGCTTCTGTTGCTCACACTCATCATCGGTAGGGCGTTGATGCTCAAAAATAAATTGGGGCGCAGGCTATTATGGGTGTATGCACTTCTCACAGGGGCATTATTGGGTATCACGTTTTCACGCGGGGCGTGGATTGGCATGGCGGTCAGCTTATTTATCCTGTTCGGACTAAATCTCTCACCACAATTTTGGGCAAAATTACGCCCCACCACATCCCGCGCAAAAGCAGTATGGGTTATGGGCGGTGTGGTTATTTTGGCGGTTGGCATTGGTGCAACACTTGTTTTGGTGCAATCATTCGACTTGGCGGGGCGGTCTTTGGGGTTGCGGACAGAAATTTATACCAATGCTATCACCATTTTTGAGCAAAGTCCCATTACAGGGCATGGTCTCTTCACATTTGGGCGTGAATTTGCAGAGGAACAATCACAACCGCCACGCCAACCGCATAGCCATGCTCATAACGGGGTGTTATTGGTCATGGCAGAATTGGGTTTGATGGGATTGTTGCTGTTGGTCATCAGCGTTGGTGTGGTCTTTTTGATAATGAGGCAAAATTGGCGAGAAGCCAGCCCACAGGGGCGTTCTGTTTTGGCGATTGGTATCGCAGGGTCTATCGGATTTGGGGTGCATCACCTACTCGATTTTCCCGCTATGATGCCCCTCATTGCCTTATGTGGGCTTATGCCTCTGTTATTGGCGCTCATCCCAGAAAATCCAAAACCCCTAAAAATGCGCTGGCGTACTATGGGACATCCGATGGCGATGGCAATTGCTTCTATTGGATTTATTGGTGTGGGGGCATGGTCATCTGCTATTTATGGCGATTATACAGCGATTCTTGCCCGTCCATTTGGGGAAGATGCCGATATGACCTATGCCCAAGCGGGAGATGCGCTACAGGGTGTTATTGATAGAGACCCTGCGATGGCATGGTATCGCAATCAGCAAGCCTATCTATATGGGTTGGCGGGGGAATGGGAAAAGGCGATTGTGGCGTATGAAATCTTTTTATCCCAAGAACCGAGCCATGCTATTGGATGGGCAAATTTAGCTCATGCCTATTCACAATTGGGGCAATATGACCGCGCAATTGAGGCACAAGAACGTGCTGTTGCGCTAACATCAGACTTTTATCCATTTCGATTTATATTGGGGACATATTTAGAGGCAAATGGCGATATAGAACGGGCTAGGACAGTTTATGAATCGGCATTGCAACCCTCGTTAACAGTATGGTCTGTATGGGAAGCGACCCCACTGCGCCAATCCGTTTTAGCCACTGCCGAGCTTTCAGATAGTCATTATCTTATTATCGCACTTGATGAAGGCGTAGATGATAATTTATTAGCACTATGGCAGGGGAGTCAGTTTGTTGATGAACAAACAAGCCGTGCGAGTATGCTATGGCTTGTCGTGGCATTGCGGACGGGGCAACCTGTAGATAGCGCCCAATTGATTGCACAGGCAAAAGCACGCAGTCAAACGGTCAGTGATGAAACATGGGTTTTATGGGGAGAAATGCAACTGGCGTTCCGAAATAGAGATAATGACGCTTTAGAAGCGTTAACGGCTCGCCTTGAAGAGAAAATAACACCCCAATTTTCAAAAGAGGACATCGCCTTTGCGACGAATGTCCCCTATTTTCAATTTTTAAGTACATCCATTCCGCGCCAATTGTTGCCAGACATATTTAATCCGTTGCCAGATGCGGCGTTATCGCGGTTATTGGATTAGCAAACGCGCCAGAGGTCGTCTTCTTTTTTGAGCGCAACGGCACTAAAGCGTTCATCCACATTGATGAAGCGGTCTTCGCTACCAACCGTCACTTTGACATCACCAATGATGGCAATGGTGGCGGCTTCTGCTTCTTCTGTGGTGACAGTATAAGTCAATCCACTGAGGTCAACAGTGACTTCTTGGAGGGCTTCATAAGCGGCGTTCATATCGGCATACAGCAGGCGCATGGGTTCACGTTGGGCGGTGCATACAAAACTGATGGCGCGTTCTAATTCTCCGTCATATACGGCGCGTAAAAATGATTCTACTGCGCCTTGTGGGGAATCTGCACCACCGCCAACGACGATGCCATTGCCACTATCACCACCACCACAGGCGGTCATGATGAACATCATCACCACAAAGCTGATTAACAACACGGGTTTTGAGAATTGGGTCATTTTATTTGTCCTGTTTTAGTATAGAGAAGGACGACAAACCAGTTGCCGTCCCTACAAATTTTATTTTTGAATGATTACGCATCTGTAGATTCTGTAACGGGTTGCGGACAATATTGCCACATGCCATTTTCGCGGGTCATCTGCGTGCTGGCGGGCATCACTTCGGCGATGGGGATATTTTGTTGTAACCCAATGGTTTGTACACGCACATTGCCAGTTAAGGCAATCGTGGCGCTTGTATCGGTCGTGTCTGATACAGCATATTGTACCTGTGCGACTTGTATCCGAAAATTCCGTTGCTCCACGCCAGCCGATTCAAAGATGAGGACGGCAACCGATTCATAAAAGGGTGGATTGGTGGCTCTGCTTTCTGGGTCGAATAAGGCAAGAACGCGCTCACGGAAGGTTTGCAATTCAGTTAAAACCGTTTCGCGTTGGTCAGCACAGACCAATTGGGATGCGGTGGCAAAATCATCAGCGAGGGCGAGTTCTAACATCATGCGTATAGTTGTTTCTGGGGTGCTACAAATACGCCATGCACCCCCTTCACGGGTGGCATTCACGACGGTGAGTTGGTCAGTTGTAACGCCATTAGTGATTTTGATGAACCCATTATTCGGATTCCATTCGGTGACAAGATACCCCAATTGGCTAAAATCGGCATTAGCACCGAGTGTTTTACCCAATTGATAGAAGGGATTTTCTGCGATACTCCCTCGTAAGGCTTCACAAAGCAATCCATCTGCGACTTCTGCTTGGTCATTTGCACCAGATTCTATAATTCCACGTAGGCTGATGTCGGCAGAATTACAAATGCGCCATTTGCCTTCTTCCAAGACGGTGGTCATATAGGGGAAGGGCAAAATATCGGTTAGCGCAATCGGTTGTGCGCTTTGTCCACCACCCGAAATTTGTAAATTGCCACCAATGGTTACGAAGGCTTGTGTAGCGGTTTGGTCGGTGACAGTTAATTCAATGGCATCAAAGTTGACAGATAATTCTGCGACTTGGACAAATGACCCAGTGGTTGATGGAAAGCGCAACCGCACGAGTTCTTGTTGCGCTGTACAAGTTAAATTGAGAATACGGTCTTGGTCGCCTTTGAAACTGGCATCCAAGAAGCCAAGTATTGCATTTTGTGGTGAATCATCACCACCAACGTTGGATGTAGGAGAGCAAGCAGATACCACGAATGTGAGGGTCAAAATAACAGCTAAAAAAAGTCTTTTCATAGAAATCGCTCCAGAGACGAGAAGCATCACAAAAATGCCATTATAGCGTATCTTTGCCATTTGCTTAAAGAGTTATATCCTATTAAATGGCAGTGGCTATCGGTTAAAATGATAGCGTAACGCATGATTATGGCGATTTTATGGAGATTTTATGGGATTATCAACACAACGGGTCATGTTTTTTACCCTTCTCATGTTATTGGTGGTACTAGCGACTCGTGTCCCTGTGGATACCGATACATGGTGGCATCTCCGTAGCGGGGAATATACCCTCACCACTGGCATGATTTATACCGACCCTTTTTCTTTCACCAAAGCGGGTGAGACATGGGTTAATCACAGTTGGGGGTCACAAATTGTCTTATATGGCGTGTGGGAATTAGCGGGTAATGCGGGGTTGGCATTGTATACCACCTTTTTGGCGGTGGTGGGGATGATGGCGCTCTATCCCATTTGTGCAGGGAATGTGTATGTGCGGGCTTTTGTGGTGTTGATAGGGGCAATTACGGCGGCGGTATTTTGGTCTGCGCGTCCGCAAATGTTTTCATTTGCCCTGAGCAGTATTTTTCTGCTGATTTTATTTCAATATAAACGGGACGGAAAAGACCGCCTGTGGCTTATTCCGCCCCTCATGCTGGTATGGGGAAATTTGCACGCAGGATTTTCGATTGGATTCATCTTCTTAATCGGATTTATTGGTGGGGAACTCTTGGGGCATATTTTTGCCAAAGATAAAACAGGCATTATCCCCATGCGTGGCATTGGCAAACTGGTCATCATCACAGGATTATCGGTGGTGGCATTGGTGATTAACCCCTATGGCTTTGCCATGTTGCGTGTGCCATTTGATACAGTGAGTTTGGGCATATTGCGCGGCTATATCCAAGAATGGCAATCGCCAGATTTTCAACAACGGCAAACATGGGCATTTTTGGGCATGGTCTTTTTGCTGATGGGCATGGCGGGCATGGCGAAACGCGGGTGGGATTGGACAGAATATGGGCTGGTGTGTGGGACGGCATTTTTAGCCTTTATGTATGGGCGTAATATCTCGACTTTTGCGGTAGTAGCTGTGCCAACCCTAAGCTACCATGTGGATGCGTTTTTGACACAAAAAGGCTGGCAAATCACCCCACGCACACGGGTATCAAAGACACAATCTCGCCTAAATGGGGTGCTACTCGGCGTATTGATATTTGGCGGGGTTATCAGTGTATTATCGGTCATCATCCCTGAAACCATCGAAGAAACACAACGCGAAAATTTGCCAATTGCGGTGGCAGAATTTATCCAACAAACCCCCCCGCAAGGTCGGATGTTCAATAGTTATAATTGGGGGGGCTATTTTGTCTTTGCCTTGCCCACTATCCCTGTTTATGTGGATGGGCGCACCGATTTATATGGCGATACCTTCCTCATGCGTTATCTGCGGACGGCATTGGGGCAGGGGGATTGGCGTGGGGTTCTGGCGGAAGATGCGATAGACTGGGTGGTGGTAGAAGCCGGTAGTGGCTTGGCGAATAATTTAGCCGATGAAGCAGGTTGGACAAAAATTTACCCTACAGATGAATTTCCAGATGAAAAAGCCGTTATTTTTGTACGGAATCCAGAGGAATAACCCTTATGACACCCACAATTAGCCTTAAGCAACTCGGATTATTAGGTGATTTTCGCCTACTCGTTATTTTATTCATCGCCTTTCGGGTGATGATGCTCATGGTTTATCAACCCCTTGTGATTGATAATGTGGAGCGCGGGGTTGGCGCACAAGGCGATAGGCTCTATCACTATCAACTGGCAGAATTGACCAAAGACGGCTACTATCCGTTTTTGGATTGGTGGAGTGAATTTCCGCCCGTATGGTATGCCATCACCACCACCATTTATCAATCACAAGGCGAAGCTGTGGATTATGGCACATGGTCAATCGTTTTGGCGATGTTCGTGCTACTATTTGAGGTGGGAAATTTAGTCCTTGTGCGTGCCATAGGGTCACATTTACATGGTGAACTCACAGGCATGATGTTGGCGTGGGTATATGCGTTGCTCTTTGCGCCGATTGTATTTGTGTTTTGGAATTTTGAATCAATTGTGGCATTTTTATTGCTCTTGGGGGTGTATTTTCTCCTCAAAGGGCGTGATATTCGCGGGGGCTTGGCAATCGGACTCGGCGCATTGACCAAATTCACCCCCGCGCTCATTTTTGGGGCGGTGTTTCGGTATTATAAGCCGAATCGCATTATCAAAATTTTGTTTGTGGCGCTCGGATTATTTATTTTGGTCTATGCACTCCTCTTCGTTAATGCCTCATCCAATAATAAAGATACCCGCTATGTGACCACATCGCTCACGGCACAATTTGGCAAAGCCTCATATCAGACCGTATGGGCGCTACTGGATGGTAATTATCGCACAGGCAATTTTGGGTCTGTGGAGAGTCATTTTGACCTTGCCGCCGCCGATGCCTTATATGGCAACCCGCCCGTCATCCCCTCATGGCTACGGCTCGGTGTGGCGGTGTTGATTGGGCTGGCGGTGTTCATCACCACGCGCCGATTTGATGATAAGGGGTTTGTGGCATTTGTGACCATCACGGTATTGATTTTCTTTTTGCAGGCACAAGGATGGTCGCCACAGTGGTTAGCGCAAATTATCCCGTTGGTCATTTTATGCTTTCCGACCAAAAACGGTGTGCTAACCAGCCTGATTTTGGCGGGTGTGACCTTTATTGAATATCCTGTATTGTTCATCCGCACAGGGGACACAGGTGGCGAAATCACAGGGGCATTGATGACCCCATTTGTGGTGCTGGTGGTGCTTCGTACCCTCATTTTGGTCGCCTTATGTGTGGCATTGTATCTGAAATTGCGTCAAGAGCCGATTAAATGAATGACCCTTTGATATGGCGTGGGCGAATTCCCACTTATGATGAATTGATGCTCCCCCTATTGCAGATGGTCAGCGATGGTGAGGTGTATCAGCTCGCGCAAGTGGTGGGGGAATTGGCGAATTATCTCAATTTGACTGACCAACAACGTACCGATTTGCTCCCCAGTGGCAAACGCACGCGCTTTGCAGACCGTGTGAGTTGGGCAAAGACCCATCTGCAAAAAGCCTTGTTGATAAACAGTGTTGGATGGGGGAAATTTTGTATCACGGCGCGGGGGATATGGTTATTGGGGCAAAAACCTGCCCAAATCACCCATAAGGTGTTGATGCAATTCCCCGAATATGCCCAATTTGCCACACGGCGGGTCGAAATCCCGACCCCGCAAATCATCCCAATAGAAGATGATTACGAATTGCCCGCCATGTCACATCTCACCCCACAAGACCTCATCGAAATGGCATATCAAAGCCTTATGGCAGATTTGGCAGACGAATTATTAGAGATGGTACTCAGCGCCCCACCGAGTTTTTTTGAAAAATTGGTGTTGGAGTTGCTTCAGGCGATGGGCTATGGCGATGAAAATACCACCGCGCAAGCCGTTGGGCGTACAGGCGATGGTGGCATAGACGGCTTTATTCATCAGGATAGGCTTGGATTGGAAGTGGTATATATTCAAGCCAAACGTTGGTTGCCAGATAAAACGGTTGGCAGACCCGATTTGCAAGGCTTTGTGGGTAGTTTATTGGGTGCGGGTGGCAAAAAAGGTGTCTTTATCACCACATCCCGTTTTTCTAAGGCGGCAGTGGGGTATGCAACCGATTTGCAACACCTCAAATTGGTGCTGATAGATGGCGCACGGCTCACCCAATTGATGATTGAACACAATGTTGGCGTGGTCATCGAAAAGCAGTATACGATTAAAATGGTCAACCGCGAAAAATTTGGCATATAGGGGGAAATAGACATGAGTAAACCGTTGCGTTGGAGTATGGGTATCGCCCTATTCATCATCGTATTTATTGGTGCGGTGATATTGCATCACAGCACGTTCACCTCACGGGTGGCAGGCATGAATGATTTTATGTCACGGTGGGAGGGCGCACGGTCATTTTTTGTGGATGGGGTTAGTCCTTATAGTGACCAAGCCAGCTTGAATATCCAAACCCGCATTTATGGTCGCCCTAGCACACCAGAAGAAGACCCCGGTTATTTTGTCTATCCGTTTTATACTGCCTTTTTGGTCGCGCCAACAGTCGGGATGGATTATGCGTGGGCATCTGCCGTGTGGATGGTGACACTAGAGGCGTGTTTGGTCATCGGCATGATATTATTGCTCAATTTATATGGCTATCAGCCGACACCGATTATTTTTGCGTTGATATTGCTCTATGCCTTGTTGGAATATCCCGCAGGGCGTGGATTATTTTTGGGACAACCGAGTCATGTGGTTTATGCCTTACAGATTTTTACGATATGGGCGTTGTATCGCAAACAGGGATTATGGGCGGGGATAGCACTCGCTTGTGCGACATTCAAACCACAAATGACCTATATGCTTGCGCCGTTATTATTGCTATGGGGGCTACGCTATCAGCAATGGCGGTTTATCGGCGGATTTATGGGCATGTTCGCGCTGTTGATGGGCGCATCATTCATCCTACAACCCGATTGGTTTGGTGATTGGCTAAATCAAATGCGCTTATATCCAGATTATACATCCATTGCCTATCCTGATACGGGGTCGCCTGTATGGATTATCACGCAAGAATGGCTCAAATTGGGTGATATTGCCGAACTTTTGGTGAGTGCGGTGTTCGTGCTTGCGATGCTATGGGGGTGGTTTATGCTCCTCATCCAAAAACAGACAGACCGCTTTTTATGGGTGGTGGCGCTCACATTGGTTGTCACACATTTGGTGGCACTCCGCACCGCTACCCCGCATTTTGTGATATTCAACCTTGTGTGGTTGTTTTATATCAGCAAATTCCGCCCGCTTGGGGTTATGGTCAGTTTGTTGGTGGGGATGATTGGGTTATGGGGATTGTTTTTCATCAGCGTGCAAGGACGTGATACGCTGGAACACCCCATTATGTTCCTGCCCGCCTCATTTTTTGCTTTTGGCTTATTAATCATCACCCGTAAATCGTGGTGGGAACATGCCCCACGCTTGGGCATGGGAGGGGTATCATGACCCGTTCTATTCATATCGGCTTATTTGCATTGGTGGCACTCATCAGCGCCATTTTTCTGGGACGTTATATCGTCAATGCGCCCAATTACACCGATGCCTATTATTATCTCAATATAGCGAATCGGATTGCAGACGGAAAAGGACTCACCGATGCGACCCTATTTACCTATATCGGCGCAACGGATGGCTTGCCCCAACCGAGTCATTTATATTGGATGCCACTCACATCCCTCATAGCAGGGGTGAGTATGGCGCTATTCAATGCCCCATATAATTATGTGGTGGCGCAATTGCCCTTTATCGCACTGGCATGGATAGCGGGTATGGTCGGATTTTGGGTGGGGAATCATGTGGGCAAAACGCCCCGCCATGCGTGGATGGGCGGATTATTGACCCTATTCAGTGGGTTTTATGCCCGTTATTGGGGTGTAATTGATGGATTTGCGCCGTATGCCGTTTTTGGTGCTGGGGCGTTGATTGCCATTGGATTGGCGCTAGAAAACAGTGCCATCCGCCGACAAATGGGTTGGTGGGGTGTGGCAGGGATTTTATCTGGATTCGGGCATCTTACCCGTGCTGATGGGCTATTGTTATTGTTGGTGGCGGGCATAATATTGGTTTTTCATCCAGAAAAAAGAGCGACCAAGTTGCGGTTGTTGATATGTCTTTTGGCGGGATATTTGCTCATCATGGGAGGGTGGTTTATCCGCAATATGAGCGAAATCGGCTCGCCTTTGCCGATAGGTGGCGCACAAGGGATATGGTATCGGGAATATGATGACCTATTCGCTTATCCCACCATCAATACCCCACAGACCTTTTTTGAGGATGGATTGGGTGTGATGGTGCAATCGCGCTCAACGGCGCTCATTCAAAATATGTTGACCTTCATCGCGGTGCAGGGAATGGTCATTATGACCCCGTTTATGTGCCTTGCCTTATGGAAACGGCGCAAAAATCGCTTTTTATGGGCATTTGCGCTGTATGCGATAGGGCTTCATGTGGTGATGACAGTCGTTTTTCCGTTTCCGGGTTATCGGGGTGGATTGCTCCATTCTGCCATTGCCCTCATCCCATTTTGGGGGGTGTTGGGTGTTTTGGGGATAGATGATGTGGTAGATTGGATTTCTGCGCGTTTGGAACATTGGAAGCCTATCCGCACCAAGCGCATTTTTTCGATAGTATTATTGGGTTTGGCGCTGATTATGACGGCTACCGTCTCATTCCGCGCCCGTTCTTTCCCAAGTACCCCACAATTGTATCAAGACCTCAAAGGCGTTTTGCCCCCTGATGCTGTTTTGATGATAAATGACCCTCCCGCACTCTATTATCATGCGGGATTTAGCGGGGTGGTGATTCCCAACGCCGATGTAAGTGTCATCCCAGAAATTGCCAAGCGGTATGGGGTGACGCATGTGGTCATTGAGACATTTTCGGGTAGTATCGCCACCCCCAAGCAATTTATATTCGATACCGATAATCCGCCATCGTTTTTAATGCCGATAGAATCCCAA
>JANRKU010000047.1:0-10289 GCA_033763335.1 bacterium
TTGGTGGGGTGGTGATGGGAGTAGAGGGGTGATAAATCTGCCACAAACCGCCAATATCCCCCAAAGAAGAGACCCCCAAAGCTAAGTAAATTGTAACAATTCGCATATTTTCTTCATCTTCATTTGATTTATCCCCTAAAAACCCTACAATGAATCTTATAGCGTTGCATATTCCCCGAAAGGATAGCGCATGTTGCGTAAATTCGTTGTCAGTTTAATTGTTTTATTATTGCTAACCAATCAAATTTTTGCACAAGAACAAATTCTGCCTGCACCCATTACCAATGATGAGGGCGGGACGGTTTTGATAAGTGGGCAATTGAGCTATAGTAACCCCTTTTTTACAGGTGGGGTTGCCATGCCTGTCATCATATTAGAAGACCAAGCAGGCTTTGTGGAGCGCAATCGCTTTTTTGTGATGTCACCACAGTCGCAAACCCTTGCCCAAATTACATCCGATTTTTATACATCCCCAGTCACTTATAGCCTTGCATTGCCCATTGAGCCACAAGGTGAATATCGTGATGTGGATTTTGATGGCATTGACGAACAGGGCGTACAGGTCTTTGCGGTTGCCTATTGGGAAAATATTTGGGGCGACCCCTTTTTAGAGGAGCGCGATTTGGGCGGCGGGGGATGGTCAACTGCCTATGCGACCACCCGTGTGAGTACCAATCCTTACGATGAAGCAGAAATTGTCGGTGGGGCATTTGTGGTTTATTCACCTGATGATACGCAAGCCTTTCCGAGTGATTTTGGTGCAGATGGCAAGGTATTCACCGAAGATGACCCGCTTGTCATTTTGCCACAAGGCTATACAGTCGTAAATTTAGATACGTCTCCATTCACATTTGACCGTTCCCGCGAGGCGAATTTAGACCTTCTTGAGCCAGAAGGCGCGGAATTGGTGGATTTTTCTGCTATGAGTTATACCGATGCCTTTGATGCTATGGTCGAGATGATGAGCCGTGAATATGCCTTCACTGAGTATAAAGGCATTAATTGGGATGACTTACATACCACTTATTATCCCCGTTTTGAAGAGGCACAACGCAATAGCGATGTGGATGCTTATTTATTTGCCCTGCGTGACTTTTTATGGGAAATTCCAGATGGGCATGTCGGCGGGGTGGTCAATTCTCTCTTACCATATTATTGGCAAGAGACCGAAGGCGGAATTGGGATTGCCATCCGCGAGACGGATGATGGGCGGGTATTGGTCAATTATGTCACCGCAGGTAGCCCCGCAGACCGCGCTGGTATTCAATTGGGCGCAGAAATTTTCTCTGTTAATGATATTTCTATTCAAGATGCAGTCGAAGCGACTATCCCATGGACGAGTCCTTTTAGCACATCACATAATCGCCGTTTAGAGCAATTGCGGTATGTATTCAGAGTCCCTATTGGACAACGTCTATCACTCGCTTATCGTAATCCCGATGAAACCGATATAACATCAGTTGAACTAAGGGCAGAATTTGAATATGAGAGCCTTGATTTTTCATATTATGATACCGTTGGCATTGAAGAGCCAACTGGTAATTTGAATTTGCCTGTGGAATATCGCCAACTCGAAAATGGCTATGTTTATGTCAAAATTTATGGCTTTTTCGATAACAACCTGCTCAGTATTCAGCTATGGGAGCGCATGATGCGTTACTTGAATGAAAATGGGGTAGAGGGTGTTATTGTGGATATGCGTGATAATGGTGGTGGTTGGGGTTGGCTGGCAAATGCGATGGCATCGTATTTCTTTTTGGATAGTTACCCATTGGGGCGTAGTGCTGGTTATAATGATGAATTAGGCGAATTTTATTCCCCGCCCGGTGGCGAAAGTCGCTTGCTGTTGCCTGCGGATGAATTGCGCTATGCGGGACCTGTTGCTGTATTGATTGGACCCGGATGTGCCAGTGCCTGCGAGACATTTGCATGGGCAATGAGCATGAAAAACCGCGCCGCCATTGTAGGGCAGTATCCCACGATGGGACTCGGCGGTGGTGTGAACGATTTTCTCATGCCAGAAGGACAAACCGTCCGCTTTACCGTCTCACGCGGATTAGGACCCAATGGCGAAATTAATATTGAGGGCAGAGGGGTTATCCCTAGTATTCGCGTCCCAGTGGATGAAAACACATTGTTTGCAGACAATGATGTGATTTTAGACCGTGCCGTTGCATGGTTGGATGTTGCCTATGATATTTCAGAAACGCGAATGGGCGATATTCTGCTGGATGAGAAGATAGAAGGCACTTTGTTGGTCAATACGCGCTTCTATTACACCTTTACACCCCTCGAAGACGGAAATTACACCATTCGGGTGTTCAATCCGGATGGCTTACTCGATACAGAGGTGTCTATCAACAGCGCCGATAATGCTGCCAATGATGATGCTGGTATCGGTGATTTTAATTCGACCATCGAAAGTGTATATTTAGAAGCAAATACCACCTATTCGATTGAGGTTAAAGGCTATAATGACCTCGATTCTGGTGATTTTACCCTACTCATTACACCTGCATCCTGAAAGAGTGGTTATGGAATCTGCTACATTACTCGTTTTTTGCCCTGACCGTCGTGGCTTGGTGGCGACCATCACCGACTTCATCTTTCGGCGCAATGGCAATATTTTGCATCTCGACCAGCATGTGGATACCGAACATAACGTGTTTTTTATGCGTGTTCAATGGGATTTGGCAGGGTTTGAAATCTCAAAAGATAAAATCGCCGCCGCTTTTACCCCATTGGCGGAGCAATATGACATGACATGGCGTGTGAATTTTTCGGATGAAATTCAACGCATGGCGTTATTTGTATCCAAAGAAGACCATTGTTTATATGATTTATTATCGCGATGGCAATCGGGGGATTTGCGGGTACATATCCCCCTGATTATCAGCAATCATCCGACATTAGGGCATGTGGCGGAAAAATTTAATATACCGTTTCATGTGTTCACCATCACCAAAGACAATAAAGCAGAACAAGAGCAGGCGCAAATTGACCTACTCAAATCCAATGCGATAGATTTGGTGGTGTTGGCGCGGTATATGCAAATTATCACCGCCGATTTTATTGCCCAATTCCCCAACCGTATCATCAATATTCATCACTCGTTCTTGCCCGCATTTCCGGGCGCAAAGCCCTATCATCAAGCCTCTGAGCGCGGGGTGAAAATCATCGGTGCGACCAGTCATTATGTCACCCCAGATTTAGACGCGGGTCCCATCATCGAACAAGATGTGACGCGGGTAGACCATCGAGATTCGGTCAGTGAGATGATTCGTAAGGGGAAAGACCTCGAAAAGACGGTGCTGGCGCGGGCAATTTGGGCGCATTTGGGGCATCGGGTTTTGGTTTATAACAATAAAACAGTTGTGTTTAAGTGAGGGACTCATGACTAATAACAGCGTCACAGCAATTAAGGGAATCCGCGTGGGACATAGCACATCAGAAGCAGGGATGACGGGCTGTACCGTCATTTTATGCCCCCCCAATACGATTGGTGGGGTAGACCAACGGGGAGGCGCACCCGGTACCCGTGAAACCGATTTATTAAGCCCCATGCACCTTGTCGAGAATGTTCACGCCATCGCCTTATCTGGCGGGAGTGCTTATGGGCTATCGGTTGCTGATGGGGTGATGCGCTATTGTGAGGAAAATGGCATTGGGCATCCTGTCCCACCGTTTGTTGTGCCGATTGTGCCAACTGCCATTTTGATGGATTTGTATATGGGCGACCCTGCCATTCGCCCGAATGCCGATATGGGCTATCAAGCCTGTGTATCAGCAACAACCGATCCCGTGATGCAGGGGAATATTGGCGCGGGGATGGGGTGTCGGATTGGTGGCATGTTTGGTAATGCCTCTGCTACCAAAGGTGGGCTTGGTTCATCATTAATTGATTTGGGGGATGGGTTATTGGTTGGGGCGCTGGTGGCTGTGAATGCGGTGGGCGATATTATTGATGAAACAGGCAATATTCTTGCAGGAGTTCGCAACCCAGACGGGTCATTCATGGGGATGATGAATGTGATGCGTGGTATGGCGCGGATGGTGTTGCCTGCTAGTGGTAATACGGTCATTGGGACAATTGTCACCAACGCCAAATTGACCAAAGAGGGGGTGAATAAAGTCGCGCAGATGGCACAAGATGGCTTGGCGCGTGCGATTCGTCCCACACACACTCTCTTTGATGGCGATACGGTTTTTGCATTGGCGACCAACGAAATTGAGGCGAATGTGAGTGTGATAGGGGCATTTGCCGCCGAAGCGATGGCAGAAGCGATTCGTAATGCTACCCGTGCCGCCAAAACATTGGGTGATGTCCGCGCATGGAATGAATAGGTATTGCTTGGGTAATTTTGGACGGTATACGAGGCTTGTCCGTAGTTGTTTTTTAATCTTTTGCCTGATTTTTCTGCATTTACGTGTCATTTTATGGCGGATATACGAGCCTAAAGGCTCTAATCTGCCAGTACATCTTCAAAATTGGCAGAATTGTACGGGACGATTAGCGCAAAGCGCGTATATCGTCCCTATAAGGCGATATTATTCTTCCTCTGCGCTCAATAGCGTGAAAAAGAAGCGCCCACCTGTGCCACCTGTATTGGCTTCTGCCCAAATTTTGCCACCATGTGCTTCTACGATATGCCGACAAATCGCCAAGCCCAAGCCTGTGCCTTCACCACCAGAACGGGCGGCATCCACCTGATAGAATCGCTCAAAAATGCGGTCTACTTGGTCTGGCGGGACACCCGGTCCGTTGTCGAATACGCGGATAGTCACTTCATCCCCGCCATTTTCGGCATAGATGGTCACTGTTTCGCCTTGTGGCGACCATTTTGTGGCGTTATGTATCAAATTTACCAACACCCGTTGGATGAGGTCACGGTCACATAACACCAAAAAGTGTTCTGGGACGGTGTTCACCACCTGAATATTATTGACTTCAATCCGTTGCCCAAGCCGTTCTATGGCATCGTCTACCATGCCATGCAGATTATTTTCGACCATCCGCACGATAGATTGTCCCGATTCAATCATAGATAAATCGGACATCTCTTGCACCAGCCAAATGAGGTTTTCTGTCTCTCTGGCGATATTCCGCAGGGATGAAATGCTTTCTTTCCGCTTTGGCTTATCTTGGTCATGGAATAAATTGTCAATGATGAGGCGAATATTGGCAATCGGTGTGCGGAGTTCATGGGAAATATTTGCCACCATATCCCGCCGAGCGCGATTGAGCTTGACCAATTGGGTAATATCGCTCATGGCGAGTCGGATATAGGGCTTGCCTTCATGCCGATAGACTTGTGTCCGCACGCGATAATGACGTTCTTTGAATAGCATTTGCTCTTCAAACGATTCCTCTTCGTTGACCAACGCATCATTGACCATCAGCTCCAATTCGGGCAAATCACCAATTTCTGATAGAGGAATGCCGATGAGGGGATTTTTATCGAATAAGTCATGGGCGCTTTCATTCGCCGTCAAAACGCGATAGGTCGCATCTACGACCAACAAAACATCATATGCCCCATCTGCCAAAATTTTGTTGATGGGTGGCTCTGGAATCGTGGTAGGGGCAGGAATAGGCATAACCGCTACGGGTTCTGGGGCAGGTGTCGCAATAATTGGCGCAGATACCACAGGCTCTGGTATCGGTGTGGGCGCTGGGGGGGGAGGTGCTACGACCTTTAGGGTGTTTGATAAGACCTTGACTTGTTCATAGGCAAGTTTTTCACGTTGGAACAAGCCGAGTGTATATATCCCCAAACCAATAATGGTTAGGAGTAAAAAGGCAATAATGAGCCATTCCATAGGTGTTATTTATCCCTCAAAGCGATAACCAACCCCGCGCACGGTGACAATCCGCTTGGGGTTAGACGCATCTTCTTCAATTTTTTCGCGTAGCCAACGGATATGCACATCAACAGTGCGCTTATCCACAAAATAATCATAGCCCCATACTTTGGTGAGGATTAAATCCCGCGAGAGGACGGCACTCTTATTTCGCATGAGTTCTGCCAGCAGGTCAAATTCTTTGTTGCTGAGGCGAACTTCATCCTCGCTTTTGAATACACGCCGACCTGTGAGGTTGAGGCGTAAATCATTAGAAATCATCTCGTCTTGATGTACGACAGGGCGGTCTACGAGCCGACGCAATACAGCACGCACCCGCGCCAAAAATTCGCCCAAGCCAAAGGGCTTAACGATATAATCATCTGCGCCACTTTCTAGCCCAACAATTTTATCTACTTCATTGCTACGGGCGGTGATGGCAATAATGGGGATGCGGGCGGTGGCGGTGTCGTGCCGTACCATACGGCAAATGCTCAGTCCATCGAGTTTTGGCAACATAATATCGAGGACGATGAGGTCTGGCAATTCGCTCCGAATTTTTTGCAAGCCGATTTCACCATCTTCTGCGACAATTACGGTAAATCCTTCTGAACGCAATTTTTCGACGAGGTTATGTCGTAATGTTTGGTCGTCTTCTACAACTAGTATTTTTACCATTGTTCCTCTGTCCATTAACGCAAACTTACATTGATTATCATTTAACATGACTAAGTAAATGTTAAAATTTGGCGGAAGTTTATTAAACCCTTATCATTTTGACATGAAAAGGTGCATAAATGATTATTCTAATGGCATATTAAATTCAATGCGACTTTGTAAAATAATTTCCTGAATGATTTCTGATAATTTCCCTTGCCCAATACATAATTTGAGACGCTCTAATAGAATGGGGATGTTAATGATTTCTTCAATAGAATCCATATATTTTTGAATCACTTTTATAATCGGGTATGTTTTCATCGCCTGATTTTCGATTTGCTGACGTAAGTCATCAATATCTTTTTGAGACTTAACTACAAAAGTAAGTGGGTATTTCTCAATTTTATCGATGTCAAGAAAATATTTTTTGACATCGGTGGTTTCTGTAACTTGGAAAAAACGCCCTAATGGTTTCATTACAAAGTCAATTCCGCCATCATTTGCGTTTGTTCTCCCTGTTTTATAGAGCGTAAGATAGTCTTGATGGAGTTGATCTAATTGCCACCCCCAATAAATGTGTTGAGTGCCATAATAACTTTTAAGAATGGCATAACTGACAATCTCGAAAATGCGTGCATCTATTTGGGGGGTGAGTAATTCTTCAATAAATTGTATGGCTTTTACTGGTGATTCCATTTCAATATGTTGAATTTTCTGGATGTTAATTATAAATTGCTCAAAAGCATCCCGTTTTACTAAAATATAGGCTTCGATAATTTTGAGGATACTTTTTGATATGTTGATTTGATTGCCATTAATTTCAATGGTAAGGAGATGGCTATTTATCCAATAACGATTGGTTTCAACATTTCTAATAATTGGGATGTGAGGGGATGTTGGAAAATACTTTTTGAATTCTTCATTGAGCCGATGGTTGAGCGCATGATTTTGCAGTTTGTCTCCAAACGGGAGTTCTCGTTGACGTTGGAATAAATCGGTAAATTTTGCTCCTTCATATTGACTATAATCACCTTTTTCTGGAAAACCATTTTTGACATAATCTTCAATCAAGACATAAAGAGCATAATGATTTGCGAATGATGATCGTGACTTTGACCCGCGTGAGGCAGAGCGTGTTTTAATATTTAAGTAGGTGAGCAAACTACTTTGTTGCAATATAATAGGTGCTATATCTCCAAAATCTTGTTGTAAGATGGCAAGTATAATGGGTGTGAATAAGTGTTCTTGCATTAGCTATCATCCCACAAGCGTTTTTGTTTAGTCGAACTAGGCGTTTGATATGATTTGGCTATTGGTGTTAATAATTCACCGTCTAATTCAGATTGTATTCCCAATCGGCGCAACCCAATTTTGATATAGTCCTGCTGTAATTCTATCCCTATAGATTTTCTGCCCAATTGTTGAGCCACATAACCTGTGGTGAATGTGCCAGAGAATAAATCTAACACTGTATCGCCAATATGACTACTTGCCTGAATCACACGCTCTAATAGTGCAATTGGTTTTTGTGTCGGATGATCTTCGTATTCTGGCATCCGATAACGCACGCGCGGAAATTGCCAAACATTGCTTGGTACTTTCGTGGTGCTATATGGCGCAGGGGGAGATTTTCGATAATCTATCAGACCTCGTTTTGCGCCTGTTTTGGCTTCTATGAGAATAGAATCACCATTAAAGGTGTAATTTTTATCATCCATAACCCCATATAAAATTGGCTCATAGCTAGACCCAAAATGATTCTTAGCCTGTACACCAGAGCTATCATACGCCCATATAATCCGTGATAAGACATGGATTTTTTCACGGAGATAAATATCTAAATAGGGCATGGCTTGGGTGGATGCCATAAGGTATAAACTACCGTTGGGAGTTAATTTTTGTAGGCACAAATCTAACCACTGATAACACCATGCCAGATAATTGGCTTCTGTATCCCATTTATCTATAAAATCACCAAATTTTTTGCCAATATTATAGGGTGGGTCTGCAAAAATGAGATTTACCGATTGATTGGGGATATGGGTTTGCAATACATCTATTACATCTCCCCAATAGATAATTGTTTTATCAGTTGTGAATTGCCTAATCTCACTCATTTTGCAGACCCTTTTATAAACTTATAGGAGCAGTGTCACATTTGGCACGCGAATGGTCTCATCACTATCTTTACGCTTACGCTCACTAATAGGTTTCACAGGGGGACATTCCCAATCTGTGGCTTCTGTTTGGGAGCGAATATCTTTGAATTTTGGCAAAATACCACATGCAAAACATTGGTCACGGCAATCTACCCGTGTTTCACCCTTAATGCTCATCAGGTAATCCTCGACCAAGAATTTTTTATGGACTGCCGCATCAATATGATCCCATGCGAAAATTTCGGTCACATCACGCTCGCGGGTGGTATAAAAACTAGAATCTAGCCCTTCATCTGCAAATGCCTGTAGCCATGCTGGATGATTGTGTTTATCCATCCACGCATCAAATCGGCATCCCATCCGCCAAGCGCGTTCTATCACCTCGCCTAAGCGCCTATCGCCTCTGCTCATCCACCCCTCAAAATCACTATCTTCAAAGGCATTCCAGCGCAGATGCAAGCCATCCTCGCGTAACTGGCTTTTGAGGATTTGCAATTTGGCATTGACCTGCTCATGGCTGTCTTGTGGCACCCATTGGAAGGGTGTATGGGGCTTGGGGATGAAGGTACTCACACCCACATTGACAGTTGCCTTATAGCCGAGTAATTTGCGCCCCACTTTGAGGACGGCTTTGCATAAATTGACAATGGCTTGCACATCCTCTAGTGTTTCGTTGGGATGCCCAATCATGAAATAAAATTTGATAGTGCGCCACCCGCGTGAATAGACATCATAAGCGGTTTGTAGGACTTGCTCATCTGGGACAGATTTATTAATCATATTCCGCATGTGTTCGGTGGCGGCTTCTGGCGCAAATGTGAACCCATGACGGCGCGTATCGCCCAATTTATCTAGCAAATCGGCGCTTGTGGATTCAATCCGCAAGCTGGGCAAACTGAGGCTCAATCCGCTACCTGCATATTTGCCGTGTACTGCATCCGCCAATTCATGTACATAGGCATAATCGGATGATGATAGGCTCAATAGGCTAATTTCTTCAAAGCCAGTGGCTTGGATAATGGCTTCGATGGCATCCATCACTTCTGGCACGGGGCGTTCCCGTACAGGGCGGGTTATCATCCCTGCGTGGCAAAAACGACACCCGCGTGTACATCCACGCATGATTTCGATGGGCGCACGGTTATGAACGGTGTCAATATTTGGCACCAGAAATTTGGTGAATGGCTTGGGCAGGGTAGGGACAATGCGCTTGAGTACCCGTTTGGGTGCGATGGGGTTATTGGGTGTGATGGTGGCAATTGTGCCATCTGGGTTATAGGTCACATCATAAAAACGGGGGACATACATGCCCTGAATTTTGGCAATCGCTTCGAGTTGCTCATACCGTGATGCCCCACGCATATTTTTGAGCGTTTCTGCCACTTCAATGATGATTTCTTCACCTTCACCAATCACAAAGGCATCTATAAAAGCCGCCATCGGCTCTGGATTAAAACAGGCATGACCGCCTGCAATAATGAAGGGGTAAGATTCGTCACGGTCAATACTGCGAATCGGCATCCCTGCGAGGTCTATAAGCGTCAATACATTGGTGAATAGTTGCTCATAGGGCAGGCTAATCCCCAACAGGTCAAAATCGCGGATGGGGTGCTTGGTCTCTAAGGAAAA
>JANRKU010000048.1:0-51831 GCA_033763335.1 bacterium
TTGGTTTAAGAAAGTTGGCGCTGTTAGACACATGAATCGTCAGAATATCCGAAATTTTAGCATTATCGCCCATGTTGACCATGGCAAAAGCACCCTAGCCGATAGGCTCTTGCAATTGACCCAAACGGTGCAAGACCGCGATATGCACGCCCAATTGCTCAATAGCATGGATTTGGAACGTGAGCGCGGTGTGACCATCAAAGCGTCTGCTGTGCGGATGCACTATACCTATAAGGGCGAAGACTATATCATCAATCTTATTGACACCCCAGGTCATGTGGATTTCACCTACGAGGTGAGTCGGGCGTTGCAAGCGTGCGAAGGGGCATTATTGGTCGTGGATGCTAGTCAAGGCATTGAGGCACAAACCCTCACCAACGTGTATTTGGCGCTCGGTCTCGATTTGGAGATTATCCCTGTCATCAACAAAATAGATTTGCCCTCTGCGCGTCCCGATGAAATCGCCCAAGAGGTAGAAGATTTGCTCGGATTGCCCGCCGAAGATATGCTCCGCATTTCTGCCAAAAATGGGATTGGCATCACTGATGTGTTGCATCAACTCATCGAAAAAGTGCCAGCGCCAAGAGGTGATTTAGAAAAACCCTTGCGTGCATTGGTGTTTGATAGCCATTATGATGCGTATAAGGGTGTGATTGCCTATGTGCGGGTGGTAGATGGTAGTGTGAAGAAAAATGATTTGCTCAAGATGATGGCGAACAGTGCCAAATTTGAGCCAATCGAAATTGGCATTTTTAACCCCGCCATGCGCCCAATCGAAATGCTTGGCGCGGGTGAAACAGGGTATATCGCCACAGGACTCAAGACGGTGCGCGAGTGCCGTGTGGGTGATACCGTCACACTGTTCAATAATCCCGCAGAAACAGCCTTACCGGGTTATCAACAAGTGAAGCCGATGGTGTTTGCGGGGGTTTATCCCACTGACAACGATGCCTATGGTGAATTGAAAGATGCACTGGAAAAATTGCAACTCAATGATGCCTCGTTGGTGTATGAATCGGAGAGTTCACAGGCATTGAATTTTGGCTTCCGCGTGGGCTTTTTGGGATTGTTCCACATGGAAATCATCCAAGAACGCCTAGAACGCGAATATGACCTCGACATTTTGGTCACAGCGCCAAGCGTGGAATATGAAGTGACCAAGCGTAATGGGGAAGTTATCCGCATTGATAGCCCCGTAGATTTGCCCGATGAAAGTACCATCGAAGAAATCCGTGAACCATGGATGGAAATCCAAATTTATACCCCACAAGATTATATTGGGGTGATTATGGATTTGACCCTCAAGAAACGCGGGACATACGTCACATCAGAATATCTTGATGCGACACGGGTCATTTTGCACTTCATGATGCCCCTCTCGGAACTCATCGTGGATTATTATGACAAGCTAAAAAGTGCCTCACGGGGATATGCCAGCTTGGATTACACCTTCAAGGAATATCGGTCTGGTGATTTGGTCAAAATGGATGTGTTGGTCAATGGTGAGCCATTAGACGCACTTTCGATTATCGTCCACAAAGACCATGCCTATCATAAGGGGCAACGCTTGGTGACGAAACTGAAAGAATTGATTCCACGCCAGATGTTTGTCATCCCCATTCAAGCGGCAGTGGGGAGCAAAATTATCTCCCGCGCCAATATTAGTGCGGTGCGTAAAGATGTATTGGCAAAGTGCTATGGTGGCGATATTACCCGTAAAAAGAAATTGCTGGAAAAGCAAAAGAAGGGTAAGAAGCGCATGAAGATGGTCGGCGCGGTAGAAGTGCCACAAGAGGCATTTATGTCGTTGCTCAGTTTGGACGAAGATTAGCTTCTAAGATTCACGAATAATTAAAAGCGAGGGTGTAATCTGATTATCAGGCTACACCCTCGCGGGGGTTCTTACAGAAGATAACACACTTAAAAAATTAGTCGGGCCAAATCTTTGATTCGACAAAGTGGTCGAGGATGGTCATGACGATGAGGGCGATGGGGAAGGCTGTCCAGAAGAAATATTGCCATCCATAAATGTCAACGGGTACGGGTCCTGCATATTGATTGGGATTGACTGCAGGCAAGAAAAACTGCAAAATGCCTAGTGAGATGATAATTCCCACTATAATCGAAATTCCCCAAACCACAATACGGCGCACGGTTAAATCAGACATAAAAACTCCCGTTTATCAGCTTACTTGTTAAAATCATTATGCCACTATTGTAACGTGAAACTTGTATAATGTGCAAGGTTGCCATTTTGTGTTATCATTCTCTAAATTTTGTGACCATCATTTAGGCGGAAATTGTAGGAGTTACCAACGTGCCAGATTTATTTCATAAAGCAAAGACATTCACGGAAGCAAAAGATGCGATGGAGATTGGGATTTATCCTTATTTTCGCGCTTTAAGTGATACCGAAGGGACAGTTGCCCACTTTGAAGGCAAAGAAGTGGTGATGATTGGCTCGAATAACTACTTGGGATTGACCACCGACCCCCGTGTGCGCGAAGCCGCCACAGAAGGTATTCGCCGATTTGGGACGAGTGTTACTGGCTCCCGTTTCTTAAATGGGACGCTCGAATTGCATCTTGAATTAGACCGTCGCCTTGCCAAATTTGTGGGCAAAGAAGCGGCATTGGTCTTTTCGACGGGGTATCAGACCAACTTGGGCGTTATCTCTGCTTTGGTCGGTAAAGGCGATTATGTCATCATTGATAAAGATGCACATGCCTGTATTGTGGATGGGTGTCGTTTGTCTTTTGGTGAGATGAAACGCTTCCGCCATGATGATATGGATAATCTCGAAAAAATCCTCAAAGAATTGCCCGAAGATGCGGGTAAATTGGTCGTTGTAGATGGTGTATATAGCATGGGCGGTGATATTGCCCGCCTGCCAGAAATTGTCGCTATTTGTAAGAAATATGGCGCACGGATTTTGGTAGATGACGCGCATGGCATCGGTGTTACGGGTGCTGGACGTGGGACAGCCGCCCATTTTGGACTGACTGAAGATGTTGACCTCATCATGGGGACATTTAGCAAGAGCTTTGCCTCCATCGGCGGTTTTATCGCAGGGACAGAAGAAGTGGTGCATTATATTCAACACCGCGCCCGTACCATGATTTTTTCTGCGGCATTGCCCGCCCCCAATGCGATGGCTGTGATGGCGGCATTGGATATTATCGAAAATGAACCAGAACGGGTTGAACAACTGTGGGAAAATGCCGATTATATGCGGAAAGGTCTTAAGGCGATGGGCTATAATACCGGTCCAAGCAATTCGGCTATCATCCCTGTGATGATTGGCGATGATTATCGTACTGCATTGGCATGGATGGCGCTCATCAACGAAGGGGTTTATACCAACCCTGTCATCCCACCTGCCGTTCCACCGAATCATAGCTTGCTCCGTACCAGCTATATGGCAACCCATAAAAAAGAGCAATTAGACCGTGCCTTAGAGGGGTTTGCGGTTGTGGGTGATAGGCTCGATTTGATTAAAAAGTAATCGCTATAAGTCGTTTACTATAAAATAAAAAAATCCCCTCTCCATATCGGAAAGGGGATTTTTTTATTAGGGTGATAAAACCCCTTCTCTCATCAGAAAAGGGGTAAAGATGAAAATTTAGTCACCCGCAGGTTCAGAGATATGCGATGCTGGTTTATCCTTGCGGAACGATAGGACTTTGTGGATGGGGTGGAGCAGGCTAAACATGACTGGTGTAACGAACAAGGTCAGGATGGTACTGCTGATGATACCGCCGATAACAACGATACCGAGTTCTGCGGCGATAATTGCACCATCACCCAAGCCCACTGCCAACGGTACAAGCCCGATGATGGTAGTAAGCGCTGTCATGATGATGGGGCGCAAACGCCGTCCGCCTGCTTCTACAAGGGCTTCTTTAATGGGCATACTGCGTTCTATCAGGTTGGTACGCACGCGCTCAAGCAACACGACTGCGGTTGTGACGACCAAGCCAAAGAGCATCAATACGCCTGTGAGGGCGGGAATCCCTAATACACGGTCTGCAAGGGTTAGACCAATGGCGGCACCAACAGGGGCGACCACGATAGCGAAGATGATTGCCAACCAATAGACGAGGGATTTTTCGCTAAAAATGAGTACCGCAATCATAATCAGGATTGCAATACCCATCGCAGAGAAGAGGCTAAGGAAACCTTGTGCCTGTAATTCGCTATTGAACCCGCGACTAATGCTGATATTGGGATTATTTGCCACTTCTGGCAAGGCTTTGATGGCATCTACCGCCAATTGTTGCACGCCGATGGTGTTGTCTGTTTCCAATTCACCAGAATAAGAGAATGCTGTTTCTTGATTCACGCGAATATAGGTGGCAGGTGTATCACCAGCCGTATTGGGGTCAACAAAGTTGCTGGTCACATTGGCGATGCCTTCAATGCCATTCATCGTCTCGATGATGAGTGAGTTGAGCGGTGCTAATTCTTCTGCTGGACCCGATACAACCAATGCCAAACCACCAAATCCACCACTAGAGGCAGACCCTGCCGATACAGTCACAAAATCGGGACCACCAAAGATGCGTTCTGCATTGGCGCGGATGTCTGCAATATAGGCATCGGCTTCACCGGGTTGTAAATCGAGCAGAATTGAGATATTCGCCGCATTTTCACTCACGGAGTTGCCACCAATCAGTGAGGCAAAATCTTGACCACCACCGCCAACAGTCACTTGAATATTTTTGACTGCTTCTTCTGGTAATGGGCTACTTTCTTCGAGATATGCCTCAAATTCTGCGACCAATTCATTGGTTGTCAAAATTTTGGTGGATTGGTCTAAATTAACGGAAATTGTGATTTGTTGTTCGCCAAAATCGGGGATGAAGGCGAATGGACGTTGGCTAAACAAATACCCTGCAAATCCGATTGAGAGGACTGCTCCTACGATAATCATGAATTTGCTGACAGGTCCGCTTAATGCTCCACGTAAGAGGGGCGTATAGTATTTTGCCATCCAAAATACTTGGTCTTCATCGGGGGTGTCATCGGGTCCAATGAGGAAGAATGCCAAAATGGGGATGACAGTCACGGCAACGATAAACGAGCCAATCAGCGCATAGGTCACAGCCAAACCAAAGGGCATAAAGAATGCGCCGATGATACCACCTGTGAGACCAAGTGGTAAGAACACCACTAATGCGATGAGGGTTGCGATGAAGATTGCCCCAGAGACTTCTTTTGTACCCTGAATGATAGCTGTTTTCTTGTCTGTACCAGATTTAAGACCATTGAATACGTTTTCGAGTACGACGATGGAGTCATCTACCACGCGCCCAACCGCTACAGTTAACCCAGATAGGGTCATGATGTTGAGGGTGAGTTCTTCTGGGAACAGGTTGAGGATGAACTTGAAGAAGGATTGTAACCCGCCTTCATTTTCTGCCAATGGCAAGAAAACGCCATGTAAGAATGGCGATACCCACTTCATGCCAACCAATGCAATCATGATTGAAAGCGGGATGCTAACAGCGATGACGAGCGTGGTACGCCATGATGGTTTTGGCATTGACCCTTTGAATAAGGTGATACCAATACCTGCCAAGATGCCAAAGAACAGGGTTACACGCAATACAGGGTCGGCATTACTAAAGGCTTGCGCCCAGTCGTTGCCTGCGTCATTTAATCCCAACCCAATTAAGACAACGAGGGCGATGATAGAGCCAATGGTCAGCAAAATCCCGGTGATTCTACGACCAGAGAGTCCCCATTCGCTTCCGCCCAAAAAGATGAGGACGATGATGATGGCAAACAACGCGCCCAAGCTACCATCGCGTGCCACACCTGTGATAGATTCTTCCACGATGGTGGATTGTTCAAATATGACGCTGGTGGTGATGCTGGGGTCGGCTTCATCGAGTGCTTTCATAATTTCATCCACTTCTTTGAAGGTGGATACTGTGTTTGATTCTTGTCCCTTAGAGACAGTCACAAACAAACTCGGATTGCCACTGGTACGGGTAATTTGTGTATTTGGGATAAACTCGACTTGTGTGGCACGCGCTTGAACTTCTTCTGAAAGCAACCCAAGCAAATTGGCGGGCAAATCACGCACAGCACGCCCAATGAGGTTATCAAAGGCGGTGGGGTCATTTTCTAAGATAAAGTTAAAGGCTTCTTCTGGCATATTGCCAAGAATATTCTTAGCAAAATTTGCGCCTTGTGCATTGCCATAGAAACTGTTGATAAGGTCGCCAGCATTGGCAATACTAATCGTGCCAAAAACAGTGATAGGTTCTGCATAGATGAGGTCATCGGCAGTATCTAAGGTCAGATTATAGAAGGGAGCGATTCCCGCCCATTCTGGGTTGAGGTCTGGACCAACTTCGGTGGCACTAACTACAACGGGTGTATTGGCAACGGCAGTAGCGATGATTTCTGCGGTTGCATCGGCATCATAAACCGCGCTAAACGCTTCATCTTGGCTGATGATTTCCAATGTAGCTGGGGCAAGGTCTTCTAAAATCGCCTTATCTAAATTTGTATAGAAATCGGCTTCTTCTGTTGCCCAATATTGCACCAATTCTGGTGACAAATTATTGAACAAACGACGCGCATAATCGGGATAATCGGTGTTCAAAACACTATGGATTTGATTTAACACAGTGGATGCTTTGCCCTCACCCAAACGCATCACATCAGCACCATTGACCAATGGGCTATTTGCGAATTGCGATTGCGATGTGAGTGTACTCCACACACCGGGTAGGGCAGGAACAGCTTTATAGGTGATGGTTGCATCAATAGATTCGATGGCTTTGACATCATCAGATAATGCGCTGAGTGCTGTGATATTCATCCGATTAAAGAAATCGGGTTGTTTTTCTAGCAGATAATTGGCGACATCAACCGAAATGCTCGCCAAAAGTGGCTTGAGTGCATCGCCTACTTGAGGTAGGGCAATAGCGGTATTCATCAATTCTGGAAAGCCACCATTTGGGAGAGCTGGATTGAGCAAATCGGCGGCATTGGCAAATGTGAGCGTTGTCCCTGCTTGTGCGCTAAATTGTCCTGCGACGATTGCCCAAATGGGAGGTAGCGCGGGTGCATTTGCATCGGCAAAAGGATTTTCTGCCACTGCTTCGACGGGGGCGACAGTTTCATCACTTGGGATGATAATTTCGCCTGTACTAGACACACTATATGTCACAAGGGGTAAATCGGCAAAACTGAATGAAATCAGTTGTGGATAAGGAATGCGCCATTGGCTGGGCAAATCCACAGGGGTGGGGACAGATGCTTCACCTGTGAGTGCTTCTGCGAGTTGCAATGCCGCCAAACCATCTTGGGCAAACGCATCTACCACAGCGCCATTGGCAATGAGCAATTCCCGAATATCGGCGGGGAGTGCTACCAATTGTTCCCCTGTGAAATATTTTGCCATGCTGGGGGCAATAGCTAACATGCGTTGCACGTCATCCAATGTGAGGTCGTTGGTTTGGGTGAGTGAACTCACAATGCGTCCATTGGTATAGAAATTATTCAATACACGGGCGACAGGGGTTGTGAGTGTGGCGCTTTCTAAAATATCATCCGCAGTAGAGAAGCGGGTTTCTGTGCCATCGGGGGTTAAGCGCCAACTGTCTGAGAGGGCAGGGGCAACCGTGGGGATGGGATGGGGGATACTGCTCAATGTAACGACTGCATTGCTATTTAATTCACCTAAATTGAAACGGGCAGATACCACGCTCCATACTTTGGGAGAGAGGCGCAAGAGCAAACTTTCTGGTGTCGCTTCTGATACAGGGGCAGGTGTGGCTTCTGCGGATAATTCTTCTGGCAAATCTTGACCACCACTAACGGCGACATTGGCGACATCTGCCAACCCACCGAGTTGTGGCACAATTTCTTTGTTGACCAACAATTCCAACGCATTTTTAGCATCGGTGGTTTGGTCAACTTGCCGTGCGAGATATGCCAATGCTAATTTTGCGGCATCATCATTGAGAGCCGCCCAAACAGCAGGGGTGAGCTGAAACAAGAAATTATCATCTTGTTCGGCAAGGTAAATGAGGGTTTCTGGGGATAATTCACTTAATAATTGTGTTGTAAATGCCACGACATCTTCGCCTGCGGGGGCTTGTAATACCCGTTTGGGAAGCCATACATTGTCAATGGCGGTTTGGATACTCGCACGTAATTTTTCTTGATTTTGACCAAAATCATTGGCGGCAGTGATGAATGCGCCAATGGTGCTGGTGGTGGTGGATTCCAGATTGATAATTTCTGGAATGGTGGAAAGTTCTGCTTCAATACGTTTGGTTAGAATTTCGAGAACTTCATCGCTGGTCATGCCACTGGCTTGAGCCAAAATAAAGGTCTGTGGAAATTCAATGGGTGGTAACAATTCTTGTTTAAGGTCTGTCCATGCGATGACACCGAGAGCCATTAACGCTACGGTGAGCAACAAAGTCAGATAACGGAAACGGAGTGAGAGTGCGGTGATACTACCAAAAAGGGCTTTCATATAGGGGGTATGCTCCAAAATATGTGTGTCTAACAACCCCATTATTATACGCTAGTGACGCGGGTATCTGTCAATCCGACTTGTTAAATTTTTCTCAATTACTAATTAAAAAATTTGAAATAGAGGAAAATAGGGTGATTTTTTGTAATTAAAAAAGACACAGGCGTAATAATTATGCCTGTGTCTTTGGTATAGGGCGGTTATATATTTTTTAGCGATAAGGGGCGCTATGATAGACCCATACGGCAGGACCATCTTCTTCTACATCAGATGATACAAAATCATCGTATTGTTCTGCGACCCAATCATATAGCCAACGGGCATCGGTGATAGACAAATTCACACAGCCATGACTACGGCGGAAGCCAAATCCATCGTGCCAATATGCCCCATGTAGGGCGCGTCCTTCATCGAAATACATCGTCCATGGGACTTCTTCGATGAGGTAATAATCATCGCCAACAACGCCACCCGTCATATCATCACGCGATTTGCGGAAATAAATATGATACATGCCTTCGCGGGTTTGCCATTGGGGGAGACCACTGGCGATGAGGCTGGCAAAAATGGGCTTTGAGCCTTCAAAGACGATGACGACTTGCTCAAAAAGGTCAATGCTCACCCAACGGTCTGTATCAATTTCGGCAGGGCGGTCTAATGGCGATACTTTGCCCACATGGGTTTGAATGAGCCATTTATCTACGCCAATCTGATACCACTCCCAACCATCAATCATGACAGAGGCATAAATATGGAGCAGGGTATAACGGCGCACGAGTCCATTGGATTCTATTGGAGAGCCACCCGGTTCTTTGCTGGGATACACATTAATCAGTGACCATGCAACGGGATATTTTGGAAATTCGCCATCCAAAAAGATGCCACTAAAGCTAGAAACAACATCGTTGGAATCTTCTAAAATGTCTTTGCGAACCCATTCGTTGTTGTTGATGCGAACCCATCCATCTTGTTCGCCTAATGCGGTGACAAAATTGAAGCCTGCCTCTTGCATCCGCACAAAATTGCCGTTGGGTGCATCAAAGACTTCCATTATGCCATTGACGCGCATATATCGGCGGTCATTGAGGAGGGTGTAATCTATGGCGGGGCGCTCAAAGGTGGGGGCAACATAGGCTAAAATTTCATCGGCAGATAAGCCGTATGCTTGGGTAGATGAACATCCATCTTGGCAATCTTGGGTATTGGCAAGCGAGACAGATGTAACAATAAGGCTCATGAGGAGCAAAAATGTAATGATAAAGACGCGAGATTTGACCATGACAGGTATTCCTTGTTATAGGATAAACACAATTTTATTGGTTATTTGAAATTCACTTGTTTTTAGGTTAACATCAAACCCATGTATAAGACAATGACTCTCACCCTACGGCACCCTAACGATTGTACTATGCACCAATTTGATAATTTCAATTGCCGTATTTTAGTTTTGGGCTATACTACGTACTAATCGGTATTTTTTGTATGCGTGTACCTCAGCAGGAGGATGAAATGCGTTTATCTAAAAAAATTTTTGGGCTGTTGGCGCTTATTGTGCTACTCAGTTCCGCCATCAGCAGTTCTGTTTGGGCGGTTGAAGTTGAACAAGAACAACAATCGCGTTATGTTACCCCCGTTCTCATTGTTAATGTTAGCTTTTTGAATATTCGCACAGGTCCCGGGACTGAATATGGGGTTATGCTCACCGTCCCCGGTGGCACAGAACTTCCTGTGTTGGGTGTTGCGCGTGATTTGGTATGGTATCAAGTCTCTACTGTATTGGGTGCAGGATGGGTGAATGTGGAAAACACCATTCCGCGTGGCAATTTTAGCAGTGTGCCTTATGTTTCTGCGCCACCCCTCACCATTGAAAATGTCATTGGAACAACAACGACCACCACCACCACAACAACGACCAATAATGCCGCCAGCATGAATATGGGTGGGCGTGATTGGGGTGTTGGTATTTTGGCGGCTCACTTTACCCGTACCGCCGCCGACCCCAATTCACTCTCTTTGGGCGAAATTCAAATTGACCCCAATGGTGTGTTCCCATTGTTGGATGCGGTTGGTAACTCTGGTTTCCTTTGGTTAAAAATTGATGTGCCAAATTTGGGTATTGTGTGGGTTGAAGGTCCAAAGACCTATTTCCGCCCATTTGCCTGCCCAGGGTCAAATTATAGTGTGGCAATCTTCAACAACACCGTCTATCCTGGACCCGGTCCCGATGGTTCTGGCACACTCGATGGTAGCATCGCCTTTGCCGCAGGTTTAGAAGCCTATATCCTCGAAACCCGTAGTGGCTTCTACAAAATGGAATTCCAAGATGGCGCAACTGGCTGGATTCGTCCAGAAGAATTTAGCTCCCGCCCACCAATCAATAGCCCCTATTGCGATGGGCGCGTTGCCTCTATGACCGATGGCGAAACCACCACAACGACCACCACCACTGTGGTGCGGTCTGCGGCGCGTGTCATCATCAATACAGGCAATTTGAATGTCCGTAGCGGTCCAGGGTCAGAATATGCCTCGGTTGCAGTTGTCGCTGGTGGTACAGAATTAGATGTCATTGGCTTTGCAGAAAATAGCACATGGTATCAAGTGCGTGGCACTTTTGGCACGGGTTGGGTCAATAGCGAATTTACCATCTTTAGAGGTAATGGTCGTGGAATTCCCATCATCACCGATTTTGGTAGTGCATCATTAGCACGTCCTTCTGCCACGATTACCAATGCAGTTACCCTGTTTGCCGCCCCAAATACCACACTTGGCACCGTGGGCGCACTCTCTGGTCCATTAGAAGTGTTCATTGTGGCACGTACATCTGGTTCTGATTGGGTTCAAGTCGAAACCGCTATCGGCTTCGGTTGGGTACAATCTGGCTTGGTGACAATCTCTGGCGATTTGAGCCTTGTCCCTGTCGTTGGTGGTTGATAAGTAAGTCGTTTTGTCGGTGGCAGAGACTTATCTGCACCCGTGAAAAATAATAAATTATTTTGAGAGGGCGCATATTGTTGCGCCCTTTGTGCATTTGATAAGGATAGGAACAAAATGGAAAAGTGGATTTCTGCCATACGCGATTTTTATGATGGACGGACAACCGAAATGCTCCCATCAGTTATTTTTGGCAGTGGGCGTGAATTACTACAAAGCCTCCAATTACAACAACGGGTACGCATTGGCATGTTGCCCTGTATCAGCACAAACGACCCCTATAGTGCGATGGGGTTAATGACCCTGCTCTCCTATTTATTGGAACGCTGGACAGAAGTGCGCGTGTATCGGCTATTTTTTCAGACAGATAGCGACCCCAAATTATACCAATGGGCAATTGCCGATTCGCAACATGGAGTAGATGAATGGGTATTCGACACATTAGATGAAAACGCGGTCTTATCTGCTACGCTCACCCAAGAGGGCGGTACATGGCGCTGGACATTGCTCCTCGAAAATGACCTCGCAGAAGAAGCCGATAGCGAAAAAACATGGGTGTATGAAGCAGAATCGCTGGTAGGGTTGGTTGGGCAATTAGAAAAAGTCGCAACAGACATCATCAGCCAATTTGATGTCGAAGAAATTCATCCTATCCCCGTCCCCACAACGACCAGTGATGATGCCACGATAAGCCGTGTGTTGCGGGGCGTATTTGAATGGCAATTGAAATTACTACTCGTGCTATATGGAGCTGGGTGGGAAGAAGCCGATATTCAGACACAACTTGATGAATTGGTCACATTGGCAACAATCACTTACGATGATTTTGGCGGATGGGCAGTGTGTCAGGCAATCGCCCACGCATTACGCACTGGATATGCCCCTGTGCCAGATTCGCTGACGACCATGCTCGATGAGTTTATAGCGCGTTTTGCCCCCCATACCACCTATCCAAGCATTTTGATGGGGCGGGCATTATTTAATGCGGGGTATTCACAAAATGCTTATGCCATACTCGAAGCCGAGACCGATGAACATCCACAAAATGTCTATTTATGGCTCGTCAAAGCCGATTTGTATCGGCGCGGTGGGCGCTTGTCACACATGATTACAGCCTATCAAGAAGCGATTCGGCAAGATGTGGTGAATGCCGATTTGTACCAACAATATGCGGGTGTTTTGGAACTGATAGACTCCAATCCTGTTGGCACATATGCGTTGATAGATGTGGATGAGTTTGATGAAGCCGATGCCCTCACATGGGAAGCAATTGAAGCCTATGAACAAGCCATCCAATTAGACCCAGATAACCTCACTTGCCTCCAAAATCAGATATTACTCTTACTAGATGTGTATTCTGATGATGAAACACGTCTCTTTGATGCGTTTGAGGAATTATTGGAAAAAGACGACACAGGCGACTATGTTCGCGCTGTGGTGGATATGGCATATTCCCTAGAAGAACTTGACCCATTGATAGAGATGCTCGAAGCTCATGCCGAAAAGCACCCCAAACGTGCTGATTTACAGGTGAGCATGGCAGTATTGGCGATGCACCTTGAAGATTATGATACCGTTGCCGATTATCTGCAAGCGGCTGAAGATTTGACAGATGACGAAGCAATTTTGGCAGATATTGATCGCCTAATGATGTCGGTGAATGACCCCCAATTTGAAGAACGCTTAGGCGGGATTTATGCGGTGGTTAGCGGTGGCAATAAAATTAGCGCCCAAGATATTCGCTTTTTAGAAGAAACTATCGAAAAAGCACCTCTCGTCCCCGAAGCCTATCTCTATTTGGCACAATCGTATCTTGTTTGGGGCGAAAAAGAACATGCCATGACCACTATCAAAGATGGCTTTGCTGAATTGCCAACTAACCCCGAAATTGCCGAATTATTGGCACGCTATGAATGGTTACATGGGGATAAAGACGAGGCGCAAAAAGTTTTGACAGCAGGGCTTTCTGCTAACCCGACTTATGTGCCACTGATGGCGCGGATGGGACAATTTTTATTTGAATTGGGCGAAAAAGATGCCGCTAGAGGCTGGTTAACTCGTGCCGAAGCGTTATCTCCACGCGACCCCATTTTGACAGAAGTACGGCGCTTTATCGCCGATGCGATGAGCAAATTATAATTTTACTACCTCATCCCCCAACCCCTTCTCCAGTCTGGAGAAGGGGCGGACACGATTCTCTTATTTTGGGGCGATTTACTGCCAATTTTTAGGGAAAAGATTGTTATAACGTAGGGGCATGACATGTCATGCCCAATTTTTATTTATGGTTATAGCGGGCGCAACATGTTGCGCCCTTACATCAACGCCACATCATGGGCTTATGAAATACCTTATCCCAATTCCACAGGGGCTATTTTGCCATTGGATAAATCACGCAGGGCATCGGTGAAGGCGGGGACATCCACAAGGGCGAATCGCACCATAAGGGTAACATCTGCCTCAAATAATTCTTCTTCTAACGCGCCACCATGCGCTTCTATCAATAATTTGACCTGATTATATAGGTTATATGGCAATTCAACCCCTAGTAGTCGTTTTTCGATTTTTAACGTGGTTGGCAGGCTATTGAGGGCGATATGCGCCGCTTCGCTATAGGCGCGGACAAGCCCCCCTGTGCCGAGTTTTGTTCCGCCAAAATATCGTGTGACCACCAGCGATACATCGCCAATTTTGCTCCCGCGCACAACTGCCAACACAGGTGGACCTGCTGTGCCTGCGGGTTCACCGTCATCGCTCATGCCTTCGGTGACACTCGCGCCAAATCCCACCCGAAACGCATACACATGATGAGAGGCATCGGGCATTTCGGCGCGCATTTGTGCCAGAAATGCCTTTGCATCGTCAATGGTGGGTGTAAATGTGACAGAGGCGATAAAGCGTGACCGTGCCACCTCTGTTTCGATTCGATGAAATCCTTGTGGAATGAGATATGGGTCGGGCATGGCTCATTTTAACAAGTCGTGATTTGATGATAGGAACATCCGCAACACGGGCGGTTCAATATGCAGGACATTTTGTGGGCGCTCTACCCGCAATAGCCGTTTTTGTACCAACATCACCACCGCTTGTTCGCTTTCCGCAGTGGGTTGATAGGGGATGAGATGCGCGACCATTTTGAGCGTGTGTTGTTCAATGGGTGTTAGGCTTGCCCAGAGCATAGCACATTCATCACGGATAGACCGCCGAGATGATAATTGACGCAAATATTCTTCATCTTGGCTGTCGCGCACATCGGTGATATTGAACGAATCCAATAGGCGGAAGCCAGAACGGAGCAATCCCGCATAATTGCCTGTCGCCCATGATAAAAAGCGGACAGAGGCTTCGGGATAATTTTTGTTATTACGGCTCATGAGGTTATCTATCATGCGCCGTGCATCAATGTCGTTATAAGGACCGACATAGAGTATGCTATCGGTGAATAATTCGACAAATGGCTCCATTTCGAGCATGGGCAAATTATAGAGGTCTACTAAATGATTGAGTGGCGCACGGGTGAAGGTCAAATAGCTAAAACGGCGCTTATTGGCATCACGCAACCCGCGTAAGGTCTGAAAAAATTTGGGGGGCAGATTTTTCATCATGTCCTCAAATTCATCGAACATCAACACAATCCGCGCCCCAGAACGGAATAAAATATCCAGTCCGCGTTCCAGATAGCGCAATCCCATATAGGAGAAAAGTGGATTACTGCCATCTTGTAGGGTCTCATAGAGCGCATAGAACCGTTCTGCATCGCCTTCTGGGAGCATATCAAACGGGTAAAATGCCATAATGAGGCGGTGCATGATGAGTTCGTAGCCTGCCCAACACCGAAATTGTTCAGTTTCTGGTGTGACAGGGGGCAAGGGACCCAACATATTGGGGTTGATGATGACTGCCTTAAAATCATTTTCATTGGTCAATTGCAAATAGACTTTTTGCACATCATAACTGCCCAAATGCAATAGCAAATTCGATTTGCCAACACTGCCCACTCCGACCAACGAACAACAATCGGATGCACGCCAACGGTCTGTGACATAACGGACTTCTTCGCGTCTAAAATCGAGGGGTTGACCCTTTCCGCGTTCTGATGACATGCGGTTTTTCCTCTCTGATTGATTTTGGACGGCATTTATGCCGTCCCTACGAACCGATGATGGTTTGTAGGGACACGATATATCGTGTCCGTGTGAATAAAATTATGGATTGCCATATTCAATTATAACCGATTTCCGATGATAATATGCCCAGTGTATTTTTTAGACACGATGAGCCAAACTGTCTTTTTGGCAATCCTGTGAATAGGAGTAGTTTTATCATGCAACACGAACAACCCAAGCAATATCGGTATTACGATGGGGTGATGGCATTGTTTATCACCACCTTGCTCGTGAGCAATTTGCTCAGTAGCGCCAAAATTATTGATTTAGGCGTGAATATTGGCGGATTTGCCTTTGTATTTGATGCTGGCACGCTGATTTTCCCTGTATCCTATATTTTTGGCGATATTCTCACAGAGGTGTATGGCTATAAACGCGCCCGCCGTGTGATTTGGATGGGATTTATGGCATCGGCGCTGATGGCATTTTTTGTGTGGTTCGCGGGACAATTTCCGGGTGAATCATTGTGGTTATCACTCAATGGCGAAAGTGCCTATCAGACCATTTTAGGCGGGATTGTGGGGTTGGTGATTGCCAGCCTAAGCGCCTATTGGGTGGGGAGCTTTAGCAATAGTTATGTGTTGGCAAAAATGAAAATTGCCACCAAAGGCAAATGGCTGTGGTCACGGACGATTGGCAGTACGCTGGTGGGGCAGGGTGTGGATACGCTCACCTTCATCACGATTGCGACCCTACTTGGCGTTTTCCCCGCAGAGATATTTTTGTCGCTGGTCATCACCAATTATATCCTCAAGGTGGGCATTGAGGTGATGATGACCCCGCTAACAATGGGTGTTGTGGGATGGCTGAAGCGCGAAGAAAATGAAGATGCGTATGATTATGATACGGCGTTCAATCCGTTCAAGATGAGTGTATAAAATCATAAGGGCGCACCATGGTGCGCCCTTACCGACTATCTAGCATGAGGTATTGCCCCGATTAAATATCCAAGTTCCGCACACGCTTGGCGTGGGTTTGGATAAACCGCTTACGCGGTGGCACACTAACCCCCATCAGCATATCAAACACCTTATCGGCTTCTGCCGCATCATCCACCGTGACTTGGAGCAGGGTGCGTTTTTCTGGATTCATCGTGGTCTCCCACAATTGTTCCGCATTCATCTCACCCAAGCCTTTATAACGTTGGACACCGACCTTATCGGGGTCTTTATACTTCTTCATCGCCTTATCCAAAATTTGTTGTTCATTCAAACCCGGTTCGTTATACAAATATTCCTGATTTTTGCCCTGTTTGAGCAAGAAAATCGGCGGTTGGGCGATGAACAAATGCCCCTCATGAATGATGGCGGGCATGTGGCGGAAGAAGAAGGTCAGGAGCAAGGTGCGAATATGCGCCCCGTCCACATCAGCATCTGCCATCAGCAAAATACGTTGATAGCGCAAGCGGGTGATGTCGAAATCTTCATGGATACCGGTTCCGAGCGCGGCAATGATGGACTTGACTTCGTTGTTATCCAAAATTTTATCCAGATGCGCCCGTTCTGTATTGAGGATTTTACCGCGTAGGGGCAAAATCGCCTGAAAGTGACGGTCACGCCCTTGCTTGGCGCTCCCGCCGGCACTATCTCCTTCCACAATGTATAATTCAGAGTTGCTATTACGTCCATGCACAGAGCAATCGGCTAATTTGCCCGGTAGGGTGCTACTTTCTAGCAAGCTGGGACCACTCCGCACGAGGTCACGCGCTTTTTTCGCGGCTTCGCGGGCGCGTTTGCTCAATAAACATTTTTCGACAATTCTGCGCCCTTCACGGGGGTTTAATTGCAGAAATTCGTAAAAGGCTTCTGATACCACCTGAGAGACTGCCCCTTGTACTTCTGGGTTGAGCAATTTCACTTTGGTTTGGCTCTCAAATTGCGGATTTGGATGCTTCACACTCACAATGGCGGTGATGCCTTCCATCGTGTCGTTGCCAGAGAAATTGACATCTTTTTCTTTTAGGAAATTTTCATTACGCGCATACCGATTAATCACACTGGTGATAGCAGAACGCAACCCTGTGAGATGTGAGCCACCGTCTGGTGTGCCGATGGTGTTGGCGAATGCCAATTCGGTTACAGTGGTCGAATCGCTATATTGAAAGGCAACTTCTACACCGATAGAGTAGGTCTCTTTGCCTTCAAATGAAAATTCCACATCACGCTCGGCATGAACGGGTTCATGTAAAGGTTTGCGATACCGATTGAGATAGCGCACAAATGAGTGCAAGCCTCCCTCAAAATAGAAAGTTGTCTCGCGGGGGATGGGCTTAACACGCTCATCGCGCAGGGTTAATTTGACCTTGCGCGTGACGAATGCCATCTCACGAAAACGGTCTACCAGTGTGCCATAATCAAAATGATTTCTGTCCATCACGGTAAAATCGGGGACAAACCGTTGTACTGTGCCTGTATATTCATCATTCGCCATTTCGCGGACTTTTTTCACAGGGGTGGCGGGTTTTCCTTCATGATAAACTTGTTCCCAGACATACCCATCACGATAAACCCGTGACCGAAATTCTGCTGATAGGGCGTTCACTGCCGATACACCGACACCATGTAACCCACCACTGACTTTATAAGCGCCAGTGCCAAACTTACCACCCGCACCAACTTGAGTCATGACCAGTTCTAGTGTTGAAATACCTTCTTGGGGATGAATCCCGACAGGGATGCCCACACCGTTATCAGATACAGAGACAGAATCATCATCATGCAGGGTAATTTCGATGGTATCACACCGCCCCGCGAGAGCTTCGTCTATGGCATTATCTACAACCTCATAAATAAGGTGATGGAGGGCGCGGATGTCTGTTCCGCCAACATACATACCCGGACGTTTCCGAATATGTTCCATCGGGTTCAGTTTGAGGATGCTACTCTCGTTGTATTCTGTGGGGGTTTGGGACGGGGGAATGTGTTTCTCCGACATATTTTTTCCTCAACCTTTATATAAAAAATAGCCTGATACAGATTACAGCAAAGAAGGCGCAAAATGACACAAATCACGCCTAAAATGCACTCTTTATCTTCATTAATTATACCATCTGTTGGGGATTTTCACAATAGGGCTATTCGCCTCTGCTTTATGCAGAAACTGACCTTGACAAAAAATGCTTATCCACCTAATATAAATCCCACTTGCGGGTGTAGCTCAGCTGGTAGAGCGTTTGCTTCCCAAGCAAAATGTCACGGGTTCGAATCCCGTTACCCGCTTTGTAAATAACGCTCAGAGAAGCTATCTGAGCGTTTTATTTCGTAATGAATTTTTTTTGAGGAGACATATCGTGGCGGAATTTGTGCTAGAAGCAGAAGCCCGCGTTATTACGGGTAAAAAAGTAAGCCAATTGCGGAATAAAGGGCTTGTTCCTGTCACCGTTTATGGCGCAAAGATTGAACCAATCAATTTGCAAATCCCTTACCGTGCTTTGGAGCTGTTGTTGCTCAAGGCTGGTGGTACAAATCTGGTTGACCTCAAGGTCGGTGGCGCAACCCATGTTGTGTTGGCGCGTGAAGTTCAACGGGATGTGTTGAAGGGCAAGATTTTACATGCCGATTTCTTCGCAGTTGATGCGGCGAGCAAAATTCGGTATGCCATCCCTGTTCACCTCGTTGGTGAAAGCCCTGCTGTCGCAACAAAACGTGGTATTTTGCTCATTGGGACACAAACCATCACGGTTGAAACCCTCCCTAGCAAATTGTTGCATGGCATTGATGTGGATATTTCTGGTCTGCGTGAAGTTGGTGCTACCATCCTCGTTGGCGATGTTAAGTTGGGTGATGATGTGACCGTATTGGATGACCCAGAAGAAATGGTCGTCCGCGTGACACAAACATCTGCACAACGCGCTGAAGAAGAAGCTGAAGATGGTTCGACCAGCAGTGAACCCGAAGTTATCCAAAAGGGTAAAATCGAAGAAGACTAAATTTGATGTTGGTGGGCATGATTTTGTCATGCCCCTACATTTTTTCCCTGATAGTATGCTACAATGTGGCATATATGCCGGAGTGGCGGAATTGGCAGACGCGCTACGTTCAGGGCGTAGTTCCCTCAAGGAGTATGGGTTCGACTCCCATCTTCGGCAAACATAAAAAAAGAGCTGATAATTAATATCGGCTCTTTTTTATTTTTATCATTTTAATCCTGCCCGCCAGCGTTCCTCATCATAATCTTGAGGGGTATCTACATCGCGCAGAATGCTATCACTTTCTACAGGGACATAGTGAATATCGGCTTCGTGCTTGCCGATGAAATCGCGCAGGGTGCTTTTATCGGGCAACATCAAAATTTCGTGCCAATAGCGTCGCCCAATCAAAATCGGATGTCCGCGACGCATGTGATAACTGGGGATGAGTAAATCGCCCCCATGTTCAGCATAGCGCATTTGTAAATCATTCAATACCCGCGCATTCAGGCTTGGCTGGTCGCCTAATACAACAAAACATGCTGATACTTCGCTCGGCATGGCACGCAACCCCGCTTTGAGCGATGACAACATTTCTCCAGATTTATAAGCACGGTTATAGGTGATGCCGATGTCATAAAGCTCAAGCGCCGCCTTCACATCATTGGCTAAATGCCCTGTGATGACATTGATATGCTCAATACGGGCGCGGATGAGTTGTTCGGTGATATGTGCGATGATGGTCTTATTCTCTGACCATGGGAGCAACACTTTGGATTGCCCCATGCGACTCGATAACCCCGCCGCCAACACAATCGCCCCCAATGGGCGTTGAATTTCATAGACTGGCTCGCTTGCACGGGCGTTGCCCATGACCACTGCCGAGAGCCGAGAACTTTTTAATGCGAGTTTGGCAATGAGCCGTGCGCGTCCGCGTCCATATTGGGTGGTGGTTGTCCCATTGAGATAGGCGACCACACGGGCTTTATTGGGAATCCCCTTTAAGCCCAATGATTCATCGCGCAAAATTTGTGCTACCCATGCCGCCCGAATCCGCCCACCCACAGGGAAGCCGTATCGCTCGGTGATGGCGGCGGCATTATACACATGGTCTTCATCCAACGGCTGACCGATTGCCGATAAAGATACAGTTGGCACGACAAGCGATGTTTCTGGCGGAAAAATCGGTTCATGGTCATATGGGGCTTTGAGCGGCATTCCATTTGCGCCATCGGCTTCTATGAGCATTACATCACTATCTACCGCATCCATCAGGCGCATAATCCAGCTTGGTTTTGCGCCATACGCCTCACCTTGCCGAATCGCATCGTATAAAAATACGAATCCTGTCTCAGATAATGCCTGTGAAATGGCATATTCGCCTGCATGGGTAGACATGGCACGAGGCATAAGTGCCAATTTATCGGCGGATAGGGTGGTGGTCGTTGTTGCCAAGACACGCCATCCCATCGAGGCAAGTTCATCACCCAAACGAAATAGAGTCGCTGTTTTTCCACCAGCGCCAATAAATGCGACGACATCGCCTCGTAAGATGTTGAAAGCCTGATGTAATTGCATGTTTATATGCCACCAAGTCCCCGCGCACGCAACGCCTTAACAACACTATCGGGTGTGAACGGTAATTTATTTAACCAGACCCCTGTAGCATCGTAGACAGCGGCGGCTAGGGCAGGGGCAATCGTCAAAAATGGCATTTCTGCCATACCACGCGCCCCCCAAGGTCCGATGGGGTCGGGGTATTCGAGTAATACGGGTTTAATGCGATGGGGTATATCCAACGCGGTAGGGATGAGATAGGTAGAAAAATAGGGATTTTTGAGTTTTCCCTCTACCGAAATCAGGTTTTCCATCACAGCATAGCCCTGTGCTTGTATCACCGCGCCTTCTACTTGCCCCACAAGACCTTGTGGGTTGATAATTTTTCCCACATCATGCGTGGATACCACATCTAAAATGTCAATGAAGCCCGTTTCAATATCCACCTGTACTTCGACAGCTTGTGCGACATAACCATAAGCATAATTGGGGGTGCTTTTGCCTGTCACGGGTTCATAGGCGGTGGTGGGTGGTGGGCGATACATAAAATCAGCGATAGCGGGACGTTCTTCACTCGCCCATTTTTGTAAAGCGAGTTGAGCCGCGCCACGAATGGCATTTCCCGCCATGAATACCAGACGGGATGCCGATGCGCTCCCCGATGATTGTGTGCCTGCGGTGTCGTGGGTGTGAATCTGGACACGTTCTATCGGCACACCAACCGCCTCTGCGGTCATTTGTACAACGGCGGTATGTGAACCTTGCCCCACATCTGCACCAGAGGCTCTGACAATCACTTTTTCGATGGTGGATGTGCCATAAATTTCAATTTGCGCCCAGCTATGTTCGGGGAATCCGAATGAATAGCCCACATTCTTAAAGCTACAGGCAATGCCAACCCCGCGCCGTAAATGGGGCGATGGGGCAGGGTTGCGCGGATGTTTTATCCAGCTAGAACCGTTTTGTGTCCAAAAACTTTCTTTGGCACAGGCTTCTATCACTTTGGGCATACTCACCCCTTTGGGAAAGGGTGTATTGACAGAGCCAATGCTCCCCTCTGTGATGCTATTGATGAGGCGCATCGCCACAGGGTCTATTTGTAATTCATCTGCCAGCTTATTCATCATGCCTTCGGCACAGAAAGCCGCTTGTGGTGCGCCAAATCCCCGAAATGCGCCTGTGGGGATATTATTGGTATACACCCCATAGGCATCTATACTGACATGCGGGACGACATACGGACCTGTGACCATTAATGCCGTATTCGCCAAGACTTTATTGGATGTATAAGCATACGCGCCCACATCGCCAACCACACGGGCTTGAATGGCGGTAATTTTTCCATCGTATGTTGCACCCCATTTTGCCCATAGGCGCATAGGATGACGTTTATGGTGGTATTTGATGGATTCTTCTCTGCTCCAGATAATTTTGATGGGGCGCTGTAATTTCCATGTGGCGAGTGCCAATAAAATTTGCACCGACATATCTTCGCGTCCGCCAAATGCCCCGCCGATGGCAGGGTATATCACCCGCACTTGGTCTTCGGGTAAATTGAGCGTATGGGTGATTTGCCATAAATCCTCATGCACCCATTGACCAGCGACGACAACGGTAACACGCCCTTCATCATCTATATACGATAATCCCGCTTCGGGTTGCAGATAGGCATGTTCTTGATAGCCTGTCTCATACATGCCTTCCACAATCACATCCGCATCAGCAAATCCTGCCTCAATATCCCCTTTGCGAATGGGGAAATGACACAAGATGTTATTCGGGTTTTCGGCATGAAGGCGGGGCGCATCATCATTCATTGCCGTTTCCATATCATAAACGGCAGGGAGGTCATCATAATCTACTTCAATGAGTTTGATGGCTTGTGAGGCAATGGCTTCGGTCTCTGCTATCACAATGGCGATATTATCCATATAACAGCGTACCACATCGGCATGTGGGTTATTGCTCCCCAATCCACATAATACGGGCTGGTCTTTGTAAATGAGACCATAGGTATTATTGGGAACATCTTGCGCGGTATAAACAGCCACCACACCCGCGAGGGCTTGTGCCTTGTGGGTATCTACACGGGTAATTTTGGCATGAGGGCGCTCACTCCACAAGATTTTCATCCAGAGTTGCCCATCACGGTCAATATCACTCGGATACGGAGTGACACCTGTCACTTTGCCCTGTGCATCAATCCGTTTGATTGTTTTGCCGATGATAACTGTTTGGTCTTTTGCCATAATGCCTTACGCCTTGTTTGATGGGCAATAATTATATCGCCCCTATCATGTTGGATAGGGGCGAAGCATCGCCCGACATATAAATATCGAAAAATTATTTAATCCTGCCCAATTTTTCCTTATTCTCTGCCGCCATTTTACGATTGACTTCTTGTTTACGCTTTTTGCGAGCAAGGTCTTCTGCCAATTTGTCTTCTTTTTCTTTTTTCAATTCACGCTCATTGGTGAGTTTGGTGGGTTTGGGGGCAAATGCGGCATATAACATCGCTGTAAAGAGCAAAAGGACGATTGCCACCACTATCCCGACAATTAATTTGACTAAATCGAGGTTATCGGCAATATCGGCGGCATTATTGGCTAAAACGGATGTTTGTAACCATTCGGTGAGTGGGGTTGATAACACAAATCCGACTGCACCTGCGGCGGCAATCAAAAATAAACCGATGAGGGGCAAAAACGCGCCAAGTGCATTTTTCTTTTTTGGCTTTGCTACATATTCATCTTCAAAACTCATGATTGTTGCTCCTTTTTCTTATCACTTGCCGATAAAATGGCTTGAATTATGGAATAATAACCAGTACAACGACACAAATTCCCGCTAATACTTTGCAGAATTTGGTCATGCGTAGGATGTGGATGTTCCTCCAACAATTTCGCCCCAGACATAATAAATCCGGGTGTACAGTATCCACATTGTACCGCACCTTGCTCAATAAATGCTGATTGAATTGGATGAAGATTTTCGCCGTCTGCCAATCCTTCCACTGTGGTGATTGTCGCATGATGGGCGCGTGGTGCGCCGACCATACATGACATGACGGCTGACCCATCTAAAAACACAGTACATGCGCCACATTCGCCTTCTGCACAGCCCTCTTTTGTGCCGATAAGACCCGCCTCTTCACGCAATAAGCGCAACAGTGTTTTGTGATGCCCTGTGGTGAATTGGCGTTTTTGTCCGTTGATGGTGGTCTCTATCAGGGGATTTTCGGTGGATATGGTGCTAGATTGCTCAAGCCACGCCTCGTTGAGGGATGGATTCCACAACATGGCGGGATTTTTGGGATAGGCACCGGCTTGGGTATTGGTCGCCAATGCTCGTAAGCCACGCGCCACCAATATGGCTATCATCTCTTTGCGATAGTCAGCAGGGGCGCGAACATCATCTATGGGTTGGGGAATCGTCGCACATGCCAATGCCGTTTGGCGGATGACATCTGGGGTTAATTGTTGCCCGATGAGCGTATTTGCCACTTGGGGCAGGCTAATGATGGTGGGCGCGACACATCCCAATGTGATAACGGCGTTTTTAACGATGTCGTTTGTATCAAAATCCAAGACGATGGCGACATTTATCACCGAAATGGCTTGTGCCTTGCGTAATCCTAATTTGATAAATATCCCGCGTGCGCTGGTGGGCATGGTGGGAATATGGATATGGGTGACTAGCTCATCGGGACGCATGACCGTTTTGCGATAGCCTACATAAAAATCGGATAGGGCGACTTCTCGTGTGCCAGATATGCTGGCGAGCGTAACAGATGCGCCCAATGCCATCAGGGGGGTGATGGTATCGTTGGCGGGGGAGGCGGTGATGATATTTCCCGCTACGGTGGCGCGGTTGCGGATTTGTGGCGCACCGACTTCCCAACTGGCTTGTGCTAATGGCAGGGCATGGGCGATGATATGGGCATTGGCGACCACTTGGTTATGTGTGACCAACGCGCCGAGTGTTATTTTTCCGTTGGCGTGGGTGATTGTGCCTAACTCTGGCAGACGGGTGATGTCTATGATGACATCCGCGTGTTTTTGTCCACGTTCTAATTCGAGTAACAGGTCTGTGCCACCCGCCATAATTTTGGCATGATGGTGATGGTCATGAAGGATGGTTAAGGCTTGGTCTAGGGTGGTGACTTGGTGATATATTTGCCACATACAATCAAAATTCCTTATTTCCAATACCGTTTGATGGCATCTTGAGCAATGGCACCGCCGATATTATGCAAAATGAGATATGCCATTTGCCGTGCGCCTTCATGATTACTTTCAGATAAAATATCAATGACTTCGGGCAAAATCATGTCGGGAATGGTGCGCCGTGCAAGGTGGACTAATGCCCATCCTGCATGAGAACGAACATCAAATGAGGTGTCATTGAGCGCATTGAGCAGGGCGGGGATGGTTTCTGGTTTGCTCAGTTGGTCTAATGCCCATGCAGAATAGGCGCGGACATCTTCATCTGGGTCTGTGAGGCAATCTAGGCACGCTTCTAGGGTGTCATAATAACGATATTTGCCTGCATATTGCAATCCTAATACACGTTCATGGGCATGTGAGCTGGTGAGTAAATACAACGTCTCTTCTAAAGAAATATCCATGCGGGATAAACCCCTATTTTGTGAGTGGCTCGACCTCTAAAACAGTGACAGGGTTAATATTCATAATGCACGTCCCGTTATATTCGGTACGGGTCGTATTGCGACGGTCATAAGTGTGGACATGCCCATGAAGCATATAGCGTGGGCGATACCAATCCATAAAGCGCAAAAATGATGGAAATCCGTTATGAGGCAAATCGGGTGCGTCGTGGATGCCTTTGGCGGGTGAATGAGCCACAAAAATATCTACCCCATGCCCATATTTCATACGGCGTAAACGGAGTTGGGGTCCCATTTGTAAGACCATCATCATCATTTCGGCATCGCTATATTGAATTGCCCCTTTATTATACCGAATAGACCCCTCTAGCCCTGCAAATGTGAGTCCGTTGTAGGTGACAATGCGCCTATGCAAGTTATCACCACCGGGCGGGTTTTCATCATAATTTTCATCATGATTGCCCCGCACATAAAACATCGGCACGGTAAGGACGGAGGTCAGAAATTCTAAATAAGCAGACGGTAAATCACCACAACTGATAATAATATCAATATCACTGTAGCGTCGTCGCAAATTCGCCGCACTCTCCATCTGTTGCGGCACCGTATCACTTACACATAGTATCTTCACAAAATACTCACCAAACAATAGATAATACAGAATTTTTAACTTTGTGATTCGGTGGCTTGGCGCATTGAGGCACCTGTTCCACCCCGTTGGTACATAATTATTTCTGCCAAAATGCTCACCGCGATTTCTTTGGGTGTTTCTGCCCCAATTTCTAAGCCAATGGGGGCGTATAACCGTGATAAATCATCGTCAGTGAGGGGATAACTATCCCGTAATGCTTTTAATGTTAACATCCATCGCCGTTTACTGCCAATAACGCCAATATAACGGGCAGGAGTGGCGAGTAGCGCGGGAAGTAACGCTAAATCTATTGGTAATCCGCGTGTGACTGCCACAATGATGGTTTGTGCATCTATTGTAACATATTGTGGCAATTCTTGGGGGATACAAACCACATACCCCGCCAATCCTGTGATGAGGGTTGGATTGCAAAATTCGGGACGGTCATCGCTGAGAATGACCTTATAGCCCATCCAATGTGCCAACCCCGCCACCGCCACACCAACATGCCCCCCACCGATGATAATGATGGTCTTGGGCGGGTTATAGGGTTCAATAAAAATTTGGGCTGTGCCACCACAGATACCCGGGTCGCCATCTACTAAATCATTGAGGGTATAAGTTTCGAGGGTGGGGGTATTAGACATGAGGGCATGTAATCCCGCTTGGATGACGAGGGCTTCCATTGCGCCACCGCCAATTGTGCCGAGTGTTGTGCCATCGGCGCGGATGAGCATTTTGCTCCCCGCGTGACGAGGCATTGAGCCTTGTGTGCTGATGACGGTTGCCAATGCCACTGCATCACCCGCTTGTTGGGCTTGGGATAGGGCTTGGATGATGGCGTTATCATCATTCATGGCTAAAAATCATCCGCAAAGGTGTCTATGAGCAGGCGCACATCATCGCCCAACGGACACAATACCGCGCAGGTCGCGCCAGAATCGAAATAAGCGCGGATTTTTGCCCGACATTCATCGGCAGTACCAGAAGCCGTGACCATCTGCACCACATCATCTGGCACCAAACGCCCTGCATCGGCTAAATTGGCATCTGTGAGGGGATAGCGCACGACTTGGGCAATCATATCTATCAATTCTTGCGGAATCCCACTAGCACGCATCAGGGAGGGGTGTTGTGCTAAATAACGTGTGACCCAAATCCGCGCCACATCCAACGCCTTTTTACGGTCACTATCCACCGAACAGGCGATGAGTTGTGGACGGTCTATACTATGGACAGAACGGCTAATTTGGCGTGCGCCCCGCGCCAATTCGTGCATGGCAAAATCGTTGTATTGAGGTGATACCATGAAATTGAGCAAGACCCCATCGGCAATTTCACCCGCCAATGCGAGTAAATTGGGACCCGTTGCGCCGATATAAATAGGGACGTAACGCGGTTCTTTGCGCCCATGCACAATATTTAATTCGACATCGGTCATATGGACAAATTCGCCATGAAAAGTCACTTTTTTCATCGCCAATAATCCGCGTATGACGTGAATCGTCTCCCGCAGGGCGAGTAATGGGCGCTCTCTGCGGATGCCCATTTGTGAGGCGAGAGGGTCATACCAAATGCCAATCCCACACATCATCCGACTGGGTGCGAGGTCATCTAAAGTGAGGAATGTTGAGGCGATGGTGGCTGGATTGCGTGACCAGTTATTAATCACACCAGAGCCAATGCGGATTTTGGATGTGCTGGTGGCATACGCCGCCATTGGCACAATTGCATCGCGTGATAAGCCACTTTCTGATTGCCATACTGCCTCAAATCCGCGTAGCTCGGCATATTGTACGGTAGAAATTGCGTCTTTTAGGGGATGAACATCTTGTAAATATAACGCCATGCGTCCCAACATGCTAGGTATCCAATTTCCTGTTTAACAATTGCAATTCCTCCAAAGGTAATTGCGCGATGGTGTTGCTATCGAGTCGTTGAATGATACGGATGTAATTTTCGATGTCCTCTGGCAAATCTATATCTTGTACCATGCGTTCCGATTCGTACATGAGGACTTCTGCACCCGCGTCTCGCGCTAAAACTGCATGAGCATGAAAGCTACCTTCACCATAGGCATAGCGGATGAGTCCGGGCGGTTGGATATAAAAGGCATTTGTGCCATCCCGATTTCTATCAGTTGAGAGGACGACACATGGGCGGTCAATTTGCCCAATATGGACAATTTCGCGCACATCTTCTGGCGATAATAAGGGCAAATCGGCGGGCAAAATGAGGATAGCATCACTGCGCCAACTGGCGACAACCGATGTTGCCCGTTCTAGTGCATCATTGAGGGCGGGTGTACCCGATTCTTGAATGGTTTTTGCGCCATATTCACGGGCGATGGTGAGCGCATGATTATCTCTGCTCACAACCAATGTTCCCGTCACTTCTGGGACGCTTTGTACCACTTTTAGGGTATGACGGAGCATGACTTCTGCTAATTTTTCGCGTCCTTCTGGGGTGACGATGGCAGATAATCTGCTTTTGGCGAGTCGTAGTGGTTTTATGGGGACAATTACCCAAACACTCATGAGAGTTTCCAATCAGTTAGCCATGCTAATAAATTTTTTGCAAGAAGGATTCGTTTTTCGTCACTGTCCATCAAGGTATCTGCAAAGTGTAATGTGATATGGGGTGGGGCGGATGTGGTGGCTTCATCCCGAATATCGCCCACAAAGCCGTTAATCACTGCGCCATAATAGCTCATGATACTTTGTGGGTTGATGGATAAGCCCAATTCGCCCATGAGTTTGGCGGTAGGTCCTTTGATGGCTTGTCCCTGAATGAGCGGGGTGACGACCACGCGGGGAATATTGCGCGATAGGAGCAATTCGTTCATGCCATGCACACTCAAAATGGGGCGCACCGATAGCCATGGGTTGGATGGTGCGATGATGATGGCATCGGCAGATTCAATCGCATTTTTGACGGTAGGGGTGATACTTGCTCCATCTGCCCCGACATATTCGATAGATGTGAGTGTCGGTTGCCACCGATGTTTGACAAAATATTCTTGAAAAGGCAATTCGCCATGTTCTTTGGTATGCACAATGGTCGGAATTTCGCCATTTGCCATTGGCAATAAGTTACAGGTGATACCGAGTGCAGTGGCGAGTCTGCGCGTGATTTCGGTGAGGGTGATGCCTTCATACCACCATTGGGTACGGAGGAGATGGGTGGCAATATCTTTATCACCGAGTTTGAACCATTCATCTGAGTTATATCGGCGCAATGCCTCTAGGGTATTGGTGCTATCATTTGCCACACCCCAACCCATTGATTTATCTACCAAGCCCGATAGGGTATACATTACAGTGTCGAGGTCGGGGCAAATACGGAGTCCATGATGCCAAAAATCGTCACCTGTATTGACGATGATGGTCAAATTTTCGTGTGGCATGGCATGATATAAGCCATAGGCTAATTTTGCCCCGCCAACACCCCCCACCAATAAGACAATTTTTTTCATAACGATGAGCTACTCCTCATATGGCAAACATATAAAAACTTATTCTCTATGGGTGTGTTTTGTAAGGGCGCAACATGTTGCGCCCTTACAGGCAGAGAGTATAGGCGTGCCATTTTTGATAATCATATTTTTATATAGGCATTTTAACAGAAAATGAGATGATTGTCTTATCTATAAAGCGTTAAATCTTCAATAGATTTACGTGGCTTTGTCTTTTCTTCTGCGGGGATTCCGATCGTGATGAGGGCTTGGGGTATCCAATCGGTGGGGAGGTCTAATGTCCCCTGCACCACATCGGGACAAAAGAGGGGGGCGCACATCCAACACGCGCCAAGCCCTAATGCGTGCGCCATGAGCAACACATTTTGACCCGCCATCGCACTACTTTGCACCGCCATAAGGTGTTCATTTTGGGCGCGTTTTGGGTCTGGATACACATCCATATCAGCTAATGTGAGGCATAATAACAAGAGCAATGGCGCTTTGGTGATTCGGTCATAAGAACGGCTTACATCGGCATCAATGACGGCTTGTGGGGCGTTATCTGCCGATAAATCTGCCCGTAAGCGCGTCCCCATCGCGGTTGCCAAACGGATTTTTGTCTCTGATGATTGTATCACGACCCACCGCCACGGTTGCCGATTATGCGCCGAAGGCGACCAGCGCCCCGCCTCTAATAATGCGTCAATTTGGTCAGGCGAAATGGATGTGGGCTGGTAACGGCGGATAGACCGTCGTGATTTTATAAGCGCCAAAAAATCACTCAAGCGTACAAATCCTGTTCTGGTGGGCGATATAAGTCGCTGGCGTGCGATGTTTCGGTTACAGTGAAATCGAGTCCACGTATGAGGATGACTGGCAAGCCTTCACCCCCTTCACCACACACCAAATGGGCGGCAGAGGCGATGAGGTCGGCGTAGCCTTGCACCGTGATTTTGAGTTCACGTCCAAAAAGGTCATGGGTGCCACGCAAATCTACCAATGCAGGCAACCCTGCCACACCAATCGCTACGCCAACATTGCCCATGCGGAAGGGGCGACCATGTGTGTCGCTGATGACGATGCTCATTGTTGCGCCTGTCAAATCTGCCAAGCGGGTGCGTAGGGCTTGTGCGGATGAATCGGGATTTTGCGGGAGCAACAGCACTTTGTTTTCATCACCCACATTCGATTGGTCTATGCCCGCATTTGCCGATATAAATCCCAAATTGTGTTGTGTGACCAACACGCCTACCGATTTACGTGAGATTTTTTTGCTCTCTGATAAGACCAATTCCACGATACGCGGGTCTTTGCGCGTTTCTGTTGCCAAGGTGATGGCTTCATCGGATGGGGTGACTTCGCGCAAATCTACAAACCGATTTTCTGATTTTGAGATAATTTTTGAGGAGATGACCAGCACATCTCCTGTTTGTAGGGGTTCATTCATGGCGAGGCACGCCCCAACGATGATGTGTGCTAAATCATCGTTGGGCTGGATGAGTGGAATCCCCGCAATGGCTTTAATCATGAGTGTTGGTGTGTTCATTCCAGATTTGTAATACGGATGCCCGCCCCTTTGACTTTATAGGCACGGTTGATATAGAGCAACACAGGCGTGAGGGCTTCTACCGCCACCGCATTGACCAATCCACCTGCATCTATACCGCGCAAACCCGCCGCTTTTGCCAATGCCATGACATCTTCTTTGGCTTCTGGATAATCGCTACAGAGCAAGACATCACAATTGACCTCTGCGGCGGGGTCTTTTAGTTTTTCTGCGCTCACATTTTGGAATGCCGCTACGACTTTGACAGAATCGCCCAAAAAGGCTTGTGCTTCCATACAGGCAGATTTGCCCTCTGGCACATTGACACTGGTGACTTTTGGTGGGGCGAGTGGCACCGTGACATCTACCAGCACTTTGCCTATGAGATGTTCTTTCACGCTTTCCAATGTGGATTTATGGGCGCTATAGGGGACACTCAATACGACCAAATGAGCCTGTTTTGAGGCATCTATGTTAGACATGCCAATGAGGTAATCGCCACCTAATTCGGCATTGAGTTCACCAGCACGCGCAATGGCTTTATCGGCTTCACGCGAGCCAATGATGACACGATAGCCATTTAATGCCCATCGTACTGCCAAACCAGAGCCTTCTTTGCCTGTTCCGCCTAAAACGGCAATGGTTATCACAAGCGGTTCTTTTGATTCTGTCATGACAATAAATTCTTTCTTGATAAAATCGGATAAATTAACGATTGAGCAACTGATTGACCTGACTCACATCGCCATCAAATAATACTTTGTTGGTACTTTGATTTTTGGCGTTTCTGCTCATTATGGTAATTTTGACGATGCCATCGGGCGTTTGGTCATTGCAACGCCCAACTTCTAATAATAGCTTGGGTAATGGACTTTTGTTATTGACAGGTTGAAGCACTTGGGCGGCGGCGCGTAAATCATTGTTCTTAAATGCGCCCATAAAGTAATCAAGATTCGGTTGGATGACCTCTCCCGCTATTTTATACTTCAACCAACGACTTTCTTCTTTACAGAATGGTTGGCTCGACTTGCTAATTGCCATTAAACCACCGCCAAATACCACAATTAACACCTCTAAGCCCCAATAGCCCCACGCCAGACCATCTTTAATATCAATGCCTGTGGATGAACTGCTGGTGGCGCGGGTGACACTAAAGCCTTCTTGTGCCATATATTTGGTGAAGCCGATAAAGCCACTATCGCCTGTTTCTGATACCAAAACAAACTCAATGAGTCTTTCCATATCGGCATCTGAGTATGATGAATCTTCTGCGCGAATTTCATCTTTAGACAGTTGAATGAAATCCAAATATTCCGCCACGCGATAGGTGCCATACATCGTCAATCCAATGAGCGCACCCAGTATGAAGGCGACCAAATTATTGCGAATCTTGCCAATGGCAACCGCGATAACCGCCACGCTCCCCGCTAATGCCGCCGCGAGGATGACCGAGACGAAGATGAGATAAATCACTTTACCACTATAAAATAGTGCCACGCCAACCGCAACCGCGCCAATAGCACCAATGAGAAGGGCAATTGGCAAGCCAATAATGCTAAATCCGCCAGAACCACGTACAACCCCACCGCGACTTTGAGTGGGCATACCAGAAATAGGAGATGATGGTGTGCTTTGCATGTGTAAACTCCCTTGTTTACTAAAATCAATATAACGCAATGTTACTGATGTGATGATTATATGCGAAATTGATTTTTTTGCGCTCTTTTTAGCTGGGTTGTTTTAGGGCATTATAGCGTTCCCAGACTTTTTGTGATTGGGCGCGGGCTTCTTTGAGGATATTTCCCTCATCCAACGCCATTAGTTGACGGTGACGCATGACCACTTCGCCACCAATAATGGTGGTGTCTACCATCCATGATTCGATGCCATAGAGCAAATGCCATGCTATATTTTGTGGGTGAACGGCGGTGTGGGCATGATAATCTACAAAAATGATGTCGGCGGTCATGCCTTCTGCGATATCGCCAAATTTCTGATTGGGGAAGGCGTGCATGAGCAAATCGGCATTATTCACGATGCCCATCTGCAAAATATCTTGTGGTGATACTGCCCCTTTTTGACGAAAAAGCCGATGTGCGCTCCGCCATTCTTCCCACATATCATATTTTCCCCCCTCTGCGCCGATAGTGAGAGTTGTGTCAATCTCACTGACTACTTGCGTGTGGAGTTGGCTAAATACAGGGCGGGGGATATAGGCGGGTTTTGTGCCGAGTTGTGCGCCACTGGCAATTCTGTCATATTGCCCGACCAATTTTGCGAAACGCTCGTTTTCTGCATGGGCATTGACCTTTGGCGATAGCGCATCTGATTTGTTGAATGAATAGGTCAAAACGGCACGCATCCCCAACATTTTCATGGCGCGGGCAATGCTTTCTAAACTGCCTTCGATGGTGGTGGGGCTGGTATGAAAATTGAAGAGGGTGGTTGTGCCACGTTTAATGGCATCCATCGCGCATAAGGTCGCGCTCCAATAGAGGGCATCGTTGTCGAGTGCCTGACTAAGCGGTAATTCTGCATGGGGCATATCGGCATCATCCACCAACCCTGTGATGAGGGCATGGTGAAAATGGGTATGTGTGCAAATATTCCCCGCCAAAACCCATTGAGAATGGGCATCGAGGCGTGGGGAATCTCTGTAGGTATAAATGAGGACTTCGGTGGGACCGATGGCACGAATGACCCCATTTTCGATATAGAGCGCATAATCGGTCAACATGCGCGGGGTGTCTTTCCAATAAGGGATGGTGGCATTAATAATCAGCATCAGAATAATCTTTCGTTATAAAATGGTTTGCCATGAATATTTTAGCGCGTGTTGGCGTGATGTCTAGTGAGGGGATGAATAATTCACCGACATGATGGGCAGAAGCAAAGGCAGACCCTGTGGTGAGGATAAAAGACACGGTGTAATGATAGGGATTGTGAATGGGGGGTGTTTTTTCGATAAAATCGCCAATGGCAATGCGGTAATAGAGGTCGTTGGCGCGAGGATGATGGGGTTCTTGTGGCAATAAATCGCGCCGATATTGCAATTCGTAGCCACGCATGGGGGCATAAGCATAAATGCCACTGGGGATTTTTGAGCTGGCAGACCCACTGAGAAAAAATGCCAAATAATCTACCACATATTGACGCGGGGCGCGTGCTTGTGGAATCCGATACCAATGCGCGTTTATAGCGAGTCGCAAATCGCGCTGGCGGTTAATTACACACACTAAAATGCGGTCTTGTGCATCCATCCCCACACCTGTCTAGCATTAGCCAGACGAGTTATCGTCCTCAGAAAATTGTTGCTCAAAATACCGCATTTCGCTTTGCAAGGCATCGCGTTCACGGGCGAGGGCGCGATATTTTTTTAACTCATCAGCAGAGAGGTCATCTGCGCCATGTTTGCCCTTTAGTATGGCTTGGATTTGTGCTTGCAAGGCTTCATATGCCAAGACCACTTGGCGGTATTGCCCAACTTGTTCTTGCGCGTCTTGTTCTGTCACACCATCCCCCTTTACACGTTTTTCGTTTTTGGATGATATGCACATTATAATGCAATTTTGGGGTTTTGGTGTGTGGAACTTTTTGACTATTAAAACGATGATAGATGGTTATAATTGATGTTATATTGTTAAAATCCGCGACAGTAAATTATCATTCATATCAATAAAGGGAATTTATTCCATGTATCATCATAAACAGACGATTTTTTTGTTCATCATGCTCATTTTATGGACGGCAGGATGCGGTGGGGCATCATCTGATTCGACACAAAATAGTGAACAAACCCTAACAGTATCACAAACAGCGACTCCCTTGCTTGAACAATTGGCACTCACACCTGTTCCTCGTAATGAGGATTGGACACCCGTTGAACGCGATTTTGATGGGGTAATGATGGTTTTAGTGCCTGCGGGCAGTTTTATCATGGGCAGTACGCAAGGGGCAAGTGCTAGAACACAGACCCAATGTGAGCAGGGGTTTGGAATGGGTATTTGTGCGGATGATGGCTTTGATGAGGCGAATAGCATTAATCGTCAGACCTTCACACAACCCTTTTGGATAGATAAATATGAGGTATCACAGGCGCAATTTGCCCAATTCAATGGGCAGAAAGCCAACCCAAATGCGTTTGTAGGCGCTAATTTGCCCATAGAAAGTATCACATGGTTTGAAGCACAAGCCTTTTGTGAATTGCGTGGTGGCAGATTGCCAACCGAAGCAGAATGGGAATATGTGGCACGCGGACCAAACGCGCTTATTTATCCGTGGGGAAATGAATTTGTGGCGGAAAATGTGGTTTATAACGGCAATAGTGGCACTACAACCACCTCCGTGGGGAGCATTTCGGCTGGTATATCGTGGGTTGGTGCGTTGGATATGTCGGGGAATATGGCAGAATGGGTGAGTAGTTTATATGGCAATTATCCCTATGATGTGCATGATGAAGATATGACCGATACGACCAGCCCTCGTGTGCTTCGGGGTGGGTCTTGGGTAGATGGGGATATTCTTTTGCCTTCTGCTATCCGCATTGCGTTAGACCCGAATTTTCAGACTTTTTATATTGGGTTTCGGTGCGTGCGCTCTGCATAATGATTCTATTATTTTCCGTAGTGGCATGATATATCATGCCACTACACACCATTAAGACACATTATTATTCCGTTGTATCAATATTGGTCGTATCTGCCACCAAATAGGGGCTATGTCCCTGACCACGATAGGGTACTGGGGGGACTTCTGGCAAATTGGTGGTGGTGGCGACCACATACAACGGACGGTCACGGGTTTCATCATAAATCCGCGCCACATATTGCCCCAAGATGAATAAAAAGAACATCTGGAACGCCGTCATGGTCAACAACAAGACGATGGTTGTGGCTTGCCCGCCAAAGAACTCTTCCCCTTGTGTAATCCGCAAAATAGCGATGACAGGCACAGTGATGAGCGCCAAAAATCCGAAAAGGGCGCTGAAATAAATCATGACCTGTAGCGGAAAATATGAGAATCCCGTCACGGCATCCCACGCAAAGCGCAACATCTTGCGGAAGGGGTATTTTGTCTCCCCAGAAAAACGGGCTTCACGGACATAATTCACGCCTGTTTGCTTGAACCCGACCCAACTGGTCATGCCCCGAATAAAACGATTATGCTCGCGCATTTGGCGTAATACGCGCACCACACGCTCATCCATCAACCGAAAATCACCTGTGTCGAGGGGGATATTGACATCGGTAATGCGGTAGATTATCCGATAAAACAGCTTGGCGGTAAAAATTTTGAACTTGCTCTCGCCTTTGCGCTCGGCTCGTACTGCATAAACGACCTCATAACCTGCTTTCCAGCGTTCTATCATCTCTAAAATGACCTCTGGCGGGTCTTGGAGGTCGGCATCAATCAGCACAACGGCATTGCCTGTGGCGTAATCTATGCCTGCTGTGACGGCGATTTGATGCCCAAAATTACGGGCGAAGAAAATGCCTTTGATGCGAGAATCTTTTGCGCTCAATTCGCGGATGAGTTCTGGAGAACGGTCTTTACTGCCATCATTGACCAGTACCAATTCCCATGTTTCGCCTGTGCTATCCATCACTTGACTGATACGTTCATATAATAGGGGTATATTGCCCTCTTCGTTGTAGATGGGGGCGACGATTGAATATCGTGGTTGCGTCATAATGATTTACCTAATTTGTGAATGATGATTTATACCTTATTCTACACGGAAAATAGGGGAAATCCGCCATATTGCACGATGTTTTTACAGGTGTGCAGGATTTGTGCAGATAAATTATTCAGGGATGATATGCGTGCCTGTCTCGCCCAATAATGCCCGTTCCAAATTGGGCGGGTCGGTGATGATGGCTTTTGGTCCGCCATTACGGACGAAATCTATCCCCGCCTGAATTTTTGGCAACATGCTCCCTTTTGCAAAATGTCCCTCTTGGGCATAATTTTCTGCTTCTTGGATGGTCATGGTATGAATGGCGCGTTGGGTGGGTTTTTTGAAATCGAGCAGGACTTGTTCGACACCTGTAGAAATGAGCAATAAATCGGCACGTAAAACTCTGGCAAGTAGGCTACTGGCTAAATCTTTGTCTATGACGGCTTCAATGCCCTGTAATCCGCCTGTAGGAGTGCGTACCACAGGGATGCCACCGCCACCACAGGCGATGACCACATAACCACTGAGCATAAGGGCTTGAATGGCGTTAATTTCGATAATGGTCTTGGGTTTTGGTGATGGCACGACTCGCCGCCAGCCTCTACCTGCATCTTCCATGACATTCCAGCCTTGCGCCTCATAATTTTTGGCAACCGCTTCGGTCATAAATCCGCCGATGGGTTTGCTCGGATTGGTGAAGGCAGGGTCTTGGGCATCTACCGCAATTTGAGTGATGACGGTGGCGCATGTCCGATTCATCCCCACACGACGCAAGGCATCGTTGAGGGCATTTTGAATCATATAGCCAATACTGCCTTGTGTTTCTGCGACAATATTGTCTATTGGCACGGGATGAACTTCGTGTTGGGCAAGTTCTACACGGCGCAGACCATAACCCACTTGGGGTCCGTTGCCATGTGTGATGACAATTTGCCACCCGCGTGTGATGAGCTTTGCCACTGTTCCCATCGCCTGTTCCACACTATGCCACTGGTGGTCAATTTGGGGTTGAGTGGGGTCTTGGATGAGGGAATTTCCGCCAATTGCCAATATCGCCAATTTGTCTATCATCGTTTATAGTCCTTCTAGGTGTTCGGTGATATTCCAAGATTCGCATACAAACCGTCCCACATCGTATGGGGATAGCACCACCATCCCGCCATGTGCCATCATTTCTACCCGTTGGAGGGCGGCGGCATTCACGCATAAATAGGGTAATACGGCGCGGGTGATGCCCCCATGTGTGACCAACACAGTGGGAATATTGTCTTGGGATATGGTCATCAGACAGCGTAATAGGCGGTCATAGGCTTGTTGAAAGGTTTCACCATCGGGGTAGCCTGCATCCCATTCGGCGGACATCCACCGTTGATAAATTTGTAGCCATTGCCCCCATCCGTCACGGGTGCTTTGACCTTCTAAACTGCCACAATGAATTTCTTGTAGGTCATTATCGAGTGTGTAGGACAAGCCAATTTCTTTGCCGATAAGGTCGGCGGTTTGGCGAGTGCGCTCAAATGGGCTGACAACCATCCGTTTGACCCCTTTATCTTTGAGCCATACCCCTGCACGATAGGCTTGGTTATATCCGAGTGTGGTCAAATCGCCAGATAAATCTCGGCAAGTTAAACGGCGCTCCACATTAACGATGCTCTGTCCGTGTCGGATGATATAAATGGTCATAGAGACTCCATCGCGCCTTTGATGAAATCGAGTTCATCTTGGTTGATGGTATGCCCCATATTGGGATAAATACGCTTGGTGACGGTTGCCCCCATTCCTGCCAGTAGGTCTGCCGATTGATGGATGCGTGCCACAGGGATATGGTCATCTATATCGCTACAACCCAAAAATACGGGTGTGGCATTCAATGAACCGACATACCCTTTTAATTCACCATCTGCGCCGATTAGCCCGCCACTCAATCCAAAAACACCGCCATAACGCTTGGGATTGCGTATGGCATATTCTAAGGTGAGGCACGCCCCTTGCGAAAAGCCGATGAGCATGATTTTATCGGTGGATAGACCGCTTTCGGTGATATGCAGGATGAGGTCAGAAATAATTCGCATGGCTGATGTCAGATAGGGTTCATTGCTGGCGCGTGGCATGATGAAGCGGTTGGGATACCACGTAAAATTTTTTGCCTGTGGCGCAAAATAGGCGACATTGGGTGTGGTGAAATGGTTGCTCATCGCCAAAATATCCTCCGCAGAACCTCCCCGCCCATGAATCATAATCATGGCGCTGGTGGCATTGGTCAGCGATTCGCCTGTGGACAAAATGGCTTGCCCATAATGGGGATGTGTATTCATAAAAGTGTTATCCTTTGTCAAAAAATTGTTTCAGTTTATTGTAGCGTATATAAGAGCGTAGGCAAAATATCAGGCACGATTATTTTTCCTGATTTAGAATAGGGGGATGATTATCAAAACAAAAGGATGTGTAGGATGGTCACGCGCTGGCTAATGATGATGATAGTCGTGTTTATGGCGGGCAGTTTGGTATCTGCGACAGAGCCACCACCCACACCATCTCCAGATGATGTGGCATTTACCCCTGTGGTACAAAATGAAGAGTGGACACCCATCGAACAAGATTTTGATGGTGTGACGATGGTTTTAGTGCCTGTAGGCTGTTTTATTATGGGCAGTGATGATGCACGGGCGCGAGATAATGAACAACCACTCCATGAACAATGTTTTGATACACCTTTTTGGATAGATAAATATGAGGTCACACAAGCCCAATACGAAGCATTTGGCATGGAATTGCCCCTATCCGATTACGGTGCCATTGGTGATGATTTTCCTGTTGGGTTGGTGACATGGTTTGATGCGCGTGATTTTTGTGATATGCGGGGTGGCAGATTGCCAAGTGAGCGCGAATGGGAATATGCGGCGCGTGGGGTGAGCAACTGGCTGTATCCGTGGGGAAATTTATTTGATGGGGATAAGGTGGCATACGAAGGTAATACTCGTAATAGTCCTGTGGGTAGTTATCCAGATGGGATATCGTGGGTCGGTGCGCTGGATATGAGTGGTAATGCCCAAGAATGGACAAATTCGCTTTTCCGGGAATATCCCTATGATGCCGATGATGGTCGTGAGGATGATACAGACGAGTCATTGGCAAATTTTGATGACCCATTGCTAGAGCGTGTATGGCGGGGTGGCTCATATCACGATTTATCTGCCAATTTGCGCTCATCAGCGCGTGGTGGGCAATCTCCTGATTGGGAAGATACCCAAATTGGATTTCGCTGTGCGCGGGATTATTCGCCAGATTTATCATCCTGATGCCCCGACTTTTTACCCGTTTTGAGTTTGGTTTCGACTTCGCGCACTACAAATGCGGGCAAATGTGTTTTATTGTCGGTGATATAGCCTTTCACTTCATCTCGATGATGCCTGATGCTTGTTCGCAACACCCATGAAATGGCTTTGCTGATGAGTTTATCTTTTTCATGCCGAATCTGATTGATATTCGCCACTGCCAGCGACCAAAATCGGTCATCGGCGGATTTGCTCAGTGATGGCAATAACAAGACGATAGATGCACGCCGTTTATGGATATTGTCATCGGTTGATAATCGGCGTAAAAACACATCCCATTCATCCCACCGCGCCAGCAGTTCTTTTGCAGTGAAGGTAGACTGACAGGTGTTATCCACCTCATTCCAGCCCTCAAGTTGCCCTAACCATGTGTCGAATTGGGCGAGAGGGAGTTGTTTGCGATATTTAGGAAATAGGTCTAATATAATCCCCGCAAATAATTTTTCCTCTAACCAGTTTCCCGCAAATAAATCATTGAGCGCCGTCATCCATTCGTCATACGACAACGCATTGGCTTGTGACCATGTTTTGATAAATGCCCGTAATTCGGGTTGTCGAATGCCATAATGTGGGCGGGTTTTGGAGGTGTCTTGTCCTTTGCGCGTGGGGGAATGTTCATTTTGGGTTAAAAATGCGCGGACATCATCGGCTAGGCTCATGGGTAACTCCACTATTTTAGGACGGATGTTTGTGTTTATTATATATTAAAAAATGGATTTTCGTTGCGATGTGAGTTTGATGTGGTTATAATGCGCGTTATGATAATGCTTAACCTATATGGGGATGATTATGGCGGATAAATCAGATTCAAACTCAAAAGGTGCTACTCCTAAGGTAAATTTTGGAGCTATTGAAATTTCCACTCCTATATCGCGCCCTCTAGCAATGGTGTTAATTATTTTTTTAACGATTTGTGTGGCGATATTTGTACTTGCTACCTTTATTTTTGCCAACTCTCAAGTAGAGCAAGTTAGTGCTAACTCAACTCCTGATTTAAATCTAACTTTCGTGCAAACACAAACTCGTGAAGTTCAATTAACCGAAACAGCGACCACACGACCATCCGACACGCCCACCCATGCCCTAAGTCCCGATTTGGGGTTGTTTTTGGCGCAAACCCAAACCTTTGAAGCGCAACTCGCAGAATTGGCACGCCTAACGAATACACCACCACCAACCTTATTGCCTGCAGAAGGGTTGGCATTGACCCCTGTGGTGAATAATGCTGATTGGACACCCTATGAACGCGATTTTGATGGGGTGGCGATGGTATTAGTGCCTGCGGGATGCTTTATGATGGGGAGTACCGATGCACAAATAGATGACGCATATAGTGCGTATGTAACTGAATATGGTGAAAATTTCGATATGCGTGGCTTGTTTGAAACCGAATCGCCCCAGCATGAACAATGTTTTGAGACACCATTTTGGGTAGATAAATATGAGGTGACACAAGTCCAATTTAGGCAGTTCAATGGGCAAAAAGTGAATGAGAACGGGTTTACAGGCGATGATTTGCCTGTGGAACAGATTACATGGTTTGAGGCCCGAGATTATTGCGAGTGGTAGATTGCCAACGGAACGGGAATGGGAATATGTGGCACGGGGACCCAACAACCTGGTTTATCCATGGGGGAATGTGTTTGTGGGGGATAATGTGGTGTATGCTGGCAATAGTAATAGTCGAACAGCGCCTGTAGGAAGTCGTGCAGGTGGTGTATCGTGGGTCGGAGCAATGGATATGAGTGGCAATGTATTGGAATGGGTGAGCAGTTTATACGGTACTTATCCTCATGACGAGAATGATGAAAATGTTAGTAATAATAATAATGCCCGTGTGCTTCGTGGCGGGTCTTGGTTCAACGGCGATAACTTTGTGCGTTCTGCTCTCCGTGATGGGTTTCTTCCCGTTGAACAAATCAACTTCTTTGGGTTCCGTTGCGCGCGCTCTTAGATAGGGACTATTAGCACGCCAGCGCGTATATCGCCTCGTACAGATAGCCTAATTACCCCCAAATGCCTATTTCGCCCCGTACTGGCGGATTAGGCGAAGCCGTATATCCGCTATAAAATTACTCATATATTGATGTCCCTTAAAAAATGACCAATCCCCCTATAAAATGATGCCTTTATGAATGATTGTTGAAAGGCGTACACATGCCCACATTGCTTGTTAAAGACATACAGATGCTCGTTACGATGGATGCCCACCGCCGAGAAATCCCCAATGGGGCGATTTTTGTCCGTGACGGGGTGATTATCGCCGTTGGGACGTTGGATGATATGCCATCCCAAACTGCCGATGAGGTGATTCGTCTGCCCAATCATGTCGTGATACCCGGTTTGGTCAATACACATCATCATATGTTCCAAAGCCTAACGCGGGTGATTGCCCAAGAACACGAATTATTCGGTTGGCTGACCAGCTTGTATCCGCTATGGCTCAATTTGCGCGGGGAAATGATTCACGCCTCGTCAAAACTAGCGATGTCGGAATTGATGCTATCGGGCTGTACCACCTCTAGCGACCATTTGTATCTGTTCCCCAACGGCATTCGGTTGGAGGATAGTATTCAGGCGGCGGATGAATTGGGGTTGCGCTTTCATCCGACACGCGGGGCGATGACTGTTGGCGAAAGTGCTGGTGGATTGCCTCCTGATGCTATCGTAGAAGCGGACGAACAAGCCGTTTTGCGCGATATGCGCCGTGTGATAGAGGCATATCACAATCCGAATCGGTTTAGCATGGTACAGATTGCCATCGCGCCGTGTGCGCCGTTCAATGTGTCTCAAAACTTGATGCGCGAATCGGCAACATTAGCCCGTAGTTATGGTGTGCGCTTGCATACCCATTTGGCGGAAAATATCAGCGATATTGAGTATAGTTTGGCACATTTTGGGATGCGTCCGGGCGATTACGCCCAAGATATTGGCTGGGTTGGTGATGATGTGTGGCACGCCCATTGTGTGCAATTGGATAATACCGAAATTGCCCTTTTTGCGCGTACAGGGACGGGTGTTTGTCATTGTCCGTCATCCAATAGCCGATTGGCATCGGGTATTGCGCCCATCCGCAAAATGCGCGATAGTGGCGTGAAGGTCGGGTTGGGCGTGGATGGCACAGCATCCAACGATAGCGGACATTTGCTCAATGAGACGCGCATGACCATGCTCATGCAACGGATTAATGGCACGCCAGACCCCAAACGCATGTCGGCGCGGGAAGCATTGGAAATTGCCACACTCGGCGGGGCATCGGTGTTGGGTCGGGATGATATTGGGGCGATTATGCCCAATATGTGCGCCGATTTTGTGGCGTATCGGACGGATACTATCGCCTTTGCAGGGGCGCAACATGACCTTGTGGCGGGGTTGGTTTTTTGTGCATCGCAAAATGTAGATTTTTCGGTCATCAATGGGCGTGTGGTCATACAGGATGGCGTGTTGGTCACAGGCGACTTGCCAAAAATTATCGAAACGCACAATCGGTTTGCACGGGAATTATTAGATAAGGCGTAACCTTATCATCGGGGATGGTAAATTATCATCCCCATCCTCTGAAATTTGCCATAACCCCCCTATGGCGTTATTCTTATCACCAATAGATTTTTATTTTTACATCAAAAAGGATTTTGGGTCATGAAAAGATACCGTTGGTTTGTTCTCGGTGTGTTTTTTATGTTTATGTTGCTCCATCAAGCCGATAAATTGATTATTGGACCGCTTGTAACCGATATTCAAGCCGAATTTGACATCACCGACACCGAAACAGGCGCAATTGCGACTGGGGCGTTGATTGTGGCGGCGTTGCTTTACCCCGTATGGGGGTATTTATATGACCGATTCGCACGGGCAAAGCTCATCGCATTTGCATCGCTGATTTGGGGTGTGACGACATCTGTGAGCGCGATTGTGACCTCATTTCCCGCATTTTTTGTGTCACGTTCCTCTACAGGCATTGATGATTCCAGCTATCCGGGGTTATATAGCCTTGTATCCGATTATTTTGGTCCCAGCATACGCGGGAAAATTTATGGTATCTTGCAATTGACCGCGCCATTGGGGTATATGGTTGGGTTGGTGTTGGCGCTCATGCTCGCCCCGATGTTGGGCGGCTGGCGTGGGGTATTTTTGCTCACAGGCGGGTTGGGGATTATCCTCTCGGTTGTCATTTTTTTCACGGTGCGCGATGTGGCGCGTGGCAAATCTGAACCAGAGCTGGAACAAATCGCAGAAGCCGCCACCTTCAAATTTAGCTGGAAAGAAGCACGGGCATTATTCAAACGGCGTGCGCTTATCCCCCTATTTGTACAAGGCTTTTTTGGCGTGTTCCCATTGAACATTTTTTCGTTTTGGTTTTTTACCTATCTGGAACGAGAACGCGGGATGGATGATTCTGGCATTTTGCCCCTCATGGCAATTTCGGTGTTATCTATGGCAGTCGGTGCATTTGTCGGTGGCTGGTTGGGCGATTGGTTATTCAAACGGACAAAACGGGGTCGCTTGATTATCGGTACGACAGGCGTATTAACAGGGTCACTGATGATGTTCATCACCTTGAATACGCCAATGTCTAATAGTGGCTTGTTTAATATTTTATTGCCCATAACGGCATTTTTTGTGCTATTTTCTGGACCGAACATCGTTTCTACAATTTATGACATCACTGTGCCAGAAGTGCGGAGTACGGCGCTCTCGATTCAATATTTTATAGAGCAATTTGGGGCGGCATCTGCGCCATTGTTGGTGGGGTTCATTGCCGATAGGTCAAATTTGACCAATGGCATCATGATTGTGGCTCTTAGCACATGGGTTCTGTGTGGATTATTTCAAATTATTGCGTTATTGGTCATCCCCAAAGATATTACTGATATGCACAATCAATTAAAAGCACGGGCAGAAGCCTTTAAGCCTGCATAAATCAAAACAGGGTGCATCAATTGCACCCTGTTTTTTAGAATCGCCCCCGGCGAGATTCGAACTCACAACCCACTGCTTCGCATTTGTGTGTATTTCTACACTCTGTGGACTATACCTTCACCTTGCGCGTATGCGTTTAGGTGACAGCCGTCTAGTCTCTACACCTTCAATCTGATTCAGATTGCTTGGCTCGGTATTAGCATGAGATAATATAATCTTTTAGCTTTCACCGAATTTGACTGTTTACATCTACAACGTTTCCTTTGTAGCGCCCAAATTCTTTAGAAGGCAGTCGCTCTGTCCATTGAGCTACGGGGGCAATCACTTGCCTGTGTTCAATATAGCATAATCATCAACATTTTTCTACCCATTGTTCACCGATTCAAACAAAAAAGAGAGGACTGTCCTCTCTTTTTTGCTATGTTTAATCCGATTGTGGGCGCAACATGTTGCGCCCTTACAAGCGTATCACTTAGGATGTCTTAGCCACTGTAATATCCACAATCCACCAGCTAACAAACCAGTTATTGGCGTTGTAGCCAGAGCCACCAACTGTACAGGTGTTATCTGAACTCAGACATTCAGTACCAGTACGGTCTAGGCGGAAGCGAATCATCACCAATTGACCTTCATAATCACTCAGGTTATGCCGTCTGATTTGCCATGTGTTGCCCGGTGTCCGTATAGAACCACTAAAGGTAGCACCATCATAGAAGGCACAGGTACTGCTGGTCGCCCCACTTCCACAACCACCTGGTACGAGTGGAATATCAACATCTAAGCCATTGTTGCGCCATGTAAAGCCACCATCAGTAGAGACTTCTACAGTTGCATAGGATGAACCACTGAGTTCATATAGGGTGTAATATTCCAATATGGGGTCATTTGTGCCTTGCAAATCGAGAACACCATTCAAAATGAGCGATGTATTGCCACTTGGGATGGCTGGAATATCTGGGAAGCCAACACCAGCACCTTGTTTGGGGCTATCTGTAAACGAGAAGGTACTACCGCCCAAAGATAAGGTCATCGTGGCGTTGCCTGTACGTTCATAATATTCCAATACGATTCGGTATTGTCGCCCACTTTGTAGGGTGACACGACCCATATCGGTTACTTCGCCATGGTCACTCCAGTTGTTGATGACATTCCATTCTAAGGCAGGTGGACGTGGGGCAAGGATATTGCCACTACCATCTACTTCATCTATCTTCATACGTACACCATTATCGGATACGGTAATGAAGGTATATTGACCCGGAGCAATGCCACTAGACGGTCCGACGACAGGTGTATTGAGTACCCAGCGCCCAACAAATTCGCTGGTATAGGTGGTTGTACCCGGTCTTGGCGTGCCACTACCCATTCGATAGTTAATATCCAACACAGACCGTTGTACTGGCACACGCGGCAACGGGCTACCGATGGCAGACAAGTTCACTGCATGGGTTGTTGGGTTGGTGTTATCTAAGAAAGTATCAGCACCGATGAGCATTCGTTGGTTATCTGGTGTTCCACCAGGTGCTAAGTTGAGACAGCCTCTACAATCCCACCAATATTCGCGCCAAATACCCAATGTTGCCACCGTAGCGCCACCCGTGGCGGTCACTTCTGGGTCTAAGCCCCAATTGCCTTCGGTAATCCAGTTATTGAGGTTTGTCGCGCCATCATAGAACACATCGTTCTCAATATCTGCAACCACGACTTGGTCGTAGCGTGGCACAATGCGAAGGTCATCCAAATACCAACCATCATACTTAGGCGTAGTTGTGCTACCGCCATTTTCTAGCGCGTCATAGACAAACCGAATCCGAATCCGCCGTCCTTGTGATTGTGGGGCGGTCACGGTGGCGGCATATGGACTTAAATCTACCTGATACAAGCGCCAGCCAAAGGAGTTTTGGAATTGACCGATATTAAAGGTCATGGTGCTACTCCAATTGGGCGATGGGTTGGCTGGGGTAGGTTGTTCTGTCCATGGACTCCAACCATATATTTGCTCATAACATTGTGTAACACCACTGTTTCTGCATCGTGATGTCATATGTTGGTCAAGCGTGCTAGGCGAATAATCGGACGCACGGAGTTCATACGAAATTTGTACAGTCAGGCGGTCATCATCGGCTGTACGATAACGCGACCAGAAATAGAGAGTGGGGCGGGTGGTGCGGTCGGTCGCACGCATATCAACGATTTGTGTCATCTCTAACACTTGGTAAGAGCGAATTTTGGTCGTAGTGGCAGAATCGGTGGTGAGATATTGCGCCGCCGTTTGACCTGTCGCACTTTCGTGGAAGGAATTTAAGCCATTGCGTTGTTCCCAATCCACCCGTGTCCATTCACCACCAGTACGCCATTTGGTGAACCAATCACTTTCATCGGCATCAGATGCCCATGTCGCGCTCGTTCCATTTCCAAATTGTACGCCATTGATGCTGGGATTCGTCCCGTTTGCCCATAGGCGGAATACATTTTCGCTACCATCTTTAATATTGATTTCGTCAATAAAGATGCCGTCATCTGTGTTACTGCCATCGGCATTCAAGCGGAAACGGAATAGAATATCATCCGATTTGTTATTGGCTGTGAATGTGGCAACAATGGGACGCAAGTCTACTTCGACATATTCCCATACATCGTTATAGCGCGTTTTGTCACGCAAGGTATTGGGGTCGTTGGTCATACGGGTGACATAAGACCAAACACGCTTCCAATTTGCTTCGGTTTCGTTGGCGTTGCGCCATTCCAAAAATAGGTTGTCGCCACTTGATAAGCGACGCAAATGCCAGAAGGAGAATATGGGGTTGATGGCGGGTGTTGCAAGTGGATTGCCATCGCTGGTATTGCGGTCACTATTGCCACCCGCAGGGTTGCGGTCAAATGCGGCAAGGTTATCTGGCGTATCATTGCGGAAATCTATCGCTTTGATGAGGCGCAAGGTGAAATCGGTCGTGTTGCTATAATTACCACTGGGGGTATCTGCAAAGGCATGTCCGCCTTGATATTTGGTAGCATTGACGCGCCACCATTGACCCGATGGCAACCAGTTTTCGATACCTGTTTCTGCACCATCATAGAATGGATAGTCTATGAATCGGTCTATACCTTTACGGTGTAGGCGAATATCATCTATCCACCAGCCCGGACGCACATTGCCACTATTTTGGGCATCGGTATTCGAGCGGACAATCACGGCAAAGCGCAGATAGAAGGTGTCAATGGGAATACCACCGCCATCTTTAATTTGGCTAAGGTCAATATCCACAGGGGTGAGTGCGCGACGGTCTGGCGAGGGAGAGCCAGAAGTTAAACCATTGTGGAGTTCACCCGCAGGACGACCCGGATTGAGCAAATTATCACCAGGGACGACTGTCCATGTTGTTGACCCAACGGGGCGATATTGCACCTCGACGTTGGTATAACTGCCCACATAATAGCCCGACATGAACGAGAGCATGGGTGCGCCGAGGTCGCCTTCGTCATCTACAGTCGAAAGCGATTGCGAGATGGGACCAGCAAATTGGATATAGTGAATACGTGATTGATTCACTGCTGTACTAGCACCATCCGATTCTGAGAACCGATTGTAATTTGCACCCGGATTTAATTCCCAAGAGCAACAACTGGTGGGATTACCAACGGTATCGGGGTCTGTCACCACATTATTAGATGTCAAATCCCACTGTCCAGTGGTGATGAAAGAATCACGGTCGGTCGAGTTATTGAATTTGAACAAACTATTTGTTGCGGCACTGCCACCAAAGCCGAGTGTGACATTTTCGGCGGCTAAGTCCTCTTTGACCTGAATATCATCTACATACCAACGACGGTTATTGCCGTTGGTGGATGAGCTTTGTATCACGAAACGGAAGGTCAGGCGTTTGCCTCTAAAATCTATAGTGGCAGGTGTTCCATTTGGCGCAAATGCTTGAACATTATCCAATGGGATTTCGGTATATGTCCAATTGTAATTGATACTCGCACCTTGTCGTATTGGGATGCGATACCATATTGTAGCGGCGCGGTCTATGGAATAAGAAGTGCTAACAATCGGCACATATTCTGCCACTTCTATCCATCCAGCAAAGGATGAATGATTCAAATCCCACACATCCCAGAAGGTAATACGTGGGGCAGGGGCGGATGCAGGAACGGTGATGAACCCGCGTAATTCCAAATAACAACGCATGTTATTGGGGATATTGCCATCTACAAATTCTTCCCACATATTCATGAGGGTGTTGGAATCGCTGGTGGTCTTTGCGCCCCAATTACAATTCGTACCACCAGGGACAGGTGTCCCAGAATTATTGACAGCTGTATCATAGGGATTGCTCACCGATGTGATGCTCAGTTGGATGCCTGCGCCACCAGTGGCTTCATAGTGGTCTACTTGCAGGGTATACGTGCCTGCGGGGACTGACCGTATGACGGTGCCTGTACTGCCCATGCCTTGTGGTTCCCAGTCATCAATAAGCAAACAACCGGTTGGGAAGGCAGACCCATCACCATAGAAACGGTTTGTAATGCCACCATTGACTTGTCCACTGACAACATTTGGTGTGCCTGCACCAGTCGCACACGTATTGGCATTTTGTCCAGACGGGATAAGCCACAGGCGCACGCCATCATCGGAACTCACAAAGAAACGCAATGTTTGTGGGGTTTCGACATAAATATCTCGTGTAAATCTAATCGAGAAATTTTCGTTGGGTGTGGTAGAGGGCCATCCACCTCTTGGACTCGAATTTTGATTTGTCCAATTGGCGTAACTGGCATTGGGCAAACTGAGGACACCTTTGGCGGCTATACCATAAATTTCTTCGTTATAGCCCTGAAATGCCAAATTTGCTTCCCCAAAACTTGTCCCTGTATAGTATTTCCCATACCAATCGGCATAACCCAAAAATGGCGCACTGCCTAAGCGCATATCGGTGAGTTGCGTATTATTTGCCGAGTTTGAATAGGGATAGGGGAACTCCACATCTTCTGGTGTTGGGCTTGGCGCAGGGGTGCGTGTGGGCGCAATCGTCGGAGTGGGGGTAATGGGTGTTGGTGTGCGCGAGAGCAAATCCGCAGGTGGGACAAGTGACGGTGGCACACGGGTTGGGGTGGGGATGAGCCGTTCTTCTAACGGATTTTGTGCCACCCATGTGACGGTGAGCCAAAAGTCTACTGGACTTTCTTTGTCGCGGACTTCATCTGGTGCTTCACCAAGTAAGTTATATACGGTGTTACTAAAAATACGGCTAATGGCAGGACCAGTTGCCGCTAATGCGAAACCGAAAGCCAATACGACCAGCACGATGATGAGGGCATATTCAACCAGTGATTGCCCGCTTTCTTCTGCTCGCCTAAATAATGGTGTACTTCGTTTTATTGGGTGCTTCATCATAACCAACCCTTTTCAATTCTAAAAATTGAACAATTTGGACGGTTGTTTCGTCTAAATATCCTGCTAATATGTTACCTGATTATGGAGGAATGTGGTGGCTTAAATTTGTCGGTAAGTTGTTCAAATGCCTATACAAAAAATTTGAAAGGACATATGTATGACTGCAATAATACTTGATGGACAAGCAGTAGCAGACCGTATCCGTAGTAATATAGCCCAAGATGTCGAAAAATTCAAAGCAAAATATGGATATGCGCCCGGATTGGGTGTGGTTTTGGCGGGTGATAACCCCGCATCGCAGACGTATGTCCGCATGAAACAAAATGCGTGCCACAAGGCAGGGATGGTCTCTGTGACGCGCACCATGACCGCCCAAAGCACCCAAGGCGAAGTCGAAGCGGCGGTGGCAGAATTAAATGCCGACCCGCATATTCATGGCATTCTCGTTCAATTGCCATTGCCAAAACACATCAATGAAGAAACGGTACTTCGTGCCGTGAGCCTCGATAAAGATGTAGATGGCTTTCATCCGATTAATATCGGCATGTTAGGCATGAAGGGTAGAGAACCCCTTTTTACACCCGCCACACCAACAGGGTGCATGGTGCTATTAGAAGAAGCGGGTGTCAAATTAGAAGGTGCAAATGCGGTGGTGGTGGGGCGGAGCAATATTGTTGGGTTGCCGATGGCGCTCATGCTGATAAAAGCCAATGCCACTGTGACCGTTGCCCATAGCCGTACAAAAGATTTGCCCGCCTTGCTCAAAACGGCGGATGTGGTGATTGCGGCGATGGGTATCCCCGAATATATCAAAGGGGAATGGCTCAAAGAAGGGTCGGTGGTGATTGATGTGGGGACGAATCAGGTCGAAGATCCCACCAATGCCAGAGGCTATAAATTTGTCGGGGATGTGCATTTTGATAGCGCCGTAAATGTGGTTGGGGCGATTAGCAAAGTCCCCGGTGGGGTGGGTCCCATGACCATCACCCTTTTGATGCAAAACACGATGAAAGCCGCATGGCGCATTGCTGAGGGCTAAGAGCGTGTTTGTAAATAAAGAAGTTAAGCGGTAAAATTTTCAACATGAAAGAGAGAAAACCTTACCCAACAGATTTAAGCGATGAACAATGGTCAAGAATTGAACCGTTGCTCCCGAAACAAGACAATCGTGGGCGCAAA
>JANRKU010000049.1:0-7937 GCA_033763335.1 bacterium
CATTACTGCGTCACCATTATGTCTATCCCGCCATATTCGCAAGGCGTATGGGTTCATATTCAGTTGTTAAGGTACGTTCCCCTTAATTATGCTGTCCGCCCCTGAACCAATTTGGAGAGGGGGCAGGGGGGTGAGGTAAAAGCGCAATTTTATAGTTAAGTGCTACATATAAAGCATGAACCGTCATGCGCCTATGTTAATTCGTCAATAATCCCGATAAATCGCGGGCGATGATGTTTGGTTCTGTGCCATACACATAAAACCGTGACCATTCGCCTGCGGGGTTCATCAAAAATATACCTGCGGTATGATTGACAGGATAATCGTCTTTCAATAAGCCACCCGAATTTTCAACCGAATAAATCGCACGATACCGCGCCGCAACGTCAACCATGATGTCATTTTCATCGGTGCTTAAGCCGATAAAAGCGGGGTCGAACAAGCCTAAATATTCTTTGAGGCGTTCTGGGGTGTCGCGTGCGCCATCTACACTGATGAATATAAAGGTCAATTGCTCGGCGGTTTCTCCCAACAGGCTCTTAATCCGTTTATAGTGTGCCAATGTGAGTGGGCAAACATCGGGGCAGTGGGTATATCCAAATGTGAGCAAGACATATCCCCCCGCAAAATCGGTGATATGCACCATTTCCTCGTCCTGATTCATCAGCATAAAATCGCCAATTTCCACAGGGGGGTCATAAACAGCGATGCCCTGTGGATTGGGTGTCGCTAGGGGTGGGACAGTTGGCTCTGGGGTGCGCGTGGGCAAATTGCTGGCAAAAAATGATGGTGTGGATGAAAGATGGTCTACCTCTGCCATACGGGCAGGGGCAGGGGTATTAAAAATCTCTGGGGTGGCGGTGATGATAATCGGTGACGCTTGGGCGCACCCAGAAAGGACAATCAGCAACACTAAAACGGCTATTTTAAGCATATCGAAACCCTATAGAATATTTTTTTAATCTGTGGCGGACATACGCTACAATCTGTCTGTTTTTGGGGGTGTAATGGCTGTACTAGACCCTTTAGGGTCGTATGTCAGCCACAAAACACCAATTACGTTTCACATCAGACGTATTATAATAGCAGATTTCTCTATAAAAAACCTGCCAAAAGTCACCATCCCACACCGATTTTAGATACGGGATGGTGAGGATTATCATGGGGTGATGACAGGGACATCTAAGGTGATGGTTGTGCCAGATTCAAAGGTCAATGTGACAGGGATGCTCGTTCCTTCGACAATATCACCCTTCAAGTCCATCAGCATGACATGATAATCACCGGGTTTGAGTTCGATAATGCCACCTGCGGCGATTTCGATGCCACCTTCGACTTCGCCCATCTGCGCGATACCATCGGTCACAACGGTTTGGTGAATTTGTGCCATCCCAGAAATATCGGTGGCAACGGCGATAAGGCGGTCTGCTGTATCCCCTTTATTTTCGATGACCATATAAACCGCGCTCACACTGCCCATATCCATGCTATGGCTTCCCATTTCCATCGTTGCTTCGGCGGTGGCTTCTGCCATATCGTGTTCGCCCTCTACATGGGGCATGGCGTTGACGGTTGGGCGGGCAAATGCACCACGTACCAGCAAGGTGTCGGTGCTGGCAGTCCCCAATGCTTGGGCATCTACAGGCAAAACCAATAATTCAAATGTAAAATCTTCAACATCGCCCACCGCCACAACGGTGTAATAGCCATGTGGGTCGCCAGAAAATACCAAACTATCACTATAAATAGCCTCTTCTAGTGTGCCACCAGCAGGCACAAGTGCGACATCTGCCATATTGCCATCAAGGGGCAAATAACCAGAGGTTGCCTTATAATTTAATTGACGGATGACCAGCGTTTCGCCCACATACACATCTAAGGCGGGTGAGGTGGGTGAGAGATGTGATACGCGCACATGCACGCCATCCTCATGTGCAGAAATTACGCCAACAAATAATGCCAATGCGCCGATGATGAATGCCAATACCAAACGTTTCATAGTCAATTTTTCTCCTAAATATAATCATAAATAGATTAAATGAGGCATCCCCCACAAAATTTGCCCATTTATATCCATTCTAAATGTGCAATATGCACTTGAATCATACACCAGACCATCAGAAAAAAAAGTGATATTTGTCACAATTGTTTGTATCAAACAACAAGGTTTTATGAGGTAATTTGCGCCACACCGCCTATTATTTTCGATAAAAAGCTGATGTAAAATAGAACGGTGGTCTGCAATACGCTTTTACTCCGTTTATCAAATAATTTGGATATATCTCATGAAACAATCTAGGATGGGTATTATTTTATTGGTCATCGCCTTTATCGGTTTTATCAGTCTCGGATTGCCCGATGGCTTATTGGGTGTCGCGTGGCCCTCGATGCACGACGGGCTTGGTGCGCCTTTGAGTGCGCTTGGTGTGATTACGGCTGGTGTAACCGCAGGGTATGTATTGAGTACCGTGTTGAGTGGAAAATTAGTGGCATGGATGGGAATTGGCAAGCTATTGGCGCTCAGTTGTGCTTTAACCGCCACGGCGCTCATCAGTTATACCATCGTACCTGTATGGTGGATGGCAATGCTCACAGGGGTTTTGGCGGGGTTGGGTGGTGGTGCGATTGATGCCTCTCTCAATAATTATATCTCTCATCATTATCGGGCGTTATTATTTTTACTTCATGCCATGTTCGGTATTGGCACAACGGTGGGTCCGTTGATTATGAATACAGCCATTAATACCACCTCATGGCGTTCTGGTTATTGGGTTGTGGCTGGTTTTCAAACCCTGTTGGCATTGACCTTTTTGGTGACGGCAAAGCGTTGGGATGATGGTGCAAACGGGGAAAATGGTGAGACTTCCAACGCCCCTGTCCCGCCTGCACAATTGCGCGAAACCATAAAATTGCCTGTGGTGTGGTTTGGGGTGGTGTTCTTTTTGCTCTATACAGGTACAGAAGCCAGTGTGGGGCAATGGAGTTATACCTTATTTACCCAAACTCGTGGCACAGATGCGAATACGGCGGCATTTTTCATCGGCGCATATTGGGGGGCGTTCACATTTGGGCGTGTGGTCAGTGGGTTGATTGTGCGCGTCATTCCAGAGCATCTATTTATACGCCTTAGCATGATAGGGTTGGTGATTGGTGAGCTGATTATGTTGTTAAATATAGACCCCACCCTCAGTTTGTTGGCATTGCCCCTAGTTGGGTTTTCTGTCGCGCCCATGTTCCCCTCTATGATAGGGAGTACCCAAGACCGCATTGCGCCCGAACACGTCGCCAATACCATCGGCTTTCAGATTGGTGCGGCGGGTTTGGGCGGTGGTGTGGTTATTGGGTTTGGGAGCATTATCAGTGGCATATTTGGCTTGCAAGCCATTTTTGTGTCGAATATGATATTTGCCATCGCCATTTTTGTGCTATATGAACTGATTCATGCCCGCACAATAAAACAAAAGGCGGTGCAAGTAGAAGCCTAAGAAAATATTATGGTGCGCTTGGTGAGTTATCGCAAGGCGCATCATTTTCCCCCGCACACGCTTCTAATGTCGCACATTGGCAGGCTAAGGTTTGCTCTAATAGCCATTTCATTTTTTGAAGGTGCTGTATTTGGGCATCAATTTCTGGAATTTTATTGGTTGCTAGGGTTTGCCAACGGCTAGAAGGGGGTGTATTGGCAGGAAATTCGTGTAACAAAGTGTGGATTTCTGCAATCGAAAAACCTGCTCGCTGTGCCATACGGATAACACGCAATTTTTCTAGGATAGTTGCCCCATAGCGCCGTTTTCCGCTAACCCGTTTCGATGGTGGTAACAATCCGATACCCTCATAGTAGCGGATTGTGGATGTTGCCACACCTGCTAGACGGGCAATTTCTCCGATTCCAAAATTTTGCATAATCACCTCCTTGACATAAAGTTCACTTGAAGTCCTACACTTAAAAAATCACACAATCAACACACTATCATTGATGTGTTCATTGTATCGCTTATTACTATAATCAAGGAGATGGACAAGTGACAGATAATCATCAAAGTAGCTCATGTCAGGACAATAATTGTTGTACCACCACAGAGGATGGTCATGCGATATGCCAAGTGCCTCAAAATTCCCCGCGTAAGCTCATTGATTTTCAGCAATGTAAAACGGTGTGGCAAAAAATACGTGGCGGGCTGATGTTTGGGGTTGCTTGCATCGCCAGCCCATGTTGTACCCCATTGATTGTCCCTGTGGTCTTATCGCTATTGGCAGGAACGCCCGTTGCACTTTTCTTGGGGCAAAATTTGGGGTGGGTGTATGGGGGATTAACGCTGGTATCTGCTTTTAGTTTTGTATTGGCATTGCGTTGGATGCGTAAACCCACACCATCCCAACCGCCTACTATCCGCTTACATGATATTTCGGTTATCGTATCGAATATAGGAGAAAAAACCCATGCAGAATCATGAACCCATCATCGCTTGTAATTTTGGTGCGATTGAACCAACACAACGTAACGACCATGCCGATATTGCCGAATCTATTTTTACATCAGCCCTCGAAATTAAGGAATTGACCAATGGGTATGCGTTTCGGCTACCACTCGAAACAGCCATACTCCAAAATGCCATTACATGGATTGCCAATGAGCGCCTATGTTGCCCCTTTTTTACCTTTACGCTAGAGGTTGGCGAACAATTTTGGTTACAACTAAACGGCGATGGTGAGGTCAAAGAGTTTATCAAATCAACCATTGTGGATACACTTCAGCAGACAGGGAAACTCCCCGATAAAGAGGCATGGATTATCGCCCATACACCAACGGACTAATCACGCTGGATGCCAATTGGAATTGCCCCCCCAATTGGCATTATGCTAAACTACACACATTGGCATTACGCAAAGGGTGTCCCTATGACAGCGATTCTCCCATTTTTACAAACCGTGACCTTATTTGCACTCACAGCACTAGCAGAAATCACGGGGTCTTATTTGGTTTATAGTATACTAAAGCACGGACGCTCTATATGGTTATTCGTGCCTGCTACGCTCTTAATTATGCTTTTTGTTTGGTTATTAACGCTACATCCCGGTGCGGCAGGAAAAACTTATGCTGCGTATGGTGGGATGTATATCACATTTTCATTTATTTGGATGTGGGTGATTGAAGGCAAACAACCCAATTCATGGGAAATAATCGGTGTCCTCATATCATTGGTCGGGATGAGCATTATCATCCTTGCCCCTCAAGAATAAAAAGACATTTTGGCTGTATCAATAGGAGCAATACATGACCGCGCTACACACCGTTCTTGTCGGACATTTTGCCAAAGATATTCTCCCCGATGGCGGGTATATGCTTGGTGGGACGGTGTTTTATAGCGGGGTGCAATCCCAAAAATTGGGCAACCGCGTAACCATCATCAGCAGTAAAGGCGATGATTTGGCGTTGGATGCCCTACCTGCCGATATTCAGGTGCATATCCAAGCCTCGCCAAAATCCACCACATTTGAAAATATCTATGACGCACAGGGGAATAGAACGCAATATCTACACGATAAAGCCACACCCCTTACGCCAGATTTTGCGCCAATACTCGCCCAAAAACCCGATATGTTGCACCTATGCCCAATTATGGATGAGGTTGCGTCCGATTATGCGCGTGCGTATCCCGATAGCAAGGTGTGTATCACCCCGCAGGGTTGGTTACGGCAAGTGGATGAGCGCGGATTGGTATCTCCCAAAGCATGGGATAACCCCGAAAAAGTGCTGGCGGGCGCGTATGCGTTGGTATTCAGCGAAGAGGATATGGGTTACGATGAGCAAAAAATTAGCACCTATGCGAAAAAATGCCCATTTGTGGTGTGTACACGCGGAGGTAAGCCAGCATCACTATTTTATGCGGGTGGACGAGAAGAAATCGCGCCATTTCCGACGAGCATCATTGACCCCACAGGCGCAGGTGATATATTTGCCACCGCATTTTTTACCCGACTCATCGAAACGGGCAACCCCCGTGAGGCGGTGATTTTTGCCCATCTGGGGGCATCTGCCTCTATCCAAGCGCGAGGTGTGGCAGGTATTTTGAGCAAAGATGATATTATCACCCGCCTAAATCAATAAAGATACCCCAACACTCTATGGTAAATATGATATGATATTCAAAACGGATGAGGAATAAATATCATGTTGAAACAAATAGATTTACAGGCAACCCCCTTAACCCTTGAGCAATTGCTCGCCGAATTGACCACAACCGATGAAATTATGATATTGCGAGGCAATGAGCCAATAGCACGATTAATTTCAACACCAGTTCTTCCCGTGAAGCGTATTATTGGAGGGCATGAGGGTGAAGGTTGGATGGCAGATGATTTTACAGATGAATTGCCTGATAGTTTTTGGCTTGGGGACGATAAGTGAATTTTTTAATAGATACCCATGTCTTTATTTGGCTTGATATTGATAAAAAGCGACTTTCAAAGCGTGTTATAGATGTTATTGAGGATGTCAATAATACACTTTATTTGAGCCTCGTGAGTGTCTGGGAAATGCAAATCAAAATTCAATTAGGCAAATTGCAATTGAATAACATACTTACCGAAACACTCGGCTTCCAGCAACAAGTAAATAGAATTGAATTATTACCGATAGAACTATCTCACATTCTGGCGTTAAATCAATTACCCTATCATCATAATGACCCGTTTGACCGTTTATTAATTGCCCAAGCACAAATTGAGAATTTGACTCTAATAACAGATGATTCCAAAATTCTCCTTTATGGGATAACCTGTTTTTGGTGAAGTAGGAAAATCCGCTAAAGTCGTATGTCAGCCACAAAATATATGCCGTATATAAAAAAAAGAGCCTCTCACATGGTTTTTATACCGACTTGTGGAGGCTCTTTTTGTTATGGTGTTAACGATGGGGGAGTAATCCCCCACCATCAGAATTATGGTCTCCACTTGGGAGGAACTTGACCGTAACGGCTGGCGTTCTCTTCAGAGGGGCTGTTTTGAGCATCGCGGTCAATATTCAGGTCGTCCGTCAAGCGAACTGCGTCCACATCAACATTGATGGGTGGTGCGGTGATGGGGAGTGCATTCACCATAAATACGTTGGTGTTATTCGGATTTTCATCCGTCGCATCTATAGATGACGTAAAGACTAGCATGGTTGATTCGCAATACCAAGTTGGGGCGGTATCTTGAACATCTTGATAGGGGTCGCCCACATTGTTGGTCAACAAGCGGGTGATTCCTGTCGCAATTTCAAAGACATAGATGTCGTTGATACCGTTGACGATGTTCGATTGGTAAGCAATCAATTTGTCGTCTGGTGAGAAGACATGGTTGGTTGCATTACCACCGACTTCGGAGACACGGATAACGCCTGTGCCATCGCTGTTCATCACATAGACGGCGCTTTGACGGCTACGGTCGCCATCGGGACGTGGGTCGTCACGATATGAACGGAACACAATCTTGGTGCCATCGTTGCTGTACATCGGGTCATGGTCATCGCTCATGCCATCAGACAAGCGGGTCACGGCGTTACCATTAGCGAGGTCAATTTCGTAAATTTGCCACAAACCACCTTCGCGGTCACTTTGGATGAGTAATTTACTGCCATCTGGCGACCATGACGGGTTGATGTCGTTGGCGGGATTGTTGGTGACGATGGTGTTCTCGCCCGTGAGCAAGTCGAACACGCGCACTTCCCAATCGCCGTTATCGGTGGTGGTTTCGTAAGCCAATTTCAGACCATTTGGCGACCAAACAGGGTCAAGATCCATGGCGAATTCGTTATAGGTGATACGACGGGTGTCGTCACCAGTGACGCGAGCCACGTAAATTTCCCAATTCTTGACGCGGGTACCCGTTTCGGTATCGCGGGTCGAGGCGTAGGCAATCCACAGTCCATCTGGTGAGCGTGATGGGGCAATGTC
>JANRKU010000050.1:0-14649 GCA_033763335.1 bacterium
CCTAATGCGTTATCACAAGCGATGGGTCTCATCTACAATACAGACTCATAGTGGTCTTACTGGCTGAACAGACACACATCGCTTGGACACACAGGGTTGTCACTTTTACTTTTCAAGTATACCCTATCTCTACTATACAAATGGCTGACTAGCACGCAGTGCGTATGTCAGCCACTTGCCTTAATCTGAAATACATAAGCATGATAAATGCGTCTTAGCTAATCCGATTCTTTCCCCTCGCGCTCATTGCCACGCTTAAAATTGCCAGTCACCCGTGCCATGACCAATTGCGCCTCACGGTCATCAACATCCTCGACCTGTGACACAAATTTTTCGGCTTTTTTGCCACTCAATGTTGTCACATGCTTGCCATGCCAATAAATGAGGACTAACCCCGCTTTGGTCACATCATAGGTGAACACTTCTTCATCAAAAACACCGCGTTTATCTTCATTATCTGCCATAACACACCTATTTTTCGCTAATAATCGCATCTACTTCAATTTCGACCAATAAATCAGGCGAAATAAGTGCCTTCACTTCGACCATGCTAGAAGCGGGTTTTATCTCGCTAAAAAATTCGCCATGCACACGCCCAATCGCTTCCCATTGGCTAATATCCGTCACATACATGCGTGTACGGATGACATCTGTTAAGGTTGCGCCACTGGCGATGAGTGCCTTTTCGATTTTTTGCAAAATAAAACGGGTTTGTGCCACTGCATCCCCAGCACCGACCAACGCGCCATTTTCATCCACTGCCGTTGTGCCAGATACTGCTACCCAATTGCCAATTTTGACGGCGCGTGAATAGCCAACCAGTGTTTCCCATTGCGTGCCTGTGGTGATATTGTGGCGGTTACTCATTTTCGTCATCCTCTTTATCTATGGGTGCATATACCTTGCTCAATTCCCCGCCTCTTTTCATCAAAAAGTGGTCAAAATCACGGGCGACATAGGCGTGCGGGAATACCTCGCGTGCTTCGGCGATAATATCGCGTTCCCGATAGCGCCCAGAGATATGATTGAGGATGAGCGCCTTCACACCCATTTCGAGGGCGAGGGTGGCGGCTTGTTTGGCGGTGATATGCCCGTATGCTTTGGCTTCTTCTGCTTCTGATTCTAAAAAGGTGGATTCAATCACCAATGTATCGGCATCTTGGACAAAATGGCGCAAATTATCCACGCGCCCTGTATCTCCCACATAAACCAATTTTGCCCCGCGTGTCGTCTCACCCAATACCATATCAGGGGTAATGACACGCCCATCTTCGAGGGTGATGGTTTCGCCACGCACTAATTTTCCCCGTTCTGCATTATTGGGGACGCCGAGCGCCTCAGCTTTTTCGACTAAAAATGGGCTACGGTCATTTTCTTGGAAGATAAATCCAAAATTCCCGCTTCCCCGATGCGTGACAGGGAAGGCGCTCACATTAAATTCTTTGGCGCGGAACATTTTGCCTTCGCGTAAATCGTATAGATGAATGGGGATAGGTGGTCGTTCATCCCGTAAGACGACCTGATAAATGAGGCTTTCCACGCGGTCTAATGCGGGTTTTCCGCCCCAAATTTCGAGTTCCTCAACACTGCTCCAACGCACAAAGGTGGAAATAAGCCCGCCTAAGCCCAAAATATGGTCAAGATGCCCATGTGTGAGCAAAATGCGATTGAGGCGTTTGTATCCCAAGCCACTGCGGAGCAATTGGCGCTGTGTGCCTTCGCCACAATCCACCAAAAACCGATATTCCCCCGCCAAAATAACGCATGATGGCAATCCGCGATGAATGGCAGGCGCAGAGGCAGATGTGCCTAAAAAGAAAATCTCAAACATGCCTATTACTCCGTTACCACCGTGATGTTATCCAAAAACAGGCTGGTAGAACGAGGCATACCGTCCTCTAAGACATCTAAGCGGATGCCAGATGTGTCTTGATACCCGCCGATAGACAAAATATATTCGCCTGCGGGGAAGGTATCGGGCAAGATGACATTGGTGGCTTGCACAAACACATCACGGTCTTGCAAGAAACGTGCCTGCAAATTGAGAATATCGGTATTAGCAGGTGGTCGCGCCCCAAAATCAATGAGGATATGGGTGAATAACCGCAAATCAGGTGGGACAGCGCCTTGTGTGCGCCAATAGGTCACGACGCGAATCGTCTCTGATGGGCGATAAATCCCGCCAGAGTTGGTATCGAGCAAATAACCCAACAAGGTGAGGTTGCCACCAAAACTGATGGGTGTTAATACAGGGTCACTTTGGGGCATATCGCCACTAGGAGCATAACTCACAGGTTTACCCGCTTCGCCCACCAATTGCCCCAAGCGGTCTGCCAAAATTTGTTCGGCATCGAATATAAACACCCCATCGAGGGGTAATTCTGGGCTATCCAAGGGGGTGAGTTGAAACAGCCATGTCTTAATTTCGGCATCTGCCGTATTAAAAATGTCTGTATTGGGGATGATAACCTGTTGGCGTGCGCCACCATTCATCATCACAAATGCCATATTGCAATCTACATAGCGCAAGGATGTGCGGTCTATGCGGTTCAAATATAAATTGATGAGTTGCGAATCGCTAAGGGTGGGGGAGCTAGGCGATTGCCCAACCTGAAAACCACATATCACCATCGGGGAATCACCCCCTCTATCTACATGCGCCGCCAATCTGCCCAAACGAGTCGAATAGGCTTGTTGGACTTGTGGTGTATTTTCCCAATTGGTGAAAAAATCTCGATATGTCCATGAGCCGTGTATCACAAGCAGGGCAAAAATGCCCAATCCCGCCAAGCGTTGCCATGCCAGTTTGGGGATGTAGTGAATGACCATTTGCACACCCAAGCCAAAATATAGCCCAATGAGGGGTAATAATGTGGCGGTATTATTGAAATTGGGCGCACTAGGCGAAAAAAGATAAATTGGACTAAGGATGGCTGTGCCGATGAGCAATAAGGCATATCGTGGTTGCCGATGTCCCCACATCGCAAAGCCAATCCCGATAAATAGGAATATCGTTGTGATGGGGTCTAATAAGGGGCGATTTGGCATATTGATGAGCGCATTGCTATCACCAATGCCGACTAATCCGCCGAGTGAACTCCCAAAATTCCCCAAAATAGAGCCAATTTCTGTACCACCAAGCCTATCTAACCCGCCGAGTTGTGGTCTGCGGACTGAAGAGATGATATAGGGAATAGACATGATGATGAGGATGAGCAAACTAAAGCCGATATAACTCAAGCGCCTGCGTGACATGCTACGGCGTGAGCGCAACATATAAATGATGAATAGCAGGCTGGTGAGAAGGATGAATAAGCCTGCGGGATGAACATAAATGCCCAACCCCAAAAAGAATCCGAGTGCGGCGGCAATAATGGTATTATCGCCACGTTGCCACCGCCTGCGATAAACAGGCATGGTCATGGACAGGAGCAATAACACGCCAGATGAAATGGCAGGGAGCAACATCACGGGCGAAATTTGTCTGGAAAAACTGATAGGCATAAACATCACGGCTAAAATTGCCATTGACCCCAAACCTGCAATCTCGCCAAAAAGCCGTCTGCCGATGGCATAGGTAGTGGCAAGGCAAAATAAGCCAATCCACACCGAAAAAATTCGATAGCCGAGCGTGCCTTTACCTGTTAGGGTGGTGGTGAGCGCCAATAAGACATGATAAATGCCATCGCGCCCTTCATTGCCCAAATTATAAAAGACCTCTATATTGCCTTCTCGTGCCGCTTCGGTGATACGTATGCTGGTGATTTCATCATCTGTGTAACCTGCGGGGAGTGTGGTTACATCTTGCATCCGCAGAAATGCCGCCCCAAATAAGATGATAACAGCGAGGACAAAACTAATTCGACTAGACAAAATGATTATCCTTCAGATGATGAGCGACAAAGGAAAAGGCTATTGCCTTAACTGCAATATTTCATGAGGATAACAAACCTGCCCTATATAGTCAATGTGTTATAGCGAGCCTGCCCATGCACTTAACCCCAAAACGCAAATTCCCAAGCCAACATTGAACCATGTGAGGCGAACTTCACGCCGTCTGAGCGCATTATAGGTGGCGGGGTCGGCTTTTTGTCGTTCTAAGAGGATGGTGGTGCGTTCTAAGGCGGGGAAAACCGCATATTGCAACACAAGACCACTCATGACCATTCCCACAATTGCCAGATGCTTAATGACCATCACCCGACTCCATGTATTTTCAAATGTCATGAAGCCTTCATAGTTGGGGTCTAGTGACATTTGGATGAGTCCTGTGGTCACGAGGACGGCAAGGGCTAAATTGCTCATGGGGGTAAATTTTTTGCGGAGTCGCCCCAATAAGGCATAGAGGGCAGGGGTAGTTTGGAGTGTATGACGCATTTCGGGCCACACCAGCAGGGTTGTGATGAGCAATCCGCCAATCCAGATGGCAGTGGCGAGGAGATGAAAAAATAGGCTAATGGCAAATATGGTGCTATCGGGCATAATGAGACCACCTTATTATGACCTCACCCTGAATTTTCTCGTGGTAGGTAAGGGCGCAACATGTTGCGCCCTTACGGGTATACAAGATATTCGATGACGAGGTAAAAATGATATGTTATTGTCCTTCGCGCCGTGCGGTTGTCCATGCGACAACGGCATCATAGGCGGGACGGCGGGAGAAATTGGGTCCGATGAGTGAATACGGGACGTTATCGTTGGTGGCATCCCAACCCATTTGCGCCCCATAATTCAGATTCCAAATATTGGCAATCCATACAAAGCCCCATTCTTCCATGTTATTGAGGGCTTCGATAATCCATGTGGCTTGTTCTTGCAGGGTGTTGTCTTTGGCAAATTCAAAGCCAATTGGGAAACCGCCACCTAAATCTTCTACGCTCGCCCAACCAAATTCGGTCACACATAATTTTTGTGTGCCACCAGCCTCTTGAATTTTGTTGGCATAGGTGGTGAGGGTGCTACGGAAACTCCAGCTTGGGTGACGATTCTCAAACGGTCCTCTAAATTCGGCTGTGGGGTCGTTGGGGACAGTATCCCATGTGACGCTTGGGCTGATATTATAACCATTGTGATGTGCGCCAAAACAATCGGCATGGTCTAACACACCTGCTTCGATTAAAGCATCCACATAGATAAAATCATCTACGACCAAATCAATGCCACCTTCGTTGATATTTGCGCCTGTGGGTGATGGGGCAGCGCTGATGACGATGATACCGGGGTCAATATTTTTGATGGTCAAATTGGCAAGGCGCAACATTTGAACATAATCGCTGGCGTTCACACCAGTGGGGGTTGCCCATTCACGGATGAGGTTGGTTTCGTTCCACACTTCAATCGCATGAATTTTATGGGGATAACGGGTGAGCAACGCAGTAAGGAAATCGGCAAGGTCTTGGTCGTTGGCGGGAGGTCCTTCATTGCTCAAATCGGCATTGGGTTCACGCGCCCATTCTGGGGCGGCAACGACAGTTGCCAATACCTGAATACCATATTCTTGGGCGGTATTCAACGCGAGTTCCAATCTATCCCACGCGAATACGCCTTTTTCTGTTTCAATTTCTGCCCAACGGATTTGTAATTTCATCCATGAGAGTCCCAACCCCTTCACATCGTTCATCCACATTTTTTGGATTTCTGGGTTGGCATCTATTGAACTTTGTACCTGAATACTCACCACAAAATCGGTCTGATTCACAGGTAATAGGGTTGCAGTCGGTTGTGGGGTATTGGTCGGCTCGACTTGTTGTACTTGCGCGACAATAAATTCGGTGGCTGTGGGCGCTGGCGTATTGGTTGCAGGCACTGATGTCGAATTTTGTGCCACAATGATTCCCGCATCTGTCACTGGTGTTTGTGATGGGCGAATTTGTGGGGTGATAGTGGGTCCTGCGGGTGGTTGTGGGGTGGGGGTTGCAGGAAGTGAGACACTGCTTTGGGCAGATAGGGGTGTTTCTCCGCCACTATAGGTCAAATAGACTGCAAAAAATACTGCCAACCCAATGGTCAGGCTAATCGCTGTCCACATAACGGCGAATCCGCGAATTTGCCGTTTGACTGTTGTTCGTTTTGCCATGTTGCATATCCTTTCGGTTTTTACTTGCTAATTTCACTAATGATTTATGTGGGTGCAATGTGATATAAATTTTCATCACGACACCCTTAAAATAGGCTATTTTGTAAGGGCGCAACATGTTGCGCCCTTACGCACATACACCTTGCCCATGCTCAATTTAGCGTGCATTTGATAATGCACTACAAGCGGGGCAACTGCCATCGGGTCTGACGATGGCAAACCCCGCCATGGGGTCGGCATCATAGCGGGTGAAATCTACATTCCAAACAATCATCAAGCGTACTCGCCCTGTTTGCGATGAATAGGATGCCGCCCCTGCTAACCATGCGGCTTGTTGGTCTAGGGTTGTTGCACCACCCCATCCAAAGAAGGGGGGAAGTGACCCTAACCCCTCTGGGGTGAGGTAGCCCAATTCTGTGATACACAATGGCACTCTGCCTCCCACCAATGACCAATAGGTGTCTATGAGTGTTGGCAAATAGCGCGTGTAATAATCGCCTCTTGGGTCGCCAGAGGTGGCTTTTGGTGGCACAATGCCCTCATTGTAATGCACACCCATGCAATCCATATAATTGACCGCACCTGCATTGACCATATCGGTGACGAAGCGGTCATCATTGATAACCTGACCGGGGAATGCCCCTTCTGCGCCTGTGGGGGCTGGTGCGCCTGCAATCACCACCACATTGGGATTACGGGTTTTAATTTCTTCATAGGTGGCGCGGAGCAAGGTGGCAAAGGTCGCACCAGAAATTTGACCACGGGGCCATTCGCGGTCTAAATTTGGCTCATTCCACACCTCAATTGCATCGGGACCCAATGCCGCCACTTCGCCCGCAAAACGGGCAAATTGGGGGATATAAGATGGTAAATCACTCATCTGATTTGGGAAGCCAACCAACCCAATGAGGATTTTGAAGCCATTACCATGTGCGGTACGGATAATTTCTGCCGCTTCTGCTGTACTAGAGCCAAAGCCATAGCGCAATTGCACTTTCATCCATGTCATACCCGCATTTTTCATGGCATTAATGGCGCGTTCACTGCCTGCGCTGGTGACATGTCCGCCATACTCAAATCCGCGTAAAATACTGCCCGACCCCGGACGTACTGCTCCGCCACCGCCTGTTGGGGGCAACCCTGTTACCACCACAGAAAAGGGTTCTGTGGGGACAATTGCCATCAAGGTTGGGGTTGGGGTTGGGAATGGACGTGGCGTGGATTGTGCCAGTGGGGTGGGGGTTAGTGTGGGTTGTGCCACCGCTACCGCTACCCCACCTCGTGGGCTGGTATCGCCTGCGCCAACCACATCTACATTCACCGCATAATTGCCATCTGGGGCGATGAGGGTGAGGGCGATTGTTTCGCCTAGACTGGTGGTAAATTCTTGTACCACACCGTTAATGCTTTCAATGCGCCAATTTAATGCCAATTCAAGCTGGGCTTGTTGAATGGGTAATTGAATTTTATAGCCCTGTACAGCATTGATAACACCGTTTATCGCGCCTATATTGAGCAGGTCATAAAACCCAATGCCACCAATAGCAAACGGTCTAAAGCCTTCCATCCGAAAACGCAAGGCATCCTCTGTGGTCAACCAGACACGCGCAAGTGCTGTGCCGTTATCGGCTAAATAATCTACAAAGGGGGTTTGCACGGTGGTATCCACGCCCAATAGTGCATCTGCGCCTGATAGGGTAATGCGTAATTCTTCCCCTGGTGCGATAACCCCATTATCCAGATTTTCGACTTCTACATCTCCCAATAAGACAAGGGCTTCATCATAGGAAATGGGATTGAACGACCCATTCACCTCACGGACGGGTAAGGCAGAGAGTCCCGCAATCAATTTGCTACGACTCACTTCGCCCACAGCCCAACGGGTCATGGCTTCGATGAGCCTATCGCGCCCTGCCGCAAAGGTGGCGGGATTGAGGTCATAGCGAATTTGGATAAAATCGCTGGCTTGCCCCAATTGTCGCCAATCATACGCGCCTGTTTCCCATCTACCATCAATATTTTGTGCCGATGGCACGACTACACCCAAACGTAACCCAAGCCCATCAAATGTTACGCCCAAATTTTGGATAAATTGGGTGAATGATGTGCGATATTCGGCGGGGATGTCGGTGTAATCGAGGAATATCCCGCTATATCCACCCGCATTGGTAAAACTGGCTAATTGGGTGATATGCGCCGTTTGTAAATCGGGATTGGTGATGATACGAATTACGGTATCCACATCAATTGCGCGTGGGTCGGTGTAATTGCGGATGATGGGCATAACGCGATACGATGCGCCGAGTTCAAACCCACCGACCACCGTACCAACGACGGTTTGTGATGCCACGCTAGAAGGGGTCATCCCCACGGGCATGAGGATATTGAGCAAATCGGGATATTGAGTGGGTAGGGTCTGATTGCTCTCAATCACCGTAGCAATGATGGGGTCGGCTTGGATTGCCTCAAATACTGCCACATGGTTAGGGATTTTTTCTACGGTAGCAGTAATCAATCCGCCACTGCTCAAGCGTGAGGGTAAAAATTGCCACTCGCTTTTGCCTTCATCCCACGCATAGACATCTATCACATCAGGATTTTGGCTATCGGTGGGCAATGCAAAGGTGAGTGTTGCCGATTTTGGTGCAATGCCATCCGTCACGATTGTGACCACTTCGCTTTTCAGTTGTAATGATGGTGGCAGTGTGGCACGCGCCAAGGTTGCCCATGAATCGGTTGTGTTGGGCGCATTGATAAAATCTTCTGCGCCAATACGACTGAGTGCCACACCAAAATTTTGCCCAATGTCATTGGGGTTGAGGATGAGGGTAAAGGTTGGTGTGCCTGTTGTTGATGTGAGGGCGATGGCATTATTGGTGCTATCTAATTGCACATAGCGCGTGCCAAAAAGCCTATCTCCCAAGCTAATAGGTGGCAAAAATAAGCCAATAATCACCAACACACTCACCAGAAAGACGGTGAGTAAACTCATGAGAAAGCACCCCGCCCTGTTCCATCGCTTTTCTGGCGGTGGAGGCGATTTTTTGCCCGGATAATTATAAAAGGGCGTGACTTGGGTCTCATCGGATGGTAATTCGACTTGCCCTGTTTCGATGGTTGGTGTGTCGGACATTGTGTTTACTGTTCCTATCAATTGGCTAAAGCATCACAAGCAGGACAAGACCCATCTGGACGAATAATGGCATAGCCCCCCATGGGGTCATCGCCACCGCCTCTAAAATCCACATTCCAGATGATGACAATCCGCACTCTGCCACTGTTGCGGGCATAAGCCACGGCACCATCTACCCATGCGGCTTGTTGTGCGAGGGTGACATTGCCCGCCCAGCTAAAATTCTCTGGTAATCCGCCGTAACCCTCTGGGGTCAAATAACCGAGTTCGGTAAAGCATAACGGACGCGCCCCATTAAATGTACCAGAATACACGTTAATCATGCTTGGCAAATAACGGGTGAAATAATTGCTTGGCACACGCGGGTCGCCACTGGTGGCGGTTGGTGGCACAATACCCTCATTATAATGCACGCCGATGCAATCCATATAATTCGCCGCGCCTGCATCTGCCATTCCACGAATAAAACGGTCATCATTCATCACATTACCGGGGAATGCGCCTTCTGCACCTGTTGGGGCAGGGGCGGCACTAATCACCAATGTGTTGGAATTACTGCTTTTGATGGCATTATAGGATTGGCGGAGCAATTCCGTATAGTTGGCGGGGTTAATATCGCCACTTGTCCATTCACGGTCAATATTGGGTTCATTCCAAACCTCGATGGCATCTGCACCGAGCGCCGCAACACCCGCCGCAAAACTGGCAAAACGCCCATAATAGCCATCGCGGGTGAGGTCGCCTTTATCGCCAACCAACCCAACAAGGATTCTAAATCCTGCGGCATGGGCTTGATTGATGGTGTTAGCAACATCATTGGGATTTTGACCATCAAAATAACGGATTTGCTTTTTAATCCATGTCATGCCCGCATAGCGCATCCAATTGAAGGTGGTATCGTTAAATCCAGCAATATGCCCACCATAACTAAATCCGCGTACAGGTGATGTATTCGCAACAGCGACAACGGGTGGTGGTGCAGGGACATTTTGTGCGGGGGCGTTGGTTTGTACTGCGAGTGCGAAGGGGGTATTGGCATCAATGACAGGGAGCGCATTAAATTGGTCGGCGCTGATATTTACAAAGCGCACCGCGACCCAACCGACTTCACCAGCCGTATTTGCCCCACGTACCCAGCCGTTATCGGCACTGCGACCATCCACTAAAAAGATTTTTCCGCCAAAAACACCGCCAACACGGGGATAATCGGTGCTAGGACCACCACGCATATTCACATCGGAATAGACAGTGACTTCTAAGCCACTGGTGGGGGCGGGTGCGTTGGATGTTGCAGGCGCAGACCCACCTGCGGGTGCTGTGAGATTGAAGGGGGTGTCTGTGGTGATAATACGAATGCCGTTGATGGTGCTGGGGGGAATATCTACCGTCCCATTAATCACCCATCCCACGACACCATTTTGGCTGATACCGCGTAGCCATTGCCCGTTGTCGTTGCGCCCGTCCACGCGGAAGGCTTGACCACGCGCGGCGATACCGAGTAATGTGGCTGTTTCATTGGGTTCTTGGCGAATATTGGCGTTGCGTGTAAATGTCACGGTGAGGTCTTCGATAGCGCCTTGTGCAGAAACAATGCCTGTGACCAAACTCATACACAGGATGTATATCAAGACTCGTGTCCATTTCATCAATTTATTTTCTCCTTATAGCTGTCTTTTGGGTGTATATCCATGAGGTATACACGTTGTGGTGGCGATTGTAGCAAAGATTACAGCCTTTTGGCAATTGTTATAGCCGTTGCTTTGCCTACGCTAATGGGGACGAATGGCAGTAGTGGAGGTGATATTTATCACGGTTGTGCCAAAAAGTGACATGCTATGATATGAATAACCTGAATCTTTATTATTGCGGGGGTCATCATGCCTAACATTTTCATTTCCTATCGCAGAGCCGATTCTAGCGCCCATGTGGGGCGGATTTATGACCGTTTGGTGCAAGCCTTTGGCAAACAACACGTATTTAAGGATGTGGATAACATCCCGGTTGGGGTAGATTTTCGGCAAGTGCTTGCCCGTGAAGTTGCTAAATGTGATATTGTTTTGGTTGTCATTGGCAGACAATGGATGGATATACGTGATGATTATGGCAGACGACGGATAGATAACCCAGATGATTTTGTGCGGATTGAGGTGGCAAGTGCCTTAGCCCGTCAAGATTGTTTGGTCGTGCCTGTTTTATTGCAAAATACACTCATGCCACCACCTAATTATCTTCCACCCGATTTGCAACCCATTACTTATAAAAATGCCGCTATTGTCCGTGACGACCCTGATTTTCATGATGATTTGACACGCCTTATTTCTGGATTAGGGCAAGCAATGAGTGTTCAGCATATCTATTCACAGCCACAAGGTGTTATGCCAGTTTATCCCAAGCGTAAACGCCATTGGATGCGAAATTTATTTTTGTTGATGGTGCTTCTCGTTATTGGTTTTGTCATTGTATATACGATTGCATATCAAAACCAGAAGAATGATTATGGTTATCCTTCTGATAATTCATCTAATTCAAATCAATTACAGCAACCAGTAGTAAATTACACCACTATAGATGTTGATGATTTTCAGTCTATCCCTAGAGATGGATTGATAGTCCTCGTCTTTTATTTCCATGAATATGATAGCATCAGTGGCTTTTATATCACTATTAGGACTTATGATTCTAATTCTAATGTAATTTATGAGTCGTATGTCAATAAAAATGCGATAGATAACCCAGATGCCTATGTATTGTATTTAGATACACCACTACCAACAGCAAGGGATAATCTTTATGAGGTTAAGGTTGAGACTGTGGATAATAATGGTGATGTTGTAGATACGGATACAGATTCGTTCTTTTACAGCCCCTAGCACGCAATTCTAAAAATGGCGCGTGTGCGATATAATACGCGCCATGACAGATAAAATTTTGTATACCACACAACCCAATGGGATTGGCATTTTGACCTTTAACCGCCCATCCGCCAAAAATGCCCTCGATTTAGAGGCGATGCGGGCGTTTATGGCACATATTCATCACCTCCAAACCGATACTAACTTGCGCGTCCTCATCCTCACAGGGGCAGGTGCTGATGCGTTTTGTAGTGGTGGCGATTTGGTCGAATTGAGCCAATATCCTAGCCAAGATGATGCCCGTCATTTTATTGGCATTATGGGCGATGCACTAATGGCGTTAGAACGCCTCCCTGTGCCTGTGATTGCCGCTATCAACGGCTATGCGCTCGGTGGTGGCAGTGAAATTGCGGTGGCATGTGATATGCGCTTTGTGGATGATGCTGTTAGGCTCGGATTTGTGCAGGTCAAAATGGCATTGACACCCGGTTGGGGTGCAGGGCAACGCTTATTACGGGCGGTGGGATATGCCCGTGCGCTGGAATTATTGCTCTCTGGGCGAATTTTGCACGCTCAAGAGGTCTATGCACTCGGACTTGCCAATGGCATTTCTGCCAAAGGTGAGGCATTGCAATCGGCGCTAACATTTGCCGAAACCATCACCCAATATGACCCAACGGTGTTAATCGGGATGAAAACCTTGCTCCGTGCAGGGTTGATGCAACCCTATGAGGATGCGTTGCAAATAGAACGGAATTTATTCCCGCCTCTATGGTCTGCGGATGCCCATATTCAGGCAGTGAACGCCTTTCTAAACCGACGCGGATAAACGCCACACGGACGGCATATATGCCGTCCCTACAATTTGATACTGTAGGGACACGATACATCGTGTCCTCAATGATATGATAAAGGATGACACACATGAGTTTTTACAAGACGATTGCCCGTTTTTATGATGCCGAAAATAACGATAAAACCGATGATATTCAACTGTATTTGGAACTCGCAGAAGAATATGGCGGACCACTGATTGATATTGGGTGTGGTACGGGGCGGGTGATGTTGCCATTGGCACGCGCTGGCTATGAGGTGCATGGGATTGATAACGAAAAAGCCATGCTCGACCGCGCCGAAAAATATCGGGATGAATCGGGTATTAGCCACGATAAAATGGTGTTGCATTATGGCGATGTGCTGAATTATAAGCTCGATAAAAAATTCCCGTTGGTGCTTGTGCCATACAACGGCATGATGCACTTTCATTCACAAGAGGCACAATTGGCGGTACTCAAAAAATTACGCAGTTGGACGACCAAAGGTGGGATGCTCGTGCTGGATTTGCCCAATGCAGGGGAAGTTTTTGCCTCACAAGACACCCAAGCACTCACCTTAGAACGCACCTTTTTGGAACCCGAAACAGGGCATATCGTCATGCAACATTCGGTTAGCTTTTTAGACCGTGTATCGCAGATTTTTAAGGTGACATGGATTTATGATGAAATCACTGCCGATGGCACGGTTAAACGCACCTTTGCCCCATTGATGCTGTACTATTATTTTTATTCCGAAATGCGCTTATTGCTCGAAAAAGCGGGATTTGTGATAGAAGCCGTTCATGGTGATGTGGAATATGGCACATTTGAAGATGGCTGTGAACGCATGGTGATATTTGCGAAGGCTGTATGAGATTGTTGTGTCACATCCAAAAATTTTGGTGTAAATGGTGTAGGGACACGATATATCGTGTCCACAAGGACGGCATATATGCCGTCCCTACATCTATTTTCATAGTCATGTTCTTTATCCTTTCTGCCTGCGATACCATCATCCCGCGTGACCCCACCGAAGTCCCCACATGGGAATATACCGCGCCCACACTCGCCCCCACTGAAGTATTTTATGCCTTGCCACCCACTGCACCGCCATTAAATGACCCTGTAGCGGGGCAAAATAGCGATTTTGCGGCGAATTTACCCGCAGGCGCAGAATTACCCCCCATCGTCTTGGATGAGCAAGAGGGGGGTATCCAAACGGTACAATTGACCTTGCGCGATGGGCAAATTTTGACAGGCACGCTCTATCCGCCATCCCCGATTGAACTTGAAGGTCGGCTAATTCGTCCCCGTCAACCCGCTATTTTGCTACTCGGGACATCAGTGGAATGGGCGGGTTTTCCGCAGTTATTACAACAGGCACGATATACCGTTTTGGTGATAGATATGCGCTTGGTGGGGTTGGCATCTGCTGTAGAGGATATTTTGGCGGGGTTGAGCGCCTCTGATAGTGTGTATCCCGCGTTGATGGCGGTGATGGCATCGGGTGATAACACGGATTTTGCGCTGATAGCCTGTGCCAATAATGCGATATGCGATGCGTTGGTGTTACTCACCCCGCGCAATCAGGCGACACTGGTCAATGTGGTAGGCGGATTTGCCTCACGTCCGTTGTTGGTTGCGGTGAATCAGACCGATGTGCCATCATATCAGACGGCACAGGCATTAGACGGCATTTTGGGGGATAATATGGCACTTATTTTGCAGGCGGGGAATGCGAATGGTGCAGAAATGCTAATAGAACGCCCCGCA
>JANRKU010000051.1:0-76902 GCA_033763335.1 bacterium
ATCATCATTTGGAATGAACCCAATTTGGCATTTGAATGGGGGTTTGAATCCACAGACCCCGCCCGTTATGTGGAGATGCTCAAAGCCGTATATGCACCGCTCCACCAAGCAAATCCGAATATCACCGTTTTGGCAGGCGCACTCGCCCCTACCCTAGAGCCAGAAGGAAGTCCAAACGGGCTAGATGACCTCCTCTATTTGCAGGGCATGTATGATGCTGGCGCAAAAGAGTATTTCGATGCCCTCGCCATTCACACCTACGGCTTCACCACCCCACCAGACGCACCGCCAGACCCGCGCCAGCTCAATTTTCGGCGGGCAGAATTATTGCGATACATCATGGTAGCAAATGATGATGGCGCTAAACCCGCTTATATCACCGAAAGCGGCTGGAATGATAATCCGCGTTGGACACAAGCTGTCCGCCCATCACAACGCATTGCCTATACCCTATCGGCATTTGACATCGCCCAAAATTGGGAATGGGCAAAAACATTATGTTTGTGGATTTTTCGGCATCCCACCCCGCGCAATACCCACCGTGATAATTTTACGCTGGTCACACCGTTTTTTCAGAGGAAACCCATTTACTACGCCATACAAGCCTATGCACGCGGATTTGATGAGGAGGATACCTTATGGCTCAATCCACCAGAAGGGTAATCATCGGCGCATTTTTACTGGTGATACTCTTAGCGATTATCCTACCGATTATCAATCAGCCAGAACAAACACCCGCCTTCCCACATGGTGTTATTCGGATTGCGACTGATACCAGTTATCCGCCCTATTCACAAGATATTGGCGGGGAATTGGTAGGCATAGACATCGCCATCGGGGAAAAATTAGGGGAAGCATTGGGGTTGCCCGTGCAATTTGTCCCCACAGGCATTGATGCCCTTTATGATGCGCTCAAAAATGACCGTGTAGACCTCATCATCTCTGCCCTACAACCAGAGGACATCATGAAGTCGAGTGTGCGCTATACCTATGCCTATTTTGATGATGGCTTGGTGATGGTCAGTGATGCCCAATCGCCGATTAACACATGGGAACAACTTGAAGGGGATAAAATCGCTTACGAATTTGGCTCGTATGCGGATGAAATCACACGGGCTTGGTCAAGGCGTGTGCGTCCATTTGATAAAATGCCCTATGAATTGCCAGAATATGCGCTGGATGCGGTGCGCTTGGGATTGGCAAAAGCGGCATTGGTGGATATAACCACGTTGGGGTTATATCTGCGCGACTATCCCGATTGGGATGTGCATGTGGTTTATGTGACCCACAAGCCCTATACCATTGGGGTACGTATGGACAGAGAAAAAACTTTCGTCATGACCAATGACATGCTCAAAGAATTATTAGATAATGGCGAGATTGCGCGGATTTTGAATGAGTGGATGGTCTATGATGATTGGGATTGATGCGCGTTTGTTGGCATATCGTACAGGGGGGATTAGCACCTATATCCGACAAATGACATTGGCGCTAACAAAATTTGCCCCACAGGATGCCATTGGCATATTCAACCACCAAAAAGATGCCCATCCGCTATCGGTGCCATTTCGGTCATATCGGCTATTCACCCCGCCCCATCATCGCATAGAACGGGTGGCATTGAGCGCGGAATTGCTCCGCCATCGGCTCAAAATTTGGCATAGCCCCGATTTTATCCCCCCCTATCGTGGCGGAAAAACCCATGTCATCACCATACATGACCTAACCTTTCTGCATTATCCGCAACACAAAGATGCGGGTGCTGTCCGTTATTATAATGGGCAAATTGTAGAGGCTGTCCGTCATGCTGACCATATTTTGTCGGTGAGCGAAGCCACCAGACATGACCTCATAACGATGTTAGACGTGCCAGAGGCAAAAATCACCGTTCAACCAAATGGCATAGATTCGAGTTTTGTGCCTCTTTCTACTGATAAAAAAACAGCGTGGCGCACACGGCTCAAGTTGCCCACCGACTTTATTTTATTCGTGGGGACGCTTGAGCCACGCAAAAATATCCCCGCCTTGTTGGATGCGTATGAAGCCATGAGCAATCCCCCACCATTGGTCTTAGTCGGACGTATGGGCTGGTTATTTGAGGAGACATTGGCAAAAATTCATCACCTGCAAGCACAGGGGAAACAAATTATTTTGCGCGATGATATAGATGATGTGGCGCTCCCCGCTGTATATGCCTGTGCGAGTGTTTTGGTTTTGCCCAGTTTATACGAAGGATTCGGCTTGCCCGCCCTAGAAGCGATGGCATGTGGGACACCTGTGGTTGTGAGCAATAATTCATCCCTACCAGAAGTCGTTGGGGATGTTGGCTTGCTGATTCATCCACAAGAGCCAGAGACCATTCGCACCGCGCTAGAACGGGCTTTATCAGATAGCACATGGCGCTCATCTGCCATCCCCAATGGCATTGCGCGTGCAAAAGGGTTCACATGGGAAAATTCGGCAAAAATTGCTTGGTCGGTCTATCAAAATATGCTATAGTGACGCACATGGACATTTTATTCATCACCACATCTGTTCCCTATCCACCCAACACAGGGGGCGCAATCCGCGCTCATGGCATTATTGAAGGATTGCGCCTCGCAGGGCATTCTATCACCATGCTTTGCTTCCATGAGGGAGACATTCCTTCAAATTTAGGCATGACCATTCATGCTGTCCCGCCACCCCATCGGAGCAAATCGGATAGGCTAAAAACAGTGCTATTCACCCGCCAAGCCGATATTGCCAAGCGGTTCTATAGTGATTTATTTGCCAAAAAATTGACTGATTTATTACATCAGCATCCCTTTGACCTCATCCAATTTGAAGGCATTGAGGTCGTATGTTATTTGCCCCTCGCCAAACACATCCAACCAAGCACCAAATTGGTCTTTGATACCTTCAACGCCGAATATATGCTCCAACGCAATATTTTTGATATTGACCGCAAGCAAATCAAACGCCTGCCGATGGCGGTCTATTCCTACTTACAAATTGGTCGTATCAAGCGGTATGAAGGACACATGTGCCAGCTTGCTGATGCGGTGATTGCTGTATCAGAAGAAGATGCGGTGTTTTTGCGCCCCTTATGCGATAAAAACAAGGTGCATGTCATTTCTAGCGGGATATGGGTCACGCCCTATTTACAAGCACCCCCGCCAATAGATATGCACCAACCCAATATCGTCTTTACAGGAAAAATGGATTATCGCCCCAATGTAGATGCCATGCTATGGTTTGTGGAGGCAATTTTGCCCCTCATCCACGCCCAAATGCCATCTGTTCATTTATATATCGTGGGGCAACAACCCCATGCACGACTAGAGGGGTTAAAAAGCAATCCGAATATCACCATCACGGGCAAAGTCGAAAGTGTGCTTCCCTATTTATACGGCGCAGGGGTCTATATCGCCCCGTTGCGAATGGGCAGTGGCACGCGCCTCAAATTGCTCGAAGCAATGGCATGTGGCTGTGCGATTGTCGCTACAACCATCGCCGCCAGTGGCTTGGGGGATGAGGTAAAATCGGCAATGATATTAGCCGATAGCGCCGAAATAGTGGCAGAAAATATCATCGGGTTGCTCCATCATCCGCAAAAACGCGGGGAATTAAGCGCATTTGCGCGGGATTATGTGCGTGGGCGCTATGATTGGTCTGCGATTTTGCCTCATTTGGTGAATGTCTATCGAGAATTGGGATTACAGGTGTCATAATGGATAAAGAATCAATCGTGCTACGCAACCGCGCCATGACAGAAGCCTTTCATGCCATCCCCATTAAACATCGTGTGCGCCATTGGTTGTTGCGTGGTGCGCGAATTATCCCCATATTGCGCCAAAAATCACCCGATAAAGAGCGGATTCTGCTCATTCGCCCTGACCATGTGGGCGATATGTTGCTCACCATTCCCGCCATCCGTGCCTTAAAACAGGCAAAACCCCATGCCGAAATACATGCCCTTGTAGGCGGATGGTCGGCGGGGGTATTGGCAAATATCAGCGAAATTGACACGGTACTCACGCTCGATTTTCCGGGGTTTACACGCAATGGCAACGGTAGCACAGTATCACCCTATCAATTGGCACTCAAAACTGCCCGCCAATTGCGAAAAGTGGGCTATACCAGCGCAGTTATTTTACGCCCTGACCATTGGTGGGGGGCATTAGTAACCTATTTAGCGGGGATTCCAGAACGGATTGGATACGCCACTCGTGATGTGCGCCTATTCCTCACTCATCCGATTATACACACCCATCGGCACGCCATTCTCCAAAATTTGCGCCTTATAGAGCGTTGGACGGGTGAAATTCCACACGCAAAAGTGCAATATAGCTACCCGCTAGAAGATGAAGATACACAATTTGTAGATGGGTATTTGGCAGAATGTGGATTCGCGCCACAAACCCGTTTATTGTGCATCCATGCGGGTGCAGGGACATGGGTTAAACGATGGGACGAAACCCATTGGGCGCATGTTGCCGATACACTCAGCGAACAACTCGATTGTACGGTGGTATTCACGGGCGGGGGGCATGAATTGGGCATGATACGAGCCATCACCAACAATATGAAAACAAACCCGTGTGTGATGGCAGGCAACACCGAAATTGGGCAACTCGCGGCGCTTTATGCCCGCGCCTTAGCGGTGATTGGACCTGATAGCGGTCCGTTACACCTCGCCGCCGCCATGAATACCCCAACAGTGGCACTTTTTGGTCCCGCAGACCCATTAGAATTTGCGCCATGGGGGTCACGCGAACAGCATTACATCATCACCAGCGATATTGGTTGTCGCCCCTGTCGGGTATTGGATTGGGGCAACGATTCGCCCGATTTTCACCCCTGTGTGCGTGACATATCGGTGGGGCGCGTCTTAGATGCCACCAGACGCGCCGTTCAAGCCTCTAATCGGGGATGACCACTGTATCTAACCCCGCTTCGGGTTGTGGATATTGTGGGTTCATATCCTCTAGGGTCTCTACGATAATTTTGGTGATGGTGAGTGTCCGATACCAACGGGTATTCCCCGGTATGATATACCATGGGGCATAATTGGTATTGCAATAAGTGAACACATCTTCAAATGCACCCATATAATCGTCCCATTGCTTACGCACAGGCAAATCGGCAGTCGAAAATTTCCAGTGTTTGGTGGGGTCATCTAGCCGTTCTTGCAATTGCTTTTTTTGCTCGGCTTTGCTGATATTCAAATAAAATTTCAAAATTCGCGTGCCACCATCGGCTAAAAGTTGCTCAAAGTGGTTGATGTGGTCATAGCGTTTGCGCCATACGCTTTCTGGGACGAGACCATTGACCCGCACTACCAACACATCCTCATAATGACTCCGATTGAACACCCCTATCATCCCCTTTTGGGGGGTATTCTGATGCACACGCCACAAAAAATCATGCGCGAGTTCAATTTCGGTGGGTTGCTTAAAACTCGTTACCTGTACCCCTTGCGGATTAATCCCCTCAAATACATGGCGGATGGTGCTATCTTTACCTGCCGCGTCCATCGCTTGCAAAATAATGAGCAATGATTGTTTATTTTCTGCATAGAGGCGTTCTTGCAACAAAAAAAGACGGTCTCTTAATTTGTTAAGTTCCGATTCGGCGCTTTTTTTATCACCTTCAGAATATTCGGGGTCATATTTGCCTAATGAGACTGGTTTGCCAATGGGTGGATGAAATGATTTTTTTGCCATAATAAAATCCCTTTGCGTTAGATTATAAGTTATATGTGTAAAGGCATAACATGTTATGCCCTTACGGAATCGTGTTATTGTATCATGTTCAAAAATGTGGCTTCGTCAATGATAGGCACACCGAGTTGACTGGCTTTTTCGGCTTTACTCCCCGGAGAATCACCCATCAACACATAACTAGTTTTTTTGCTCACACTACTGCTCACTTTTCCACCATGCGCCTCAATGAGTTCTGCGGCTTTTTCGCGGGATAATGTGGGTAATGCCCCTGTGAGGACGAATGTCTTACCTGTGAGCGAATCGCCCAGTGTCATGCGTTCCCCCGCATCCATATTCACCCCCGCGGCGGTCATTTTTTCGATGAGTCGTTGATGATGAGGGTCATCAAACCACGCCACAATATTTTGTGCCAAGACATCACCAATACCGTCTATCTCTTGAATGGTATCGGCGGGGGCATCCATTAATGCGCGGATAGAGCGAAATTTATCTGCCAGTGATTGTGATACGGTACTGCCCACCCCATCTATCCCCAACGATGCCAATAATTGTGCTAGGGGTCGCCCTTTGGCTTTTTCGATGGATGCCAGCAGGTTATCCACTTTTTTCTGGGCAAATCCCTCTAGGGTGAGCAGTGGCTCTGCGGATAGGTAAAAAATATCAGCTTCATCGTGAATAAATCCGGCATCTATCAGCGCCTTGACTGTTTGCCCACCCATGCCTTCAATATCCATCGCACTGCGTGATACAAAAAACTCAATGCTCCGATACACACGCTCTGGGCAAGTCGGATTTGGGCAAAAATGGTCTACCGCCCCTTCTGGTTGGATAATCGGCGTATTGCACACAGGGCAATGGGTGGGTGGCAAAATCGGCGTTTCTGTGCCATCACGCAATTCGACTACAGGACCTATCACATAAGGAATCACATCACCAGACCGTTTGATGACCACCCTATCACCCACGCGCACATCCAATTCTGCGATGAATTTATAATTGTGCATGGTGGCATTACTCACCGTCACCCCACCCACAAAAACAGGTTCTAGCGATGCCGTTGGCGTGAGTTTGCCTGTACGCCCAACATTGGCAGTGACACCACGTAATAGGGTGGTCGCTTCTTCTGCGGGGAATTTATAAGCAATTGCCCCGCGTGGGTCTTTGCCCACCACGCCCAATTCAGTCGCAATTTTGCGGTCATTGACTTTGATGACCAAGCCATCAATCTCAAAATCCAGTGTATCCCGTTTTGCACGCCATGTGGGAATCTGTTGGATAATGTGGGAAAGCGTGGGATACAAGTGGGATTCTGGTGGGATAAAAAATCCCATATCCCGCATATAATCCAACATTGCTTGTTGGGTTTGTAGCCGAATGGGCGCACCCGACACATCATCGGCACTCATCTCCACAATATCATAGAGGTAACAAATCAATGGGCGTGATGCGGTAATGCGCGAATCTTTTTGTTTGAGCGTGCCAGAAGCCGTATTACGTGCATTGACATATAACGGCAATCTTGCCTCGCGTTGGCGCTCATTCAGGGCAATAAAATCATGCTTGAGGAATAATATTTCCCCACGTACAGCGATATACCGTGGCGGGGCGATTGTGCCTGTTGCGGGAATTCGTAGCGGAACGGTGCGGATGGTGCGAACATTGGCTGTAACATCATCCCCTACCCTACCATTACCGCGTGTTGCCGCTTTGACCAACACCCCATTTTCATAATGAATGACCACTGTTAGCCCATCGAGTTTTGGTTCTAACATATAGTCTAGTTGTGTGCCAGTTGGCAATAACTTGAGGGTGCGTTCTTCCCATGCCAGTAGGTCATCCTCTGTAAAGCCATTCGCCAAACTCAAAATTGGCGCTGGATGCTCTACTTTTGGAAAATCTTCTGTGAGGTCACTCCCTGTTCGTTGGGTGGGCGAATCGGGTGTGATGAGGTGGGGATATTCGGCTTCTAATGCCACCAATTCCCGATACAACACATCAAATTCCGCATCAGTAATGGTGGGCGCATTGAGAATATAATAACGGTGACTGTGTTCGTTCAGGATTTGTCGCAGTTCTTGAGCGCGGGTTTCTGGAGATGTCATGTAATTAAGCCTTTTGCAAAAAAATTGCACGAAATCATAATCTCTATTATAGTCTAAATAAATGGGTACTTATCACCGTAAAGGGTCATTCTGATGAAAAATTCACCTTTTGTTCTATTTCTCCTGTTTATAGGAGTTATCAGTTTCACACCTATAGTCACAACACCTACCTATGCACAGGGAGATTGTTTTGCCTCACCTGGAGGGTCACAAGATATTAATACTCGTGGCGGTCCGGGTACAGATTATGCGCGTGTAGATTTTCTCACTGTAAACGACTCAATCATCGTCACAGGGCAACGTGCAGGAGCAGATGGGTTTGTGTGGTGGCGCACATTTTCTGGTGGTTGGGTACGCTCTGATGTGGTCGTGCTATCTGGCAGTTGTGACAGTATTCCAAGTGTTGAGCCTCCCCCAGATTATTGCACCACTCGCACAGAATTGAGTGAACGCCCTGTTTTAAGTGGTGAAGAATTACGACTGGCTACAGAACGCTTTGTGGTGCATTTTACCCTGGAAGGGAGAGACGCAATTACAGAAGAAGTGGCACAAATCGCCGCCGATACCCTAGAAGAATCGCTCTCCGTTCAAGTAGATAATATGGGATGGCCCATGACCCCACCCGATTGTGGTGAAGGTGGTGATGAACGGTTTGACCTCTATATTTATCAATTAGAAGCAGGCTATGCTGGCTTTGCCGTTCCCAACCATATTATTGGGGATAATCCACTCTCATCTGAAGTCGAGCAATATGCCGCCTATGGTCATCTGGAAATTGCCAATGATTTCTCTTCATCTGCCGACCCCATCGGCTTAATGAAAGCCACTATTGCCCATGAAATTCATCATAATATCCAATTTACCTTCGATGTCGGTGATGCGTTTCGCTCATTAGATGAGGCGGGCGCAACATGGATGGAAACACAAGTATTCCCACAAAATCAGGATGCCATGCAATATGTAGATGAATATCTCTATTTTCCAGATTTATGTTTGGGATATGACGAAGAAGATAATACCCGCCGTGTTTATGGCGAATGGCTCCTTATTGATTCATTAGTCATGGATTATGGTGCCAATAGCCTCCATGAGGTCTTTTGGCGCTATCGTGCCGATTATGAAGGCATGGAAACATTTTATTTGGCAATTGAATCATTAGGTGAAGATGCGTCAAACGCGCTTTTCCGTGCTGGGGTGCGTAATTTATTGCGCTCATACACGCTATCCAGTGAATCTATGTATCGTATTTATGTAGAAGGGATTATCAATGGCATTGGCGACTATGCCCCTCGCCGTGATGGTATCCAAGAATTGGGCATTGAATATCTAAAAATTAATGATTTAGGGCAATATAACTACAGCCTTTCTGGAAATAACCTGTTCATGGCAATTGTTGGCATACGTGGCGCACAAGCCGATATATTCTATATTGGTGAATCTGGCACAGTAGATTTAAGCACCTATGATGATGCCTATGTGATGATACTCAGCCTCACCCGTCGCGCCGATGATGAGTCATGTCGGTTTGAGAACTGGCAAATTAGCGTCACAGAAGGAACGGGTTCACTGGTCAGCGCCGATGCTGAAGTATGGGATGCAACCTTCTTTGAACCACCTGTCCAATCTGTAGGCACAGAACGCTATATCGGCATCATGGACGACACCAGCGATGTGGCAGAATATCGGCTATTTTTACAAGCAGGCGATGTGATAAATGTGTATGCAGGGGCGACCAACGGTGGGATTGTGGATATGTATATCTTCTTAGCAGACCCCACCCAAACCACCTTATTTGTTGAAGATGATGATAGTGGTGGCGATTTTAATTCATTCTTCACCTATACTGTAGAAACAACAGGTGAGTATATTTTGGCGGCAACACCGATTGTCACACTCGATGTTGATTCCGATTTTGAAGTGATAATCGGCATCAATGAGGATATTGGAGGCTAATAACCAACAAAACAGGCAACTTGTGTGGTTGCCTGTTTTTATTTTCTTATACAATCGGATTCCGCAATAACCACCACAAAGTAACCCCTGTCAAAATTTGATACACCAGCGCACCCGATGCCCCAAAGACCACAAATCCTTGGTCTAGTGACGCTTTTATTACCACTCCTGTGATATACCATGCAAGGGTATAAACCACCGTAATAACAGGAATCCAGACCCACGCATTATGAACATGTTGTCTGAGAATCAAGAATTGCGCCATCCCAAGCAAAAGCCCCGTAAGAGGCGCACGTATGACAACCGCCTCTAAGGTAGTCTCTGAACCAAATATCAACACGGTTATGGCAACACCCACCGCCAATGCGCCAGCTGTTGCCACAATCCACCACGCATCAATAGCCAAACGCCCCCGTAATGCCAAAAACTGCGCCCCACCAATCACAATCCCTGCCAAAAACCCGCCCAATATGCCTTGCAACGGGTTATTCAAATGCCCGATTATCAATGTTGCCAACGCCCCACCGGGCGGAAATCCTAAAAATGCGATGACCCAAAAAATTCCCCATTGTCCGTTCATGAGATGTCCCTTTTTATCAATCGGTAATTAAGCAAGGATAAGGATGATGCCAGAGGCGATAAGCCATAACGACCAAATAATATAACTGATGGCATTAATCGCTCCTGCGGGCTTCCAGCCAGTTGGCTCTAATAATCCAACCATAATGCCTATGGCGGCAATAATGCCCAAAATGCCCATCACCGCCCCAAAAATCGGCGTGGTCAACATCATAATGCTGATGAGAATTGTCCATGACCCTGTGAAGATATACCCCAAATGCTCCCCCACCACCACACCGATATATTGATGAAAAGCGTTGAATACCACTTCTATCGTATCGCGTTGGGCATGGCTAGTGGTTTCTGCCTGATATTGCTTGGCGAGCATCGGCACGAGCAAAGACCAGCGCAATAATCCCATCGCCTGAACCAACCCACTCAAAACACCGATGATAGCAGATACAACGGCGAGTGTGGGATATTCCACAAGGAACACAGTATGAAATAGTAATGCCATTGGCACAGCCAACAGTGCAGTCAACGCAAAGCCATACCATAAGGCTATCAAGCTCGAGCCACCCGCCACAAATTTATTCAAAATCTCATTGACAGTCTGGCGCAAAATATCGGGGTATTCAAACGATTTTCCCAACATAAAAAACAAAACATTAAAGGCAATAGGCAAGGCAATCAGAACTAGACCTGTGAGTTGATACAGCGTCATGGTAAAAAACTCCTATTTAGTTGATAGTAGGAACGGATTAAATTGCGATATAGGGGCGTAATGCCTGCATCATGAGGTCAATCCCACGTGTCATCTGGTCATCATCCACCCGATTTCCACTCACCTCAACCATCGAAAGCCAAAATTCACTAATGAGCCAACATAAATCGGCTAACCGAGAAATCGTTTCATCGTTCATCGTTACCAGCAAGACACCACTTTTTGCCAATGCACCAATAATCTCATGAAAACCGTCATAGCCTCTTTTTCTGATGACCGCATAACGGTCATGAAGCACCGCATCTTGTCTTAGGAGTACAATCAATTCACGGTATATAAATTGATACTCACGCATCAGTTTAAAATTGCTATGAACAAGCCATCGGACATCATCTATTGTTAATGGATGGTCGCCTGATACTGTAAAGGTAGTATCCCATAAGCCAAATAAACGCTCAAAAATCGCACGAATAATCTCTTGTTTATTGGCATAGTGATAATACAAATTTCCCGGACTAATTCCGATTGCCTCTGCAATATGATTGGTCGAGATATTATTCGTCCCATGTTCATTGAATAATGCAATGGCAACATCTAAAATACGGTCTTTTGTTTTCATTCTTACTCTCTGTTAGAGTAAAAACTCTAATAAATATAGAATAGAGCTTTTACTCTAAAATGTCAATGGGTAAAAATTAGATGATATCACACCAAGAATAAATAATGGGGCGCTTTCTTGCGCCCCTACCCTATTTATTTTGGACAATCCGATGCGGCATTAGCAATCGCATTTTGAATCGCTTGAACCCGATTTTCTGGGCTGGGATGGGTGCTAAAAAACTCTGGTTGACCGCCTCCCCCACCCGCTCGTTCCAATACTTCCATCACACGAATCATACCTTGTGGGTCATATTCGGCAGAAATCATCAAGCAAACACCCAAGCTATCCGATTGTAATTCGTCATTTCGTCCATATCGCATATTGACCAATTGACCAATCATGGCGGCTGTTTGTGCCGCAGACGCATCCCCAGAAGCAACACCAACCGCACCCACAATGCCATTGGTCAAATTGCTTTTGGCAATTTGTTGGGCGCTATGACGTGCCAAAACATGCACAATTTCATGCGCCAACACACCAGCTATTTCATCTTCTGTTTGGAGTTGTGAAAGCAATGCCACTGTGATAAAAATTTGACCACCGGGCAATGCAAAGGCGTTAATGGTTTGGGCATCTGCCAAAACATGAAATTCAAATTGCCATGAGGTATTTGCCGCCACGCTGTTATTGACCAAACGCAACCCAATGGCATCAATCGCATCTTGTACTTCTTGGTCACGATACAACCCACCATACTCTTGTATCATTTGCGGGGCAGATTGTAACCCCAATGCAATCTCTTGCTGTACGGTAAGGCTTACAAATTGATTTTCACCCGTGACAGGGTTAAATTCTTGTGAGCTAAGATAGCTGATGAAGGAAAAAGCCACTATCGCCAACCCCATCAGGATACGAGCCATCATCCCGCCACTAGCCCCACCTGCACTTCTGCCGAATCCGCCCATGCTTCTACTTGTTCGCATCATCATCAGTCCCTTTCACCAGTGGTAAATCGAAATGGTCAAATAATTCATATATCCCGCCAGCCACCGCCCCAAACAAAACATGACTGAGGAGCAATGAGGTGGTATTGATGGCAAAAAACCATGGGAATACCCGTGTGAGGGTATAGAGATTAATGCCATAAAGGGCTAATCCCAAAATTGCCCCACCGATAATACCGACCAACAATCCCCACCGATGAACCACAATGGTGATAATCAGCGCAAAAACCAACGATAGGCTAAAGTGAATCACTATCCCTACCACTACCGCCGATGAATTGCCATTGGTTAGCACATCACTGCCCATCGCCAAAGAGCCAATATAACGAAACAAGAGAGACGGCGAAATGGCTGGTGGAATGAGCATTTGGACGAGCAAAAAAACAATGCCTCCTACAATCCCTGCCAATAGGACTGCCCGCCATGTAACATTTTTTTGAATAGACGCTATCATAAAAAATATCCTTCTCAATGTATTGGGTGTTGCTGTACTCAGTTTTTAGGGTGCATGATTAAGTAAAATTAACCATCTATTGATGATAACGTTATTCATAAAATGTGCAACCTAAAGATTTCTCAATAATATTGACACTGCCCACATTTTCATATACAATAATATTGTCAGTGTCAACATTCAATGAGGTGAACTATGCTACACACATTTAAGACGATGATTGTGAACAGTTATTTGGTCAAAGCACCCCATTATGTGCTTGTAGATACAGGTGCGCCCAATAATGGCAAGCGCATTATCAATGCCCTCGCCAAGATGGATATTGCCCCAAAAGATATTTCACTCATCCTATTAACCCATGCTCATAGCGACCATGCAGGAAGCGCAGAAGAATTGCGTCGGCTCACAGGTGCGCCAATTGCCGTACATCACTTGGATGCCGATATGTTGGCGCGTGGGGATAATGGCAAAATGCTCCCCATCGGCATAGAAGCCCGTATGAGCCAACCTTTTGTAGACCGCCCTTTTCCGAGTGTCAAAGCCGATATTCTGCTCAAATCTCAAGCCGATATAGACCAATTGGGCATTCAAGCAAAATTTTTGCATACGCCCGGTCATAGTGATGGGTCAATTTCATTGGTATTCGATTCTGGTGAGGCAATTGTGGGTGATATTTTACGGGGTGGGATGATGGGTGGCTCTGTCATGTCATGGCGACCAACCTATCCCTATTTCTTATATAATATGGCACACCAATCCATCTTATATAGCAGTATACAATCGGTATTAGATGCAGGGGCAACCCGCTTTTATGTGGGTCATGGCGGATGGCTGTCCCGCCAGCGTGTAGCCACATGGTTAACGCGCCATCTGGCTAAACACGAATCCCATCACAAATCAGTTGTACAAAGGTTGTAACCAATTCTAGCGGGCTTTCTTGCCCAATAATCTGTGGAGGCATTTTTTGGGAAATCATCACAGCACTTAACCCGTGTATGGCAACCCAAATAACGCCCGCCATCTCTTGTGGGTCGCCTGTGCGAATTTGCCCTGTTGCTTGACCATCAATGATAACCTGCACCAGTTGGTTAAAGGTCTTGATGGAGGCACCAGATAATGTCGGGTAATTTTTGTGTGGATGTTGACCAAACATGACCTCAAAATAATGCCGATAGGTCAGCATAAATGAGACATAAACCCGTCCAATTGCCCCTAGTCGTGATAGGGCATCTTGGGCAGATAGTGTCGCCACTGCCTCATCCATCGCTTCACCGAGTCGGATAAACCCCTGCTCGGCAATGGCGGCAATCAACGCTTCTTTATCTGGAAAATGTTGATAAGGGGCATTATGGCTCACACCAATATGTTTGGCGACTTGGCGCAAACTCAAGCCATGAACCCCTTCTTGTGCAAGCATTTCTGTCGCACCAACCAAAAGGGCATTGCGTAAATCACCATGATGGTATGTGTTTTTTGTGGTCATCAGATAAACACCTCTTCGCAAATATTGACACTGCCAATATAGCGATTATGAGGATAGATAACAAGTCTCAGATTATTTTTTTGATTCGTTTAATCTCATTCAGAAAGGAACTATTTGCCATGTCAAAAATTGTTCTCATTATTGGGGCATCAAAGGGAATTGGGTTAGAAATTGCTCGTATGCTCAAAAATAATGGCAATATTGTTTATGGAACAAGCCGAAACCCCGCCCAAAACCCCACCACAGAAATTGAACTCATTCCCCTTGATGTAGCAGATATAGCCTCTATCAGCAAAGCGATTACGTATGTGATTGAAAAAACAGGGCGGATTGATGTCGTCATCAATAATGCAGGCTATGATTTATATGGTGCATTTGAGGACATGACCCTAGACGAATTTTCTGCCCAAATGGATACCAATTTTTGGGGAACAGTACGGGTTACACAAGTAATCTTACCCATCATGCGCCAACAAAAAAGCGGAAAAATCATTAATATCAGCTCGCTAGGCGGGGTAGCATCATTGCCATTTAATAGTGCATATTCTGCCAGTAAATTTGCACTAGAAGGCTTTAGCGAATCCCTTCGCTATGAAGTTTTGCCATTCAACATTTTCATCAGTTTGGTAGAACCCGGTCAGGTGGCGACAGATACCCTCGATGGCTCGATTCGGAGTATCAATCATAGCACCACCTATGATGCCCAAAAGATTGCCACATGGTCACGCGGACTCGGTGCAAAAGCCAAACTCAAACCACATCATGTAGCGCATACCGTCAACAAAATTGTGACTGCAAAACATCCTCGTCTGCGTTATTATGTTGGCACACAAACCCGCATGATTACCTTATTTACTCGCTTTTTGCCACAACGCTTATCAGAAACCATGCTGATGCGTCAATTAGTCCAACCATTTTTGAATTCATCTTCAAAACGAGCATAAATCAGCGAGGTAGCGATACTATATTGTGCCACCAGACAATAAAGATGTGGATGCAATCGGTTCGGCAGGGTAAAAGTGATTTACTTGTGAAATTTTTATAGTTTATTTACTATAAAAATAAAAATCCTGACACACTCTTTATTTTGGATTTATATAATTTTTATGTGTACCTTATCCAAGAGGGGAATTATGTCAATCCATAACGTTACAGAACGTGTTGCAGATTTAGTTATCGGTGAGCGATTACAAACAGCCGACATCTCCCACCAAACCGCATCGAATCCCGTTGCCTTAGCCATTTTAGCCAGTGATGCCCTTTCATCTGTAGCCTATGCCACAGAAGAAATTCTCATTATCCTCAATAGTGCCACTATTGGCACATTTTCTATGCTCGGATTTTATGGTAATAGCATTTCAATCCCAATTGCATTTGCCATTTCTATGCTTATTGCCATTGTCACAATATCATATCGCCAGACCATTTATTCAAATCCAGCAGGTGGTGGCGGATATCGAGTTGCAAAAGAAAATCTTGGCGAAGAATTAGCGCAAGTCACCGGAGCCGCGCTCCTCACCGACTACATTTTGACTGTGGCAGTGAGCATTAGCGCGGGTATCGCCAATGTTATCAGTATTTTCCCTGCCCTGCTTCCTTATCGTGTCTTGATGACGGTGAGTATTATCATCTTCATGGCATACATCAATTTGCGTGGTGTTAAAGAAAGCGCCCGTTTGTTTTCTATTCCCACTTACTTTTTCTTGATAACCATTGCACTTATGCTGTGTATAGGATTTATCAAGATGTTTACAGGTAATTTGGGAATTGTGATGGATGTCGAAGCTATCCATCATGATAACCTTGCCCCAATTACGATGTTGCTACTATTGAGAGCATTCTCATCAGGATGTACTGCCCTTACAGGCATCGAAGCCATTTCTAATGACACTCAACTCTTCCGTCAACCACGCGCCAAAAATGCCGCCAACACCTTACTGGTGATGAGTACCATCCTCATTGCCCTCTTTATGAGTATCACTATCTTGGCAAATCAAATCCAAGCTGTCCCATCGCATAGCGAAACGGTCATTAGCCAATTGGCGCGGACAGTGTATGGAAGTGAAGGGATTTCATTTATCTTTTATGCCCTCACGATGGCAGGCGCGTTTGCCGTGCTTTTTATGGCGGCAAATACACCATTTGCAGATTTTCCCCAACTCGCCGCCCTTCATAGTAGCGATGGATTTTTGCCACGCCAGTTAACCTATCGTGGCAGACGCTTGGTCTTTTCTTGGGGCATTTATACCCTATCCGCAGGGGCTATTTTCCTCGTTCTTGTCACGGGAGCTATTGTGACCAACCTCATCCCGCTTTATGCCATCGGCGTATTTTTGGGGTTCACCATCAGTCAAGCGGGCATGACACGTCGTTTTTGGCGTGCAGGACATGTCAAACCCGGTGAATTTACATGGGGTTTAGAGACCAAAATTTTCTATGACCCACGTTGGCGCTTCAAACTCGCCATTTCTGGCACAGGAGCATTGGTCACCTTTATTGTGATGCTTGTTTTTATCATCACAAAATTTACCAGTGGTGCATGGACAATCGTTTTGCTCATCCCATTTTTAGTATGGGTATTCTTCCGTATTCACCGCCATTATAAAGAAACCGCCGCCCGCTTAAAATTGGTCGAAATACCGATTTTTGATAAGCAACCGGTTATATTTGACCCCACCATTCACAAAGAAATCTCGGTTTATTTTTGTGATACATGGTCAAAATTGGCAGTAAGAGTGGTAAATTCCATCTTAAAACGCGGGTTGCCAATTAAAGTTATCCATGTAGATGTTGACCCCAAACGCACAGAAGCATTCCGCAAACGGAGCAATGAGATTATCGAAGCCAATGGCTGGAATCCAGAGGTAATCAGCATTATAGATGAGCCATATCGCAATTTGTATCAAAGTGTGGCAACCCTCTTAAAACAAATGCGTGAAAAATATGGGGATATTTATCTGCAAGTCTATATTGGCGCTATCCGCACACGCTTCCCATATAATTTCTTGCATATGTCCACAGACAAATTCTTGCGTGATGCACTTTTGGAATCGGATGATATTTCGTTGAATATCAAACAAATCAATCTCGATGCGCTACCTTTGCCAGAGGGGTTCAAAGTTACATTTGAACATTCTACCGACCATCATCATGAAGCAGAGGAAGAGCATGAAAAAGTACATCATGAAATGCCTCCGCACACCGCTAACACAACAGAAACGGTAACGACTGACATCGAAAACAAACCAATAACCACAGATACGCTACCAACAGATACAGAGCAAACACCACCATCTGAATCATAAATAGTGTTCCCCGATGATGGCTAGATAACTCTAGCCATCATTTTTAATGCCTAATGAGTTTATTTCATCATTACAACATTACCCGCTTGACAAGTCATGACTTAATGCCATACTATAAAAACGGAACACAGTCCGTTTTATTGTATGGATGAGAAAATGACAGCATTTCGTTTACAAAATACACAAATTGCCAATGGATTCGTTCAAAATAGCCCATTTCAACATTTTTCTGCGGATATTTTTCCGTTTATCAACCCCATTCACTGGCTACACTCCCATTTTGCGGTTGGTGGATGGAGTCCCTTGCAACGGTTGAGTGGCATGTTGACCGCGCACATGACCCATATTGCTCCGCGCAATGGCTTTACATGGCATCCTCATCGCGGACTCGAAATTTACACATGGGTCTTGGAGGGGCGCTTATATCATGAAGATACCACAGGCGGAAAAGGCATTTTGGAGGCAGGTGATTTACAGCGCATGTTCTCTGGGGATTATATCGAACACCAAGAACTCAATCCTTGGGATGAGCCTGCGCGGGTCATTCAAATTTGGTATATCGCCCAACGTCACTATCAAGGCTTGCCCCCACATTATCAACAAGTCGGCAAAGGTCAATTACCCAAACAAACCATAGGGGATGCCGATGTGTATAGCCTCATCGGGGAAAATTCTCCCATAGATTCACATATCGAAGGCAGGCTCACGGCGACCTTTGTCCCTCAACAAGGCAAAACCACCATCGAAAATCCACAAGAAGGTGAAAGCCTCTTTTTATATGTGACTGATGGTGAAGGCATTGTCAATTATAATGGGGAAGATATTGCGCTCAATCAATATGATGTGATTTTAGCCCGTCCAGATGCCAAAATCACGACCATTCGCAATACATCCCAACAAGATTTGTCATTTTTGAATTTTTACTTGCCCGAATTTTTGGGATAATTTATAGAGTAGCGGCTTGTAAGCTAACAACACCAACCATAACTGCTAATGTTAGCCCAATACTCCATATCAATGCCCCCACAGTCATCGCTAAAATTAAGCGATAAGGATGGGCATTTAACATCACCCCAAGTGCTGTGATAACCAGTGACCCCAAGGTTACAGGCGCGATAATGCCCAAACCCCATACACCATATTGCTCCCATATCTTCCTGATGCGCTCATTGGGCATATCTGGCGCATTGGGCATTTCTTCATCAGCCGTTTTTTTGCGCCATTTCGTTATCCAAGTGCGAATTCTATCCCCAAAAAATACGATAACGACCACGCCTGTGCTATAGCTCACTGTGGCGATAGCAATCACGATAAAAGGGCTTAACCCCAATGCCAACCCAAAGGGAATAGCCGCCCAAAACGAAACCATTGCCAACCCAAACATACTAGCAACTTTAGATAATTCTATTAAAATGACATCCATCACCAATCACCTTGTTTTTGTACGTATTTTTTAATTTTATTAACTTATTTTTTCTCAAACAATCAGACCTTAGTCCTTTAAGATGACTTTAGAATAATTCACGCGACAACGGCTTGTATGCCGATAATCCCTGCCATAAATGCGAGGGTTAAAATAATACTCCATACAAATCCGCCTGCTGTCATGGCGACAATTAGCCGATAGAAAGGCGCATTCATCATCACCCCAAATAGCGCCCCCATCTGAGACCCGGTGGTCATAGGTCCTGCAAGTCCCAATCCCCATATCCCATATCGCTCCCAAATTGCATGTAGGCGTTTATTGGGTTTTTGTATCACCTCATCAGCAGTGACATTTTTACGTCGTTTCATCACCCATGCGCGAATTTTTTCGCCAAAAAATATGGCAACCATCACCCCAACGCTATAACTGAGTGTACCTACGGCAATAACTGTGAGTGGATGCAACCCCAATGCCAATCCAAAGGGGATAGATGCCAAAAGCGAAAAAAATGCCAGTCCAAACATACTGGCACATTTAGAAAGTTCGATAAACACAATATCCATCGCCACACACACCTTATCTGATTGATATGGTGTGATAGTAACCAATGCTTTAGCACCATGCAAGGTGGTGAATAAAATAAAAGGTGGTTATAATCGTTTTTTTAGACACTATCACTATAGAAGAGGTTACTAATGACCCCATTTCGTCCTTTTTTATTACATGAAATTAAACCCAAAGGCTGGTTTTTGGCACAAATCCGCCGTGATTTAGAAGATGGATTCGCCAGTCGATTAGATACCCTTAGCCCTCATGCCAGCCGTGATTTATTTAAGCATCGCATCGCCTCATCACAAGACCAATTGGCATGGTGGGATAGCGAAACACGCGGGAATTGGTTGTGGGGATATGTGATGGCGGCATATTTATCTGACCTTCCCGACCATATCGCTCGCGTAAAAATATTGATGGATGACTTATTAGCGACACAAGACGATGATGGCTACATCGGCATTTATTCTCCAGAATGGCGCTATCAACACCCCGCAGGCGAAAATGGCGAATTATGGGGGCAGAGTCGGGCATTATTGCCGATGCTTGCCTATTATGAGTGGAGTGGTGATAAGCGTTATCTGGATGCAGTCGAAAAAGCAGTGGCACTCACTATGAGCCACTATCACGAAAAACCTGTTTTCGTCCGTTCAGATGACCCACTCGCCAATATCACAGGATTAACACATGGGTTTTGTTATATGGATGTGGTGGAATGGCTTTATCGCATCACAAAAAAGGCAGATTATCGTGCCTTTGGGATTTGGTTATTAGACGATTTTAACCGCATGGCAATCCCTTTCCCCAATGATGATTTAGCCAATGCCAATCTGATGGATACCCATCGTCCGTTTAGCGGTCATGCCGTCCATACGGTAGAGCATTTACGGGGTCTCATTTGGGGTGCAACAACATCACAAAATCCGACCCATCTGGAAGGCATGAAGCGTGCATTTCATAAATTGGGCTACTTTCAATCCCCGAGTGGTGCAGTGGTTGGGGATGAAAGTATTCATGGCTTGCCCATGCCCGATATTGGCTATGAATATTGCACCCTCACCGAATTGTTGATGAGCCTCTGTGGGGCAATGGAGCATTTAGGAGAAACCCGTTTTGGCGATATGGTCGAGACTATCGCCTTTAATTCGGCACAAGGAGCGCGGTTTAGTGATGGCAAAGGCATATCTTACCTCACATCCGACACGCGCCTGTCTGCCACTAATGCCCGCCCCGATAGTTATTCCTATATGCACGGGCATGGTGGGCGCTTCAAATATTCCCCTACTCATGATGATATTGCTTGTTGCTGTAATCCCAATTCAATACGACTTCTCCCCCATACCATCAGTCGCATGTGGTTACGTCATGATGAGAGTATCGTAGCGATGTTATACGGGGCTTGTGAATTGAATACCACCATTCACGGTATAGAGGTGAAAATTGAAGAAAAAACCGATTACCCCTTCAACAATGCCATCACCTTCACCATATCACCAGAACAAGATGTGGAGTTTGAGCTTATGCTTCGCAAACCTAAATGGGCGAAACACGGGCATATTACCTGCCCAAATGCAAAAATTGAGGAAAAAAGCGATTTTTATCATATCCGCAAAGTATGGCAACACGGAGATACAGTAAAAATTGTATTTACTGCCGATATTCGCCTCATCCCCTACCCCAATGATGAATATAGCCTCCATTATGGGGCGCTTCAATTTGCATTACCCATTGCCCACAATATGACGGCAATTAAATCATATCCGATTGAAAATTTTCATGATTACGACATCACCCCGCAACACATTGCCGATGCTTATCACATCCCAATTTTGGACGAATCACAACCCAATTATGGATTATCTATCAAAGAGGTTGCAGGCACGAATGCCGATTATCCGTGGGATGTTCCCCCTGTGCAATTAGCGGGGTATGAGACAACATTCATCCCATTTGGGGGGACGGTGTTGCGTCGCGCATCCTTCCCACTGAAAAAATCGTAACCCTATTACCCTGTCTTGGCACGCCGATAAAACGACCACAAGCGTAAATCGGTATTCGGGACAGGGTATTCTTCCATCACCTCAAATCCGTAATGAACATAGAGACTCACATTTTCGGGTGTGATGGTTTCGGTATAGACATTTGCACCCTCTTCATCGGCTTTTGTCAAAAATGGCTTAATCAATTTGCTGGCAACACCCCTTCCTTGTGCTTCTGGGGCAACCGAAATGGTGTTGAGATAATAATAGGGTTTGGTGGCATATTGCTTTTTCATCGCACCAAATTTAGAGAATATCGGCAAGGCTTTTCCAAACTGAAGAATAAATGGACTCACTAACAATCCGAAAAAGCGCGGGATAGCAGGTAACACAACACTAAACGATGGATTATCCGATGGCATACTCCACACGCACACACCCGCTATTGGGTCGCCAAAACTATAGGCTTGACCACTACGGATAGCCACATCGAATACAGGCACAAAAAATCGCTTGAGCATTTTGGCACGTTTTTCTGGATTCGGGATAAGATATACCCACAAGGGGTCATCTTGAAAAGCGCGTGCTTGGACATCAACCACTTGTAAAATTTTATCTAGCGACAGTTTATTCGGCAATAAAACAGGCATTATCTACTCCAGTTATCAAATTTCTCATCATTATGGCGTAATAAAATGAAGGTGAACCTTATCAATACATGAGGGTTTATTGAATTTCGTGAATATTTAGCAAATAGTCGGCGAAGTTGGTTTATTGATAGGGATAAGATAATGACAAGACATCCACTTTTTACACCACCACGACATTTTCGTGATGTGGAATTTGAACGCCATACCAAACGCGCTATTACATGGCTAGAACTCTTTTATGACCTCATCTATGTGGCTACTTTCATCCAAATTGGCAATTTTTTGAGCGATAATCTGTCATGGACTGGGTTTTTTCAGTTTATCGTCTTGATGATGGTTGTGTGGTGGGCGTGGGCAGGGGTCGCATTTTATCAGAATCGTTATTTTGCAGATGACCTCACCCATCGGTTGATAGTTTTTTGCCAGATGTTTGCGATTGCCTCATTAGGGTTGAGTGTGAGCAAAGCCTTCGGTGATTTATATGTCCAATTCACCATTGCCTATGTGGTTACACGGCTTTTCTTGGTACTCATGTATTGGCGCTCAATGCGCTCGCATCCAGAAAGCAAAGCCCTGTCGCGTGGGTACATCATCGGGTTCAGTTTAGGGATTGCGGTGTGGCTGGGTTCTTTATTGCTCCCCGCCGATATTCATTGGGTGGGGTGGCTAGTGGGCATCACCATTGAACTCAGTGTTCCCTTAGCGCCAAAAATGTTGAAATTACAATTTGAAACCCCTGTAGATTTGCACCATATTGCAGAACGATTTGGCATTTTTACAATTATTGTCTTGGGAGAAGCCTTTGTGAAAGTGCTAGATGATGCACAAGGCTCACTCATCACCATCCAAGCCTTGCTCTTTAGCACCGTAGGGCTTTTAGTCACTTATTCGTTATGGTGGATTTATTTTGCAGATACCGCAGAGGCAGAAATCAGTTTTGAAAACCGTTCTCCAGCCAAAGCAATTGCATGGATTTATGGACATCTCCCTTTAGCGATTGGATTAATCTCTTTTGGAGTGGGTGCAAAAAAGTTATTCGCCACATCCCTAAAATATCCCGATGAGCCACTCAATATTGAATATCGGTTTTTATATACCGTTGCCATTTTGCTTTACCTTCTGGCGCTGGCACTGATTGATTTTGGCACACAAGAGGCAGATGGCACACCACACACCCAACGGGCTTGGATACGCCTCTTCAGCGCAGGGATTGTTTTAGCAATAGGGCTAATCGGCACGGGACTCACTGCGACTGCCTATGTGACAGGCATCGCGGTGGTTATGTTGACACAAGTCGGCATCAGCATCTTCATTAGTTGGCAGGATTCACTCAAGCCACCTGTAGACCATCATCATTAGATAGTTCTATTTTTGGTATTTTTGCGAAACTTGAGTAGAATAAATTATCGAAAAATGTCGCATGAGTCTACTCAGAGGTCAAATAACCATCATGTCAGACAACAATCCAAATGGAAATGGCACAAAAGAAAGCCCATGGGTACTCCAAACGCCACCACAAACATCCGAATATACCCTTTATAAGGATGAAAGCTATAATCCGCCCATACTCGTGTGTACCGTTGGTAAAACGGTCTTGCATTATGATTTACGGTGTATTGAGCATCTTCATGCCATGCTCAAGGCACATGGCGATTGGATGGAATTGGGAAGTGCCGATGAACAAAAAGAGGCAAAAGAAGGCACAGTAGAAGCATGGGGGCGCTCCTCTGATAACCCTATTGGCGGATGGTACGGACTCAAAAAAGGGTATCGTGGTCGTTTTGCCATGTATATCCCCCCCTTACTCGAATTATTGGGGTTGGCGGAAGTCGAACACAATGCACGCGGCAATCGGATGCGTGCCATTTAGAAAAATAATGCGGGGACGGCTAACCAAGAATAGTCGTCCCACACGATAACTATCCGTTATGCTCTGCGGGGCAAACTGGGTATTGGTCCAAAAATCTTGATATTGCTCTTATGCACCCATCCCACAACCCCATCTATAGTCACTTCAATCCACTCACCAGAACGCCCTGTAGCAGTCACCACGCGCCCAATAGCGAGTAATTCAATCGCTTCGCCAAAATCGGGTGCTTGCCGAAAATTGGTCGGTGCAATGATTTCTGTCCGCATGGTTGCACCTTCAATCCCCGCCCAATCCATATCAGGTGGCACACCAATTACTACAGGCATAGTATCTACTGCATCGCCTGTACGGGGTAAAGCATGGAATGTCGCCCCTGCCGCTTGCAATTCGGTCAAAATAGTTGGCAAAACCCGCGCCGTCACCCGATTTAGGTCATGAAAGGCGATAATCACTCCATCGCCATAATCATACGCATTCCAATAGGTGGTGTAATTAACGGGGGTATTCAACACATTATCAATCACCGCGTCGTCAAACTCAAATGATTCAAGGTCTACCGTGTCGGGCATATGATAGCCACAATCATCACTATCCACACTCCAGTTATAAGTGATGACATGCACCCCATCAATCGCGGGGAGGGGTTTAATGCCACCGCCCGGTTGCCAGAACATCTTCGTTTGTGCATCGTATACGGGGAGCAATTCTGCGCCAATTGCCTCACGGAGGGCAGATTCTGTGCGTAAATACGATTCAATCACAACATCATCACGTGAACCAGCATAAACCCCTTCTTCGACCCACAAATGATTCACAATGGCATGACCTTCACGCACTTCTCGTTGGATAATATCCTCATTTCCAGCGATACGCGCACCTGCAATGAGAAAACTCGCTTTGGCATTATATTGCACCAAAATATCTAAAATTTCGGGGGTATAGGCATCCGTTGGACCATCTTCAAATGCCAAATACACCCGAAAAGGCACATTCGTTGTTTGTGCATGAGCCGAGACAGAAATCCCAAATACCCACCCACAGACCATCAAAACTAACCATAACCGTTTCATTTTTATTACTCCTGAGTTGTGTGCTAACCTGTTTATGATTAGAACTCAGACGGCAAAATTATGCTAATTGCACATCCTACGGAAACATTACGCTTCTGCTATTATTCCCCTACGCGATAAATACTCCCATAAGATGATGTAATAGAACTATCATCACGATTCGTCTCATATTAGGATGTAAAAGATATTTAACTCATGGAGAGGGATTTTACCGATGGCAAAGTATTATGAAAATATCACCCCAGATTTACAAGACTTTATCACCAAGCAACACCTCTTTTTTGTCGCCAGCGCCCCACTATCGGCAGAGGGACATGTCAATGTATCGCCAAAGGGGTTAGATAGCTTCCGTATTTTGAACCCCATGAAGGTCGCATATTTGGATATGACGGGCAGTGGCAACGAAACATCGGCGCATATCCACGAAAATGGGCGTATCACCTTTATGTTTTGCGCGTTTGATGGCGCTCCGCGTATTTTACGCCTATTTGGTAGAGGACATACGGTATTGCCCAATACCCCAGAATGGGATGAACTTGCCCCCCATTTCACCCTCTATCCCGGGACACGTCAATTTATTGTGGCAGATATTCAAACTGTGCAAACCGCGTGCGGGTATGCCGTGCCATTGTATGAGTTCAAATCACACCGCGACACCTTGATTAAATGGGCAGATACCAAAGGTGAAGCGGGCATTGCGGCATATCATCTTGAGAAAAATATGCAAAGCATAGATAAATTGCCCACACCTTTGGCTATCGCTTGCGAGAGTTAATCTTGTTTTTTGATGCTATGTCCGCCAAATTGATTCCGCATCACCGACAGTAATTTATCGGCATAAGGCGCATTTTCACGAGAACGAATGCGCCTTTCAAGTGCCAGTGTGATAATCGGCGCAGAGACATTGAGGTCTATCGCCTCAAACACCGTCCAGCGTCCCTCACCACTATCTGGCACAAATGCGGCAATATCCTCTAATGTTTCGTCATGAGCAAGGGCTTCGGCGGTCAAATCGAGCAACCACGAGCGCACAACACTCCCATGTTGCCAAATTTTGGCTATGTCGCCCATATTCAGGTCAAAATCGGTCTTGGCTTGCATAATGGCGAATCCTTCTGCAAAGGCTTGCATCATGCCATATTCAATCCCGTTATGAATCATTTTGACAAAATGCCCACTGCCAATTGCGCCCACCCGTCCCCATCCCAAATTCGGCTCTGGGGCGAGTGTTGCAAAAATGGGACGTAGAGAGTCTATAACGGCTTCATCGCCCCCAATCATGAGGCTATAGCCATTCTCTAAACCCCATACCCCGCCACTTGTCCCGACATCCACAAACTGAATATCACGGGCTTTTAGCATATCGCCACGGCGCATAGAATCTTTATAATTCGAATTTCCCCCATCAATAATGATGTCACCCGCGCTCAATAAATCTGCCACCTGAAAAACCGTTTTTTCGGTGGGGTCGCCTGCGGGAATCATCACCCACACCACACGCGGACTCGGCAATTGCCGAATCATATCTGCCAGCCCGTCTGATGATATAGCCCCCATCTCCACAGAGGCTTTCACTGATTGTAGGTTCAAATCGGTCACAACAACCTCATGCCCGCCACGCAATAAGCGCAATGTCATATTTGCGCCCATTTTTCCCAATCCAACCATGCCTATACGCATATCACAGCCTCCATTTGCTGAATTATTCACCCAAAATTGCCCCATGTGAGGCAATGACATCCTTATACCAATAAGCGGAATCTTTTAATGTGCGGATTTGTGTTTCATAATCCACATGGATAAGACCAAACCGCTTGCGATAGCCATGCGCCCATTCATAATTATCCATGATTGACCAATAAAAATAACCCGCAATGGGGATATTATCATTGGCGGCACGCTTAAATTCACGCAAATAGCGCATCACAAAATCTATCCGATTCGCATCATGTACCGCCCCATCCACCGCCACCCAATCCATTGAAGCCAAGCCATTTTCGGTGATGACGATAGGCAGGTTGTAGCGGTCATAAATAACCTTACTGCCCCAATACATACTTTCGGGGAGCATCAACCAATCCATCATGGTCATAGGATGTCCTTGTGGTGCATTTTTAAGCCCATTCGCATCGGCATACGAGCCAAAATAAATATTCAGACCAACATAATCGAGTGGTTGGTTAATTTGTGCCATATCACCGTCTTGAATGGGCAACCATTTCCCCCATGCTTCCATCACATCGGCGGGATATTCCCCTTTGAGCATGGGGTCGAGCCATAAACCCGCATTGCGTTTGCCATCATAACGGATACTCCAAAACAAATCGTGCGCGGTTTGGATGGTCGCAGGGGTATTATCGGTTGGAACAACAGGGTAAATATTCATCGCCAAACTGATAGAGGCGGGTTGTGGACTATTGGCGCGGATGGCTTGCACACTTTTGCCATGCGCCAATTGAATATGATGGATAACCTGCATCAGTGACATCTCCCCTAGCCTATCTCCAGGGGCAAGTCGCCCTTGTTCGTGTCCGCCGAGCGCGAAGGCGGGCGGTTCATTGATGGTTATCCAATCTTTTACGCGGTCACCAAATTTTTTGACCATCAGCGTGGTATATTCCGCAAACCAATCGGCACTATCCCGATTCAACCAGCCACCACGCGAATAAAGGGCATAAGGGAAATCCCAGTGAAATAACGTGACGTGTGGGGCGATATTCGCCTCTAATAATTTGTCAATGAGGCGGTCATAAAAGGCAATGCCTGCGGGATTTATCTTACCCACCCCATCAGGCAATACCCGCGCCCATGCAATAGATAGGCGATAGGCTTGTAGCCCAATTTGTTTCATGAGGGCAATATCGTCCTCATAGCGATGGTAATGGTCACATGCCACATCACCTGTTTCATCACCCCAAATTTTGTTGGGGGTATGGCTAAAAACATCCCATACCGATAGCCCTTTGCCATCTTCAAACGCCGCCCCTTCAATCTGATAACTGGCGGCGGCACCGCCCCAAATAAACCCTACTGGAAATGTCATTTTTGCCTCCTGAATGAGTTCTGCACTATAATAACGGTATATTTTTTAGTATTTCCCCCACCGTAGTGAGGATATTGCAGTGAGTATTTTGATTATTGATGTTGGTAGTTCATCAGTCCGTGCCTTGCTATTTGGCTATGAGAGCGCTCTCATATCAGAAGCCATTGCTCGCCGCGGTTATCGTTTTAATGCCGATGCAACGACAGATGCACATCACCTACGCCAGTTGGTCGAGTCCTGCATAGATGAGGTGCTGATGATGCCATCAATCCCCAAAATTCGCGCGGTTGGGATGGCGACATTTGTCGGTAATCTGATGGGTGTGGATACATATAATTACCCCACCACGCCACTTTATACCTATGCTGATAATCGTAGTCGTGAATCGGCAAAAATACTCACCAACGACTATGATGGTCAAGCAGTTCATGCCCGCACAGGCTGTCGCATTCATACGGCTTATCATCCCGCCAAATTACATTGGCTTAAAAAAAACGCCTTACAATTGGTTGAACAGACTGCCTATTGGGTTGATTTTGCTACCTATTGCTACAGTGAGTGGTTTGGATATACTGTACCATGCAGTTATTCGATTGCCTCATGGTCTGGGCTACTCAACCGTGAAACCCTCACATGGGATGCGATATGGCTCACCCAATTGGGATTAAATGAGGCTCATCTGCCACTATTAACCGATTATAATGATACCCAACAAGGGCTTTATGCGCCATACGCTGACCGATGGTCGCAATTACGCGATACACCTTTTTATTTGGCAATCGGAGACGGCGCAGGGGCAAATATCGGCTCTGGTGGCATATCACCAGACCGTCCGGTACTCACGGTTGGCACAACATCGGCACTCCGTATTATCACAACACAACCTACTCCCCCACCAGAGGGGTTATGGTCATATCGAGTAGATAAAAATCATCATCTCATCGGTGGCTCGACCAATGAAGGCGGTAATATTTTTGCATGGGCAAAAGAAACGTTACAGTTACCACTGGATACAATCGAAGAAGCCCTCATAAGCAGTGAACCCGCGTCACATGGGTTAACGGTACTGCCCCTATTGGGCGGGGAGCGTAGCCCCAATTACAACGAATCTGCCACAGGGACTCTACACGGCATAACGCTCAATACAACCCTATTGAACATCCTTCATGCGTTGCTCGAAAGTGTGGCATTACGATTACGCCTCATTTTGGAATCATTCGATAATAAAGGGGATTTTATCCTAGCAGGTGGCGGGGCATTGCATCAAAGCCACGCATGGGCGCAAATTTTTGCAGATATATTGGAGCGCCCCATCTATTTGCTATCTGAACGTGAAGTGACCGCACGCGGGGTTTATGATTTGATAAAAAATCAGCCTCTGGAACAGATACAATCAGCAGAAATACTTTACGATAAGCAATTTTTCCCACGACTGCACTATGCCCCTCGCTATGCCGATTTACTCGACCAGCAAAAACAACTCTATACCCGACTCTATCACAAAGGATAAATCATGTCAGAAAAACTCATCGCCCAAATCGAAAATTTGCCCATTTTGCCTAATAGCCTTGCCTTATGGGGACTTGGGCAAATGGGCTTGGTCATCAAAGGGACAGATGCTATTTTGTATATAGACCCGTGTCTGAGCAATACCATTTCAGGGCGTGCCTTCCCCCCTCCCATTTTGCCCGAACACATCACCCACGCCGATTATGTCTTGTGTAGTCACGAGCATATTGACCATTTCGATGTGCATACCCTCGCACCACTGCTAAAAGCCAGTCCACAGGCAAAAATTGTCACCACCCGTTGGTGTATGCCCGATATTGAATCGTTGCATGTTCCATTAGGTGATGTGATTTTCCCCACAGTCTTAGAACCGATAACCCTTCCAAACACCACCTGTAAAATCACTGCATTGCCATCTGCACATTACTTGCCCGAATATGACCCAGACAAAGGGTATCGCTGGTTGGGATTTTTGTTGGAATGGAATGGCATCACGGTTTATTTTGCGGGGGATACCATCATTTATGATGGCTATGTGGATATGCTCAAGCGCCTACCACATATCAATATCGCCATATTGCCAATCAATGGGCGCGATTTTTACCGCGAGGCAAAAGGGCTTGTTGGCAATTTACTGCCCAGAGAAGCCTCAAAATTGTCCTTAGAACTCAATTGGGATTTGGTAATTGTGGGGCATAACGACATGCTCCCCGCCAACACACTCCCTATGGGAGAAATCGCACAAGCCTTTGCCGATGATTGCCCACGCCAAGCCTATAAAATCTTGCAAGCGGGTGAATTATTGTATTTTGCACAATAGATGACAACACAGACGAATTCATGTTGCCATCTATGCTTTTAGCGTGAAATATGCGGGACGGTTTTTGATAATTCGGATGGGGTTAAATTGTTGCGATAGGCAATTCCCGCCTGCCCCATTTTTTTGACCACCATATGATGAAATGGGCGGATAACATTAAAATAGACATGCCCCGTCCACCGATGATGATGCACAATTGTTACCACATGAAATCGGTGAGTCGTCGCTGTAACGGGTTGGTCAATAATGGCAAGATACGCCGTCAAATGCGATTCTGCCGCGCCAGCCACCCAATGGTGATTTTCTTTGGCATCGTATACCGTAAAAAATGTCGCCTTTTCCCCCACCACAAAACTCACCTCTTCAGGTTTCATTTGCGTGTCTTGTGGGATACCCTCTTGCTTCATCCCCAATAAGCGCACAAATCCCCATCGCACCCGATACAAAAATTTTATCCATGCGGGATTATAAGAAAACATCCCTGCGATAAATTCCCGTAACGTGATGTCGCCTTCAAACACTTTGACATCAATATGATTCGCATTTTGTGTATAGGCTAAAACTTCTGGCGTTTGGTCGATAATAGCGGTGGTTTTCATGCGTAAATCCCTCCAAAAATGAGTAATGTGACCAGCAGACAGGCTATCCATTGTGGACTGCGAAATAATGTCTTATAGGTGCGAAGTGCTAAGGCGGGTAATATGACAATCACCATCGCATACCCCAAAAAATAAAGTGCAATACACAACGCGGTCAAATCAGCCCCAACCAATGATGTGTTCATCGCAAAAAAGATGAGCAAGCCCGCCGATATTAAAAATCCAATCGAAATCATGTGCCAGCCAAAGCGTATTTCTTGTTTAGCAATGCTCCCATCGCCATTGGGTATTTTTGGGAAGGTATCCGATGGCATCCGATTAAACACATATTCCCCGCCCCAGACATGAAGTGGCAAAAGCAACAAACACCATAAACCTGCTATCAAAAACCATGTATTCACGAATTTATCCCTCCATACAACCGTTGAAATTCATTAAATAATTGCACCATACCCGCTTCATCAATATGTGGCTGAATTTGCTGACTGCCGATGAGGACGGTATATAACAATTGAGCCAATAATCGGGCGCGGTCTGTGGATTCGCCTAATTCGATGAATAATTTTTGAACATACGCTACTCGTTGTTCATCTACCCGCGCTTGAACAGTCCGCACATCCGCATCTTGTAATGCCCATGCCCGAATCGCTACCTCAAGGTTTGGTGGATAGCTGGTGCTCGTCTCTAATAATCGGCGCAGTTTATCGGGTGGGGTTTGTGCCTGTTCAGTGATATGGATAATATTATGTGTGCCTTCTTGCTCAAAATAAGCCAGTAGGTCGGTTTTATACCCATTAAACCCCTTAAAATGATGATAAAAAGACCCCTTCGTGAGTCCTAACCGTTGACACAATAAATCAATTGTCAACGCCAAAACGCCACCCTCAGATAAAATGATACATCCTTCGTCTAACCAATCTTGTTTTGATGCCATATATTCATACCATACCGTATCGTATGCTTCATTTCCGATAGTATACCATACCGTATGGTATTGTAAAGAAGCAAAAATAGATATTTTGTTGATAAGATTTCGATAGGCAATTGGGATTGGGGGCAAATAGTAGATAGGTAAGACTAACGGCTCTAGTCCACCATACAAAATCTACCTATTTACACTTCTAAGAGTAATTACTAAAGGGGTTTCTTATTTCTCAGAAAATAGCACTTTTTTGGCAATTTCACTAATCGCTCTTTCAACACTATTAGAAAAATTACCCCTTATTCCGTTACTAGCAATAAATTCTAGCCACTCATGAGAAAAGTTTTTGAATTGCGCCTCTAATTGTGGTTCTAACAGAAGAGATTTATAATCAGGTTTCTCGATACGCTGATTCTGTAAATTTGGAAAGGTTGTTTTCCACCAATTTAGGATATTGTTGGCTAATTTTTGCCGATGCAAATACTGGTTTTGCTCATCAGCTATCTGTTTATAAGCACTTTCTTCAAATTTTTCCCAGAGGAATGTTGTCGTAAATTGCTCAATATAAAAAGTCAATAATTGTTGGGTGGCTAGTTCCCCGCTATCAATATCACACCAAATTTCTTCGCCAAATTCATCTTCTGCCTCATCAAATTGCTGTGCAAATTGTTCTCGAATTAACGCAGAAAGACGGTTTCGCATTTCAAACTCAAACTCATCACCATACATTTGCCAATCTTTCCCATAATAAGATTCATAGGTGGCAATCCAGTCGCCTGTATATGCTTCTTCAAGCCACTCTTTTACAGTGGGGTATAAATTTCTTAGCGCCTGTGTATCCCATTTATGTGAGAGCAGGTCGCCAGACAAATCATAAGTGTCATCCTCATCAACGAGTTCATAATGAATACCCTTCAATACCCAGCGCACAAATTTAACGCCAACCCACTCCAATAATTCTTGTCGCCATGCTTTGGTGATAATTAAATCGGGATAATCATCACGAAGCAAAATCGCCCAATAATCATCATCCCCTAAAATAAATAGGCTTTCTTCTGGTGTATATTTTGTAATATCAAGAATCATAGAAATCAACATCCAAGTATTAATTGAGGGTTACAAAATCCTTTTTTCAAGCATATCATCGTAGATTATATATATGAAAAGAGTCCTTACACAATTGTTTATGAAGGACTCTTTTATGGAACATGCTATTTTGCTTGTTATATCGCTTTTTTCCTCAATCGAAGTGAGTTGGAAACCACCAATACCACCAAATCAGACCAGCCATAGCACTGGCTTGACAAGGCTAAACCTAGCCCTATTACCAGATTTAGGGCTATTGAAGAAGTTCCTGTTTTGATGATTTAGTGCTTGAATAGGCATATCTGCAATCTATATGATATGCCTATATGTCTAAAGAAGGGCTGATACTCCAATACGATATGTTCACAGGACAACCTGTGGACAATCGTACCGCCACACAGAAAAAGCGTGACCAAGAAATTAATGCCCCTCAGCAGATTCAGATGTTCAAGACACCTGAAATCGTACAACTCGGAATGAAGAAAAAAACACTGTATGGGGAGTGGATGCAAAAAGCGCCACACCATCCCCTTGTCCTTCATCAAATAGATACTCGTACACCAGATGAAATTGAATGCGACCTCATGCGTGAAGCTCAGAAAAAGACTATCCCCCTATTCGGAGATACCCCGCCAAAAGCTACACTCTCCCCTACTGTGATACCAGACACCCCTCTACAAACTGAGCCACGAGTTGTCTTTGATGCCAAGCGCGATAGACCTATCACGGGTTTGCGTGCGAAACTACGCGCTCAGTCGGTGAATATCCACCATCATGTAGGTACGGTTTAACCTACGGTTTTCCTTAACCGTAGATTTTAGCCACATATCAGGCATTTTCATGCCCCGACTACACTACATTTTCATTCCATGTAGCCCGCCCGCGCCAAAATTGTCGCAAGGAGTACCCCTTGTCATTCCAAGTTATGTTTTATGACCTACCTATTATCTACACTCATCACTCTATATCATAATTTAAAAAATATAAAATTTTGAAAAATTGAAAAATAATTTTTTCGCCTAAATAACGTAATTTTCGCAACACGGTTGCATAGATTGGCTAATGATTTCAGTCAATGTTAGGATACAATCATGCAAAAGGAATTATGATAGATACACCACAAATTATCACCATCCTCGCAACAGAACTAAATCTACGGGTAGGCACTGTTCTACACCGTGTGGCATTAGACTATGAGAATATTATCATATGCCCGATGTGAAATTAAAAAGCAAAATTATGAGACCATTGGAAAATTTGAACATCAAGTATCATGGAAATCAAGCACCATTAATGACTTACGAAACCTTAAAAATCAATTTTTTCAAGCATATCACAGCATCATCCTGTGAAATATGTTCTTGCTCTAAACGCAAGTTATTTTCTAAAATTTTTTGACATAGTTTTGCTTCTAATGGTGTCAAATTATCGAATCGTGCCGTGCGACTGGGCTTCCCTATAACGGCATATTGTGCATATTTTTCAAAGGTAGAATTATCCATCATGATAGATTGTGTATGTGTAAAAATCCCGCGCAAATCAGATAATATCTCAAAACCATGTACATCCATATCCCCCCAGTAAATGATATGGGTATGATATAAATATGCTATATCTCGTAAAATATGGACGGCAAAACCACCCCCTAACAAGCCAACCGTATTTGGCAGTTTTGGCAATGTGAGGAAATTAATTAAATTTTCTACAATAATGATATGCTTGGGTTTTATATGGCTTGAAAGTAGCTCGTTTAATTGAGATATGGGTAGTGATAAATCATCAACCTGTATCCGATATAACCAATCTAGTTGTTCATCCAGCAATCGAAGGCGAATCAATGTGGGCTTATCTTTGAGACCAAATCGTCTATTAAAATCGGTTACATCAGAGCGTATTGTGTCTAGTGGAAGAAGTTGGTCTAACAAATCTCGTAAAATAGCAATATGTGTTTCAATAAATTTTGTGTGGATAGCAATAGGCAGTTCACGGATATATACATTGGGGCGTGGCTTTTTAATGAAATAATCGCACACCAATAATAAATCATCCCATTTATTATGGTAATCAATCACATATTGCGGATAAGATTGTATCCAACTTTCTAGTTCAGGAAATTTTTGATGTATCTTCTTAACATCTACAACAAATTGATTGAATTCTGTTGTCTTGCGAATAAGAGATAAATAATCTTCTAAAGTACCGATAACAACTCGTTGTGGGACAGTTTGTTTACTGAATGCTTGCGTATTAACAATATTCCAGACAATTTCATAGCCTGCTCCGCGCTGTTCTTTAGAATATTGTCGCAATAGGTCAATATCTTTTCGCCGTTGCTCTAAATTTTTGGATAACGTGCCAATAGAAAATTCTATTGGAAAAATCTCTTCCCCCAAAAACCATGCTCTAAGGACATCATGATATTTTCGTTTGGCACGGTTGATAATATCATCTGGTGTTATCATTAAAAACCCTGTTAGTTCCGAAATTCGCGTTGACGCTGGCGATATTCAGATTGGGTTAAATTGAATAAGCGCGAATAGCTCCCTTCATTATTATTCACCACAACATGATAAGCCTCAACAAATCCCTCAATGACATGCAATTGTTGCATAGGCGTTACAACAAGCAGTTGTAGACCTAATTGAGCAAATAATTTCATAGCAAAGCGGGCATTGTCATCATCTAATTTACTAAATGCTTCATCAATCACAACAAACCGAAATGTGCGATTATTTGGCATAGCATCTTGTAGCCCATATTGATGTGCAATGGCAGAGGCTAAAATGGTATAGGCTAATTTTGCTTTTTGTCCCCCCGATTTTCCAGAAGAGTCATTATAATAATCCACCTGTAGTCCATTTGAATCTATCTGTTCGGCGGCAAACATCCGCCACCGCCGTACATCAGTCACACGGCGCATCCAATTAGGGTCATTATCAAAATGTTCAATGAGTAGCTTAATCCGATTATATGCACGGTTACGCTCTTCATCGGAATTATCCCCTACATCAACAAAGCAGGCTCTCAAATCTCGTAAAAAGTCGTTAATCTCTGGGTCATTGGTACGGTCTGCAATCAAATGGATGATAGACCCCCCGCCATAATCTACCTGTGCTAAAGAGTCATTCAGTTCAGCAATACTTTTATCAATTTGACGTTCCTGTTCTGTCAAATGACCATAAAACATCTGAATACCGCGTGTCACCGTGCGGTCTAACATATCCTTAAATCGGTCTTGATAACGTGGCAAATCATCTGTCTCTAACCGATTATAAATTTGCAAAAACGCATCCAATGAGGATAAATCAGCCGTCATGGATACCCCTATATCTGGGTAATCACGACGAAAGGTGTTCATTGCATTGACAATTGTGGTCTCTAATTGACCCTGAAGCCCTCGAAAGCTGTTAATACCACGTTGAATAGATACCTCAAGTTGGTTAGTACGGTTATTTACTGACTCAATGGTAAGCGGGTCTTTATCAATTTCTTCAATAATAGTTCCCACCTGTTCCCATAAACGAGAATGCTCATCACTAGATGAATCAAGTATCTGTTTTTCACGAGTTAATTGTGTCCCATAGATTTTTATTTGGTTTTTTAGAACACCAATATCACCCGTTATTTTATCGCGCTGATGCGTCTTCTCGTGAATTTCACCCTGCAATTTATCACGTTGGTTTTCGAGTTGTTTCAGTTGTTGCGATTGCTGGTCAAGTTCTGTTAAACGTCTTTCAAGCATATCATATTCGGATTGCGGGGTACGCCAATCAATTTCTGAAAATAATTGATAGTTCAAAAGATTTTCTATGGTACTAACATCACGGCGGTTACGGTCTAAATCTGTCTTTATTTTTTGAATCTCGTTATCTAACTTAGCAAGGCGACGACTTAAATCATCTAATTCTCGCTCCAATTGACGTAATTTTGGGCGATTATCCCAACCCAGTACATATCTGGAACGGTCATTGAGCGTATGGCGGTCATCTTTCTCATGTCTAGATGTGTTGTGCTTAATTTGTCCCTGTAGCGTGATACCACGTTGCACCTGCTGAAAATCGGACAAATCATAGCAACATACATAATCAAATCTTTGCATCAGGTTATGAACTAGCCAATCATGATAAGGTGTGTTGGCAAGTATTTCCAATTTTTCATATGCCATTTCATGTCGAGTCTGTTCATTACGGCGTTCTAACACCCGTTCAGGACGTTTAAGTGGGTCAACACGGTGATATATCAGACGACCCTTTAAGTTATTTTCGTTGACATATCGGCTAACTTGCTGATACAGCGATTCTGGTACAATTAAATCTTGAGCAAAATTATTGAACAGTCGCTCAAGCGCACCTTCCCATTGAGCATCTTCATCACGCACCTTAAGCAATTCGCCCACAAAAAGCAATTCATCGGCAGAAATAAACAAATCATCGCATATCATCTGGCGAATCTTGGCAATATTTTGTGGGATATTGCTTGGGTTTACCCGTAAATATTGAATTTCGGTATCTAATAATTTTGATTGTGCTATTAAATCACGTTGGTCAATCTCATATGTACTGCGTTGTAACTCAAAATTTTGGATAGTGTCTATAAGAGTCTGCTGTAATTGCTTGGCATTTGTACGGTTTTCGTAAAAATCATCCTCTGTGCGATAAGTTGGCAATAACAAGGACTGAGCATTTTCATCATAGCGGTCTGCCGCACGTTTAAGGGCTTGAATCTGCCCCTTGAGGGGGTGAATTTTACCTTGAATTTCACGTTTTTCTTGACCAACACTATCTTGTGCAATAGATATCTTAACCCGCTCTAATTGCTCACGTAAATTAGATAATTCTGTATCAATACGCGCAAGGTGGCTTTGTTCCACATCATATTTTTGTTGTGTTTGATTGATGGCAGTCACTAATAAATCACGCGCACGCGATGCCACATAAAATGGCACAAGTATTTTTGCAGTTTCATAGCGGGCGATTTGGTCTTGATAGCGTATATACTCATTTCCTGCTTTAACCAATGGTGAGAGAATGCGAAGTTGGCTACTGGCACGTTGAATAGACGCATAGGCTTCATTGAGTTCTCGATATTGGGTTCGGAGCGCCTCAACTTTTTCTTCTGGATTCCCTTTATCCAGCATATGTTCACGGACAAATGTATTGAGGCTGGCAATATCTTTAACGGCAACCGTTTCATTAAACAAAGAAAGCGCCTTTGCCTTGCCACTTAATCCAAGTGCCTTACGTGCCGAATTGATATACTCAGTAAAACTCGAAAAAATAGCGATGTCTTTTTGTAATGGTTGTGGAAAATCACGGATGGTCAAATGGCGTTGAGGAAAATGCTTTTCGATACATAAATCATGTGATGCGATATAAAATCGTTTCTCAACTCTATCCACATTACTAATCCATAGAACTTGTGCGAGGGTGACAGTACGGTTTTGCGATGTGTCATAAAAAACTGCCAACAATACACTATGCGATTGGCTATCACGGAGGGTATTTGCTTTAGCCTCAATAGCAGTATCGCCACGAGAACGGCTATATTGCCCCCGCACATAGGTGCGCTCAGAACGTTCACGCCCACTACCTGCCCCAGAAGCAAGATTATAATTCCGTTGGCGTGAATCCACCAAGAGGGTTAATAAAGCATCAACAACCGTAGATTTACCAGAACCATTTGCACCAGTCAAAACAGCCGTCTGGCACTCAGGGTTCATCACCCAAATTTCTTTGTCAAATGTTCCCCAATTATAAATCTCTAGGCGTTGAAGCCGAAAACCACTTTGTTCATCAAACAGATTCCCCATCATCATCCTCTAATTCTGAAACATGATTTTGTTGTATATAATGTTGCAAGCGTGATTTAATGTCTTCCAATTCATCCGCGCTAATTTTTGCCCGAAGCAACGGGCGAACCTCAAATCTTTTATCATTGCGTTCAGTTAAGAAGCCATATTTTTTGAGGCGATTCATACTATTCAAAAGACTCTGGTCTGTTCGGCGTGCATCAGATGTGTTATCTACAAAAACACGGTACATTTCTGTAATTTCATCTATACTTAAAATGAGTCTGTTACCATCTAAATCACGCATTTCATGCTCATCTAACCGCTCACGTAATAAGACCAAAAGCAATGTATCGGGAAAAGATAAATTACGCCGATTAGTCAAAGCTGGAAGCGAACTAGGTTGGTCATCATCACGACTCTGGTCATAAAGATAGGCAAAATTACCAATTTCATCTAGATGAATTCCCAAGCCAATTTTGGCTAAATATTCACGAATTGGTAATTCATAATCACGAATTTGCATCCATGCAGGGTCATCGTGATAAACCACCCCTTTCAACAATTTTCGGATGGCGACAGCATACAATTCGAATTTAGGGAGATTATCAGGCATGGGTTATATCCATTTATTTAGTTTCTCTTCGGAAAATAACTCGTGGAACAATCACATCTCTTTCATCGCCTATATGTGTTTTGATAGAAATAATATCTTGTATGTTACGGTCAACCAAATGATTTGGTTCATCAGTCGCAATCATTAAATATGCAATTACTTCTGCAATACCATGTGTAATTGGATAACTGGTAATCACCTCACTTAAAGTGACTTCTTTGCGACTCATCAACATGCGTTTGATATTTTCATGTAGGAGTGTATCATCAATGTAAAATGTGCTATATAGGGTCATAAGTGCGTCATCATCAATTAAATTAGATGCACTATATGGACGCTCAGTCATTATAATTTGTTCGGCAGGGGTATATAGAGGGCGTTCTAAAGGCAGTTCAATATTTGGCTCACCTTCAATTGTATAAAAAGTACGAGGTGAATTGAACAATGATAAATGGCTCAATTGGCTAATCATGTGCTTTATTTCGCGTGAAAGGGTTTGTATCCGCCGACTTTCGGTGATATTGCGCGTATCTACAATACGCCTTAAATGCTCTGCAAGACGCTGGTTTGATTGATTAACACGCTCACCAGCATCTAATAGATGCGATGTCAGGCGTTGTAAAATAACATTCTCACCAACAAATGGCGTAAGGCGTTGCATATCAAAGATATTACGAATCAATTCATCAAAACGTCCGCGTTGTTCGGGGTGTATAAGTAATTCATAAAAAGCACGAAAACTCTGTCCCTCATCACTTAATTCTAATTGCTCATCTGCATCTAAAGCACTACCAAGAATTTCACCGCGTCGAATATTTGGGTTTAATTGTGCTTGTTGAATAGTGCGTGCCATATCACGAAATCGCTCTTCAACAAGGCTAAAATCACGCAGAAGTTGGCTTGCCATCTCTGAAATATGATTCAAGCGTTCTTTAATTTGGACATCGCTTAAACCATCTACTTGCCCTGTCTCTTGAATTCGCTCAATTTCTATATCAATTTGGTTGCGCTGACTATAAAGCATGTGCAACCGTTTTTCGACATCTTCTGTACTACGAGTAACAATATCATCCAGTAATGAGAGAATATTCATCAAACGGGATTCTGTACCGATGATTTTACGATTTTGTAATTCCTCAAACCAGCCTATCAAACGCTCACCATGCTGTGAAAGTTGAATGATATATCCATCATGATGAATAATTCTGCGAATCAGATTCGACTCATTAATCCACTGATTTATATAATAATCTGCATCATGTCTGTGTTGATTATCTTCTATCAGAGTATTATTGGTGTTTTCAATATAATTATCGAGTTGTTCACGAAAAATATCATAGGGGAGTGATACTTGATGTTTACGTTTGAAGGCAAGATGTAAAAACGAAACAGCTAACGGTAGCCACTCTTTACGAAGTGCCAAGATAGAAGCATCTGTTTTATGGAGTTCTGTAATCGAATAGTAATCCATAATACCCCAAAAGCAGTTATTAAATGAGTTTATTTATTCTAAAATAAAAAGAGTCTTGATACAATTGTTTATAAAGGACTCTTTCATGGAACATGCTTTAGTGCGTAAATAGGCATATCTGCAATCTATATGATATGCCTATATATCCAAAGAAGGTGTGATACTCCAATAGAATATGTTCACAGAGCAACTTGTAGACTACCTCAATCCTGAAATGCCTATAAAATCGTTTGAAACGTTACAGGTCGCTAACAATAGAGGAATCGTAGGACTTTAGTCATCTTCTAGGCTGGAAATTAGAGTATACTAGGCTAATATAACTATTAGCACAACACACATATGATACCGTTTAGATGTAGGGGTTACTCCATTGTTCAAAAAACATGTACTCATTCTTGTTGTCTTATTCTGCCTCACCTCAATTACTGTCATTACGACACCTGCCCAACCTGCCCAAGCCTATGGGGTCATTGGCGAACCATGTTCGGTTTCGTGGATAGATTATACAATCGACCCATTAGGTGTTATCGTAGATAACACTTGGCTGGATAGTTGCCCGTTAAATTGTTTTGGTGATATTGCAGGGGATTATCATGATCAGAGCAATGTTTGGTGTGTGGAATCTGTGCCACCACCCAATCTACCCGGTATTAACGTCATACCAGATAATTATTGCTCTGCCGATCCAACCCGCACCGTGGTACTCAACACATTAGGCACACTTGGCACACGATTTGAGATTGAAGGTCCAACAGGGATTTTTGATACGACCACCTATACCTTCATGAGCCTCGCAGAAGGTGAACATCGTTTTCGCGCACGGGCGCATAATGCGGGTGGGTCAAGCGAGTGGACGGAATGGGCAATTGTTGCACAGGATTATAGCGCACCCATCACCACCCCACATTTTGTCGGATTGATGGGTGACAATAATTGGTATACCACCCCCGTAACGGTCAGTTTTACGGCAAATGATGCTCAGTGTTTTGGGGTTAGCCAAACACTTTATGATGTGAATGGCATATCAGCATCTTATACAGGTGCGCCTTTTACCGTTGGTAGCGAAGGGGTTAATACACTCAGTTTTTATTCAACCGATGGACATCATCCAGAAGCACCCCAATCTACGACCATCCAAATAGATAGTATCCCACCCGATTTAGCGATTACACCCGACCGACCCGTGGATGCCAGCAGTGGCTGGTGGAATGCCCCAGTGAGTTTCATCATCCAAGCATCCGATGCCACCAGTGGTATTTTGAGCATTGAGCAAGATGTGAATGGGTCTGGACTCACCCCCTACACAGGTGTTATCTCTTTTGTGACAGATGGTGTCCATTCGTTGGATGCTCAAGCCATTGATAATGCAGGTCATGAAAATTATACTGGCGTGGTCATTCAGATTGACAGCGTTGCCCCTACCCTCGTCCCTGATGTGACTGGCACAACCAATGGCACAACATGGTTCATCTCACCACCAACTATGACCTTATCCGCCACCGATGCCACCAGTGGTGTCTTGGGATTGGGTTACATCGTCAATGGTGGTGGGATGACTCTATATACCGCCCCTGTGAGTTTCACCCAAGATGGCGTGTATGATGTCCAAGCGATTGCATTAGATGTGGCACAAAACACCACCACTGAATCCTTTCAAATTGCCTACGACAGCACCGCACCACAACTGAGCATTAACCTTGTTGGGGATAAGGGTGAAAACGGCTGGTTCATCTCACCACCATCCTTCGTTGTAACCGCCAGCGATACGACCAGTCAAGTCGGGAGCATTGGCTACACCGTAGATAATGGCGGTTGGAATACCTACACCACACCAGTGACCATAACCCGTGAAGGGTTGTATGGCTTATTCGTTGAAGTCCGCGATGTGGCGACCAATTCCACCGCACACAGTTTCCAAATCGGCTACGACATCACCCCACCCCAGACCAATGCGGTACTCACCGAAACTGAAGATGGGATGGTCATAACCCTCAATCGTTGGGATGGTGTGAGTGGATTCGCCCTCACCCGCATGGCGATTAATGGTGTGTGGCAAGATTACCATCACCCTATGACCGTGACCGAAAAAGGCATGTATTGGGTACAATTCTTCACCACCGACTTTGCGGGCAATATCGAAGCGGAAAAAATGACCACATTCACGATTGAAGAAGCGGGTGTGATGGTCATCCAAAATCCGCCTGTGGTGAGCATTTTGCCACCATCCAACCCACCCAACATCCCACCCTTCGAGACCGATGATGATTTCCCACCAAATCTGGGTGATGAAACCCTGTATTATGTTTCACCACCACCTGTAGTAAAAACACCACCAAATGTTGTCATCAATCCGCGCATCACCACCACTGGCAATGACGGGAAACACAACGGCAATACCGAAACAACGCTACATGGCGACCCCAATATTAATCGTCCACCTGTCATCCGTGAAAGTGTCGAAATCGTCATTTCCGAAGCAGTGTTCCCACCCATTACCAATCCTCCTGTCGGACATCCGCCACGTATTAGCACCCTGCCCTTCATCCGAGAACGAGACAATAGTGACGATACCCCTATCTCACAAGAGGCGAATAATGGTGGTAATACCATCCGATTTATTCCAGAAATTATGGATGATGGCGAGTTATTTTTAGAGGATAACCCTGAATCTGCCGTCATCTATGACCCATTAACCAGTGACACCACTTCATCATCATCTCCCGCCAATGGACTCTTAGCCATTCTTGGGGTCGTCGCAGGGGCGGGTGCATTAACCTTGACTGCCACGGCAATTGCCAAAAAGAAAGAGCAAGAGGCACAGCAAGCCCAAGCCTTAGCCGATTTGCAAGCACAACAAGCAACCCAAGCGCAAAATGCGACTACCAATTGGGATGCGAACCAACTCAAACAGACCGAAGCGACACAAACCGTGATGTTAGCTGGCAAACAGAGCCAAGCCAACAAGAACTACTGGGCGGCGTATGCCATTTGGAAGGCGAAAGTCGCAGAGGCACAGGCTCGCAGACGGGCGCAGGAATTGGCTCGTAGACAGGCTGAGGCAGAAACACAGCTGAGACAATTAGTGAATCAATATGGCAATTTGCTTCGATTATTGCTGGTATTGGGTGTCGTGGTTTTTACATTACTTTCATTGATACCACAACCAATAAAACCCCGCGATGACATTTATGCCAAGCCACTTATTCCAGAACAATCACAAACGGCTTGTATAAGTATGCGATTTATTCCACCTTGGTTAAAGTTTATGCTTTGTATGTTGTCAGGTTCTGTCGTATTATCACCTGCTGATGAGCTGGCGATGTCTGTATATTTCAATACAATTATACTAGATATGAATGAATTGGCAGCACGCGATTTAGTAATCGCCCAAGCTAGGACACAAATTGCTACAGCGGTGGATGAAGCGAGGCAGGAAGATGCCAAAATGCCTACTAAACACATGGCGCTAGGATTTGGTGATGAGAGGTTAATAAATCTTACTATTAACCTAAATCTTTTGCTAAATTCAAATGGAGTTACTGTTCATGCTTATTATGTTGTTCCAACTAATAATCAAGAAGCCAGAAATCATTTACAGCAATATATGATTACTATTTTTAGAGCAAACCCATCAGACCCCCCTACTTTTCTCCCATCAGATGTTGTTCCTGATTGGAATGGTGCTGGTATAACAAATGATACGCTATTTTCTAGCAGGTTTTTGGATGTAGCTAGAAAAGTTTCTGTGATACATTTTAATTTAGATGGTATTGGGGGCGGTACACAAGCACTTGAATGGGCAAGAGAGAATGGTATAAAGATAGAAAAAGGAATGACATCCGTTCCATTACCGATTACTTCAAATGAGCTATTAACAATTGCAATGATGCCTGATTTATGTGCTAAAACTATATTTTATAGTTCTGGTGGCAGTATACCCTTAGCCCCACCACCTATACCGGATTTTGAATCAAAAGCAATAATTTGTGCTGGTTCTTGAAATACTATAGGAGATTTACTTATGAGTGAAAAATTAATTGATGTGGCTACATTGCATCGTAAAGGATATATATACCTTATGAAGGGGAAAGAAAATATACTAGGATTGCAAAACCCCGATGATTTTTCTTGTAATATACACTCCTATATTACAAGTCATAAAATTATGAAAATTTGGATACATGAAAAGAGTAGAGATTCAAATGGCTTTCTTATGCACTTAACAGGTGTTCATTATTTTTCAGGTTTTACAAATTGGCATGGGGCAAATTTTAGGCTGTTAACTGATGAAGAGTCCATGGCTTTTACAGGAAGTCTAGGGCGAGATACTAATGGGTTTATTGTAGAAATCAATTCTGGAGTTAGTAAGATTTACATTTCATCTACCAAATTCGAACTTCAGATAGGTAATTATATACCTCAATTCATAGATGGTATTGAGGTATAATACATTATTATGATAAAAATAGTTATTTACTGTGTTATAGGCACAACAAGCGACCCAAGCCCAAAATGCGACTGCCAATTGGGATGCAAACCAACTGAAACAGACAGAAGCCACAGAAACCGTGATGTTGGCGGGTAAGCAGAGTCAAGCCAACAAGAACTACTGGGCGGCATATGCCATTTGGAAGGTGAAAGTCGCAGAGGCACAGGCTCGCATCATAAAACTCGCCCTTTTAATTGCCACAACACTGCTGGTTTTATTGTCTAGTGGCTCTACACTTACATCTAAACTGGAAAATGCTGATTATTTAAAATTGATAACACCAGAAGCATCGTGCGGGGTACTTTATCCCGGTAATACAATAGATGCGATGCGGTGTATTGAAGGAGCTCTAGGTGCCACCAGAGCATATGCGTTTAAAAATCACCTTGATAGGGTGATGGAAGAATTTGGAACCCTTGAATGTTGGTTCATTGGTATTAATTGCCCAAAACCAAATCTTGGCACAATACCCAGTTCCCCACCACAAATTCAAAATCTACCAATGCCAAGTCCTCTTGAAAATGACTATTTCAGAGATTTGTGGGATTATTTTCAGCGAGTTCTTCCACGGATTAATTTCGCTGATCCCGATGAACCTGATAACACTATCCTCGTTTCACATTATACAACCGAGTCAAGTGCTACTAAAATTTTAGCCGATAAAATTATAGACCCATCTTTCTCTGTTCGTGAACAACATGTTTATGTCTTTGAAGGACGCTCAAATACAGAAAGAGCCCAAGAGGCTGGTGCGGTTTTTGTAGAGGCTCGTATTGTATTTTATGCAAGACCGTCAGAATTGGTACTCGACCCAGAACAATCTAAGAGGCTGTCACTACAAAGATCTAACACAGATCCTTTAAGTATTTTTAATGTGACTGTCATTGGAGAAGCTAGAATGTTCATATTACCTGGACCAGTTGATTTGAGCTGGCGTCAACCCTGTATTGAAAGACCTACAGGTTTCTTTGGCACATGGTCGAGATGTCCGTGATTTATAATAAGGATATAATGATGAGAATAATACTTGAAGATGTAACTTTCAACGGCGACTTATCTATTGTTGATAGAATAGAAAAACCAAAAGTTCAGCTAAGTCTATCGAATCATGAATTTGAGTTTGGTAAAGTTTACCATCTCACATCAGAAAATCATTGGGATATGTGGGCATTAAGTCTATTAATTGGCGGGGCAATTGTAGAACAATCAGGTGTGTTTAAGATAGATGAACATATCTATTCTGCAGCTCAGCGCAGAAAAATATCATGGCTTGTACGTTATGAAGAGGTAAGGCGGTTTGGGCTGTTTACGCAAACTGTTAAAAACCAAGTTATTGCTGGAATTAAAAAAGGAAATCGCTATGGTTTATCTGAGCAAGACTTTATTCAACATTTTAAGTTGACACCGCAACGATATGTTCGATATTTACGACAACAAAGTGCAGAAGCATGGTCTTCTAGTTGCGTTATTGGATTAGCTCATGATAAACAAATTTTTTGTTTTCCACCATTAGAATATGGAATGGGATCTCTAGAATTTGTCAAAATGCATGGTAAAAAGTGGTTTTTTGATATGCTAAAATTCATGAAATCTCTGAATTGCCTTATTTTATTGCCTTTGCCAATAGATATGGAAACAGGTGATTTTTGTGATGCAATTGTGAAAATTTAAGTCATTAAAATCGCATATTGTTTCGATATAAATCTCGGCAACTTTGTTGTAAACCCCTACTATAAGGGTGAATAACTAACAGGAACAGTTCGAATGGATAATAAATGAAACCAAAAGCCTGTGGCTAAAAATGGCACTCCAAGTCGGCAAAACCATCCCCGAACCCGAATTGGTGCGCTAATCCGCCAGCGCCGATCTCTACCAGATATAATTGGCTTCTAACTTGCTTCAACCTCTTCCTACAAGGTTACATTGCCATTGCTATCCATTTGCACAAGTTGTATCAATGCACTAAATCGCTTAAAATCCGCAATGTTCAGGGTGAATAATTTCGGGATACGATACACCTGCATCGTCGCAACAATATTCGCATAATGGGTTTGTTTATTCCCTATCGGGAATTGTTTCATCATCATAAAATTCTTCTCGGCGAATGAGCTCAACACCCGGTTGCATACCCCCTAAATCAAGCGGTGGTAAATCAACGCGCTTCTGTTCAGAAGTCGGTTTTTCAACCAGTGTATCCACCAACAACTTAACCAACTCTTTGCGCTCTTCAGTGGTCAATTGAACAGCTCGCTCAAAAACTTCTGCCAGTGTCATCATACATTCACCTTTTTTATCCAGTATAGCATATGCTATTCACCAAAATCGACTATACTAGAGGTATGAGTAAACGACAAAAACGGTTACAAAAACTCCGCCAAAACCCTAAGAATGTTTCCTTCGATGAGCTTCGTGTTGTCTTAGAAGATTTTGGATTTGAACTCGTCCGTTCAAATGGCAGTCATCATTCATTTAATGTCATCATTAATGGTGAACCCCGCCTTTTTGTTGTACCCTATAAACATCCTATCAAAGCGGTTTATGTTCGTGAAGCGCTTGACCTGATTGATAAAATCCAACAGGAACAAACCCAAACCACCCTTGAAGAGATACAAGAGGATGATGAAGATGCAACCAACGACTAAAGACCTAAATTACTTCTTATCACTACCCTACCCTATTGAACTCATTCCAGATGAAGATGGCTTCTGGTTTGCTCGGATTCCATTGCTAGAGGGTTGCATGACCAATGGGGATAGTCGTGAGGAAGCCTTGCGGATGATAGATGAAGCCAAAAGTCTGTGGTTAGAAACAGCACTCCAAGTCGGCAAAACCATCCCCGAACCCGAATTGGTACGCTAATCCACCAGCACCCCCAACAACACACGGATGAACTCTGTCACCATCAATGGGGTCATCATCGGCTCAGGATACTCCCGCCTCGCCTCATCCATCATATCCCGTAGGTTTTTGGTCACAGTCTGCGGGGTATCCGTCACCACGGGTCGGGTAGTATTTTGAATAGTATGGGTATTCCAATTGAACCTAAAATCTCTTCATCAAATCATAGTGATACTCTTAAGGAATTAAGACCATTATCTGAATATGAAATCAGAGAATTTGTCACCTTTATTCTAAGTTATAGCAAAACCTTGAAAAGGCTGGCATACGACCTTACTCAAAACAATTACGACCTTGTGTCTTTTACCTACACAAGGTCGGAATTGGATTTACTGCAAGATGGAATTACAGATTGTGTTAAGATTTAACTTGTGGTGAAAATGTACTCAATATCGGAAATTTGTCGGTTATATCGCTCTTTTCCTCAATCGAAGTGAGTTGCTTACAACAAAGACAGAGGATGTCGCCATCGCACCTGCGGCAAGCATCGGCACGAGAAGCCCAATCATTGCAACGGGAATTAGGACAATATTATAGACAAATGCCCAAAACAAATTCTGGTATATCGTCTTCATCGTTGCTTTACTAAGTGCCACAGCCCGCACCACCCCACGCAAATCACCACTCATCAACGTGACATCGGCGGCTTCCATTGCTATATCGGTACCAGTACCAATGGCAATACCCACATGGGCTTGTGCCAGCGCAGGGGCATCATTAATGCCATCCCCCACCATCGCCACATACTGTCCATCAGTTTGAAGATTTTTAACGGTATTCGCTTTATCGGCAGGCAATACTTCTGCCAAAACACGAGTCACACCCACTTCTTTGGCAATCGCATCGGCAGTCCGCTGGTTATCACCTGTAATCATCACGGTTTGGATACCCAAGCGTCCGAGTTGGCTGATAGCCTCTCCTGAGCCTGCCTTGACGATATCGGCAATTCCGATAACACCAGCAACCACATCATCTACAACCACGACCACCGCCGTTTGTGCTTGCAGTTGAATTTGGGTAATCATCGCGCTCGCATCTGCGGAAATTTCGGGAAGATATTTAGGACTTCCCACACGGATACGTTTTTCATCTACCAAGCCAACCACACCACGCCCAATATCAGCAGAAAAATCTTGTGGTTGAACAAGGGTGATGCCTTTTTCATTGGCATGGCGGACAATGGCTTCGCCCAATGGATGTTCGCTGGCACGCTCAACACTCGCGCCATAATACAAAACCTGTTCCGATGTAAATGGTGCTATCGGGATAATTTGGGTAACAGCAGGCTTGCCTTGCGTAATCGTACCCGTTTTATCAAAGGCAATCACTTTTAGGCGATGTGCGTTTTCGAGCGATTCGCTATTTTTGAATAAAATTCCCATCTCTGCCCCGCGCCCCGTCCCGACCATAATGGCAGTAGGTGTGGCGAGTCCCAATGCACAGGGACAGGCAATCACCAACACAGCAATGCTATGTAGCATAGCTTCGGTAAAATTGTTGCCGATAATCATCCAGCCAATAAAGGTCAGTGTGGCGAGTACCAACACCACAGGCACAAATACGCCTGATACCGCATCGGCTACCCGTTGGATAGGGGCTTTAGACCCTTGTGCTTGTTCTACAAGGCGAATGATTTGCGCCAATGCTGTCTCTGAACCGACCTTTTGCGCTTCTATCACCAATCGTCCTTGTTTATTCACCGTTCCGCCGATAACAGGATTACCGACTTGTTTGGTCACTGGCAACGATTCGCCTGTGAGCATAGATTCATCTACAGATGATTGCCCCTCAAAGACCACACCATCGGTTGGAATCCGTTCACCGGGGCGTACCAATAAATGGTCGTTTACCTGAATATCATCCACCGAAATTTCGACCTCATTCCCATCTCGCATCAGCAATGCTGTGCGTGGGGTGAGGTTCATCAACCGTTTAATCGCATCACTCGTGCGTCCCTTAGCACGCGCTTCGAGTAATTTTCCGAGTGTAATCAGGGTCAAGATAACCGCGCCAGATTCAAAATAGACATATCCACCAGATAGCCCTGCAATATTGAATACCGTCCCAATGAGGACAACAAGGCTATAGAGATAGGCGGCGCTAGACCCAATGGCAATCAGGGTATCCATATTGGTGGTACGATTTTTAGCGGCTTTCCACGCCCCACGAATATATTGCCACCCCAAATAAAAATGCACAGGAGTAGCCAATACCCAAAAGACAAAAATCCAGCCTGCCCACATCGTCCATTCAGGAGGCATCATATTGGTGGTGGTATTGGTCATCGCCATACCCCCCATAGAGGTGGTTGTCGTTGTCTCTACAGGGACGGTGACAGTCATCATCACCATGTCACGGGTCATGCTCAAAACGACCAATGGAATACTAAATAATGCGCCAATCCATACAAGGCGTTTTTGATGTTGGATTTCGGCATCACGGATAGCCCGTTCTGTATCTTCTGGACGGGCAGAATCGGTGGTATTAATCACACCATAGCCGACATTTTCCACCGCTTTGACCATATCAGAACGGCGTATGACATTGGGCAAATAAGTCACAGTGGCGCGTTCTGTCGCCAAATTGACATTGGCAGATAAAATCCCGCCTTGTTTCTTGAGCGCACGCTCCACATTTTTCACACATGAGGCACAGGTCATGCCTGTGATAGGCAAGTCTATGGTGGCTTGTGCCACCCCATATCCAGCCGAATCCACACGGGAAATAAGACCTGTCATATCCACCAATGTGGGGTCAAATGTGATACTGGCGCGTTCTGTGGCGATATTGACATTAGCCACACTCACACCTTCAGTCTTGCTTAATGCCCGTTCCACATTTCGCGCACATGCGGCACATGTCATCCCTGTGATAGGCAATTCAATGGTTGCTTGTGTTGTCATTGTTGACTCACTTGATAACCTAGTTTTTCAATAGTTGTGATAATTTGTTGTGGGGTGACGAGGGTTTCGTCATATTCCACTTGGGTGAGTTGCTTGGGAAAATTCACATCGGCTTTGAGGATGCCACGCAAATCTTCGAGTTCACCTTCAATATTCATGGCACATGATGAACAATGCATACCTGTTACTTTGAATTGTTGTTTAGTCATTTCCTTACCTCCATTATGAAATTTTAATCACGCCAGTATACATACCCATGCTACATGCAAACCGAATCTCACCCGCCTTTGCTGATGATGCAGGAATATCTATTGGTGTATTCCCATTCGTCGGGAGCATCATTTCTACTCCCAAACTCGGAATGGTAAATGCCAATTCACAGCCTTGTGCATTCTGCGTAATCATATTCAGGCGGATGGGCATCCCTATTTGAGCAAGTAACACATTGGGCGTATAGCCGTTATAATCGGCTGTTAAGTAAAATTCTTGCCTGCCATCCACAATCGTAGCAGAGACGGCAGGTGGGTCTGGATTAAGCATCGCCAATACAATCCGACTAGGAGAAATGGGCGAATCGAGCAAAACCAGCCCCGCATCAAACGCCAACAAACCGAGCAATAACACCAAAGTAGCTGTCACAACTGAAAAAACGGCTTGCATCCGTCCGCGCAACTGGGTCGCACCCAATCCGAGTACAAAAAATACAGGTGTTGTCCCCAATGTGAAGGCGGTCATAATCGCCATTCCTTCAAATGGGCTAGATGAGCTAATTGCCAAAATCATCATAGATTGGGTTATGCCACAAGGGATAAATATCGTCATTGCGCCCAATATGGCAGGGGCAAATATTGTATCACTTTTGGCTTGAGCGCGAATTCTGCGCGTGATAAATTTTGGCGGTTTAATTTGCAAATAGCGAAAAATAGGATGCACATCTAAAAGGCTAAAGGCAGTGGCAATCATAAACAGACCAGCCAGCACTTGCATAATACCCTGAACAGTCGGCGTAATACGGAAGGCTGTGCCTAATCCACCAAGCAGGAATCCGAGTATGGCATAGGAGACCAATTTCGCCCCCAAAAATGCCCCAACAGGCAAGGCAGAATCGGCAAAGGTCAATTTACCCTCAGACATATCGCCTTGCGAGAGTGCAGTCATCAATAAACCGCCCTGCACCGCAAGGCATGTTAGCCCGCCAGTGGTTAATCCTGTGATAAAAACCAGTCCTAAGTCCATGTGCATCCCTCTTAATGGTTAGCTTATGCGCTCAATTCAACAATGAGCGACTCCATATAATCAATTTCGGCGGTTTGTGCGCTGATAATGGCTTCTGCGAGGGTGATGAGGTCGGCATGTTCAGCGCGGAGCAAAATCCGTTCCGCCATGTGTAAGGCATCATCGTGATGGTCAATCATAGATTCCAGCCATGCAATTTCATACTCGACACCTTCTAACCGAGAAAGCCCCGCCATCATGCCCATCATCATTGGTGGGTCGGTATGTTGGGCGTTATTGCCGTGCATTCCACCCATATCATCTTGTGGCATCATCGGCATGGGGGTATATTCCACATCATACCAAGCCAATAGCCATGCCTGCATTTGAGCAATTTCGGCACTTTGCGCGGTAATTACGGCTTCGCAAAGCGTAACCACCGATTCAGTTTGGGCTTTATTGAGACAATCCATCGCCATATCCAATGCCATTTGATGATGGTCAATCATTCCCTCCAAAAATCGAACTTCGGCGCGTCCTGCACGTCCATCAATGGGGGCATCGGCACTGACCGAGCCAATCATCAACACAAAGCTGATAGCTATTAGTATGCACCGAATAGCATATTTGATACGCATAACATATCTCCTTAATTTGGGTGATAAAACTCACATTTGCACATCATCATGTGCCAAATGGTCTAAAATAGGACATTCTTCAATAGGGTCTGTACCGCCGGGACAAGCATTGACCAAATCATCTAATAGCGATTTCATCATTTGCAAGGCGTGGATTTTTTGCTCAAGCGCAATCATTTTCTCTTGTGCCAATTGACGCACAGGCTCACAAGTGGCATCTTCGGCATATTTAAGGCTCAATAACAAGCGAATTTCTTCCAACGAAAACCCCACTGATTGCGCCCGTTTGATGAAATGCACCCGTTCTACACTATCGTTATCGAATAACCGATAATTCGATTCTGACCGTGCAGGAATAGGAATAAGACCATTCTGCTCATAATAGCGAATAGTCTCTGGGTGTACCCCACTCGATTTTGCCAATTTTCCGCGTGTCAATTTTTCCATCATACCGCACTCCTCTTGGTGATTAGCCTGTTGTTATAAACAAGCATATACCCTGTAGTACAGTACAATGTCAAGAGGGGAAAATTGATTTTTAAGAAATTGGTCTACTCTGCCGTGAATCCATTCTTCTTATGGGTGCTATCACAGAAGGGTTTTTTGCCAGACCCACCACAGCGACACAACCATGTTTTATTCCCACGAAATAGGGTCTCGCCACCACTGCCGATAATCTCAAAATTACCTTGTACCTCTAACGGTCCGTTGGCATGGGCAATAATGGTGAGTTTTCCGCCTTTTTCGTGGTCGCCCTCTCTGATGATAGGCGCGGTCTCAATGGCTTCAAAACCACTCTCGTTATGGGAATTATCACAAAATGGCTTATTTTTAGATGCCCCACATCGGCATAATGCCACCCGTGTTTCATGTGGAATATCCAGATTCGTCCCCTGAATGGCTAAATCACCGCGAATTTCAAGCGCCCCATTATGCTGTATACGAATTGTATTCTCGCCTGCGGGAATTTCTTTTACCCCGTCTTTACGGTCATAATGCAATGCACCCGATGGGCATAATTCGATGGTGGCGACAATTTTTTCCACCGATGCCGCATTTGGATTCACCCATGGGCGTTTTTCAATATCAAAAACTTCTGATAGACGTGTGGCACAAAATTTGGCATGAATACAGCGCCTAAAATTATAGGTCACATCCACTTCTTCGCCTTCATACCGATGTTCTCTTCCAGCACCCGTAGATTTTTCACTCATAACAATTTCTCCCATTAAACAACGTTACCAAATAATTCGTACAATCCCGGCAGAACGAATAAGCGGGTCAGATGAAACAAGTGGTGCATCCAAACGCCTCGCAACACCCGCAATAATACGGTCGTGCATCTCTGGAACACGATTATCACGGTCAAAATCAAGAATATGAATTGCGTCTAAAGGAATAAATTTAAAGAAAGGTTTGCTCAATAAGTCTTGGTAAACGACCTGATAATCATTAAACCAGCGATTTTTGGCATTGGCATAATAAAACTCAGCAAGTACAACCACAGAGATAATCAAAAGTGTTTCACCACGTTCAGCACCACGAAAAACATCAAGCGCGGTTTGACTCAGTTTGCTATCACGCAAAAGATACCAAATAAGCGCATGGGTATCAACTACATATAATGGCTCAAGGGGTATTTGTTGGGTCAAAATTATCTAATTCCTGTTCCCATTCTGTCGCAATAGCGTGCATTTGAGCATGAAAATCTTCTTCACTAATCTCTGGTATATTAGGGTTAGCATATTTTCCATAAAGAGTTTGAATAGTATCAAATGCCCCAGAAGAGCGCAATATATTCAGTTCATCTATCAACGCCTCACGGGATAATTCCTGATGTATCTGCTTCGATTGTTTTTGATGTAGTTTGTAAATGAGTAAATTTTGCTCTTCCAAACTTAATTGTTCTGCCAAATGAATCACTTCATCAAAAGATAAAACCATATCATCTATCCTCACTACGTATCTTATGAATCATACTACGGGGTCACTTGCAAATATTGACCCGCCGCCCAACCCGATTGTGTGCTATCACTCGGATTTTGGATGCGCCACCATGTTAAATTATCTACCAATTCTGGACCTGCGATGATGGTGAATGTATCCCCATCATTGGCGCGAAAAATAATATTTGTGCCAATCACACCCGCATTATCGCGCACATTAAGTTGTGTCTCCCCCACCCCAATCACAATCACAGTCGCGCCAATGCCCAGTGGTTGCGGAGTCGGACTAATTTCCACAACAGGTAATGTTGGACCTGCCAATGAAAAAGTGATATTGGGCTGTCCACCACCGACCACAGGCTCAAAAATGGGCGGAATCGTAGCGGTTGCGGGGACAAGCGGTTGACTAGCAGGGGTATTGGTTGGCACAAGCGTATTGATGACCATCACAGGCGGGAGTGCAGGCGGAATAGGGGCATTTCGCCCCCCTAAGCCGATAACCGTCAATACGATGCACCCCGCGATGATGAATACCACCAGCAACATCAATCCTAATGACCATAAGGGCAAATACATCCCACTCTCGCGCCGATTCCGCGCCCGCCCCCGTTTTTGTGGGGGTGGCGCATTTTTTGGCGGTGGGACTTTAGGCACTTGTGCCGTTTGGCGCGGTGGTGGCGGTGGAGTCTGCTTGGGCGCTAATTTTGGCGGTGGTGGGGCAATATTTGGGCGATTCACCACAGGCGGAATCCCGCGTGGCGGGGTGCGTTGGTCAAATTTGCGTGTGCTATCTACCGCGCGGGTTTCTTGTGAATCGTCATCATTGGGCAAAAATGGCAATGGCGAAAATTCATCAGTCATCGCTTGCTCTCCATCCAACTTATAAAATCGGCTAATGGGCGTGTATTTAACACATTCCCCGCTTCTGCCCATCCACGCCGAGCCGTCATCACCCCGTATGGCATCAAATCCATGTGGTCAGGTGCATGGGCATCCGTATTAATAGCGAGCAGTATCCCCATTTCTACCGCACGGCGCACATATACCGCGTCTATATCGAGTCGGCGCGGATTGGCATTAATCTCCAACACCATGTTATGGGCTTTAGCCGCTTCAAAAACGGCATCCATATCGGCATCTACAGGCTCTCTATCGGGGATATACCGCGCTGTTAAATGCCCAATCATATCCACATGGGGATTGGTGATGGCATTCAGCAGACGTTGGGTGATTTGAGCGCGTTCTTGACGCAAACTCACATGCAATGAGGCAATCACAAAATCGAGTTGTGCCAAAATGTCATCGGGATAATCTAAGCCACCATCGGCATTGATGTCCATCTCTGTCCCATGAAAAACACGGATTTTCCCATTCATCAGCGCATCTACCTGACGGACTTCGGCTTGTTGTGCCAAAAGGCGTTCTATCGAAAGTCCGTTAGCGATACCCAAACTATGCGAATGGTCGGTAATAACGATGTATTCCCGCCCACGCGCATAAGCCTCTTCTGCCATTTGTTGAATACTCGACACACCATCGCTATAGGTGGTGTGCATGTGCAAATCGCCTTTGATGTCGTTGAGCGTAATCAATTTGGGCAATGTGCCTTTTTGTGCGGCTTCTATCTCACCCGCATCTTCTCGTAATTCTGGGGCGATAAAAGGCAACCCCACTTGTGCATACACGGCTTCTTCTGTATCACAGAAAATTTTTGGTGCGTCTTCAATGATAGTACCATCGGCATCCACAGGGCTATAGGCATGTTCATTCAGGCTCAACCCCTTAGCGAGTGCCAATTGGCGCATCCGTACATTATGCTCTTTGCTCCCAGAGAAATAATTGAGCGCCGTCCCCCATTTTTCTTTGACCAATATCCGCAAATCGGCTTGCAAGCCATTATGCAATTCAATGCTACTCTTGGTCTCGCCTTGTCCCAAAATCCGCGCCACTTGGGGCATCCCCACAAAATACGACATAATTGCGGGGGAATGTTCCATATCTGCCACAGCAATGAGGATGTCTACATCGCCAATGGTCGGTTTTCCGCGCCGAATACTACCCGCCAGCGCCCCTTCCAAGACATTGGGCAATGCCAGCAATTCGCTTAATAAGGCTTGTGCCGATGGCAACGCAATTCCAATCGAAATACGCCCCGTTTGGCGACTTAGCGCCTCAATGCCATCTAACACCTTTTTCTCGCTTTTTTCGCCCATGCCTGCCAACCCGCGCAATTTCCCCGCGAGTCCAGCCTCTTTGAGCGCCTCAACCGTGGTAATGCCCAATTCTTGATAAAATAACATCGCCTTTTTTGGACCAACACCATTGATATTCATGATGTCTACCAAACCAAGCGGAATTTCTTTAATCAATTTTTCGTAAAAGGCTAATTTTCCGTATTTGAGCATTTCGTTAATTTTATCTGCGAGGGTTTTGCCGATATTGGGCAATTCTTCTAGCCCATTTTCGGCGGATATAGCGCGTAAATCACGCGGGAGTTCCCGAATTGTCTCGGCGGCACGCCGATAAGACAGGTAACGGTGGATGTTTTCGCCTTTGAGTTGTAACAAGTCGGCGCAGGTTTCAAATATCTTGGCAATATCACGATTAGTGAGCATGAGGCAAATCCTTCTACAGGAAAAATCTGTAGGGGCATGAACTATCATGCCCACTTAAATATACAAACGTTCCCTAATTATACCATCAATACACGCGCAACATTAACCCTTTGAGATATGCCCCTTCAGGGAAACTCAGCGCCACAGGATGGTCATCCCCAGCGCCCAATGTACGGATAATTTGGGCATCCCGTCCACTATCTTCCAAAGCCCCAAAGACAATTTTCTGGAATAAATCGGGGCTAATCGCGCCAGAACATGAAAAGGTGAGCATATAACCACCTTTTTTGACCAGCTTAAACCCATTCAGGTTAATATCCTTATAGCCACGCGCCGCTTTATCCACTTGTCCCTGTGTATGGGCAAATTTTGGCGGGTCTAGCACGACCACATCTACTTGCTCATTCCGACGAGCGCGGTGACGCAATTCCTCAAATACATCGGCTTGCACAAAATCGGCACGCCCATCATTGAATCGGTTCACACGCAAATTATCGCGCCCCAATTCGAGTGCATCTGCCGATGAATCAATATTGATAACATGTGTGTGTGGGTGCTTGAGGGCATGTAACCCAAATCCACCGCTATAACTGAACACATTCAAAATTTCTTTGAGTTGAGGTTCTTGTGCCAGCAATTGCCCCAATAATTGCCGATTTTCGCGCTGGTCAAGGTACATCCCCGTCTTATGTCCTTTATAGACATCCACTGCAAATTTAACCCCTTCATCAATCACAATATGCTTGAGTGGTGCTTCACCGACCAATACCCCAATAGACGGTTTTAACCCCTCTTTGCCCCGCACATCCGCATCACTACGCTCAAAAACCCCGCGTGCGCCTGTGATTTCCATGAGCAATTCTGCCAATTCGCGTTTGACTTTATCAATGTGCAAGGTGAGGGCTTGCAACACCAGCCAATCACCATATTTATCCACAATCAGCCCAGCCAAAAAGTCGTTTTCGGCGTTTATCATGCGATAGGCAGTGGCGGTGAGGTGCTTACGCCCTTCTATGGCGCGTAAAAACATAGCTTTCCACCATGCTTTGTCAATTTCAACATCTTCAAAAGACAAAATACGAACTTGGATTTGTGAGCGCGAATTCCAATAGCCACGCGCTAAAAATACGCCATTTTCGGCGCGGACGGTAACAATATCACCGCCTTTTGGATTGCCATCCACACGGGCAATGCCACCAGAGAAAATCCAAGGATGACGGCGAAAAATAGATTTTTCCCGTCCTTGATGCAAAATAATATCACTCATAGGAAATCGAATTCTTTCTCGCTCTTTGGCGAAACAGTAAAGGTTTGTTCGTTACGATATGTCACCATGCCTTGAGCCGCGCCTTTAATCTTTTTGACATAACGGCAACGGGTCATATCCACAGGCACTTTGCCATCAGCACGGCGGGAACTGTAATAGGCGGCGATAGATGCCGCTTGTTCGATGAGGGTCGGCGGAATCGCCCGCCCATCGTATTTAATCACCACATGCGACCCGGGGACATCACGGGCATGAAGCCAAAAATCTTCTGCGCTACCCCGTTTGAATGTGACCATTTCGTTTTGTCGGCTATTTTTGCCCACCCATACCACAAATCCATCTTGCGAGACTAACCGCAACGGGGCGCTCTGACCACCGCCACCAATCCGCTTGGCACGTTTGCCTTTTACATACCCATTGGCGATGAGGGACGTGGTCACTTCATCAATATCACCCCAATTTGCCGCCATATCAAGGTCATTTTCCAGTTGCCCCAGTGTATCCAAATGCACACGGGTCTCTTTGATGAGGCGTGGCACATCCTCTAAGGCGCGTTTTGCCTTATTATACGATGCAAAATAGGCTTGTGCATTCTCCAATGGGGTCAGCTTTGGGTCTAATTTGATGCTCAACATCGCCCCATCCACTTCATATTGGGCTTTCAGTTCTGTTTGTCCCTTTTGGATGGCAAATTGATAAGCGAGGATGAGTTCCCCACATTGTTTGAGGCGTTCTCGCTCACTATCATCTTTTAGCGATGATTCTAGCGAAAACAGCTTAGACCGATATTTACGCTGTGCCTCTTGCAATGCCAAGCGCACAGGGATTTTTGCGGCATTATAGGCATTTTCGCCCACGGGCGCACCATAAAATGCCACCAGTGACTTGCTGACCGTTTCCACTTTTTTCCAATTGGGCAAATGCTCAATGGGATACACACTATAGGCTTCGACACGCCCATTTTCTTCGATAATGCCCGGTTGCCAATCGCGTTTACGCAATGGCTCTAATACCATCTCTAGCGCCACATGCAAATCACCTGCATTAGCAGAAGTGGCTTTTTGTTTGGTATCTTCACAGGCACGATACACAATTTCCCGCGCCAATAATGGACTCATCCCCAACATATTCGCAGTCAAAACTTGATAGGTGCGCGTTTTGGGGTCTATCGTTTGCGATAAGAAATCGGCTATATCGGCTTCCGTGATGGTGAACGGATTGCGCTTGCCCAATTGTTTGGGCGGTGGCACATACGGATGATTGGGCAAGCTCACCCGAACACGATTTTCATCTGCCCCAACACGGCGCATACAATCCAATATCGTGCCATTTTGCACCAGCAAAATATTGCTACGGCGTTCCATCGGCTCTAGGATAAGTTCCATCTCGCCATCTACCGTTTCGAGATGCAAATGCACCACGCGCTCCCATTCAGGTTGGCTCACATGGACAATTTTCCCACCTTCGACATAACGCCGAAAGAGCAACCACAAGGTGGTCGCTTTTTCTGTGCCACGACGCAATTTTTCTGGGGTGATATATAAGCGGGGCGCGTTGGTATCGGCGCTCAAGTACAAATAATGGCGTTTTTGATGGGCATAAACTTCTAAGCCAAGCCCTGTTTCATCCACATCTAATACATCTTGGATACGCCCTCCAACGAGCGTATCCATAAATTCATCTACCAGCCCTGATAGGGTGAATACATCCAAATACATAAGAAACTACGGTGTTTCGGCTAATGGTGAGAGCAAATATGCAATTAAATCACCAATTTCTTGCTGTGTGAGTTCTGTAACATAGACACGGGGCATAACAGTTGGGTAATCTCCCACTTCAAACGCACCCGGATACACAATAGCTTCGTATAAATAGCCTTCGGCGGTCATCGGTGGACGGCGATTCGCCGCTTGTAGGTGAGTTTCGCTATAACGTGGCGCAAATGTATTGGCTTCGCCATTGTTATGACACGCCATACAGCCTTTGCTTTGGGCAATTTCCATGCCTCGTTGTGGGTCGGCATTTTCTAATAGCGGGGTAAATTCTGCTACATACGCATCAGCAGACACTTCTTCATCGGTTAATCCGCCACTCGGGCGGCTCAATTGTAGTAATTCAAACAAAAAAATCGCCCCAAAACCAATAATTAGCCCCACACCAATTAAAATGGGCAGGGATGACATCCGTTTAGGTGTTTTTTCTGGAGGAGTGCTTTGAGTCATGAATGAATCCTTTGTGTTGTGTTATAGGGCAAGGCGTAAGAGCGTATCCACAATCATCGCCAAAAATAAAAAGGCGAGGTAAACGGTGGAATATTTATAGGTGCTACGGGCCAATGCCTTTGTACCATCTTGGATAAGTTGCCAAGATTTATAAATCAGCCCAACACCCAATAATGCCGCAACGATGAGATAAAACCCACCCAAAAATCCAAAGAGGGTTGGTAAAAGTGTGATGAGAGTCAGTTGTACCGAATAGAATAACATTTGCAAGCGGGTGACTTCTTCGCCACGCGCCACAGGCATCATCGGCACATTCGCTTTTGCATAATCAGTATTCACCAAAAGCGCCAACGCCCAGCTATGTGGCGGTGTCCAATAAAACACGATGGCAAATAAAATCATGGCTTCATAGCCGATTGTACCCGTGATAGCAGACCATCCCACCAATACAGGGAATGCCCCCGCCCCACCGCCAATGAGGATATTCACCACGGTATTCCGTTTGAGGATGAGGGTATATAGCACGACATAATAAATGGCACCGATAAACGCCAGCACCGCCGAGAGCAAATTCACAAATACGGTGAGGATGATGAATGACCATGTAATCAGCCCCAGCCCAAATAATAAGGCATTGAGGGGGTGAATCCGCCCCGATGGAATGGGACGGCGGGAGGTGCGTGTCATTTTGGCATCGAGGTCACGGTCAACATATTGATTAATGGCACTAGACCCTGCCGCCGCCATCGCCCCGCCCAATAATGTGGGCAAAAACAGGCTCATAGAAGGCAATGCGCCAAGTGTTTGACCAGCCGCAATCACCATCGCCGTTGCAGTCGTAAAACAGAGCAAAATAACAATGCGGACTTTGCTCAATTCCAGATAAATTTTGAGCAATTGCCCAAAGGTGGGCTTTTCGCCCGTATTGACAGATGAAATCATAATGTTTTTGTTAAATCCTACTCCACTAAGCAACCGCAGAGGCAATATTGCCCACTGATTGCCGACTATTTAATGTATCTATGGCACAAATCGCCACCAACAACGCCCACACGGATGAGGCGAGTCCGACATGTGCAACACCCCAGATGGGTGATGCACTCGACAACACAAAAAACGCACCAACACCCGCTTGGGCAAAATATAAAACCAACGCCAACAGGCTCAAACGGCGGAGTAAGGTGCCACGTCCGCCACGATAAACATACCAAACCAACATAATGAGCATTAGCCCCAAGCCAACCACTGCAAAACGGTGCATCATATGAACCGTTTCGAGTGCGCCCTGACCAAATGGCAACACTTCTCCGTTACAAAGTGGATAATCTGGACATGCCAACGTTGCCCCACTCCCCCGCACCAATGCCCCTGTGAGGATGATGAGCAACGAGAGTGCCATCGTCACATATGCCAATGTGGTCACAGTATCACGCGATGTTGGGACGGGTGGTGGACGATGCCACGCAACAATCGCAGACAAAAGCAATGTCGCCAACAACAACATCGCAGAAGCCAAATGCAATGTGACCACGGTGGGAGGTAAATCGAACAGCACCACCATCGCGCCCAAGCCACTTTGGAAGGCAAATAACCCCGCCGCAATGAAGGTGATGGTAATAACGGCGCGATTATTTTGCCGATACCCACGCACTGCCAGCACCAACATCCCAATTCCAAATAACCCAATCAACATCGCAATGAGCCGATGCGACCATTCAACCCATGCTGTCAAATTATCTAATGGCGGGATGATTGTCCCATTACACAGGGGCCACGAGTTACCACATCCCAAGCCCGCATCAGTCACACGGACAAGCGCCCCAAAAGTGATGAGTCCGACAGTCAGTAAGGTGGTTGTCATGGCGAGGTTGATAAAAGCGCGTGGTTGTTTAGACACTGTTTGCTCGTTCATATTCCAACAAATCCCCAAATACACATACAATAGAATTTTGCATAAAATGAATTGTAAGGACGCAACATGTTGCGCCCTTACACGCTTATTTTTGTTATCTGTTTATCGAACCGATTATTCTGTGGCTTCGGCTTCGTTAGAGGCGTTTTGTTGCCCAGCAGTGACCCGCGCAACCCGTACTTGACGGTCTAATGCCCACATGACGAAGGCAATAGTCGCGCCAATACCTATCAGATTGACCAAAATAAACCCAATAAACAACACCAGTTGCTCGGCTTTCCATTGGGTGGCATAGGCAGGAGAAGCATCTGGGTTACTGGTCTGTTGCAAATAGGGGATAATTTGTTCAAATCCGCCCGCTTGCTCAATAGCCGTTAATACCCCACCAGCGACCAAAATCACCAAAATAACAATCAGGAATGTATATTTCTTCACGTTTCTTTACTCCAATCCATACGCCAACATTGTACCGAGATTGTACTCTTTATCACGAAGCATCGCAAGATTCCAGACAGCATCAAACCTCATCATGTTTGGAATCACCATCCACTTTTTCAGCGTGTTCTTGCATATCATCATCTACATCATCCGATATTTCGCCCGCACCTTCATGCTCCATATGCCCTCCCCAGTAGTGATGTGGCGAATGGGCATCCTGTATTTTTAGTGGAATGGTAAAACTAAATGTCGAGCCAACCCCAGCCTCACTGGACACCCAAATATGACCACCATGCAGGTCTATTACCGTTTTACAAATGGCAAGCCCCAAGCCTGTGCCTTCTATTGCCTTATCTTTGCGGTCTACCCTAAAAAAACGGTCAAATACATGTTGTTGGTCGGTAGGTGAAATGCCAATACCACTATCACGCACATCTACCCGAATTTCGGTCAGGTTTTGCGACAAACTCACCCATACACCGCCACCTTCACGGTTATATTTGATTGCATTCGACAGCAAGTTGGTGATGACATGATTGAGCAAATCTTTATCTGCGGGGGCAGTTATTGGTATATCACCCAATTGCAAATGAAAACGAATATCGCGCTTGGCGGCAATTTCGGTTAAAAAATCGGCGCATGATTCAATGAGTGCTACCAAATCCACATCGGTGCGACGCAAACCCCGCACACCACTTTCTAGGCGCGCAAAATCGAGTAGGCTACCAATCAAATGCTCCATACGGTCAATTGCGAGATGAGCGCGGTCAAAATATTTGAGTTGCATCTCGTTTAACGTCCCAAATTGTTGGATGAGTTCTAAAAACCCTCTCACGGCGCTCACAGGTGTTTTGAGGTCATGGGCAACAATGCTAATCAGTTGTGAGTCATAATCTTCGCGCAAGTCGGTCATACCCTTTATCCATTCGGGAAAATTAACGGTGGCAATTCATTCATGGCATAGGCAATTCGTGTGCCATGCCATGTCAAATAAGACCCATCCACCAAATGAATCCGTTTATTTTTGGCGGCGGGAATATCCAAATTGGCAAAAATCGCAATATCGGCTTGTGTAAACGCATAGGGTTCACTCGGCAATAGCACCACATCAGGTTGCATAGCGACCACTTCATCTAATGTGATTCGTGGATAGCGCACATCACGCCCTTGCAGGCGCGGGTCATCAACAGGATATGGGTCAGATTGTCCCAAATCGGCTTTAAGCGGGAATTGGCGCTCTCGTTCTGCGAACACATTCGTCCCACCACATATCCGCAATAGGTCATGGGTATAGGTATCGGCATTAAACGTCATCCATGGGTCTTTCCAGATAGGGACGAATATTTTACATACCTCTCCCCCATCATCTTTGGCTTGGCTAATTGCCGATACCCAATCATAGCTATATTCAATCAAGCGAACACGCGCCACCATACTCGTCTCTTGAAATGTATCCATGATATTCCACAACAAATTGAACACATCAGGCACTGTTTTTGGGAATGTCGCCCAAATACGAATACCCGCCTCTTGCAAGGCAGTGGCATCTTCTAGCCGATTTTCTTCCCGATTCATCAAGACCAAATCGGGCTTTTGGGCGATAATACCCGCAATATCAGGATTTTTTGTCCCGCCAAATGTGGGAATTTTGCCCACTTTATCGGCAGGATAGATGCAATAGTCTGTCCTGCCAACGAGCCTATCGCCCAAATTCAAATCGAATAGGGTTTCGGTGAGGCTTGGCACAAGCGAAATCACCCGCTTGAGTGAAGCGGGGTCAATATCTATGCCTAATTCATCACCTATCCAACCGTCCATAATTCCTCTATTCGATAATAATCAATTGGTCGCGTTCTGGACCCACGCTAATCATTTTAATGGGGACATCGCATAATTCGCTGATGCGTTGGATATACACCTTGGCATTGTGAGGCAAATCCTCATAGCGACGAACACCTTGCACATCTTCTGACCAACCCGCGAGGGTTTCATAAATCGGCTTGGCAATTTCTAAATCGGCTACGGTGCTTGGCGGATAGTCTACCCGTTCCCCATTCACCTCATACGCCACCGCAATTTTGAGTTCATCAAACCCGCTTAAAATATCGAGTTTGGTGATGGCAAGTGATGTGAGTCCGTTCACATCCGCCGAATAGCGCAACAATACCGCATCCAGCCATCCACAACGGCGTGGTCTGCCAGTGGTTGTGCCATATTCATCCCAAAAATTTTCGCCTGTCCCGCGCAACCGATTGGCAATTTCGCCAGAGAGTTCTGTCGGCATTGGACCACCACCCACACGGGTACTATAGGCTTTTGCCACACCAATTACATCATGCACATGCTTTGCGCCAAATCCCAACCCTGCCAATGCCCCACCAATGGAGGGGTTAGAACTGGTCACAAAGGGGTAACTGCCATGGTCAACATCAAGCAAAGTGCCTTGTGCGCCTTCTCCCAACACGATTGCACCTTCGCGCAAGCGTTGATTGAGATATTGGGTGGTATCCACAATATAGGGGCGCAATTGTTCCGCCGCAGTCACATATTCTTGTGCAATCACATGTGCATCCAACAATGGTTCATCATGTTTGAGCAAAATATGATTGGCAGATTCAATCGCTTTTTTGATAGATTCCGCAAAATCTTCAATCGCCAACATTTCACCCACACGTACCCCACTCCGACCTGTTTTATCCAGATAGGCGGGACCAATGCCCCGTAAGGTCGTGCCGATGGCTTTATTGCCGAGCGCCTTTTCATTGGCGACATCTAATGCCCGATGTGCAGGGGTGATAATATGGGCTTTGGTGCTAATTTTGACCCGTTCAGGCGAGACATCCACCCCCAAAGAGCGGAGTTCTTCGAGTTCTTTGAGCAAATTCACAGGATTAATCACCATCCCGTTACCCAAAACACATATTGCCTGTGGGTGTAAAATCCCAGAGGGCATAAGGTGGAGTTTGTAGACTGATGTGCCTACATACACTGTATGACCTGCGTTATCGCCACCGCCATAGCGTGCGACCACATCTGCACGGGCGGCTAACCAATCTACCGCACGCCCTTTTCCTTCATCGCCCCATTGCGCCCCAATGATGATTGTTGCTGGCATAATATCATTATCCTTCGTGTTTATACCATTACCGCATTAGTTTAGCGAGTTTGTGACACAATTTCTACTATTTGCTTATAAATGAGGTGTGCTTCCCAGCACCAATGTCACTTGACGCTTGCCCAATGGGGTTAATTCGCCATCTTTGCCAAACGCCACCGCCGACCCATGCCCAATTCCCAGCGCAAGGCTCACCTCGCCACTCGCTAATAATTGACGTGCCATAGGCGATTCGCTCATGCTGATGATGTCTGGGATGACAAATACCCCTTCTAGCCAATTAAATCCGGTATGAGATTTTCCTGTACTCGCCAAAAACATCGCCCCAAACAAAGATGCAGATGCACCTTCGGCATAAATCACCCCACCCTGCTCATAGCAAGTGATAAGACCCTGTAACGCCGCCCCCATCAATGCAGAGTGAAAATCTTCTGTTGGGGCAATATGGGGCAAAACCACACATGCCGCTTCTGCGAGCCGTGCCTCAATTGACGCATCATCTTCTGTGAGGATATTCACAAAATACCCTGTGGGTGCGCCCAAATCGTCCATATCGTCCATTAATGCTTCAATATCATCCACACGAAGTCCCACATAGGCAATGCCCCCGCCCGCTTTAATTCGTGCGAGGACTTGCGCCCGTGTGTCGGTTTGAATATCGGCGCTCCCTGCGAGGATAATCCATCCAGCACCTTGTCGCCAATTGAGAATGGGAGTCGTCATGCCCTCTGCCTTTTTTAAGATTCAATCACATAATCTGCCACCGCAGAGGCAAGTAACGCCACGCTCAACGGCAACACATCTTCATCAAAATCAAATTTAGGGTGATGATGCCCATAATTTAGCCCGCGTTCTTCATTGGCAGACCCCACAAAAAAGAACATGCCCGGTATGTCATTCATCAAAAGGGACATATCTTCGCCCCCTGTGGTCGGTTCTTGCATCACCATCGGGTTATTGGGTGCAATCCGCTTAAAGGTCTCGCGGGCTTTGGCGCTCACATTGGGATTATTGATGACAGGGATTGTCGCATGGTGAAATTGAAATTCGATGGTGCAATTCATCCCTGTAGCGATGCCAGTGGCAATCTCACGGATACGTTTTTCTATCAAATCGCGGGTTTCCACACGGAAAAAGCGCATTGTTCCACCCAAAGTAACTTGTTCTGGGATGATATTATCGGCATGGCTGGCGCTCATTTTGGTGATAGACACCACGGCGCTTTCCTGTGGGCTAATATTGCGCGAGACAATGGTCTGCAAGGCGAGGATGATTTGTGCCGCCACAGGCACAGGGTCTATGCAATCATGAGGTATAGCGGCATGTCCGCCCTTACCCGTGATGGTCATGGTCAAACTAGATGACCCCGCCATAACAGGACCATCTGCTACGCCCAACACACCCAATGGCATAGTATTCCACAGATGCAAGCCCAAGCTCACATCGGGACGGGGATTTTCTAACACACCATCTTTAATCATGGCAGTTGCACCAGAACCGATTTCTTCGGCGGGTTGGAATACAAATTTGATGCGCCCCTTCAAATTTTCTTTGTGATTTACAAATAATTGCGCCACACCCAACGCGATAGCAGTATGCCCATCATGCCCACAGGCGTGCATTTTGCCATCAAATTGAGAAACATAGTCGGTTTTATTTTCTTCGTGAATGGGTAAGGCATCCATATCGGCGCGAACCAGCACCGTTGGACCTGCTTTATCACCTTCCAAAATAGCGACTACCCCTGTTTTGCCCACCCCTGTTTGGACTTCCATGCCCATTTTACGCAATTCATCGGCAACGATACCCGATGTCCGCACTTCCTGAAAAGCCAATTCTGGGTGTTGATGAAAATCACGTCGGAGAGCGATAAGTTTTTCGCGCATGGCTTCTGCTTCTGCCTTAAAATCAATCATGAGATTTTTTTCCTCTTTATCCATTATGCCAATGTAAAAACACGATAACGCTCGATATGGCGCGGGGCATCTGGTGGCGATTGTGGGTCTAGGCTACGCTCACGCACCCGTGTTGCCATACCTTCCATATCAGCAATTTGACTTTTATGCTCGCGCAGAGAGGCGATTTTTGTCTCGATATGCGCGGTTATATCAATATTCACGGTGGGTTCATTTGGGGCGGCAAGATACACATATTTGACCTTATGCGTGGTCAAGCCTTCATCGCGTTCCATTTCGATAAAATTCAGACGGTCACGCGCTGTTGGAAAAACTGCCTCAATGGTGGCAGTCCCAATTGCCCGATGGTCAGGATGATTAATATAAGTTGTCCCCATCCAAAACACGGTAGGGTCACAAGTGACGACAATATCCGGTTTTTTCATACGGATGAGGCGTGTCAATTCTTTGCGAAGTTGCAAAGTTGGTTGCAATTCACCATCTGGATAACGCAAGAAAATCACTTCTTTCGCCCCCAATGCCCGCGCCGCATTGCGTTCTTCTTCTTCACGAATAGCGATGAGGCGTTCATGCGTCATATCGGGAATTTCACTGCCTTTATCACCACTGGTCGCCAAAACAATAGAAACATCTGCGCCTTCACTTGCCCAACGGGCTAATGCCCCCCCGCTAAAAAATTCGGGATCATCGGGATGGGCATAAATTGCCATCACCCGTAATGGTTGTGGTTGGTCTGGTACTTGGTCGGTCATCGTTCTGCTTTCTTTCATAGGGGCATGATGCGTCATACCCCCTAAAAACCGATAATAAGATGGTTAATTCATATCAACATCAAGACGATGCTGGGGGTGTTTTTTTATTGGGAGCGCCTTTTTTATTATTGCCCCGCCGATTTTTTCCAGATTTATTGGGGCGGTTATTATTCGGCTTTTTAGGCGCAGGTGCATCAGCCGATGGGGGTGTTGTTGGGTCATCTATCGAAACAGATGGAGACGTAGCAAATGTAAAATCTGTTAATGTGCCACTCGCTTTATCCTGATTGCGCTCACCAGCAGGCTTGCCACAATCACACGGTCCATCGCCATGCTTGTTACACGGTTCTTTGGCTTTTTTCTGTAGGGCTTCGAGTTCATCAATGGGGATAATATCCTCCCGTTTGAACATCTGCCGTCCCGCCTCTTCTAAATGCACCAAAATGCTATCGGTGAGGGGATAGACCTCTACCACGCGCCCAATGCCTGCGGGTGTTCCCACACGCTTATTGCGTTTTGGCAATGTTTTACGCGCCGCCACGTATTGTTCATATTCATAGACCAAACAACAGCGCAAACGCCCACACACCCCTGTGATTTCGGTGGGGTTGAGCGAAATGCCTTGTGCCTTCGCCATTTTAATGGAAATGGGGCTAAAATCGGTGAGAAATGTGGAGCAACAGCGCAATTCACCACATGCACCATATCCGCCCAAAATTTTGGCGACATCTCTGGGTCCAATTTGCCGAATTTCGACTTGTGCGGTAAAAAGGCGTTTGGTCTCATTGATAAGCGGGTTCACATTCACACGGTCATCGGCTGTAACAAGGATGGTGAGCAATGACCCATCATAGTTATATTGGGCGGCGATGAATTTTACATCCCGATAATTGCCCAATTTTTGTGCTTTTTCGATGAATATTTGCAGGGCATCATCTTGTTGGGCTTCCCATTGTTGCTTAAGTACCAAATCACGCGGAGTAGCAGGGCGCAAAATCGGGCGCACATCGGTGGATTCATCCACAGCCATAAACCCGATAATTTGACCCATATTGCGCCCACGCGCCGTCTCTACGATGACATAATCACCTTCTTTGAGTTCTGGAAAGGCGCTCACATCAAAGTGATAGAGCTTACCTATTTTGATAAATCTGACCCCAGCGGCTTTGCGCTGATTAATTTCGGTTGGGTGGTTAATAACCACATCATCTACACTCATTGATTCCTCTAAAAAAATACCAATCCAACAAAAAAGTTCAATCTGTGTTAATATTGACAAACGCTATGCAAAATGCTAGTCTCTCTACCAGTTTAACACACTTTTCTTACAGGTTCATGCTGTGAAATACAGCAACATCATAGGACAATCATGGGCATTCTAACCATGAAATTCGGCGGCTCGACAGTGGGAACGACCACTGCGCTCCCGCAAGTTGTGAGCATTATCTTACAAGAATCTGAACGATGGGAACACCTTGTCATCGTTGTTTCGGCGTTGGATGGTGTGACAGATGCACTTATCGAAGCCGCGCACCTTGCCCAATTGGGTAATCGGCGTGGGTATCGGCGGATTGTCGCCACCCTCCGCACACGTCATTTGGCGCTTGTGGAACAATTACCCCTCAAAGAAGAAGAACGCGGTGCGCTCAAAGCCGATATTGACCATCTTTTATTTGATATGTTAGATGTCTGCCAAACCCTATCAGAGCCAACATCCGTCAATTTGCCTGTGGCAGAATATATAGATGCGATTATTGGTGTTGGGGAACGGCTATCGGCGCGGGTGATTGCCGCCCTACTCCGCCAAAATGGGATTCGTGGTGTGGCACTTGATGCCTTTGACCTCATCATCACCGATGAAATTTTTGGCAATGCCAATCCCGATTTTGCCCGCACTCGTGAGCGCGTCAAATCCAATCTTATGCCATTATTAGAGCGCAATCTCGTCCCCGTCATCACAGGGTTTATTGGCAGTACACCTAGTGGCAAACCAACCACATTAGGGCGTGGTGGGAGCGATTTTACCGCCTCACTACTCGCTGTTTGCACCGAATCATCTGAAGTTTGGATTTGGGCAGATGTGGATGGCATGATGTCGGCAGACCCGCGTGAAATAGATGATGCCCATGTCATTGACGAATTATCGTATACCGAAGTAGCAGAACTCACCTATTTTGGGGCGCGTATTTTACACACGCGCATGGTTGCACCATTGCGCGAACAAAATATTCCCTTGTGCGTCAAAAATGTTTTTAAGCCCCAACGAGTAGGCACGCGGATTCATGCCAATGCGCCCGATTTTCCGCCACAGATTAAAGCTATCACCAGTTCACAAAGCATTGGTCTCTCCACCACTGCCGATACCGATTTGGGCTTGCTGTTAGATGTAATCAATAAATCACTTCAACAGACCATCGGCGGAAAACCTGATGTGTTGATGACTGCCCAATCGCCCAATGCACGATTTGTGTCCTTCGTCATCCCCACCAGCGCAGGACCAGATGCCATGCGGACAATCTCTCTCACCCTAGAGGGACATTTACAAGAAAATGATTTGCATTGGTCGCTGACCCCTGTGAGCATTATCACCACTATAGGCACGCGCCTCAATGATGCCCCGCGCCTATGGGGAGATATTTTTGTGGCATTAGATGATATTTCCATCCTTGCCATCTCACAAGGCGCGACTCATTGTAGCTTGTCAGTCGTGGTTGCCCCGCATGATGCCGATAGAGCATTACGGCGCATTCATAGCATCACACAGACCACCACCCAAAAACATAAATTACCTGCACATTAATACCGTTCCAAATAGCGGTCTAATTCCCATTGGGTGATGGTCTGATTATATTCATCAAATTCTTGCTGTTTGGCTTGTAAAAAGCGATCTGCGATATATTCACCGAGCGCATCCATCGTCACATCATCGCCACGCAATTCTTCTAATGCCTCGCCCAACGTGGTTGGGAGGCGATGGAGTGTGCGTAGGCGATTGCGTTTTTGTTCGATGAGTGTTTCTTCAAGTGGGTCTGGCAATTCTAACCCCTCTTGTATACCCTTTAGCCCCGCCATAAGCATCACCGCCACCGCCAAATAGGGGTTGGTGGTAGGGTCTGGTGAACGCAATTCTAGCCGTGTATGGGCTTCTTTGCCTTTGGTGATAACAGGCACACGGATGAGGGCGGCGCGATTGGTATGCGCCCAACTGACATAAACAGGCGCTTCAAAACTTTGCCCTAGCCGTTTATAAGAATTGACCAATGGCGATAAAATCGCCGTCATTGCTCGTGCATGTGCCAATTGCCCCGCCAAAAAGTGCTTTGCCGTGGCAGATAACCCATATTCGTGGTCAATATCAGCAAAGACATTTTCCCCCGTTTTAGCATCATGCAGGCTCTGATGGGTATGTAACCCAGACCCCGGTTGATTGGCTGTGGGGCGTGGCATAAAGGTGCAATGGAGACCCAATTGCATGGCAACCGTCCGCAATGCGACCCGCGCCGTGAGTAAATTATCTGCCGTGACCAACGCATCATCATAATTAAATTCAATTTCATGCTGTCCACGACCAATTTCAGAATGTGCCACATTTACGCCAATTTTGAGGGCATTTAGCGTAGAAATCATCTTACGACGGACACCACTGGCTTTTTCGTTGGGCAAATCGAAATAGCTGGCATCATCAAACGGGGCTGTGAGGTCTGGTCGTCCATTAGCACCCAATTTGAACAAGAAAAATTCCATCTCCACGCCAATTTTGAAGCTATAGCCCATTTCCTTAGCGGTTTGTAAGGCGCGGGTGAGGATATAACGCGGGTCACCAATAAAAGGGTCGCCTTGTGGGGTATACACGGAGCAAATCAGCCGTGCGGTTTTTTCATCACCATCTGTCCATGGTAAAACAGCAAAGGTATTCAAATCGGGGATGAGGAGCATATCGCTCTCTGCTACCCGCGCAAATCCATCAAGAGATGAGCCGTCAAAATGGGTGCCACGCTCAATCACATCATCCGCTTCCCCTGCGGGAAGGGTCACACTTTTAACCACGCCAAAAATATCATTGAACCACAAATCTATAAAACGGATGTGATGTTGTTTAATAGCAGATAAAATGGCTTCTTTGTTCGTCATCGCCACACCTATTTTTCTACATAATAATTGTCATGTATAAGGGGGCAACATGTTGCGCCCTTACAGAACCAGTTTTGTATAGTATTGTACAAAAATATGGGCGCTATGTCTTATAGCAAAATGTACCAACAAATGATGACCATCTGTTACGGGTTTTCTACAATTGCGGGGGTGGTAATACGCCCAAATGCCCCAAAAGGGCATCAAATGCCAATAAATACCCCCGCCACCCAAACCCACAAATTTGACCTACACATACAGGGGCGAGGAGCGATGTATGCCGAAAGGCTTCACGCGCATGAATATTAGACAAGTGAATTTCGATTACAGGCAACTGAACCGCGCTAATGGCATCACGCAGGGCGATAGAGGTATGGGTATATGCCCCTGGATTGAATACCACGCCATCTGCCCAATTGCGGGCAATATGCAATATATCAATCAGCGCCCCTTCGTGATTCGATTGTTCCGCACGCAGTTCCACGTTATAGGGGCGGACATGCGCCCGTGTCAATGCGATAATATCCTCTAGGGTGAGCGACCCATACACCTCTGGCTCACGAGTGCCGAGTAAATTGAGGTTGGGCCCATTGAGCAATAAGATTTTTTTAGACATAAAATAAGCCTTTTTGATTATCTGCGGGCGCAATATATTGCGCCCCTACACATCATTATGCTAATTCCGATAATACCGCAATCACGGCTTCTTTTGCCACATTTTCCATGATGGTCGGCTCTCCAATGGCTTTTATCAGCACAAAACGCGATTTGCCATTTGCCCATTTTTTATCAGTGGACATGGCGGCATAAATCGCCTCTGGATTCACCCCATTCAGTCGTCTGGGCAATCCCACACCTGCCAATGCCGTATCCACGACCCCGATGAGCGATTCATCACATAAACCAAGCCGATAGGATAATGTGGTCGCCGCCAATAGCCCAAATCCAACCGCCTCACCATGCGCCCATGCGTAATTGGTGACTTGCTCAATGGCATGACCAAAGGTGTGACCCAAATTGAGATGCGCCCGTTCTCCCGCTTCATACGGGTCACGTTGCACCACATCCACTTTCACCTGCACCGCCCGTGTGACCAATTCTTGTGCGCGTGATTGCTGATGCAAATCGGGATTTAACAAGGTTTCATCTGCCAATAGCCCATGTTTGAGGATTTCTGCCATCCCACACCTCCATTCACGCGGGGGGAGCGACCCTAACACGGCAGGGTCAATCCATACGGCGGATGGTTGCTTAAATGCCCCCACCAAATTTTTACCCTCTGGCAAATCTACGCCGACCTTGCCCCCAACACTAGAATCCACCATCGCCAACAAGCTAGTCGGAATTTGGATAAAATTCACACCGCGCATATAGGTCGCCGCCACAAATCCCGCCACATCACCCACCACCCCACCACCAAAAGCGATGATGGTGCTACCCCTATCCAATTTTGCCTTAATCGCCTCACTATAGAATTGGCTCACTGTGCCTAAATGCTTATGCACTTCGCCTGCGGGCATAATAGCAAGCTCCGCGCCAATTTTATCGGCAAAGGCTTGGGCATGAAGGGATGCCACATGGCTATCTGTGATGACCAATGGGCGTGTTTTTAGCCCTAAATCGGCATAATGGGCAATACGACCTAATACGCCCGTTTCGATGTGAATGGGATACACGCCATCGGGCGAATTTACTTGTAGTGTTGTTTCCATAGCGCAATCAGCCTGTCTGTGACCTGATAGGGGGTGAGGTTGGTTGTATCAACCCGATAGGGCAATAATTCATAAATAGGCAAACGTGCCTCATAGCGGTCTTCCCAACCCCATGCGAGTGGTCTCCCCGATTTGGCAATCGCACCCAACCGCGTCCGTATGGCTTCCACATCGGCATGGAGATAAACCAACATCCCTGTCGCAGAGAGTAATGCCCTGTTGGTCGGATTAATGACCATCCCCCCGCCTGTCGCAATCACATGGGCATTTCTAGCAGATACCGATTGACATACAATATCCTCATAACGCCGAAAACCCGCCTCGCCATGTTGCTCAAAAATTTCGGGGATGGTCATGCCAAACCGTGACACAATTTCATCATCAGTATCCACAAAACTCCAGCGTAAGCGGTCTGCGAGTACCCGCCCAACGGTGGATTTGCCTACACCCATAAATCCCGCTAAAACAATATTCGCCAGCCTCGAATCGGGATTATTCAAAGCCAAACCGCCAATCTACATTATCCATCGGCACATCAGACAAGCGATTTTTCTTCAGATTTTCATAACGGGGACGCATTTCATCAATACTATCGCCACCCAATTTTTCGAGAAGTGCTTCTGCGATGACATACGCCAACATCGCCTCACCAATCGGTACGGCGCGTGGCACAGCGCAAAAATCACTGCGCTCATAGGTGGTCATTTCGGGTTCACCCGTAGCTAAATTGACCGATTCCGCCCCGCGTAACATGGTGGCAATCGGTTTCATCGCCACGCGCACGACAATTGGGTCGCCTGTGGTAATACCACCCTCTAACCCGCCTGCCCTGTTGCTTCGGCGAATCAACCGCCCATCGGCAGTACGGTCTATCATGTCATGCACTTGGCTACCATATTTGCCCGCATTATCAAATGCTGTGCCAATCTCTGCGCCCTTCATGGCTTGGATACTGACCATTGAGCCCATAATTCGCGCATCTAATCGCCTATCCCAATGTACATGCGACCCCAATCCCACAGGCACACCTACGGCAAACACAGTAAAAATGCCACCGAGCGTATCTTTTTCGATTTTTGCCTGTCGAATGGCTTCGTGCATGGCTTCTGCGACATCTGGAAATGGGCAACGCACATCACTTTCTTCTGCGTTTTGATATAGCACAAGGTGGTCAACGATGTCTTGCACCTCTGCCTTCACATCTCCAATTTGCACCACATACCCGCCAATGGATATGTTAAATTCTGCCAAAAATTTACGACAAATTGCCCCGACTGCCACGCGCATGGTCGTCTCACGGGCGCTGGCACGTTCTAGGGATAGGCGCAATTCACGATAACCATATTTAAGCGCACCCGTTAAATCGGCATGACCCGGACGCGGTGTGGTGATGGGTTCAATATCTTTTTCCTTCCAATTCTTAAAATCGCGGTTATC
>JANRKU010000052.1:0-7294 GCA_033763335.1 bacterium
TAGTGAAGAAATAAAAAATTAGCCCCTATCCCCCCAGCCCCCTTTCCCCATTGCATGGAGAAAGGGGGAGAAAACCATTCAAATGGGCGGATTTAAGCCCCCTCTCCACAAAGTGGGGAGGGGGTTGGGGGTGGGGCGAATGCCGCATCAATTATGAGACAGACCAATTATTGGCTTTTGGTAACATAGGCAGGTGCTTCAGCGCCTGCCGTATCTTAAACCCGCCCACAACACGATTTTCACCCCTCTCCAATTTGGAGAGGGGCAGGGGTGAGGTAAAGAGGCTGTTTTATCCGCGCACGCGATTTAGCAACATGCCACCGTCATCTGCACCACTGAGGAAGAATTGACCATCGGGGCTAAATTGCACCGCCCATACACCAGAACTGGTATGCCCTGTATACGAGGCGAGGGGCGTGCCATTTTTTTCCCAGATATGCACAAATCCCGAAAAACTAGCCATAGCGACTAAATTATCATCGGGGCTAAAAGCGACATCCATCACGGCTGTTCCCGATTCACCATTGCCACCCCGATAGTAGCGGATGGGCTGGAAGGTGGCGGCATCCCATAAAATAGCGGTGCCATCATGACTGCCTGTGAGGATATTTAACCCATCGTGGCTATATTCAATACTAATTGCCACGCTGGTATGACCCACCAACCGTCCGACTTCCTCAAATGTTTGTGCGTTCCACACAATGCCATTGGTATCCGATGAGATGGTCGCAAAAAATGACCCATCGGGGCTAAACGCGACATCCCAAACCCAATCGGTATGCCCCCGTAAATCGGCAATGATTGACCATGTGCTGGTATCCCATACCAAAATGCGGTTATCTTGCCCAGTGGATACCAAAATAGAGGCATCTGGACTAAAGGCGACATTGGTCACATTTTCGGTATGACCAGATAGCACCTCTAGCGTGGTGGCGCTGGCGACATCCCAAATGCGGATGGTATCATCGGCGCTGGCAGAAGCCAATAGCGTGCCATCACGGGTAAAATCGGCGTTAAAGACCCAATCGGTATGCCCACTAAATTGGCGCACTTGCTCACCTGTCTCGATATCAAACAAATATAAGTAGCTATCAAATGAACTAGCAAGGGCATAAAAGCCATTGGGCGAAAAATCTACCCCGCGTATATCATCGGCAAATTCCCCAAACGACAATTGTACAGTGGTGATTTCGTTGAGGGGGGTCTCTGCGATAGGCAGATTGAGCGGATTGGTGATGACGGGGGTGGGGTTAAATTCAACGGTGGCGGAGGGGATGGGGGTTGGTTCAATGCGCGTGGGTGTGGCGGGGGCTGTGGGAGAAAATGTTGCGCCACCATAACACGGGACGAGCAATTCTTGGGCGGCGGCGAGCAGAGCATCTGCTGTCTCGTATTGACCGAGTGCGAGCGCATCTCTGGCTTGGACGATGAGCCGATTCGCCGATTCGAGTAATTGCGGTGGGCAGGTTGTCGTTTGTGCAGATAAGCTGGCAACTGGTGTGAGGAATAGGGCAACGATGAGGACTATCCAAAACAGTCGGCGCATGGAAAAAATCTCCTTTTGTTGATGGATAAAAACAAGCGTGTTTCTTCCTTATATAGTACGCCCAAATCTGCCCATCTGACAACACGCCTGCCCTACTTAATGCAAATGTTAACCTACTGCTTGTCACCCACAAGCACAATAGTTGGCAAAAAAATAAAAGTTCATAAATTATTGATACAATCTTAATTTTAGGTGGCTAGTTTTTATCGTATTTTAGCCCTTTATGTGTTAAGCTAAAGTTATCATTGTCAATATATAGTGAAACTTTTTCGTCTTTTAGGATACCCATTATGCAACCCTTAACACCAAAGCAACGGCAGGCACTATTTGGGCAACGTCTTTGGTTTATTATGCAAGTTTTACTCGTCCCAGACAGGTATAAGCACCTACCCAAACAAGAGTATAGCAAAGTACGGGCATTTAACGCGGCGATATTAATCATTTGCCTGATTATCCTGTTTATTGTCTTTCCCGCCTATACACTTTTTCCGTCTACTGGGTCTTTGCCCCAGCGTTTTGGCGTGACAACGACCATTTTAATCATTTGCCTGTCGTGCTATTTTTTGTCGTGGATTGGTCAACATAAAATTGCTGTCAACTTGTTTTTTCCGCTACTGATGTTGGTAACTGTGGCATTTGCCATGTCAATGGGGCGTGAAGGTATGGATGTTATCTATTACCTGTTTTTTGTCATGGGATGGGCGACCTTTTTTTTGAGTTGGCGTAACTGGTTGTTGTTATTGGGCGCTAATTTTGTATTGGTGGTGACATTTTTTTGGATAACACCAGAAGATATTCATGGGCTTGTGTCTCGAAATGCCATTTTATTTCACCTCATCGGCGGTGGGACGCTGATTGGTGTGCGGATGTATATGCAACAAGGTCAAAAACGGCATCAATTACTCCTTGCCCAAAGCGAAATGCGCCTACGGGCGGCGATTGAATCGAGCGAAGAGGCGTATGCTGTGGTAGAGACGGTGCGCGATGAAAAAGGCGAAATCGTTGATTTTATGATTGTCGAAGTCAACGAAGCCTGTTGTAAGCAGGTGGATAGAACCCGCGAGCAAATGCTATATGGTTATATTTGCGAATTATTCCCCGTCACCAAAAAGGGGGGGTTTTTTGAGCAGTATAAAGAGGCGGTAGAAACGGGCAAAGGTTTTTCACAAGAATATTTTATCCCAGGCGATTACATTGGCGCTGGCTGGTTTTATCATCATGTGACCCCTTTGGCAAATGGGTTTGTGATGATGAACCGCGATATTAACCAACGCAAGCAATTTGAACTAGAGATGGTCAAAAGGCAAAATCGCTTGCAATCGCTGGTCGAATCGCAGAGCAGTTATTTGGTGCGTACCGATTTGAAGGGCAATTATACCTTTGCGAATAAGAGTTTTTTAGACCGTTTTGGCTATGATTTAGATACGATTATTGGATTACCCGCGCTCAAGACGATTTATCCAGAAGACCATGATAAGACAATCAAGACAGTGGAGCAATGTTATCAAAATCCGGGTGTGCCTATTTCGGTTACGCTCAAAAAACTGCTCCCCAATGGGGAAGTGGCATGGGTGGACTGGGAATTTATGACCATTGAAGATAATGTGGGCGAGATAGCCGAAATACAATGCGTTGGACTCGATATAACCGACCGCATGGTGACACAAGCCAATTTGCTACACTCTGAGCAATTGCGCCTACAACTTGAGCAACAAGCCGACTTGAATCAGATAAAAACGCGCATGATGACGCGCATCTCGCATGAATTTCGCACACCCCTCAGCATTATCCGCTCATCTACCAACTTGATAGAACGCTATGGCGACCGTATGGATGATAATAAGCGGGCAGAGAAATTGCGCCATATCAACGAAGAAGTAGACCGTTTGGCGTTGATAGTGGCGGATATGGGGCGCATTTTGAATGGGCAGGTGAGCAGTGAATTGATGTTGGTAGAGTGTGATATTCAAGATTTGGTGGCGACCATCGTTGCTCGGTATTTGGCAGAAGATAATCATGCTCATTCGATTGTCATCATCGCCCAAGAAAAATTCCCCCATGTGCGGGTAGATTTGCACCTGATGGAACTGATTATTGGCAATTTGGTCTCGAATGCCCTTAAATATTCGCCCAAAGATAGCCATGTGACCATCAACCTAACCTATGACGAGCGCCATTTTACCCTGACCGTCATAGATAACGGGATTGGGATTTTATCGAGTGAACAGATTTATATTTATGACCCGTTTTTTAGGGGGAGTAATTTTGGTGAATTGGGGGGGATGGGCTTGGGGCTGAGTTTGGTCAAAAATGCGGTGGATGCTCATGGGGGGAGTATTAAGGTGGTGAGCCAGGCAGGGAAGGGGACAACCTTCACCGTGACACTGCCGATTAGGACGGAGATGTGAGGGGCGGTGAACTCCCCCACAAAACAGATTTTCACCCCCTCTCCAAATTGGTTCACTGCACGACACAATTCATATTTGAAAATCGGTGTGATAAAAATAGGCAAATGTTTGGGATACGGCAGGCGGTGAAGCACCTGCGTGTGCCACCGAAACCCCATAATTGGGGTTGGTCTGCCAATTTATCCCTGAAAATTGGCACAATGCACGGGCTTGCCATGGCAAGCCCCCCGCATAATCAACGCTAAAAATCGGGCATGACATGTCATGCCCCTACGCCACACCAATTTTTTACGATAAAAATAGGCAAAACAACCCCGTTATGCAAGTTAGTTTTTTAATACGCCGTAAAACCTCACCCCTAAATCCCCTCTCCATAGTAGAGAAGACGTAAGGGCGCAACATGTTGCGCCCCTACTTGCACCCTCAAAATGATTTTCACCCCCTTTCTCCATGCAATGGGGAAAGGGGGCTGGGGGGGGAGGTAAAACAACAATTTTATCGTTATGCCTCATCCCTGTGGGGTGAGGGGCGGTGCGCTCTCATCTACAGGGGGTGGCGGCGGGGTTGGTGTATCGCCAGTTGGGGTGGGGGTGGTGGTTTCTATTTTGTCCATTTCCACACGCAAGGCGGCGACTTGTTCGGTACGCAATTGGGGTGGCAATTCTTTGAGCTGATTGACCATCGCTTGGGTGCGGTCTTCTTTGGTTTGGGTGGCATCGGTTTGTAGGTCGCGGATATTGCTCACCAACATTTGGTCATTGGTGACTTGTGTTTCGGTGGCGATAGAATACCAGCTATCGAGTTCACCCGCCAAAATTGCCTCGACCTGTTGGATAAAATCGCGCTTATAACTCTCGAAATTGCTGGCAAAATCGGGGTCATTTTGATGTGCGTGCCAATCGCCTTCGGTATCTTCCAAAAGGCGGGCGGTTTTATCATAAATGCCATAGGTTTTGCCAAACATGCGGGCATTGCCCCACGCATTCACCGATACACTGAGCGCGTTGGCAATCGCCACCACGCCGACCCATTGCACTTGTTGAGACCCCAACGCCAAGCCCAATACAGAGCCAATCGCGGTGATGCTCAACGACCATTGGCTAAAGCGTTTGGCGCTATAATAATCTTTTTGCACGCGGTCACGATACCAATCGCGTTGCAAATACACGCGGGTCTTGATATATTGCTCCAACGATAGGGGCAATAAAAAGCCATCATCCCCGCCAGAATATTTGAGCGCAGGCGCGATTTCTGCCATCGCCGCCTCATAGGTGGTCATTTCGCCGATGGGTTTTTCTAAATTGGTGGCTTGGGGTTCTGCCAATTTGCGGTCTTTTGCCCGTTTTTCTTGGGGGACAGTGTTGGTGATGGTTTTTTCGGCATCTTTGACCGCTTTGAGGAGCAGGTTATCGCGCTTGTAATCTTCTACATTATATACGCCTGCTTGGGTGCGATACATATAAATATTCGAGCGGATTTTTTCTGCCGCATAGCGATATTGAATCCAGGTGGTTGGGGCGGCATAGCGGGAGGTGTATTGCATGACTGCCAGCGCCACAATCGGCAACGACAATGCCAATAAGCCGATAAAATTGAGCGATTCTGTGGGTAAAAAGTCGAATAATATCACGGCGATTGATGCGAGCGAGCCAAAAAATGTGACTAAAATCACGATTTTGCGGAGTTTGATAAAATTTTCTTTTTCGTTGTATGAAATGCGGTCATAATACATCAATCTGCGCCATGCCGCGAGCAATACACGGTCAATTGGGGGTTGTGAAGAAGCACTCATAGAATCTCCTTAATGTGGATGATGATTGTTTATAATTATAGCATAACCAAAAACTAACGGGGGGAAATGGGCATCGCTAGAGGTTGAAAACCTCTAGCTAGTCGTCTAAAGTCCACTAAAGGGACTAAACCCCGCCCTGAACCTGAGAAATTCGCCATTTTTATGCGGGTAAAATCAGCCCCTTTAGTGGGCTTCAAAATCGGATAGCCATCGGTTTTGAACCGATGGCGGGGCAAATTGGCGATGTATGCCTGATGGATACGACAAAATGGGCATCGCTAGAGGTTGAAAACCTCTAGCTAGTCGTCTAAAGTCCACTAAAGGGACTACCCCCCCTGAACCTGAGAAATTCGCCATTTTTAGGCGGATAAAATTATTCGGCATTATCCAGTTCTTCCAAATATGCCCATGTAGCCCCTTGCTCATGGCGCTGTTTTTGATGAGCAACATAATCAATGATATCGGGAATAACTTTTTCACCAAATGTTAGGACGGCATAACTCCCTTGCCAGCGAAATGGCTCTTTGAGTGAGAGTGAGTGATTCACCGCATAAGATGAGACACCCTTCATTTCTTTAACCACATCTGCTAAACATTTTGAAGGATGGATGGTCAATACAACATGAATATGGTCGGCAACACCATTAATTTCTAAAACCTGACCTTTGAGGTCATAACATTTTTGGCGAATAGCGGGATAAATAATACGCTCATGGTGTGGGGTGATAATCGGTTGGCGATATTTAGTCGCCCAGATAATGTGATAATAACATTTCCATAGTGGCATTGGTGTTCCCCTAAAATAATACCATTTTGAAAATAGTATAACATAATCTAGCATAAAGGCAAAATAGGCATCGCTAAAGGTTCAAAACCTCTAGATAGTTGCCTAAAGTCCACTAAAGGGACTAAAACCTGTCTTAAAAATGAGATATTCGCCATTTTTAGGCGGGTAAAAATCAGCCCCTTTAGTGGGCTTCAAAATCGAATAGCCATAGGTTTTGAACCTATGGCGGAGCAAATTTGCGATTTTTGCCTATTCTACCCCAATTTAGGCGGATTTTTTGCCACCGCATCAAACGCCCGCATAAAAAACGGACGGGCGCTCATGCGTTTTGTGCCAAATTCCAAAAACGGCGCATAGCTCGCGCCTGCTATCACCTGCCACCGATAGGCATTCACGCGCACCGCCACAATGCTCCGCGCCAACGCGCCACTTTTGCGGGCGGGTGGTGTGCCGATGGGGGAGGGGGATTGCGCCCCAAATCCCTTTTGGGCGTGTGTGACCATCGCGCCAGCCAGCGCCTGTGGATAGGCTTGTGCGCGGGCGCGGATGGCTTCGATGGGTGCTTGATGAATGGTCAATTTTGCTGTCATGTGCTTATCCTCGTTTTATGTCGGGCTACGATATTTGCTCACATCTTCCAGCGCATCATAGAGGCTATTCACATCCTGCACGCCATTAAAAACGAACATCCCGCCCTGAATCTGTGTGCCGCCTCCCTCTGGCTTGGATTTCACCGCGCCACCACCCATGCCGTTGATGTC
>JANRKU010000053.1:0-44710 GCA_033763335.1 bacterium
AGGTCACGCGCCTGCACATGCTGGAACGCATTATAGGAAGATTCAGCGCCAATGCTGAACATATAATGTGTCCCCGCCACCACCCGCGTGTGCGATGCGGGAAATTCAATTTTGCATAATAAATCAAGCATGTCGGTGAGGTCTACCAGTGGGTCACGATGCCCCAACATCACACGGAAAAATTCCCAATTCCGCGCAATCTCAAAATCCTTGAGCAAGCCCATCGCCATAAAGGTCGCCCCTGTAATACCACGCGGGGTATCATTGTATTGTTTATTATGGATTTCTTTCACGCGGTCACTCGCCCCCAAGCACAAATTCCGTAACATGCTCGGCTTGACGAATCGTTCTACAAATTCCAAAAATTTGACCCGTTGCAAAATACTGATACCCACGCCCAATGTCGTAAAAAAGCGTCTATCTTGTTCGGCTTCTAGCAATAAGGCAGGGGCGAGGGCATAACGGGTGAGTTCTCCTTCGCGCCAATGCAATGGGTTGGCATAAAATAGCATCGCCCCACCCATACTATGCCCGATGAGGTTCACAACTTTTAGGTGCGTATCTCCGGGTTGTCTGCGGAGTTTTATCACCTCTAGCCAACGTTCTAAGGCACGCATGGCGGCGGGGGGGTTACAATCGGCGAGGTCTGGAGTATGACTGGAAAAAATGGATTCACCAAAGCCGTTATGGTCAACAGCAAGGCTGACCATACGCCGATTTGCCATACACACCAAACCGGGCAATTCTTCCCAGATGCGATGATTACCCGTCCAGCCATGTATAAACACCGCATAGCCTTGCACATTCGAGATTCTATCGGCTAAATCTTCATCGGGCGTGGGATAGTCTTCGGGCCATGTCACCTGCCATTTGAAATCTGCGAGTCCACTCTCATCCAACATCGCCCGTCCTGCGGTAGCATCCACATAACCGCGTTGGATGAGGTCGGTCATGTGATAAGTGGCAGTATAGGTGTTGGGAACAATACCGGGTGTCCGAAAACTATAGCCATTCACCCAGTCCAAAGTCGCTTTTTTATGGAACATGATAAGCACCCTTCTTTATATCTTATGGCACGGCAAACATGACTCCTATTATAGACCCATTGAGGCGTAAGGGCGCGTTACAATTCTTATATATTGCTAACACGTAACTTGCTTGACAAATGATTTTCATCATGATATTATTTAGCCATCTAAGTAAATAAGGATTGGTAATGACTCACTGCTTTCCACCCGCCATTAGCCACCTGCTGATTCAAATTTGCAGGTCACATCGTTATAACGCAGAAATCGCGCTCAATGCGTTGGGTTTGCATACCGGACAAGAGATGATTTTGTTCCAGTTATGGCAAGAAGAAGGCATTACACAATCAAAAATTGCCGAAAACCTGTGTATTGAAGCACCAACTGTCACCAAAATGCTTCAACGGCTCGAAAAAGCAGGTTTTGTAGAACGCAGACCAGACCCAGAAGATGGACGCATCTCGCGGGTATATCTCACGCCAGAGGGAAAATCGCTCCAAATCCCTGTTGAACAGGTATGGCAAAAATTGGAAGCACAGACCATTACAGGATTATCGGATATGGAACAAGCCCTACTCCAACGGCTTTTGCTCCAAATTCAGGATAATTTATCAGATAAATAGTGCGGGTGTTGCCCTTTTGGAGGGGGATAAACACACTATCTTGCGCGATGAGCGCATTTTTTTAACACAAATACTTTGCCAGCTAAGTAAATAGCTTATAGGAGAAATTCACATGGCAACTGCAACCCAATCACAAAATACCCTCAACACCCAAAAATTACTCACCGCCGCCGCCATTGCTGGTGGTGTGGGTGCGCTGATTAACCTAGCCCTCTTTTTTGTCTTACCAGCCCTTTTTAATGTGACTCTGCGCGTACCCTTGCAAGGACCAGGGTCAGAACTTACCCCCCTTCCCTTCTTCTTTGTCATTATGGCATCGGTTATGCCTGCTTTTGCGGGTGCAGGCGTATTTTGGGCGCTCACAAAATTCACGGCGCGTCCTGTGGGGATTTTCCGCATTATTGCGTTGGTCATCGGCGGATTTTCGCTCATTATGCCTTTTTCGATGGGCATTGGCACAACCGAAGCCATTATTTTAGATGTCATGCACATTGTCGTGGCAGTGGTCGTGACCTATTTCATCACCACCCAAACCAAATGAATAGGGGCGAGATATATCTCGCCCACGTTATTATCTATCAGCAAAGGAGCAATTTTATGACCGTCATGAGTGATGCAGTACGCGCTTTTTTAGATAAACCCCATTTCGCAGTGGTGGCAACCCTCACCTCAGAAGGGCTACCCCACCAAACCGTCATTTGGTATATGCGTGATGGCGATGACATCATCTTTAGTGTGCCGTTTGATAGCATGAAGCACAAACACCTCAAACGAGATAACCGTATTTCGTTGTGTATGGAAGAAGGCTTTAGTTATGTGACCATCACGGGGACAGCGATTTTGGAAGAAGACCCGCAAAAAGCGCGTGCAGAATATGGTCAATTGGGGATACGCTATCGTGGCGCGGTAGCGATGCCAACCCGTCCCCCATCAGCAGAATCGGCTGAATTAATGTCACGGGAACGGGTCGGGATTCGCGTTAAGGTGGATAAAATCATCTCGCAGGGTGTGGAATAATTCGGCTAGGCGTGGTTGCGCCGATAGGCTTTCTCCACATAACCAATGAACGAATCATTGACATCGGCAACACCAGCCACTTCAATCATGTGGGTTAGATTGGGCATCGCCCCCAAACTCTTGGCTTTTTGGGCATACTCCCCAAATGGCACATCGCCCAAATCTAACCCCACTCGTATCAATTTTGGAGTCATGGTGGCACAAGCGAAAATCTTTTTATCTTCAATAGAAATATAGGCTTTGGTGGGGATAAATTCCACACTCGGAAATTTGGTGATGACCTGTGTTTTAACGGCTTCATAAATAGGCAATAATGCCTCTTTGCCAGCGAATAAATTGGCAAACATGACCTCGTAATCATATACAGGCTTGCCGTCATTGAGGTAAATGCCCATGAGGAAAGTCGCCTGCAAATGGTTGAGTTTATGATTATCTTTTAGATAGCTATGGATGGGTTTTGACTTGTCTAACCCCGTCTCGCGGATAATTCCCATCCATTCATCGAGTGTATGCCCTGTTTTTTCTGCGACGGTGACGATAAATTCTTGCTCCAATGCTTGTGAATCCTTTGCCATGATGAAATTCCTCCATGTGTGAAAATTAGATTTTTTGTTTTATTATACAAAAATTCCGCACAGGTGTAAATTTCATTGAACATTTATCTCATTTTAAGTGACATAATCCCTGCATCTGCCACACCCAACCGCGCATAAAACGCCCGTGCTTGGTCATTGGCGCGTTGGGTATTCACCATCAATGAACTCAATCCCAATTGCCCTGCCCGCCTCACCACTGCTTCGAGCAATTCCGCGCCAATCCCGCGCCGTTGGTAGGTGGGCAACACTGCCATATCGTTGATGAGTCCGCGTGCTTCGGTCAAACCACGCACCACCGATAAAGCAATGCACCCCACAATCATGCGTGGGGCGAGTTGCGTCTGCGCTACAAATACCTCTACAGCACGACTTTCACGTAGGCGAAATGCCACCATCGCCCATTGGTCATCGGTCAAATTGCGGTTAGAGGGGATAAGTGCCAATAATCCCATCACATGCTCTACATCACCCATTTCAAACGGACGAATAATAAATTCTGGTGGCGGATTTTGGGGCAAAGCCGAATTGAACACCCCACGTTGTTGTTTTTCGAGCCATTCCGCCATAATTTCCCGATGTGTCCGAAACGGCAATAGGGGCATCTCATGGGGCATAAATAAGCGCACACCTGCGGCATCATCGCCTGCACGCAATTCCCCGCCAACAGGCTTTAGCCGATAAAATATCATAATGCCACTCACTGGCGGACCTTCTGGGAAGGAATTGATGCCCATGAGTTCAATAATTTCGACTTGTAAGCCCGTCTCTTCTTCGGCTTCGCGGATGGCGGCTTCTTCTGCCGATTCATCGGCTTCGACAAAGCCACTCGGCAATGTCCATTCGCCTTTATGAGGCGGATTGCCCCGTTGAATCAACACTACCCCGCCATCCATCTCAATCAGCAACCCGACACCGGGTACAGGATTCACATAATGGACATAGCCACAATTATCACAGGCAGGGCGCATCCGTCCGCCTTCTTCGCGGGATGTGAGGGGTTGACCACAAATGGGGCAAAAAGTTAATTTTTTTGGCATGGTTTGGTCTCAATCTTTAGGATGTTCGGTTTATCTACACATCATTATAATATGGATATGAGACACATAACGATTTTTTTCATGATATTGATTATGACGGGTTGCACCCTAGAAGCAACTCCCTTCCCCACACCCGATATACCGCGTGTGCAGTTTATATCGCCTAGCAACAATAGCCGTGTGATAGATGGCACCGATTTGACCGTAGATATATTTGGGCAAGACAGTTCGCTTGGCATCGCCAAAATCGAGTTTTATGCCAATGGTAGCCTCATCAAAGAGGCATCGTTGCCCAATTATGATGTCCAAAAGGATTTTCGGGTGCAGGTCAATTGGTTAGCCAGTGGGGTTGGATTTCATGCCTTGTCTGCGATTGCCTATCGTCCAGATGGGACGCGCAGTGATGAAGCCTTTTTGAGTATCGAAGTTGTGAGTGAATGAGGATGTATTGTGACAACCCTACAACGGATTGATTATCGCCCAAGTTATGAAAATTTATCACCAGAAGAAGAAACTCAGCTCCGCAAACATTTCACCGCCTATGGCGCAGAACTCATTATTGATGGGATTGTCATTCGCTGGGAGCATATAGATGAGGTAGAAGTGGCAATCGCCCCACGCGGAAAAGGACTGGCGGGTTGGCTGGTGAAAAAAATGGTGTTGAATGACGAATCTCGCTATCATGTCGGCGTGTATTTTGGCTCATTAGAAGCCATTTTGCCGAATATCACCCTCAATATGGTGAAGCATGTCCTCGAAAATATCGCCTTTTATTCTCCAAAACCCATCCGCTATGTTGGACCAGAAAATATTGTGCGCCTCAGCGAAATTTAAGGACATGGTAGCCCGTTTTTTCCTGTGGCGGATGACCATCATATTCCTCATGGTGATGCTCATCTGTCTATGTGCATGTGGCACATCATCCCCCCTGCCCGATACCACAGGCACACCATCCGCACCCATCAGCACCGTTTCACTATCGCCAACACCGATTATCCCCAGTGGGGCAAGGATGTTGGCACAAGCAGAACAGGCAGAATCGCCTGCGATAGCGTGGCTAAAAAATGGGTTACTGGTGACATGGATAGGGACAGATGACCTCGACATCCGTCATTTTGCCCAATGGCAATTTAATGGTCAATGGCAACCCGCACAAGCCCTATCGCTCCTGACCAACCGCCCTTATCGGCAACAATTGGTCGTTACGACTGATGATATTGCTTATTTATTCTGGCTCGATACCCTCCCCGAATTTACCAATCCGCAACAGCTATGGTATGCGCCTATCAGCGAAAATTATGGCATTACCCCTGGTGCGATTCCATTATCAAAAACTGAAACTGCCGAATTTACCGCCCTAGCCAATGCCAATGGCGGAATATGGACGATTTGGCGGGGCGGGTTACTCGCAGAACCGACCCTTTATGCCCAATATATAGATTCTTTAGGCAGACAACGCCTTGCCACCGCTATCCTCGAAAATGCCACCCACCCTGTTTTGGTTGCCGATGAAACGGATGGGCAGTGGCTATTTTGGCTTCATGAGGGATATATATGGGGCGGGAAATGGGAGAATGGCGTAGTAGCCGATGCACGCGAATTGGCATTATCAGTTGTGTTGGCACAAGGTGATTTATTGGAGCATTTTACGGTGGGAATTGCAGGTGATGATGCCTTTGCTTTTTGGCATGTGAGCAATCGGGACGGCAGGTATCAGTCCTATTGGCTCATGGGTGAACTCAATGCACCTAATTGGGGGACAAATACCCCCTATCTACATGATGCCACATGGCTCACCCCAAATCGGTTGGCAAGTGATACGCTATATGCCGTTGGTGTGACCAATAGCACGCCCTATGACCTGCGAATTTATCAGTGGAATGGGGAAAGTTGGTGGGCAAAGCGTGAGGGGGTTATGATTCCATCGGGATTATTGCGCCCGCCTGTGTGGATGCGCCGTAGCGAGGATGAAGCAGTTCTGGCATGGTCTCAACCCAACGGATTATCTGCCGATTTATGGTTGTGGGGCGCAGATTAGGTGGTCATAAAACCCTAATTTGACCAGCCTATCGGTTTGTGCTAGAATAGATTTGTACTTATCCCACAAAATCCACAATGTTTTTCATCTCAATTCAAGTTGAAAAAACAACCCCAACAGTGTGTGTTTATACATCTGATGGTTTCTCCGTATACAACCCTACAATTTTTCGCTATTACTTCCTGAAAGGAGACTCGCGGCGATTATTTTCGTTGCAAGTATAAATGAGGTTATGGATATAACAAAGCTAGAAGATAAGACCCTCGAAGAATTACGCCAATTGGCGCGTGAAAGTAACGACATCCCCCGCTATACGCGAATGAAAAAACAAGATTTAATCCTCGAACTGCTCCGTGTAGATGCAGAACGGCGCGGCTTAAAATTGCGTGGCGGTGTTTTAGAAGTCATGGACGATGGCATTGGCTTTTTGCGGGCAGAAAAATATTTGCCCGGTCCCAACGATGTGTATGTGAGCCAAGCGCAAATCAAACGCTTTAATCTCCGCACAGGCGATGTGGTCATCGGGCAAGTGCGTCCGCCAAAAGACTCAGAAAAATATTATGGCTTGTTGCGTGTAGATGCCGTAAATGGTCTGAATCCAGAAGAAATTAAGCGCCGTATCAATTTTGAAGATTTAACCCCCATCTTCCCCTTAGAACGATTTGACCTAGAAACCAGCCCGCGTGTTTTATCCACCAGACTCATTAACCTGATTGCCCCCATTGGGCGCGGACAACGTGGTCTCATTGTATCGCCACCAAAAGCAGGTAAAACCACCATCCTCAAAGACATCGCCAATGCCATTAGCTTCAATTATCCGCAAGTCCATTTGATGATTGCGCTGATTGGTGAACGTCCAGAAGAAGTTACCGATATGGACAGGTCGGTGGATGCCGAAGTGATTGCCAGCACCTTCGATGACCCCGTACAAAATCATGTGCGCGTGGCAGAAATGGCATTAGAACGCGCCAAACGCCTCGTCGAAATGGGTCGGCATGTTGTGTTGTTGCTGGATAGCATCACACGGCTCGCCCGCGCCTATAACTTGGTCGTCCCCACCAGTGGACGCACCCTATCTGGCGGGTTAGACCCCCTCGCCATCCACCCCCCAAAACGTATTTTTGGTGCGGCGCGGAATGTTGAAGAAGGCGGAAGCCTCACCATCATCGCCACCTGCTTGGTCAATACAGGCAGTAAAATGGATGATGTGATTTACGAAGAATTCAAAGGCACGGGCAATATGGAATTGCATTTGAATCGTAAATTACAAGAACGGCGCATCTTCCCCGCGTTTGATGTGGAACAATCATCCACACGGCGCGAAGAATTGCTCTTGGGACCCGATGTATTGCAACGGGTCTATACCCTCCGCCGTATGTGGGGACATTTGGCAGAAGATGAATCGGGTACAGGCATTGTGAGCGCCACCGAACAACTCCTGAGCAATTTCCGCCAATACGAAACCAACGAAGAATTTTTGAACTCGCTACCGGGTGGCGGGAGTGGCAACGGACGGTATTAATCAGCATCAATATATCCTCAGAGGACGGCATATATGCCGTCCCTACACCCTTTGAAAATTCTCTGCTATACTACGCGCAAATCGTTTTATCTATGAGGCAACCAAACATTCTATGATTGATGTAAATCAACTCCGCAAAGGCACTATTTATTTAGAAGATAACAACCTGCTTCGTGTTTTAGATTATAGCCACAACAAAACAGGTCGCGGTGGCGCAACTATCCGTGTTACCGTGCGGAATTTGCGTACAGGCTCAACCTTTGAGCGCACCTACCCTTCTGGCAACCGTATCGAAGATGTGCGGTTGGAATCGTCTGAAGTGGAATATCTGTATGATGATGGCGAATTTTTGACCTTTATGGATCAAGAAACATACGAGCAACCCCAATTACGTCGTGATATTTTCGGTGATGATATTCGCTACCTCAAAGAGGGGTCACGCCTCAAATTGGTGCGCTACGAAGCCGAAATCATTGACTATGAATTGCCCACCAGCGTGGACTTTTTGGTCGCAGAATCCGAAATGGCAGTGGCAGGTGATACCGCCAACAGCCCAACCAAAAAAGTAACTACCGAAACGGGCTTGGTCGTCCAAGTGCCGATGTTCGTCAAAGAAGGCGATACCATCCGCGTCAAAACCGAAGACGGCAGTTACCTCACCCGCGTATAGTTAATATGCCCACTGGCGGACAGACACGCTTGTGTTCGTCCGCCTTCACACTGATATACCCGATAAAAAATAATTTTCTTATGCCTGTATCCTATCAAAAAACTCTCAATAGCACCTTTTTTTCTCTCAATTTCTCCAACTTTAGTATTATTTAATCAAACGTTTAATTATTTGTACAACCAAGATACAAAAAATTGCGTAAAATAAGATATGGAGTAGAGGAGAAAAATGAGTATGACACAGCTACCCAAGTTACCAGTAGACCTATCACAAATCTTTCAGAAATTATTAAGCGTGGTAGGACTTGCAAAAGCGCCAGCAGAAACGAATTCCATCGAGACGATGCGAATTGTCGAGAACGACCCAGAAAACCATTATTTCACCTTCACCAAAGACGGTGAACTAATTGACATAGATGATGATATGATGATGACATTGGAAAAGCAGATTCGGCAAGACTATATCAAAAGTTTCACCGAAGCCAAGCATAATTAAGGATTTTTCATCATGACCAATCCAGACCTCACCCCGCCAAACATCCGACGTGGTGTTTTACGTTGGATAGGATTATTCCTCAATGGGAGTATTTTGGCGGGGATTGCTTTTGCCTATCCCCAACTATCCACAGCATCCCCCGCCCTCTTCACAGGCAACACCGCATGGCTAATCCTCACCGCATGGGGAATTTTTCTTATCATTCATGTGGTGGTGGTATGCTTGTTGGAATTGCGCGAAAATAACATCATTGGGCGCAAACAACGCGCCTATGAACGCGCATTAGGCGACTATAACCGCCAAAAAATCAAACAACGCCTAGAAGCATAAAGCCTATTGCCACATAAGGGATTGATGATTCCATTTAGAGGGAAATGATTGTTGTTGCAAAATGGCTTGTACAATTGGCATAAGAAAATTGCTCATTTCGTGAATCACGTTTTCAAATTCGGGGTTAATGAGTGCTTTGTCCTTTTTTATAAAGCTCTGCCATTGCGATTTTCGGGTTTTATCAGCATAAAATTCTGATGTAAAGACAATTGGTATATCGGTTGGAATCGGTGTTTTGCGGTTAGCAAAAGTACGTTCAATCGCGGTTTTTAATAGCGCCCCTTCAAAACCATAATGTGTGCAGATAAACCAAATATCATAAAAATCTTTGTAGCGGGTGTTTCGCATTTCTAAATCAATTATTGCCTCAAATTTTTCGGCAACAACCGTATATTTAGGATAGGCTTGTAGTTTTGGTGCAGGCATAGTGGGTAATAAAACGGGATATGTGATATTTTGGATTTCTGGCGTTATCACATCTCCATAGCCAATATCTATAGATAACTTTGGGTCTGCTTTATCTATTTTAGCTTTTAATTCAACCCGAATGGCGGATGGAAGTTCAGTCACATTCATAGTATCTAACAAAAACACAATACCATCATCTTCATCAACCAACATAGTACAGAGATGCTCAAATACAACCGTAATACCATCTATTGTAGGTGGCATAAGTGCCAAAAAATCTATGTCTTGTGTAACACGGTGTGGGTTATCAATGAGCCATGCCAATAATAATGTTCCACCTTTCAAAATAAATTGGTTGGCATAAGGTGATTTACTTAACCGATACAATAGCCTTTCATTAGCATACCGAACACGCAAATGTTCATGATTTTCATCTCTTTCCTTTGCTCTATTATTGAGCCGTTCAAAAACAGACCTCGCCATATTTTTAGGCTTATGGCTCATGGCAATGCCTCCAGATAGGGTCGCATCACGTTTGCCACGCGACACACCTTCGCCGCTTTCCAAATGTCGCTCATCCTAGCCTTTTTGTGACGAAAAATATCGTGCATTGCCTCTAGTGCCACATCTAGCCCAACCGTGTTGCGGAACTTAAAGCAATCCGCAAGTGTTTTCGCAATGCTATAGACTCGTAGCGATACACCACCAATATCATAGACTTCAATCCCATGTGTGAAGGCTTCCCCAGAAAAACGAGTAACATGGATAGGAGGATAGTCTATTCTCGGTTTCCGACTTGTACCTTCAATGGTTATCCATACTTCAAAGGGAAGTTGAGTCGTCAGTTCATGAAATTGGAGTGCCGATAGCAGGCTAATCACCCCATTTGGCACACGTTTTGCCACTTCTACTTTTGAAGTATGGGCATAGATAGGAGCATCGGGTAGCGCATATAGCCCATCAGCAATCCGTTCCACGATCCCACGCTCATATAGGCGATGCAGATACATCCGTGAAATTCCGATTTCCTCGACATCGCGTGGGCGAACAATCCCCTTTTGTTTGATGAGTTCAATAACTTGATTATTTCTATCCATTTTTACCTGTTACATAGTGTATATACTTATCTATATCTATTGACATATCGTAACGTTTTTTAACCCATGTTGTCAATCTTTATCTGTTACGCATTGCATATATTTATCCATATCCATTGACATATCGTAACATTTTTTAGCGTGATTAAACTGATTATTTTACCTATACAGTCGCTTCTAACTAAAAATTATCGAACATGCCACTGACCGCATTGAGTTGATTCAAATCGTGGTCATTCAATTTGTCAAATTGTGCCACAAAATAATCATTTGCCTCTGGCATACCAATTTCGACAATACATCCCAAGCACAAATGAACCAAATTTATGCCATCACTGACTTCTATCAGCGCATTAGGCGACTGGATAATGGTATGGAGTATATCCAGCCAGTCATTGGTGCGGTGTTCTGGAAAATTCCGTAATTTTCTGCCCAAACCCAACAAGGCGCTGGCTTGTGTCAAAAAATAAGTGTGGTTTAAGGCTTCATGTATGATGTCTAAGGGGACATCTGCTTGTTGTAATAGGTCTAAATTCTCAGTTAAATCCATAAATCATTCCTCTGGCTATAACCAGAATGGGGCTTCACCCTCTTGGGCATGGAATGTCCCGCCTTTTCGCAACCAATAGGCGAGTTGAGTGGCGTTGAGGATGGTCACAGGCTGTTTGGGCAAGCCTTCTGCGCCGTATGCCAATAAACTCCATACCAGCACCCCGCGTAACGCATCTTCTATGGGCAATGCCCCTGCCCCAACATCCACCGTCCGCACAAATAACGGTTGTGGGGTAATATTTTCGCTTGGCACATTGGTGATGACCATCGCCTCATGCGGGTTAAATTTGAAGGCGCTCCCCCAATCGGGTTTGATAACACCTTTCGCGCCGAGCGCATACAAACGCGGTGTGCCTGTTCGCAAAATTTCTACAGGGAAAAATTTGGCTTTTATCGCTGTTCCCCATCCACGCAATGCTTGGAGCATATCCTCTGGCAACGCCCCATCGTGATGAATCACCACCCGCTTTTCTTTGAATTCTTTTTGGGGAAATAAATCGCGCAATAGCACATATGGCACTTGGGGTTCATCCTGCGTGATTTGACGGATGACATAGCGCACAAATTCGCCATCTGCCTTATAAATTCGGGCGATGGCGGTCAAATGGGTTTGGGTCTTTTTGGGGATTTCGGGGTGCTTGCGCGTATCCCGCACCACATCCAATCCAATCACAAAATCGGCATGTTCTAGCGGTTCTGTGAGGACAAATGGGGCATTGCCTGTCTTGCCCAAAATACCCATGATGATGAGGGGCATCATTTCGGGGTCATTGAGCATGGTCTCGGTGATGAGGTGGGTGGATAATCCCCGCCCCAATGTCATGGCTTGGAGGGTATCGGCGGGTGTGGATGATTCGGCATCGTCATCATCGCCTTGTGCGAGGTCATCGGGGAAGAAGGCTAAAATCACATCTGGATTTTCCTTCTCAATAACCTTCACAGCACTTTCGAGATTTTTTTGTGTGATAACCCGCACCTGTCGTTCTTTCACCACTTCAATGCTAAAGGTAAAATTGCGTTTGAGCTGGCGTTGCATCGCCTCTACAAAATCCTCAACCTTAAAACTGAGTGTATTCACCACACACACCCGTATCGGTGCTTTAGAGAATTGTTTCTTGAGCTTATATGCCCCACAACTGGCAAAATCGTAGCGGAGCGATTCGGCAGAATACGGACGCACACGACTATCGGCATAACGCAGGTTCATCTCAAAATTAGCAGAAAAAAAGGCATTTGGGGCGTTACGGGTGCTATAGGCATTGCTAATGAGTCCCGCATTTTTCAGCACATCGCTCACCGCACGCACCTGCTGGGCGCGTTTATCTGGCGGGAGTTGGAGCGCGTTGGTCGCTTTGCGTTGGTCAACATTAAACCGTGAGAGATGTGGCAACCGCACCAACAAGCGCAACATCCCCCCTAAATATTCCACCTCTTCTTGACCAAACCGTATTTTGAGGATGGGGTCATCATCTGGCGTATTTTCCACCAATTGGCGGGTCGCATCATCCACAGATAGCGATAAAAGCCGTCCCCGATGGTCTTTTAATCTGCCCACCACACCCGCAATTTCACCCCGTAAGGTCGAATCATCATTTGTGACCCATAATCCCACTAATTTTTCGGCTAATGCCTCATTATCCTGTGCAGATTGGGCATATTGACGAATCGGTTGGGTATAAATCAGGCGTGAGGCAATCGAAATTGAAATGGCGGGGTCTTGATGAATGGCATAGGCTTTTAGGCGAAAATCGCGTTCTGCCGTGATATTTTTGAACGACTCGTTGAAGGTATTCAGCGCCTTTTGCATAGCGTCTTGCTGTGGGCGGATTTTGCCCCGCAAGACCATATCGGCTTCTTGGGATGGTGTGGGGATAAAGTCATGTGCATCGGTGAGAGAGGCAATCACGCGCCAGTCATCGGCTTCGGATTGGAGCATTTCGAGGGCGATAGCCAGTTCTACCGCGCTACGCCCTTCATCAGTCAACAAATAGGGTGTATGCCATTGCCAAACACCCCCAAATTGCTTACGAAACCGCCCCGCCAGCCGATTTGCCATACGAGAAAAATTTTCCGATGGAAAATCGGGCGCGGGTGTTAGCCGATAGGCAGAAAGTGATGGTCGTGCATCTTGCTCAATCGGAAAAATTTCTGCGAATAAATCCATAACACCTAACTAAAGATGAGAAATCACACGGTCGGTAAATTCGGCAGTATTGATTGCGCCTTCAGTATAAATATCTACCGTATACTTGCCATCTTCTAGTGTATCACGAATTGCATCGTCAATACGTTGTGCGACTTCGGGCATATTCCATTGGTGGCGCAATAACATCGCCATGCTCAAAATACACGCCGTCGGATTGGCAATGCCCTTACCCGCAATATCAGGTGCCGCCCCATGTACAGGCTCGGCAATCGCCGCATTGTCACCCAAATTGAGCGCAGGCACGAGTCCCAAACCGCCACCCCACGCCGCCGCCATATCCGATAAAATATCGCCATAGAGGGTAGAGGTGAGAATCATATCAAAGCGAATGGGGTCTTTGACCATCCAATACGCGGCGGTATCCACCAAAAGCTCATCTGTGTGAATATCGGGATATTGCATAGCGACTTCGAGTGCCACACGGCGAAATAGCCCATCCGATTGGGGCAAAATATTGGCTTGGTGAACAATCGTGACTTTGCTACGGTCTGCTTTACGTGCCAATTGATAACATAAATGGCTCACGCGCTCGGTTGCCCCGCGTGTGATAACTTTTTGCGCCTTGCTGGTATGACCTGTGGCATCGGTGCTTTCTTCGACCACATACAAATCTTCGGTGCTTTCACGCACAACCACCATATCCACGCCATGACGGGCAGTGGCAACGGGCAAATAGCGCGTGGGACGCACACTCGCATAAGTTTGCAAAATACGCCGTAATTCGATAATAGGCGAGAAATATCCTTGTACAGGATAGGATGGGGAATTCGCAGACCCAAATAACACTGCTTTACAGTGTTTTGCCAAATCTATCGTGGCTTGTGGGAGAGATGTTCCGTGAGTTTGAAAATACTCAAATCCCGCTTCTGCGGTATATATAACGATATCAGGCAAAACGGCTTTTAAGACTTTGACCGCCGATGGCACCACTTCATGCCCAATACCATCACCTTCTATGACGCATAGTTCCATTGACGTTCTCCTCATGTACTGGTCGTTTTCTCTGCTTATTGGTGGGGATACGAGAAAATTTATTAGACAACTGCAATAAAACTATTTTTAAGATAACCATTCATGAGGTGTTGCTATTGTTACACAATTTTGCCTATTTGTCGAGATAAGGCGGAAGCGCGAACAGCCCATCCTCTTTAGTGGGCAATGTTTCTACGCGCATAATGGCAGAAACAGGCAATGTCCCATATAAATGGGGAAATAATTCGCCATCATAATGCGCGGCGGGAATAGCCGTATCGGGTGGCTCATAACGCAACGGGGCTGTCAATAAACGGGCATCCACACATAATAACACGAGGTCATCTCGCCCCACATACACCGCATTAGCGACTTTGACCACTTGTGGCAATGTGGAAAAATGGATAAATCCTTGTGAATCAAGCGATGGCGCACGATACACACCCGTTTTTTGCGCCTCTTCCCATTCTGCTTGTGTGGTGATGTGATAAATCATTTTTTGGGTGAGCCATGTTTTGGCGCTCATCACAAATCGGACTTCTGGGTAAAATTTCTTATGAATCCACACTGGGTCGGGCAACACGCCTTCATAGGTATATCCCAAACGGGCGGGGATAGCGGCGCTTTTTATATTGGCTTCGGCACAACGGATATATATGCGCTCCAAACCCATGGTAGCGAGGGCAAAACTGGTAATCAGGTGTGCCGCACGGGTCATAATCCCCTTGCCTTGTGCGTTTTTTGATTGCCAATAGCCGATTTCGGTTGTTCGTGTTTCACGGCTGATATAAACCAAGCCAATTTTTCCTACAATTTGCCCTTTATAAAAAATTGTGCTGTCAAAACCATTATTTTGAGAAATTTTTAGCTCTGAGTGTTGCACCATCCGATACATATCATCCAACGACAACACCGTCTTGGGCCAATTTTGCCATTTGCCCAAATAACGGCGGTCATGCCTGACAATATTAAACAACGCCAAGGCATGGTCATTCGCCATCGGCACAAGGCGTACATCATCTAATTTTGCTGTAAACACATTAACATCCCCGTATGAATTGTGACCAATCAAGTCCCATTGTCAAATAACCAACCCGTAAGCGCAATGTACCATCTGTTCCCATCGCTTGCCAGTGATGATTATCGCTTTCACCGCCATAAATCCGCAATTGCCCACAAATAAGACCATCTTCGCGCAACGCAATCAGTTCCCCATCCCCACTGACGATGAACAAAATATCATCATATTGATGAATACTCACCACACCTATCAATGGCTTTGGCAGGCTAATCTGAGAAATCCGTTCCCCTTGTGCCGAAAAAATATGTAATGCGTCTTGGCTGGTGATAAAAATGCGCCCATCTCCCCCAACCCCTACCCCATGTGCCTCGCCCCCTGTGGGCGCGTCTGCGACGAGTAATGACCATTCAGCGCGGGGCGATATTTGCCACAATCCGCCCCATGTATAAGCAATCAGTTCGCCCGTACCGCCACCCGCAAGGCTCACCCCCGCCCGTAAATCGGCGCGGTGCAACACATCCCCTTCAGCAGAAAGTGTCCATAAGCGCGAATCTATGCCCACCAACCCTGTGAGCGATGCCGTTGCTACGCCATCTGTAAAGGCAGGAATATCGGCTTTGCGCCATAATACCGCCCGATGGTCATCTGCAACAGCGACAATTTCATCCCCAACGCTCGGATATAACCAGCCACCATCTATTTTGACAGGTGCGCCAATAGGGGAAAAATCGAGTTGCCACGATTGCTCATAAACCCCATTTTCCAAATTTAATTGATGCACCCCACCATCACCCGTCACAAGGAATGAATTGGCTTGATACCCAAATAGATGAATGGGGGTGCGTGTTTGCTCAACGCGCCATAATGCCCGTCCATCCCATGTGAGACGGCGCAAAACAGACCCATCAATATGCAATAGGCTGTTATCATTCAGCAACAGGGGCGCGGGTTGTTGCCCAATGGCACGCCCCGCAAATTGCCATTCTGTCTCACCAGAGAGTTGTGCTTGCAAATTGGTGATATACGCCATCGGTTGCCGATAGCCCAAATCAAAGGGATGTTCACGGGTATAACCCGGTCCCGGATTATCCCCCGGATTCGCATCGGAACCAGGGACAAATACGCGAATTTCAAAATGCAAATGAGGCGCAGGGCGAGCATCACCAATCACGGCGATAATATCCCCCGCCCGGACACACGATAACCGTGATGGCAATCTCACCGTGTCGTTTTGGGCGATATGACCATATTGGCTAAAAAAATAAGTGCCATCTGCCAGTTGATGGCGAATAATCACCACACCCCCATCTACCCCCCATGCGGTTGCGCCACTGAGCAAAACCAACCCATTGGCGACAGCACGAACAGGTTGCCCCAATGACCGACCTGGGATTTGACCTTCGACATTAAACCAATCTTCCCCTGTATGATAGCGTCCCTGATGGCGTGGGTTAGCGATGGCATAATTTTGGACAATTTGAAATTGGGTTGTATCTACGGGGTATTGCACAGAATCGGCAATACCACATTGGTCTTGTGCATCGGTTTTGGGGATAAAAGCAAATCCCCCAATGACCATGAGGACAAAAATCCCCCACCACATCCGATATAAGTGATTTTTTTGCATGAGACACGCCTCTCTCTCATAAATCCCCACGAATTAGGGGGGATTTTAAGGCAAATTATTGTAATCTATTGTAAAGTAGAGTTGAAGCATATCGCAATATCAGCATAAGGAGTGAATTGATTATGTTCAGAACTTTTAGTAGAAGCTGGCAACTTTTTAAGGCAAGTCTCGCCGTTTTACGTCAGGACAAGGAATTGATGATATTCCCACTCGTCTCCGCATTGGGACTGATGGTGGTTTCCATCCTGTTTTTAATCCCATTGGGTGCATCTGGGTTACTCAGCGCCATGAGTGAGGGAACTCCTGTGACCTTCGCACAGCAAGTTTTGGGGATTGTCATTACTTTCTTATTCTATTGGATAACCTACACGGTTATCATTTTTGCTCAAACAGCATTGGTCGGCGCGGCATTGATTCGGTTGAATGGTGGCGACCCAACAGTGAGCGATGGATTTAGAATTGCCTCTGAACGCTTGGGCAAAATTATTGCCTATGCCTCTATTGCGGCAACAGTGGGCATGGTCTTGAACGCGCTTCGCAACAGCGCCCGTAGCTCAGATAACATCGTTGTCTCCATCATTGGGCAATTGTTCGCTGGCGCGTTAAATATGGCGTGGAATCTGATTACCTTCTTGGTCGTCCCCGTATTGGTGGTCGAGAATGTCGGACCAATCGAAGCCATCAAACGCAGTGGTGCTTATCTGAAAAAGACATGGGGCGAAAACCTCGTCGCCACAACAGGCATGGGTTTCATCTCATTCTTGTTCATGATGGCGGGTATGTTGGTTGTCGGGTTAATCACATGGTTACTCTCTAGCATACTCGGCAGTGTGGGCATCATCATTGGCATTGTGCTATTTGTTGCCGTCATTGGCATCATCGGGCTATTCTTTAGCGCACTAAGCGGTATTTTCCAAGCCGCCCTCTATAAATATGCCACAGAAGGCACAACTGGCGAATTGTTTGAAGCCGAATTGATTACTGGCGCATTTGCGACCAAGTAACTATCTAACCATCAAAAAATAAGGCGTGGCGTTCCACGCCTTATTTTTTATTCCCATTTGATATGAATAACGGTTGTTGGGGCATCATCCATATCACGTTGGGGTAAATCGGGGTCATAATACACCGTAAAATGTGTACCTTCTGGCAAAAAGCGTTTAGCAAACGAATAAGCAATTCCATAAGAAAAATCATCAGGGTACAAGTGGGTATGCGTGGTTTTATAATGCTTATCATTGATTTTTTCGGTCACAACAGAGCCTATATTACCATCGTGATTGCGATGAATCGCTTTATAGCCCGCATCCCATACTAGCGTTAAGACATCTCCGAGTGTCGGATTTGCCAGTTCGGGTGGCATGGGAAGGGTTTTACCAATTTCCATGCCAATGGCAACAAAAGCCGATGAATAATTTTTCCCATTAGCGACCATTTCATTCAAAGCATCCATAAATTTATTTGCTTGATACCAAGTATCTAAATCTATATTAGACATACCATATTTTTCAAAAATAGGCACAGTTTCTTTATTTTGCAAATTATGAATATAGGCGTTAGCCATCAAACCAATTATTTCTACATCGGGGGGTGCTGTTAATTTTCTCATAATTATTGTCCTCTGGTGTGCGAGAATGTTGTTTTCACTATACAGCAGTCCGCGCACCAGAAGCGTTAAGTTTTGCGAGTCATATCACAGAAATGACATTTATCCGCAAAAATCATTATCCTAACCTTGATTGATAGTCGCCTCGCCAGACGCTAAAGCATCTGGCTAATCGCATCAAAGCCCCATAAATGGGGCTGATATACCCCACTAATCGGGGAAAATGGTCTTAAAAAACCTTTCTTCTCCCTAAAAATTGGCAGGACAACCTGCTTTAGCAGGTTTTAGATAGACTAGGCAGGTGCTTTAGCGCCTGCCGTAAAGCGATTGAGTAAATTAGCAATTAGAATTACCCCAATGTGGCAATAGCGCGTTCCACACTGTCTTTTGGACTCACACCTATCTGAACATCCACCAAAACGCCATTTTCATCAATCACCCAATGCGAGCGCACCACACCCATATATTTTTTGCCGAACATGCTTTTTTCGCTCCATACCCCATAAGCCTCTAAGACCTTTTGGTCAGTATCGCATAATAGGTCATAGGGCAAATTTTCGCGTTGTTGCCATTTCTTTTGGTCTTTGGGTTCATCGGGGCTAATGCCCAATACCACCGCGTTAGATTGTTCCACTTTGGGGAATTGGTCACGGAAGCCACAGGCTTGGGTGGTACAGCCAGGGGTAGAGGCTTTTGGATAGGCGAATAAAATCACCTTCTTGCCCCGATAATCACTCAATTTTACCGTTTTTCCATCTTGGTTGAGCAATTCAAAGTCGGGTGCAAGGTCGCCAATTTTAAGGGTCATAGAGAAATATCCTTTGCAAATTATCTTTACATGATAGTGCTATTTATCTTACACTAGACGTGTTAGAAAACCATGACATTACGAATGGGAAATGATTCAATGATACTATTTTTTCAATTGTTGAGCTTCCTCACCATCATAGCCAGTTTTGCCCTTGTATTTGCCGCTCTCCGCCATTTGAATCGGCAACCCATAACGGGTAAAGATTTTTGGGTATGGGCGCTCATCGTCTTCTTTATGCCAATAATTGGCTCAATTATGGTCTTTGTTTATTTTGATAAACCCCGTTACAAATGAGGCATGTTATGACCTTTACACCCATTACATCAGAGCATGTCGCTATGCTCATTCAATTGGCAGGCGCAGAAAATGTGTCTGTGGCACAATCTGAGCGTGACCTACATGCCCGTGACCAATCCTATCATCCCGCACACCCCGCCGATGTCGTCATTTTTGGCACATCTGCCGAGCAAATTAGCCGTGTGGTCGCCTATGCCAACGCGCATCACATCCCCATCACCCCATGGGGTGTGGGAACAGGATTAGAAGGCGGTTCAATCCCTGTGCATGGTGGTATTTCGCTCTCGCTAGAACGCATGACAACTATTATTGAGGTTCATGCCGATGATTTTCAGGTCACGGTACAAGCGGGGCTTGGGCATAAAGATTTGAATAAGCAACTCGCCAAATATGGGTTATTTTTCCCACCAGACCCTGGTGCAAATGCCAGTATTGGCGGGATGCTGGCAAATAATGCGGCGGGCATCCGTACCGTAAAATATGGGGCAAGCAAAGATAATGTCCTCAAAATGCAGGTCGTCTTGGCTGATGGTCGCATTATTGAGGTGGGGTCGCGCTCGATTAAACAATCATCGGGTTATGACCTATTGCACCTGTTCGTGGGGAGCGAAGGCACACTGGGCATCATCACCCAAGCCACGCTCAAACTTGTGCCAATCCCACAACACATGAGCGCGATGGTCGCCTCTTTTCCGAGTGTAGAAAGTGCCATTCAAGCAGTCGTGGCGCTCAAAGGCAGTGGATTAGACCCCGCCGCCTTAGAATTTATAGATGCCGAACATTGCCGATTGTTGAGCGAGGCAGAAGGCATTGATTTACCCCAATACCCCACCCTATTCATCGAATTTCATGCGGGACAATCGGCTTGGCTAATAGAAGGAATTGAAATGGCGACTCAACTCTGTCGTGAATTAGGCGCACTCACCATCCGCGCCACCACCGATAGCACCGAGCGCCTCAAATTATGGCACGCCCGTCATCATAGTTATGAAATTTTAGTGCGGGCAAATCCGACTAAAAAAATTCTGGTGATGGATGTCGCCGTCCCCATTAGCGCCTACCCCACATTGATTGATTATGTCGAATCTTTGCGCCCCACTGTGCCATTACAAATCACGATGGTCGGTCATGCAGGGGATGGCAATATTCATGTGGAATTTGCCTATGGTGATGAGGCAGAATTTGACCATGCGATGGCATGTGACCGAAAAATTGTGGAAAAAGCCTTATCACTTGGGGGAACAGCCACAGGCGAACACGGCGTGGGCATGGGCAAAGCCCAATTTATGCCCACAGAACATGGTGAAGCCTTTACTGTGATGAAAACAATCAAACACACCCTAGACCCAAATAATATTTTGAATCCAAGCAAGATTTTTCTGGATGAATAACGAATTTCCTTGCCTAAACCGTATCCTTGCCCATTTTCCATGATGTAAACAGGAAAACTATGTTAGGATGAGGTTTCAGTCCCCTCTCCAGACTGGAGAGGGGATTTAGGGGTGAGGTAGGGTTAATAACCTAAAATTCATATTCATCTTCATAAAAATCATCATCATCATCGTCGTCATAGTAATCTTCGTCATCGTCATAAAGGTCGAAGCTGTCATCGTCTTCTTCTTCAATATCATAACCAGAATCTTCGATGAATTCGGCATCTTCATCAATATCAAAGGTGCTAACGAGTGCTTCTTCCTCTTCTTCGATTTCTTCGATATCTATATCTATTTCCTCTGCAAATTCATCCTCTAAGAGGGCATCATCTTCCTCATCAAGGGGTTCTGCATCGAGATCTTCGTCTAGGTCTTCTTCTTCATTCGGTCCTAGCGCAACGGGATGGTGCAATAGATTGAAAAACGGTTTGTCATTCAAGGTAATACCCCCTTATAAATGTCCAATCTTAATGTGCATATTTTAGCACGCCATTGGAATTTTCAAGGCTTAAAATTGTTTTTTTTATAGGTGATTAGTCACCATATCCAAAAAATAAGCATGTAAACGGGCATCATTGGTGAGTTCTGGATGAAAAGCGGTTGCCAACCAATGACCCTCTTGGGCGGCAACAATGCGCCCCTCATCTAATTGTGCCAAAATTTTCACTCCTGCACCCACAGATGTCGCCAATGGGGCGCGGATAAAAACGGCATGAAACATCCCGCCGTCTATGCCCATAATGGGCAAATTGGTCTCGAAGCTATCCAATTGCCGACCAAACGCATTGCGATTGACGACAATATCCATCAACCCCAAAATAGGTTGGCGGTCTATGCCGATGTCTTTTGCCAAAAATATCATCCCCGCGCATGTCCCCCATGTCGGGTTGTGTCGTGCAAATTCACGCAAGGGATCCATTAGCCCATAAGAGGTGGCAAGTTTGCCAATGGTCGTACTTTCGCCACCCGGAATAATGAGTCCATCTAGCCCGTCTAGGTGATGTGGCAGGCGCACCTGCACCGTTTCTGCCCCCAAACTGTGTAACATTTTTTCGTGTTCAATAAATGCGCCTTGCAACGCCAAAACACCTATTTTCATTGAATTTAGTCCACTTTCTCTACTTGGGGGAAGCCTGCCAATGCGTCTGTGAATAGCCGTTTATAGGCAAGCGCATCTTCTTGGGTTTGTCCCTCAAAGCGCAAGCTCAATACAGGCTCTGTATTGCTGGCACGCAAGATTCCCCATCCACGGTCAAATCGAATCCGAAACCCATCTATGGTTTCTACCTGTCCTTTATCTTTCAACATCCCAGCCACAGCGTCAATGACCACTTGCTTCCATTCATCGGGGCAATGCGGGCGATATTCTGGCGTGCTAAAAAGGGTTGGCAATTGCGCGTTCCAATCACCAAGCGATAAGGGTGAATTGGCAATAAAGGCAATCAAGCGCCCCGCCGCCAAAAATCCATCATCAAAGCCAAAATAATCTTCGCCAAAGAAGATATGACCACTCATCTCCCCGCCCAAAAGGGCATGATGCCGTTTCATCGCCTCTTTGACCAGTGCATGACCACTCGCCGCCAAATATGGCACACCACCTGCTTGGGCAATAACATCAAATAGCACTTGGCTACATAACACCTCACCGACCACGCCAGCCCCTTTTTGCCGTGTCAGCATATCGCGTGCCAATAATGCCAATAGCCTATCAGCCGTTATCATATTGCCATCTTCATCCACCGCGCCCATGCGGTCACAATCACCATCAAAGGCGATACCAATATCTGCGCCCAATCTGCGGACTGTCTGCCCCAAAATGACCATATTTTCCGCTTCTTGGGGATTTGCAGGGTGGTTGGGATAATTGCCATCTGGCTCACAGAATAATTCTTCGACCACCTCATGCCCCCATGCGCGAATGAGGGCAGGTCCCAATATGCCCCCCATCCCATTGCCTGCATCTACCACTACGCGCAATTGCCGTTTGCTCGACACCACACGCCGTTGCAATGACTCTATATATTTTTCTTGAGCATCATGATGAAAGCTCATGCCACCCATGCCAGACATAAACTCATCTCGCTCAATAATATGGTAGATGGTCTGCAAATCATCGCCATAAATGGCACGATTGCCCACACAAAATTTGAACCCGTTTTGGTCGCGTCCCAAATGACTGCCTGTGACCATCACACCCGCCACACTATCCAAATTGACAGCGTGCCAATAGAGGACAGGGGTGGCTGTTTGCCCCAATATGATGACGGTGCATCCCGATTCGCGCAATCCATTGACGAGGGCTTCGGCTAAATCGAGTGATGTGAGGCGGTTATCATAACCCACCACGACAATACCTTCATGTTCACGGTGTTGGATGAATGTCCCAAATCCGCGCCCGATGAGTTGGGCGGCTTGTGGGGTTAATAGGGCATTTTCCCCCATCGCTAAACCCCGAATATCATATTTTTTGAATAACTTTGATGAAATCGCCATGAATAATATCCTTTTTTTATTCGGACGAGACATGCCTCGCCCCTACAACCCGTGTGTCTGTAGGGACGGCATATATGCCGTCCCCGCGTCTATTTTTAATCTTTAATAATCAATTCCTGCTTCACATAAACACGCTTGCCTGCCTCAATATCCTCATGGACATGCGTCCCAGGTCCGACTTGCGCCCGTTCTCCAATTTTGACACCGGGCATGGTCAACGCATCTACACCGATAAAGGCATCACGCCCAATAATCGCGCCCAATTTATTGCGACCCGTCCCCATGCGCTTGCCCTTCACGGTAGATAGCACCTCACCTTTATCTATCCGCAAATTGGCAGTGGTGCATCCCGCAGAAAAATTCACGCCTTCAGCAAATACCGAATCCAATACGCGACAAGCGTGCATGGAGCAATAATCTGCCACATAACTACGGGCAATCTCGGTTGTGAACCCGACTTCACAATGATTGAGTACCATGGAATCGCGCACCAGCGCCCCATTTCCGACAATCGTCCGCGCCCCAATATAGGCGGGACCGACAATAGACGCATGGGGGAAAATTTTTGCCCCTGCGCCAATATAGACATTTCCAGACAGTGTTGCACTCGGTGAGACATACGCATCCGATTCAATCACCTGCCCCTCAATTTGCCCTAAAAAGTGACGCATGACATCTAATACATGCCACGGGAATTTTAACGCGCTCCAATGCCCTTTATAGGGGACAACGCGGTAGATATGCTCCTCCATAAGGCTTGCCATAGCGCGTTCATAGTGGTCATCACTCGGAATATTCGCCTCATATTGGGCGCGGATGGCATCAAACAACCGTCCGTTGTTGCTATGCAAATGGGCGACGATATTCACCAATTTGCTGGGGCGTTTATCGGGGTCTGGTTTTTCGATAATACCCAAAATCCGCCCTTCTCCGTTGATGGTCAAATAGCCACCCGGAAAATATTCGTCCATCTCATATCCCGCGATATAAGACCCGTGTAAATGTTGATGATATGCCGCCACCATATCTTGATGAAGCGCATCATCTACCACATCATGTACTTGGGTGATATAAATCGGCGCATCGGGGGTATCGGCTAAAAGGGGTTGTGCTTTGAGCAAGGCATCACCCATGCCGATGGGGTCTGTTTGGACGACAACATCGGTTTGGATGGTTTCGGTCATGGATGCTAATAAATCGGCAATAACCCCTTTATTTTCTGGATTAGCGACCAAAATCGCCCGTTCAAAGCCGAGTGCGATAAAACGGCGCAATTGACGGACGAGGAGCGGGTCTGCGCCAAAACGAATGAGTGATTTTTCTCTGAGGGGGGACATGCGTGATGAAACCCCACCTGCCAAAATAATCAATGTCGGTTGTTGAGACATAACAAAATGTGTCCTCTCTATGGGGCATTGCTAGATGGGAAACCCCAAGTGCAACATATCATGCCCAAAAATGGTTATTATCAGTGTAGCAAAAAATTGAGGACATGACCAAAATTAGCCATAGTCCATTTTTTGCGTTATTCTGTTAGAATTAGGCTATATCCTGTTCACAGAAAAAAACTTATGACAAATTCTAATACTCAAAAAAAGGGTGGCACAGGACGGCTAAAAGCGAATCCTGAAGAACGTGCCAAATACGAAAAGTCGCTCCATAATGCGTTAGCAGATGGCATAGAAGCCCTGCCCGCACAATTGAAGGCGTTATTGATGTTGAGCCAAGCCAATGGCGCACGTCCTAGTAGCACACCAATCAGCACCCATACCAAACGGGTGAGTGATGCCCGCCTAGAGACGCTCTCACTGCTCGTCTCTGCGCTCCCACCAGATAAGCGCCGTGCGGTTTTTCAAGAAATCCGCGCCCATCCCACACTCGAAATCCGTCTCAATTTGTCTTTACGCCTCATCCCCTATTTAGAAGCCGATATGCTCCCCACGCTATTTAAGCCGATATGGGAAGATATTCATGCAACAGAAGATATGGGGTTACGCGCTCATTCCTTGCTGGATTTAGCACGGGTATTGCCCAATTTTAGCGCCGATGACACCGCCATCTCGCAACCCTTGATGGAAGCTATTGGTCATGCGCGTGCCATGCACAATTTAGAGGCGCGGGTCCGGAGTTTGGTGGCGCTCAGTCGGTATTTGCCCCATCCTATTCAAATGAACTTTTTTAGGACAATTTTGGATGAGATGAATGCCACCAGCAACGATGCCCTTCATGCCACCACTATTGTCACAATTGCAGAACGAGTCACTGCCAGCAACGAAGAATTTGCCATAAAAAGCGCCATCAGTATCATGAATGCGTCAGAACGCGCACGCGCCCTCACTGCGCTTATCCCTTATATCAGCGATGACCCCAAAGAGCCTATCCGCCTAGAAGCACTCGCCGCCATTGGTCAAATTCAGAGCGAAGAAGAACGGGTCATTGCCCTCGTGGGATTTGCACAAACCCTTGAAGGGGTTGAACCGACCACCAAAAGTTACCCGATTTATTTGGAACAGGCACTACGAATTGCCATATCATTCACCCGTCGGCAACTCCGCGCACGGGCGATGGTCGCTATCGCGCCCTATTTAACGCTCGATTTGCAAGGGGAGGCATTGGCGGCGGTCAATAGCCTCAATCAAGAGCGAGAACGCGCCACCCTATTGGCAGAACTCGCCCCTACCCTGCCATCCAATATGTTGGTGGCAAGTTTAGCGGTGGCACATACCATGCGCGAACAAGATGCGCGGGTTCATGCGCTCACCATCCTCGCCCATCATGTCCCGCCACAAGCCCGTTCTCAAACGGTATTGGATGCGTTGGCGGCGGCGACCAATTTGCCCAATCATTATGAACGGGTGACGGCACTGATGGCATTGGTAGATATTTTGCCCCCGCACTTGCTTGACCAAGCCTATACCAATGCGCTCGAAACAGCGCGTCTTATTGAAAACGAAAATGCCCGCGCACGCGCCATCAACCTCATCGGACAACACATGCCCCAAAATCTCATCCCGCGTGCGTTGGATATTACCTACCAAATCCGCGATTTTCAGCAACGGCTCAATGCGTTGGTCGGGCTTGCACCACGCCTATCCAAGAGCAGAAAACCCGATGTCATGAAGCAAATGTTGGTCTGTACCACACAAATCCCATTTGAATATAAACAAGCGCGGGCGTTGGTGAGCATTGCCACACACCTGCAAGACGAATTTTTAGACGAAGCCCTACAATTGGCAAATAGTTTTAGCGACCCGTTTGACCGTGTGAATGCTTATTTGGCATTATTGCCAAAATTCGATGAAGATGCCCAACAAAGACTCATCGCAAAAACGCGCCAACTCACCCCCTATATTGATGATGGCTATGACCGTGCCAGCGCGGTTGCCGCCCTATTCCCATTCATCCCAGAAACAGAACGCGAAAGTTTGGCGAATGAATCGGCAGAGATTGTGCGGAATATTGAAGATGAATATGACCGTGCCAGCGCCATCACTATCCTTGCACCTGTTTTAGAGCATGGCAAACGCACGACCTATTCTGGGCAATATGATAGCAAAGCCATTTTAATCGAAGCCCTATCGCTCATCCTCACCCTGCCCTCACAGGCACAACGGGCAGAATTACTCGCAGAGAGTTGCGCGGTATGGGTGGCGCAAGATGCACAATCACGCTATATGATATGGGGAGAAATTTTGCCAAAATTAGCAGAATTACCGCTTGCAGATGTGCTACTCGGTATTTCTGCCCTTATCCCACTTTTGGGTAGTTTTGGCGGGGACAAATTGCTTAGAGAAGTCGCATATCTGCTAGAAGTGCGTTAAAATAGGGAACGTTATCATTGAAGCAAACGTTTTATATTCGTACACCTATATTTTAGCAATGTAAAAAGGCAGAACAAAAATCTCATGACCAGTGGGCTATTAGAAAATTTGATGATTGTCGCCAGAGACATCACCCAAGCCGAGCGTGGGGTGATTGTGGATTCAGAATTGAATATCCTCAAACTCGACAATGTAGACACCGCATTTTTGGAGAGCAACGATTATCTCAAATTCGCGGTACTCAATTTGCGCCAAGCACTCCAAACCAACGAAGCCATTATCGGTAACAATGTGGTGCAAGATATGTCATCTGCACCCACCACCAACACCAATTTTGCCAATTTACGCATGGCATTGGTCTTACCTGTGTTGGGATATGGCGCTATTTATTTAGACCGTCCTATCCGTAGCGGGGTCATTTCAAAAACCGTCGTAGACCGCCTCATGGTACTTATCGGCGCGGTACTTTCGATGACCCCTATGCCAGATTTGAACGGCATATTTGAACTCTATGCCCAACAAAATGTTGGGACATGAGCGTTATTCATTATTGAAATAAAATAATCATGATATGATGTGCAGAGGTGTTTCTTATAACCTTTGAGGTAAAGTCTGTGAAATCTCTGCACTTAATAACAGTCATTTTATGTCTATTCATAACAACAGCTTTTCACACTCCCCTACAATCGCAATCTTCTTTACCTGCTGGCGACATTATCACTCCCGAAAATGCTTCTGATGTCGTCCAACAACATATCATTGGCAACGGAAGGGTGTTTGATATTGTCTTATCGCCATTAGGCGATACCTTTGCCCTACCCGGTTATTTTGGCATCTGGATTCATGAGATTGATAACCCATCTGCACCACCAGTCTTATTAGATGAGGGTGGTGCGGGCATCTATGAAGTAGCATATAGTCCTGATGGTCGCTTCATCGCATCTGTCAGTGTAGATGATGTCTTGACTTTATGGGATATAAACACACAAACCCCTGTTTATCGCCTCGAAAACTTACCTACCTTCGACATGAAATATAGCCCAGATGGGAGATTTATTGTCAATGTGGATTATGATGGCAATGTAACCATCATAAAGGCAATCAATGGCGAAATTATTAATCAAATCTCCCTTCCAGAACGAGTCTCTCAGATGGCATATCATCCCAATGGCACAGAAATTGCATTTGCAATGGAGTCAATTGGTATACAGATTTTAGATATGAGCAATCCATACGAACCTGTATTAGATATAAGATTCGCAGATTTTTTGCCTATTTATATTCTTGACTATAATCCTACTGGCGACAAATTACTGGCTTATAGATTTGAAGAGGTGATGATTTGGGATATGAGCCGTGAGAAGCGTGGGACACTCATTCAGACCATTGCACAAGATACCTATATTTGGGATAGGGATGTCGAGTTTGATAACACTGGGGAGCATTTTTTCGTTGCATCAGAAAATGGCAGACTATCCATCTATAATACCAATACAGGGGAATTTGAGGGTAGTTTAGCGCATCCACAAGCCCTTCGGAGCGCCACCTTATCGCCTGATGGGACGTTATACACCCTTGCTAATGGCACAATTTACGCATGGGATTATGAAACGCGCACCCTCAAGTACACCTATGATAATGATTATTTGAGTGAAGCCGCTGGTACTGTCGCCTTTAATCCCTCTATGACGCAAATGGCAATTGCCAAAGGGTATCAAATCGAATTATTGGAGACAGCCACATGGCAGACAACTGACACTTTGGATAGCAACACCGCGATTGGGCAAATTCTATATATCACAGAAGACCAATTTGTGACCAATGGGTCTTCTGTATCACTTTGGAACGGCGGAAATGAACAAGTTATCAGAGCATTTGATTCCCCTTACAACCATATTGCTGTTAGCCCAAAACAAGATACAGTGGCAATAGGTGTATATGAAGACGGAATTTTATTAGTAGACCCACAATCAGGAGAGGTCATCACTAGAATCCCACAACAGGGGGATCCTTTTGACGATTCCCGTTCTGGTCCTAACATGAGCATTGTCTTTACGCCCGATGGTTTAGCGGTTGCTTGGGTATATGTAGGGAATATTTATGTATGGGACATCAACAATCGTTCCCTGCGTTATCAAATTGATAATATTAGCGTAGATTGGCTCGATTATCATTCATCTGGCAATTTTTGGGTGGGTGGGGTGTGGGATATGGAACACATGGTTGCTATTTGGGATGCGACCACAGGCGAGGAAATACGGCGGTTTGATACATTTCCTAGTGCGGGATACAACCTACGCACGGGCAAACTAAGTCCCGATGGGCGCGTACTGGCAATTGTCGAAGATAATATATATCTGTTCAATTTTGAAACAGGTGAATTATTAGCCACTATCTCTGACCACATGGCACCTGTAATAGATATCACCTTTAGCGCCGATGGGCGGTATCTCACCAGCAATTCTTTTGACGGAACAATCCGCATTTGGGGTGTAGGGGGATAGCTATGCCCCCTAACCTATTCCTGCAATTTTGGCAATGACTTGGGTTGTGGGATACTTTTCAAAATTTCGTCTATGATGGCGGCGGTACGCTTGCTATAGAGCCAAACCATCCCCGGTTTGGTATCTGTACCGCATATCACAGCCAGCGATACCGTATAGGGTTGACCAAATTCGATGATATACACCCCCATTTGGTCGCCCTCAAAATAGGTCGAATGAAATTTATCTTCAGCCAATAAATTAGCCAGTGAATTTTGGGCTTTATGGTCTATGCTCAACGCACGGGTGAGCAATTGCAGGTCATAATCATCCAATGTACCCGCCGCGCCGACCATATTGCCATCGGCATCTACCAAGCCCACAAATCCCGCCCGCACATGCCCCAATAAGCGGTTGAGTTCCATGTTAATCCGCTTAAATTGTTGCCGACCCAAAACCAACGCCGCAGGGCGTGTACGCGGGTCTAGTCGTTTGGCGCGGTCAATATTGGGGTCTATTTTTGGTGTTTCTTCTTGTTCAGGATTCACACGTAAAATGCGCCCTGTTTCCAGTTGGCGCTCCACTTGCATCAAGACAAAGGTCATATTGAGGGGTTTATACAGATAATCTACCGCGCCCAAACGGAACACCGCTACGGCACTTTTGGCAGATAAATCATCATCAATCACAATTACTTTGGCTTTGGGGCGCAATCCCCCCACCACCGCCAATAAATCCATCCCACTCAAATCTGGCAATTCGGCTTCGGTGATAATGAGCGCAAAATCAATCAGCAAAATTTCACTCAATGCTTCTTCAAAGGTGCTGGCTTGATTGGTCGAATATCCCCCCGCTTGTTCCAATGTCTCCACAAGCGATGTTCGCAATACCTCATCTTTTGCCACAATGAGAATGCGTTCTTTTTGACGCATCGTGTTCATAACTTATCCGCCTTTGAAAAAGTGTTTGTATACCGCGCCATAACCGCTTTTAGGGCAATAAATTGAATCGTTTGTTGGTGGTGGCTCATAATGCCGTCAATATATTTACCCCATGTGCCTGTTTGTTGCAACTGTTTCATAGGGAGATATTCCACACGCAAAATGTCATCTACCACCACACCTAAAAGGCTAGTCTCATATTTTACCACGATAAACAAGGTATTCAAACCAATTGCCAAAGCCGATAGTCCCATCATTTGGCGCAAATCAATAATTGGAATGAGTTCCCCATGCCGATTCGCCATCCCCAAAACATCTGGGGGAGATTCTGAAATCATAACGAGTTCCACCATTGCCGCCACCTCAACCACATGGTCAAGCGGAAACGCATAAATTTGCTCTCCCAAGCGAAAGGTGAGCGCAGGAGAATCATTATGAGGGGTCATCGTCTTCATCGCCAAAATTACGTACTTCGTTCAGCCATACGTGCATAAAAATTTTGGGGGGTTCTTTGCCCACCACCTGAATATCATCTACCAAATCGCCCAATTTTGAGCGCAATGCGACCATCACATTGTTAATCGAAACACCCGCCAACCAAGGCGTTTCTGATGAAATTTGCAGACCAACCTTAATGCCATCTATCACCCCATTCAGGTGAATGAGATGCGAATCACCCGTTTTGAGGACGAGTTCTGCAAGCGTGGCGGCGGCGGTAGAGAGTTGGGCGCGTCTTGCGGGCGAAAATCCCAGCAAACTAGCCGCCCTACGGGCAGTATCGCGCACAATCATGATGTCCATTGCGTCTTCTACCTTCACCGACATAATCGGTGGGCGCAAATGATACGGGCTGGTGATGTTATTCATTCCAAAATTCCTAGTTCCTGTAACGTGCTAATAAGATGCTCTGAGGCGAAAATATCTTTGGGGATATAATCATCTGCCCCCGCCCGCAATCCCGACATCGTGGCTTGTGGACCCGATTTTTCGGTGAGCATAATCACGGGAATATCTTGGGTGATAGGATTGCGTTTTAAGCGTCTACACACCTGAAATCCATCCATAGTGGGCAATTTAACATCCAGAACCACCAATGCAGGTGGGTTATCTATGGCATCTTTAATGCCTTCTGGTCCATCGTATGCCACCCGTACCCGTAAGCCAACACTTTCGAGCGTTTCTTTGATTTGCGCCGCTTGGGTCTTACTATCTTCTACTAAAAGTACCTCTAATGCCATAGGAAACCCTTCTTACTCTAAATAATTCTACCTGATAGTGCCATAATCAATTCGCCAATATGACTGTAAGAGGGCAACCTGTTGCGCCCTTACGCGGGTAATGGATTATAAATGATGATAAGTCCATCACAATAACACCTTGATAATGGCAGATGGTAATTCTGCCAGCGATAATTCTTTTTCAACTGCCCCACATGCCAATGCGGCACCGGGCATCCCAAACACAGTGGCGCTGGTGCGGTCTTGGGCAAAGGTGCGCCCACCTGCTCGGCGCAATGCTAATAATCCACTCGCCCCATCATCCCCCATACCCGTGAGGATAACCCCAACTGCCCGTGACCCACAAACTTGTGCCACTGAATGAAATAATACATCTACCGATGGCTGATGCCGATACTCACCCTGTTCATGGGTGAGGTGTGCCACCAATCCTCCATCTGCACCCCGCGCAATGCTCAAATGAGCCGCCCCTGGTGCAAGGTAAACTGTGCCAGCATGAAGCGAGAGATTATCCAATGCCACTGTTACGCGCAAGCGGGAATTTTTGCCCAGCCAACGCGCCAACCCATTCATAAATTCTGGTGGCATGTGCTGAACGATGACCACAGGCACAGATAAATCATCGGGCAATTGGCTAAGAAGCTGATTTAATGCGCTCGGTCCACCTGCAGAAGCCCCAATAACGACAATTTCGGGGCGTTGTGGTTTTGGTGGCACATTTGCAACAAGGGATGTTTGCGTGGCGGTCTCATCCAAACGAGGCAAGGCACGCTTCACTACCGAAACACTCGCCATTGCTACCAATGTCCGCACCAATTGGCGTTGTTTGGTTTCGTAATTCATATCAAGACGGTCTGGTGGTTTCTCGACAACAGCTAATGCCCCCGCTTCGATTGCCATCATCGAAAGCTCAACATCTTTTTCGACCAACCCACTCACAACGACTACAGGGGTCGGATGTGTTGCCATAATACGGCGTGTGGCTTCTAATCCATCGAGTAACGGCATATTAATATCCATAGAGACGACATCGGGCTTGAGTTCTGCCACCATCGTCACCGCCTCCTCCCCATTTTTTGCCTCACCAATCACTTTGATACCAGAGGTGGAATTAATGAGCATGGTGAGATGATAGCGAATAGTCGGGCTATCTTCGGCGATTAATACGCGAATATCGCGGTGGTGAATGGGTGGTGACACTGTTTGAACAACCGATTGGGGCATTTTTTTAACCTATCTTGGTGGTCATCACTGTTACCCTTCATTATAGGGTAAAATGCCCCTATTCGTGTCGTTTGTAGCGGGTTATAGTCTGTTAACCATTTTCTATCTTATGGATAACAAGTTGCGTCTCCGCCCGTATTGCCACCGCCATTATTCAAAGCACCGCCAACACCAACACAATTCGGGATGGCATGTGCTACCGAAATAACGGTGTTATTAAAGGTGGTCACGGCTGTCGAATTATAGTGAACCACAGTGCCGTTGCCCACACCTGCTGTATTGCCTGTAAATGTGCCATTATTGATGGTCGTAAAACCAACAAAACTATAAATTGCCCCGCCTTCATTGGCGGTATTATTCGTAAAAGATGGGGTATTAAATGTTACAGTCGTCCCAGCACCCACATACACCGCCCCACCGCGAAGCCCACCATTATTGTTATTAAATTGGGCATTGATGGTATGAGGTCCTGTAGCTGAGGCTAAATAAATGGCACCGCCCTCATTGGATGCAATATTGCCATCAAATACAAAGCCATTAACAGTCAATGTACCACCCGTTATATGAATGCCACCACCACTTAAGGCGCTATTAGCAGTCATGGTTGTCCAATTGGAGAGCAAAACAGTTGGTGAAATTCCAGATGAGGCAATAGCCCCTCCATAACCCGTTAAGGCTTGGTTGTTGCTCAGATACCCACCATCAATATTCACAGTCCCGTTGACGGTTTTAATACCACCGCCAGTTCCTGCACCCAACACACGATTATTAGAAATAATTCCGCCCGTATTCACAAGGACAGTCCCACCATTGTTATAAATCCCACCCCCACCGCCAATTCCACTGACTTGGTTGTTGGTGATATTTGCCATATCTGTGACGCGCAATGTGCCATTATTATAAACAGCACCACCATCTTCATTGGCTGGTGGATTTCCACCAGTGACTGTTACCGTCTTGAGCGCGAAGTCAATACCGCCAGCGACATGAAATAGCCGTGCTGACCCTGCTGTGAGGGTGATACTATGCGATAACCCATCAATAGCGAGGCTATCGGTTATGGGAGGTAAGGCATTTGTGCCGTTGGCAATATATGTCACGGCATCCGTTACGCCGATATTGGTCATGAGTTCAATGCTATCAAAGAGCAATGCGCCATTTCCTGTGGCACATTCACCAATATTCATCGGTGTAGGATGTGAGAAAGTATCGCCATTGGCATTATTGATGGCTTCAGTAAGGGTACATACACCATCATTGGCAACCGCTTGTGACCCATCATTCACCGCAATTGCTACGGTATAATACCCAATATCCACCGCCACCGATGCCGCGTTATTGCCCGCATTGGTATCGGTTTCTGTGAGCGATGTGAGGGTAGCAGGCAAAACAAATGCCCCTGCGGCGGCTTCACCGGGTCGGGCGGTGGCATTAATGGTGAGGGTAGCAGACCCACCAGCAGGGATTGTGCCAATATTCCAACTACCAATTGGTATGGTTATTGACCCCAAAGATGCCACATGTGTCACATATTCTACTTGATTAAATGGAAATGTCACATTTGCGGTGACATTGGTCGCATCTTGTGTGCCGATATTCGTCACCGTGACCGTATAGGCAAAATCTTCATTTTCCTCTGGTGTGGCTACACTCGCAGTGGCAGTAAATTGCAAATCCACAAAAGTCGGTGGTGGCGGGGGTGGTGGCACGACAACCACCACAGGCGGTTGAACAGGTGGTGGATTGCCCACATCAACCAAAATACGCGGGACACGCAAAATCTGGTTAGGGATGATGAGGTCATAATCTGCCAAACAATTGCCAAATCCCAATTCTTCGGCTGTGAGCGCATAACGAGGGGCAATCTGTGATAAGGTATCGCCCACCACAACGCGATATTCATCCAGCCAATCGGGATTGACATCGCAATCTTCCACGATAATCGGCTCATTGGGCAATTCAATATCGTATATCAAGAGGTTGGGGGGCAAATTGGGGAATGTCTCAAACGCTTCCCAATCGGTAAAGCGTTGTGGCACTGTCCAAAAACAATTATCTTTCACTTCACGGTCATTATTCAGCCCATCAACGCCCAAATCACGCGGGACATCCAAACAGATGGTGCTAAACCCACCTTCTGGCACAATCCGCGCATTGGGTGTGTCTGGATAGAGGGTCACTTGACCATCTGCCACAATCAATTGCATCACATCATCAGAAATATTCCGCAAAAAGATGGTAGACCCAATGCGAATATCTGCCCCATTGACGGTTAAATCAATCGAAAAATCTTTTGGACCTTGTACCATGAGGGTATTCGGTGCTTGGATACAATCGGGTCTACCAATACCTGTCCGCAGATAAAACGACTGCATGGGGGTAAAACGTTCTTCTGCCACAGGGGTGGCAAAGGTGGGGATGGTTTGTGCCATACGTGCAATCATCCAGCCTGTTTGTCCGTTATAAGTCACACGCAACCATTGACCATCTTCGCTAATGCCTTGTGCGCTGACTTGGGTATTTCCAGATATAAAGGTCAAAATACGGCTACTAGCATTTGGTTCTGAGCGCAGGCTTCCGCTACGGCGTGTGGTGATAGGAATACGTTCCCCCGCCAATGTGCCATCGGGTTCTATCCCATTTTCGAGTTCAGAATCGCCCATGAGCATAAAAATAACCGATTGTCCGGGGATGGTATCTGGAATATTGGCTTGCACACTCAATAAGGCAATGCCCCATTCTTCTGTCAGACGGTCAATCGGTGAGGTGCTAATGCGTTGCATATTTGCCAATTCTGCAAGGTCGCCTGCGCGGTCAAATGGCACATCAAACCCATCTGTAAATTGGGCTTCAACATCCACATTGCCATAACAAGCATTGTTGCGCGAAATACCATCACAACTATCACCCAAAACGGTAATCGCCTCTTCAATAATGGTCGGACACGCGGTTTGTGCAAAAATAACGGGGGCAGTAATGGCAATTGCCAAAATGAGGAATAATGATAAAAACGGGAATGAAAAGCGGAACCATCTGACCATCATAGGACATCCTTTATCGTCTGCAATAATTCTGATTGGTCGAATTGCGATTTGATGAGGTACGCATCTGCACCTGCTTTTAGCCCTGCTTCACGTTGTTCTGGCTTGCTGAGGGATGTGAGCAAAATAACAGGTAGATGTTGATATTTATCGGTGTTTTTAATGCGATTACATAGCTCTAGCCCGTTCATTTTTGGCATTTCCACATCGGTGATGATGACATCAAACACATAATCTGGCAACATTTCCCATGCTTCTTGACCATCTATGGCGACAATGACCTCAAAACCGATTGTTTCTAGGATATTTTTCTCTAATGTGCGTGTGGTGATTGAATCATCCACCACCAAAACCCGCAAACGGCGTTCTTCTGTGGTGGGTGCTATGGCGGGTAATATTTTACGGCGTGGGATAGCCATCCCCACTGCCTGACGCACGAGGTCATTGGCATCTAATACGATGACCACATCGCCTGTGCCGAGTAATGCCGCGCCAGAGACAAATTGCGCCCCTGCGATTTCTTTTCCCAATGGCTTTAAGACGAGTTCCATCTCCTGATACAGTTCATCCACCTCAAACGCGACGGCGCGGTCTGCGGCGTTCAAAATCATCACTTGGCGTTTTTCTGTTTCTATGCCAACAGCAGGGATATTCAAAATACCACCAAGCGTAGCATAGGGCAAAACCCGCCCATTGAGGGTAATCATCTCGCGCCCTTCGGCAGTGAAAATATTGTCTTGATAAATACTCTCCATCCGCAACACCATCACAGACGGCAAGGCAAAGCGTTGTGTGCCAACACGCAATAAAATACAGCGCAACCGTGAGAGCGACATCGGCACGCGCAACGTGACCACCGTCCCCCGCCCTGCCTCGCTATTCACACTGACCTGTCCGCGTAAATTGCCAATGCGGTCTAGCACAATATCCATGCCCAATCCGCGCCCACTGAGGGTTGTCACGCTATCGGTAGTAGAAAATCCCGAATGAAAAATATATGCCAGCATATCCTCATCGCTTCGGGCATTCGATTCAGATTCAGTGATAATTCCCAATTGCACCGCTTTTTGCCGAATTTTGGAAATATCAATGCCACGACCATCATCGCTAACACGGATAATGACCTCATTCCCGCGTTGCTCAACACTGAGTAGAATTGTCCCTGTGGCGGGTTTATCGGCAGATTTGCGCTCTTGTGGCGATTCAATCCCATGCCCAATGGCATTGCGGAGCAAATGCACCAATGGGTCTTTGAGATTATCCAGCACCGATTTATCCAGTTCAATGGCGCTACCCACACTATCCAGCGCGACTTGTTTGCCCAAATCACGGGCGAGGTCGCGTACCATACGCTGAAAACCACTCATGAGCGATTCAAATGGCACAAACCGCATTTTGCTGATGTCCTCTTGCAATTGGTCGGTGAGCATCCCCAACCGTACCGCATCTTGTGAGGCATGTTGTGATGCCAACGAAATTAAGCGATAGGCATCGCTAAGGGTGCGTTGGTTATATTCCAAAAAACGGAGCAGGGTCGTAATTTCTGGGCTAGAATCATCACCTTGTTCTTGCCAACGGCGCACAAGGCGGATATAGGCAGTCCGAACAGACCGCCATTCTTTTTGCCATTTGCCATGTAAACGGCGAATATCTTGCAAATTGCGCCATAATTCATCACTGTGCATCCGCGCAATGAATAATTCTGTCACTTCACCCATAAGGGCATCGAGTTTGTTCACCGTCACCCGCACCGATTCATCCATCGGGCGCAGGGGGTGTATGGCGGTATCGGTTGCTGTTTTGGGGGTTATTTCTTCTGGTATGGGGGCTGTAGTGGGTATAGGTGCTGGCGCATTGGGAAGCGATTGCGCCACCAATTGTTCAAGGCGCATGAGGGTATTGGCGAGTGATTCTTCATCGGGTTCTTGGTCATCGGCAATGCCCTGAACAACATCCAAGCCATCATATAGCACATCGCACACTTCTGGGGAGAGGATTAACGCCCCATGCAACGCCTCTGCGAACACTTCCTCCATATAATGCCCAATGGTCTCAATGCGACGAATACCAACCGCCCGCGCCGCCCCCTTGAGGCTATGCGCGACCCGATTCATCTCTTTGACTAACGCATGAATTTTGTCCTTATCGGCAGGACTGGTCATCTCGACTTGTAGCAGGGCATCATTGAGTGTTTGTAAATGTTCTCTGGCTTCTTCCCAGAAAATTTGTAATAGCTGTATTTCGTCCATAAATGGTGTTCACAGTCTCACAAGCATACGGATTTAGTGTAACATAATTTTGGGTTAGGTCTTGACCTTACAAGCGACATTCTCACAAAATTATATCACTTAGCCCATAATACGCTATCTTAAGCAAGGTTATTGTCTATACCATGATGAACAAACACACCTTTTACATCTGCTAAGATAGATTAAATCAAATCTTGCTCTATCATCTCTGTGTATTTTTTCACATTGTCGGTAAAGCGTGTTAAAAAATCGGCAATAATTTCGAGTTCCGCATCAGAATAACTAGCGATTAATTCTGCTTGTTCTTTTTGAAGACCAACCACCAATGGTCGGGAAGTTTCTATCCATTTCTCGTGAATCTCTATCAATGCACCACGTCTGTCATCTGGATTGGGCTTACGCCTAATGAATTGTGCATTTTCTAATCTATCGAGCATCGCGGTTGTAGAGCCTGTGGTAAGCCCGGTGTAATGGCTTATATCTTTAGGTGTTAAAACGCCCTTTATAGATAGAAAACTCAAGCACTCAGAATCGGTAATATTGAGACCTACCCTACTGCGTATCGAATTGCGAAACAAAATAGAGCTAATATTATTTTCTCTCGCCGCCATCATAACCCGTATTTCTAAATCCCTTTTTGTATTCATTACACAGCCCTCTTGACAATATCTCGAAAATAAAGTATCTTGATTTTAGAGTAAAAAATCACTGACATCAATAGGAGACTAAAATGACAAAAAACATAAGCCTGCTCGTTTATCCAGTAACCGATTTAGAAAAAGCCAAAGCCTTCTATGGCACGTTTTTAGGCGTAGCGCCTTATGTAGATAGCCCATATTATGTAGGTTATAAGGCTGGCAATCTCGAAATTGGGTTAGACCCTAATTCAACGGTTGGTCCAATTGCGTATACCGATGTTGCGGATATTAAAGCCAGCCTCAAAGAAATGACCGATTCAGGTGCAGAAATTTTACAAGATGTTAAAGATGTCGGATATGGTTTGTTGATAGCACAAGTAAAAGACACCAATGGCAATGTTGTTGGTGTAAGACAACAATCATAACAACCTCATAGTTCTAGCCTCAAATAGGTTGCCATTAAGATATTTTTTTTGATGGCAACCTTTTTTTCAATACATAAGCAAAAAGACACATTCATCCGTAACGCACTAGGGCAACTGGGGTTATTATAGTTATGAAGATGCAAAAGATGTTTAAGCGCAAACAACCACAAAACTATAAAGAATTAGAAGATACCGACCTTGTGGAACTCTCTAAACAAGACCAAGAGGCGTTTGGGGCGCTCTATGAACGGTATGTGAAAAAAATTTATAGTTATATCTACTATCGGACGAGCAATTCCCATGATGCAGAAGACCTCACATCGCGGGTATTTTTTCGTGCTATGTCGCATATTGAAAATTATGTGGATAAAGGACTGCCCTTTCAGGCGTGGCTTTATCGGATTGCCCATAATCTTGTTGCCAATTGGCATCGGGATAAAGGACGGCGCAAAATCATCCCACTCGATGAATTTGTGGCAGACGGATTAAAAACAGATGCTCCAGAAGATGAGACAGAAGCCGATGAAGAACGCGAAGGGTTGCTGAGAGCCATCAAACGCCTGCCAGCAGACCGCCAACAATTGCTCTATCTCAAATTTGTAGACCATAAATCGAATGCAGAAATTGGCGAAACACTCAATCGGAGTGAAGGGGCAATTAAATCATTATATCATCGCACCCTCACCGCCCTGCGAGAAGAATTAGACAGCCAAAATCAAGCACCGCCAGTCGAAACTATCGCTATTCCGCACAAAAGAAGGAAAGGTTTGCGATGACACCAATAGATGATTCACAACTCGAAGAACTACTCGATTCATTCACTAATGCCGTCCTCATGGAGCAAGACATTGATTCTCTGCTCCAAGAATATCCCAATAACCCCGAATTCATGGGTTTGGTAGACGTGGTGAGAAAATTGAGCTTGCACCTTGGTGGCTATGCCCATCGTCATGCCCCACAAGACGCATTTATGCACTCCCTCAAGCAAGATTTGGCGGGTGATGATGCCGATACCGTGTTGGCACGTTTACGCTCTGTACCGTTGCCCTTGCGTGTGCAAATTGCCACAGGCTTGGCGGCGATTGTAGCCGGTATTATGTTCCTTTTGCGTCGCCGTATGAGCGATTCTGATGAACACATGGATATGGAAGAACTCCCCGCAGTCTAAATTATCTTCATAGCATTTATTTTGGGCGCACAGTAATGGTGCGCCCATTTTAATCCCACCATAAAAACATTTTTATAGATTTTGTGCCGATTTTCCTTTTGGAGTACACTGTGTTGAATATTTCAACATGGAGGCACAACAATGAAAAAATCTTTCTTGAAGCCCTTTTTGCTAACCATAGCGATGCTACTCTTCATCGTCGCCAACACCAGCGCACAAGATATTAAAAAATGGACATTTTTGGTCTATATGAACGTGGATAATGACCTAGAAGGGTATGGCTTGAACGATATTACCGAAATGGTCGGTATCGGCAGTAGCGATTCTGTCAATATTATCCTCGAAATTGACCGTATCGAAGGCTATGCAGATGCGTGGGGCGATTTTACCGATGCCCGCCGTTTTTATATTGACCAACACGCCTCATTGGATGAGTTACAACCTGTCCAAGAATTGGGCGAAATCAATATGGGCGACCCCGCCAATTTGGTGGATTTTGTGACATGGGGGGTGGCAAATTATCCCGCAGAAAAATATAGTCTCATCATCGGCAGTCATGGTGCGGGGTGGCAAGGCATCGGACCCGATGATTCAGGCATTAATGAAGATGGCGGCATTTTGACATTGGCAGAAATCAACACGGCTCTCACCACCATCCGCGAACAAACAGGCATTGAGAAATTTGAATTTATCGGATTTGATGCCTGTTTAATGGGGCAATTAGAGGTGTATCAGGCACTACAAGGTCATGCCAAATATGCCATCGCCGCCGAAGAGGTTATTCCGGGGAATGGGTATAATTATACCGCAACACTCACCCAATTACTCACCACACCCGATATGTCCGCAGAAGAACTGCTCACCGTGATGGTGGATAGCTACATGAGTTTTTATGCCGAATTTGGTCAGGCATACCCCGCCTATGACCTCCATGTCGTCAATTTAGAAGCATTAGATGGCGTAAACACCGCCCTAGCCAATTTTACAACTGTGGCAAATGCCAATATGGGCGATATTTTTAGCCCCATTGGTGCGGCACGGGTTGGGTCACAATTTTTTAGCTATGCAAATAACCGAGAATATGTGGATTTGATTGATATTATGGGCTTGTTGGTTCAAGGCACAGAATCGCCAGAAATCCAATCTGCCGCCCAAGCCGTGATTGATGCCGTGATAGCATCGGTGTTTTATACCCGTACCACTGCTAGTATGCCGGGCGCAAATGGCATATCTATTTATTTTCCCATCTTAGCAGATACTTTCTTCAAAGATGCGTATGTCGCCAGTGGTATTTCACCTCTTATGACCAACGATTGGATAGGCTTCCTAGACACCTTCCATACCACCGCCAGCACACTTTTAGCGGATAACAACCTTAGCATCGAAATCACAGGGGTAGACCAAATTGCGGATGTTGCCAGCATACTAGCCCCGCCAACTATCAATTTCCAGACCACAGGCACTGCCATTATTGATTTGCAATCCATCGCCATTTACCGTCCCGAAGAAGGCAATCCTGTCATCGTGGTACAAACACCACTCGCCATTTATAGTGAGGATGAAGAAGGCTATTTGCGCTCCACCTACCCCGATGGCGATTATCAAAGTAGCTATACATGGGATGTCACCATGAGCTATATGGACATTGAAGGCACACAAACCCCTATCTTGGTCGAATATCTCAGCCGTTCTAATCAATTTAAGGCAGGAGGCATTTTTTGTCGGGGGGAAGAATGTGTGCAAGCCAACCTGTTCTTCGATAATATCAATTATCAAATGTTGTCGGTATGGATTACAGTTCAGCGCGAAGATAGCTCCGTCACTGCACAAGTGATACCCCTACCCGGTGATACATTTAACCCATCGGTAGCGGTTATCACCCCAGAGGGTGCTGTAGAGAGTCTCACCCTAAACGCAACGTACACCTTTGCCGAAGGCATAACGCCATCGTTCTATTATGCCCCTGCCATATCGGGCAACTATAGCATTAGCTTGCTCATCCGCGATTTGACGGGTGATTTCCGTGTTGCCAATGCCAATATCCCCATTGATAACACCAACATGCCCGCCGACTTGCGTGGATTCCCAGAAGCCACTGTATTGGGTGTCAATTTCGCTTATCCTTTGGTATGGGGCGATTCATCCATCCAATATACAGAAACCAACACGCGCTATTATGTTGCTGACTATGAGGGAAGATTTTTCATCAACCTAGAATTGTATGATGCGGCATCCCTAGATGATTTTTATGCCAGCCTCGAATCATTCTTCGTGGAAAGCATTGCTATGGTACGCGACCCCTTCCCTATCGCCACCGCTACAGGCTATAACGGGATTGCGATAGAATATGAATTTGGAGATGGTGGCTATGGCTATTATCTCCTCTTCTACGAAAATGAGATTGGTTATCTGTTTGATTTATATCAGCCAACTGGCAAAGATGAAGCAACATTTAACCCTATTTTGGACATTTTCAATAACACTGTGAGCTTTTTCCCACCGATGGAATAAAACCTCGATCTCAAATACCCGTAGTGGCATGATATATCATGCCACTACACCCTCAAAAATAATCAATATGTTGCCTATTTCATCCCCGCCGTATTATGTGCCTGACGAATCGGTTCTGGTTGCTTATAGTTGCCCACACATGCCATCGTGATGGCGATAGCCGATTCCAAATTCATCAAATGCCCCACCGAAATATAAAGCGGTTTGGTATTATCGCGTGTGCGGAGCGCCACCCCCAACACCTCATCGTGATATACAATATTGCTCATTGCACCTTTTTGGGGCGCGGGGTCATCGTATGTCCCAATGAATGGCGTTTTTCCGACCCCCAAACTCGGTAATTTCAGCCATAAGCCCAAATGACACGCAATACCCAATTTGCGCGGATGAATTTTTCCCATGCCATCCACCATCAACACATCGGGAGTGGTTTTTAGCCCCGCAAACGCCTCTAATAACACCGGAATTTCTCTAAAACTCAATAATCCGGGGATATAAGGGAATGGCGTGGGCAATTTTGCACGAACAGATTCTATCACCCCCATTTCTGGAAATGATAAAACCACGATAGCGGCGGTAGAGATGTCATCGCGCACACTCACATCAATGCCTGCAATGGTGTGAATATCGGCTAAGGGCAGTGGTACATCATCCACCACCTGCCCTTTCATCTCATTTTGCAGGGCGATTGCCTCTTGTGGCGATAAATTCCAATCGTGTAAATCGGGTATGTGCATAAAACCTCATCATTTGACTGTAAAGGCGCAATAATGCAAGTTAGTTTTTCAATACGGATTATCTTTTGTGGCTGACATACGAGGCTGAAGCCTCTAGTACAGCCATTACACCTCAAAAACAGGCAGGAGTGTAGATACCGTCTTGAAAATCAAGATGGTATCGCCAAATTGTCTAAATAATGAGGGTCAAAAGGTCGCCCAGATTTCAGAATCCCACAAACAAGATGCAATAATTTTCGCATAACAGCTACAATAACCGCTTTTTTGCACTTACCTGCCTCACTCAAGCGTTGTGCAAAGCAGGCTAAAATCGGATTATGTTTTTTTGCAACCATCGCTGGTAAAAATAGCGCGGTGC
>JANRKU010000054.1:0-108047 GCA_033763335.1 bacterium
AACGAAGATTTGAGCATCAATGTCGCCAAAGCCAAGCACCTGAATAACTTCCGCGCCAAACCATCAGAAACCACCGATGGCTTAGTCCCCCCACGCGATATGAGCCTCGATGATTTTATCGAATTTATGGCAGAAGATGAACTGCTCGAAGTCACCCCACAGAGCTTGCGCCTGCGTAAACGCATTTTGAACAACGAAATGCGCCTCAAAGCAGTGAAGGCACAGAAAAAATTAGTGGGTGAAAAGCAATAAAATCGCTTTTTTACCTCTTTAGAGAGGGATGGGCGTAGGGGCGCAACATGTTGCGCCCTTACATCTCCCCCATGCAATTAGGGCATAGTAGGGACACGATATATCGTGTCCAAAAAGGGATAGGGGTGCTTTTATAATTTACAACGTTGCTGGAATAAATTCCCGATATTTTTCGCAAAATTGCACAATAAACTCTTCGGCATCCTCAATGGTCTCGACAATTTTCTTGCGGTCTTCTTGTGGACTCACCTTCATGGTCAGGCGGACATATTCGCGTTGAAAGGGGGTACTCACAATGAGTGCCACAGGATGATAGCGCAATTGGGTATCGCGGTTCACGGCTTGGCTACTGCGTTGCGTGGTGCTGAGGGTGAGGCTATCAAATTGGGCGACATCTCGAAAATCATAAATAGACCCCAAGGCAATATTGATATTGCCACCTGCCCCAACAATCAAGCGCCCTATCCACGCATAAACATCACGGGTGACTTGTGCTGTGACCAATCCTCTATAGGTGACACGTAAAATACGACTTTTAGTATCAAAAAAACCATTCACATTATTGGTATGCAATTCTTCGTAGGTTTGCATAGACGTTATCCTCAAAATAAAAACGAGATGAATACCTTTATGATATAACGAAATTGTCTGTAATATGTTGCATGTGCCGATATAACTTAGTTTGACATGTATATCAAAAATAAAACGGGTGGTGCTTTTGCATCACCCGTTTGGTCATTTATTATGGGTTGACTGTTATATTCGCAGGCAAACTCACAACTGCCTGTAGACTTGGGTTTGTGGCTACAGTGAGATTAATTTGGGCTGTACCAACATTCACACAGAGCAATTGAACCTCCACATTCGTGGCAGGTGTTGCAGTTGTGATACTCACGACATTTATATCTGTGCTATTGATAGTGGCAATACTCTGTAAAGTTTCACCACCATTGGCATTATAAACAAAGATAATAGTGGGCGTATCGCCAACAGTACATACAATTGGGTCTGGTGGAGTCAATGACGGTGATGAGGAAGGGTTAACCGTATAGTCAATGTTGGTCACAGATACATTGGGATATAACCCCGATGTCGTGGTCGCAGATACATTCACAATCCCCGCACCAGTCGTATTACAATTGATTAGCACCGATACCCACATATTGGCATTGATGAGTGTCACACTTTGCACCGATACTGCCCCACTCGAATTAGCACTTGCACCAGTGAGACTTGGCGTACCGACTTCATTCTCAATATATTCAAAATTCATCGTATATTGAGTGCCTTGTGTACAAACGTGGCTTGTGCCACCACTAAAATATGGGGGTGCATTAGCAGGGTCTACGGTGATAGTCGCATCAACACCATAAGCATCGCCATTGGTATCAATGGCTATAATGCTAATCGTCGCTGTACCTGCCGTAAAACAGTTAATCGGGATATCGAATGAGTTGGTGGGAGGGGTAATAGAAACACCAACATCATTGGCAATTGCGGGTAAATCAGATGTGACACTAGAGACACTATTTATCTGATACGCTGGGAATATCGCGTTTGAATATGTCACTGTAACCAATGTCGAGCTACCCTCAAAACAAGATGAATTGTTCACATTGAGTATGCCCGATGGCACAGCAGGCGTTACCGTAATCGTGCCAGAGCCAGAGGACGCTTGAAAATCTGGATCTTCTACCGCAAGATTGAAGGTCGTAGAGCCAACCGTATCACAGCTAATAGGGATGCTCACATCACTCAAATTAATCACTGGTGGGTTGACTTGAGTCGCAATCGCGCCGTTGGTAATCGTAAATGTGGTGACAGTATCAATATCCCCGCCAGACAACGTGGCAGTCACATTTGCAATTTGACCTTGTTGGCAGGTGGTGTCGTTGACGATGAGTATGGGACCCAATGTCTGTATACCAACCATAAAATTGGTGGTCACAACTCGCCCCAAACTATCCATACCATCAACCGTGACATTGTAGCCATCTGGAAATGCGGAACAATTGACATCAATTGTCACGACATTATTGTTGATATTTGCCACACTCACGGAAATGCCACCAGCCGTTACGTTGGCACTCATCAGTGTTGCGCCGTCATTGGTGGTATAGGTCGCATAGGCAACTGTCTGGTCATTTTCATAACAGGTTATATCAGATGCCGTGATGCCATAGACAGGTATCACGGGTGGAGTCACCTCTGGTGTGATAATTGGTGGAATTTCAGTGACAACCGCATCAACAAACGGCTCTTCGGTAAAAATAGCCTCTTCTGTGGCGATTGGCTCATCGAGCAATACAACATCTTCCCCAATCAATAAATCATCAAGCACGATTTCTTCATCGAGTGGAATATCATTCAGTTCTTCCTGATTTTCGATGATGTAATCGAGCAATTCTTCGCTAATCGGTGGCTCAATAATCAAATCGGGCTTAAAGCTGATGAGATTATTATAGAGACTTTCGGTAGTGGTATCGGCACGCCCAACTTCCAATTCCCCTGTAAAAGTAATGGATGTGCCACCAACACCTGTCGCTACTTGGTCTGCATATGAGCCACGTCCACGGGCGCGGACGATATTTTTTAGCACTTGCGCCGACCAACTCCCCGGACGGCGTTTGGCGACCAATCCAACTACACCGACTCTATCGCCTTCGGTGGTGGTCGTTTCAATATCACCAGTGGCTTCACGCCAAAACATGATAGAACTGGGCGCGAGTTCAAACTCAACATCATTGATGGTAATCATCACAGGCATATCACGCGGGGCAATGAGCAACACACCACTCACCAAATTGGGGTCGTTTGGCGCACCATTGAGGAAAATATCAAACACATTCATCGCGCCATCGGTACTACGATTTTCAACTGTCACACCACCGAATGCCGCCATCAATAAGCCTTTGCTGGTATTGGGCAGATTGGCTTGAATATTGAATAATGCCACGCTAAACGGGTCTATGGTGCCATTTTCTAGCAAGCCAACATCTACCGTTTGTAGCCCATCAAAGGTGTTTGGCACATCTTGTGACACATTGAGCAATTTTGCGCTGGTATCTGAATCGGCATAGGTAATAGCAACAGTCCCTTCACCTGCACATACGGTATTCAAAGCCATATCACCGCATGTATTTTGTGCGATGGTGAGGGCGGCTTTGGTATAGGTGGATAAAACACCGCCAGATGACAAAATAACGGTCAAGCGTGGCGCAAAACCATCTATAAGGGGTTCAAAAATGGTGCGATAGGTGTTCGCCGCCATATCATCCAACGGGGTTTGAATCCGTATGGCATAGATACGGTTATCAATTTTGGTGGTATAAATGCGCCCCGCCATTTGTTGACCAGCGACATCTAATGTAAACCCAGCCACATCCCATGTGCGGTATTCACTAAAATATTGGCGCGATTGAATATCAGTCGCAGACGACGCATATTGCGCCAACAGGTCATTTAATGCCGATTGCGAATCTTCTGCCTTGAGCCGTGCAATTGACACAACAGTATTTTGTGCCGATGGGTCGGTATAGACGCGCCAATCACCATCTTCGCTCCCTATCCATGAAGTTGGGACAGGATATGCTAACCCATTGGGGAATTTATCGTAGCGCCATGAACTGAGATTTGGCGGGCTATCAAATAGGCGGATGCTATCGCGCATATCGGCAAATGTGGCAGAAATGGTATCTGTATCGGTGCCATTGACGATGAACACCATCCCCATCCCACCTTGCGCCGTCTCTTTATACAAGGCGATACCACGCCCACGCCATCCCGCACGTTCACTCCATAAGACATCAAATTGCAACGATGGGGTATCGAATAGGCTGAGTTGGGTAGCAGGTGCAAATAATTGCGCCCCATACGCTTGTGTGAACACATCCAAAATTTCATACGGGCTACCGTTCATGGGGAAGCTATAGACCACCATCTCGGTGTCTTCATTGGGGGCTACTGTATAGAGGGTATCGCTTCTATCGGTCACAGACTCCCATGTGGCGGGGTGTTGATAATTGATGCCCAATTCGATGTCGGTATAGCCCACAAATTCCTCACGACCAACATCGGTTGAGGCGATTGTGAGGGGTGTGGAGGCGAATCCATTAATGCCACTGAATGTTTTGACCAAAAAGCCCATTTCATAATTGCCAGCAGGCACTTCGCCATCCACAAAGGCGATACCATTTTCGCCCCATGTATAGAGATTCCCTGCTTCTGGCTTCACTTCGCCATCCGATTGGACGACATAACGATAGGTCTGGAAATCTGCTCCACGCGGGATAGTGATGGGCGCAACCACGCCGAGCGTATCGCTTCGCGCCACCACTTGTTCCACATACCCCAATGGGTTAAAGACCACCGCAACTTCGACCCATGTTTCGGTCTCTGGAATACGATAACGCCCTGCGAGTGTGGCTAAATCTGCCGTTTTGGCCAACAATTCGTTATACGAAACACGACCATCGGTGACGACAGGTAAGTTAAAGGGTTGCCAATTGAAATAAGATAAATCCAACCCAGATTTCCACACATTAAGGAAATCAGTTTGCCCACCAACCATCACTTCTGTGACGATGGGTGTGGACATGAGGCGGATTTTATCACCATTTTCGGTGAGTTGGTCTACGGTAAATTGCCCTGTAGAGAGTCCACGTCCAACCACTTGCAATCCCACTACAGGGGGATTTTGGGCATTGGCAATTTCTGGATACGATTGGGTAATCGTCACTTCTGGGCGCATGGGCGGATGATAAGTGAGGACGGAATCATCCACAGACCACAGGCGTGGCATGGTGGTGTTATAGTAATTGGCGAGCATTTCTGCCCATTGTTTGAGGGGGGTGTCGTTAAAATAATTGGTATCGAAGTCTTTGCTCTTGCGCGGGAAATAGATGCTGTAGTACGAAGTATAGGTGCGGGCATATTCGGCGGCGCTCCCATACAGGCGAACATCCTCTAGTGCGCGTAAGACCTCACGGGCGGCGGTGATGATAGGCGCATCGGCACTATAGGCGATGACTTGGCGCATAAAGTGTCCCAAATCCACATCAGAGTCGTTATCTGACCCCAAAAATTTGGCATAGGTATAGCTATTGATGCGAGCTTGTCCCAAAAGGGGTGCATAGGTGAGCGGGTCGCTATTCACCAACTGCGCAAAGGCTTCGATGGCACGGCGTAAATCTGCCATTTCATCCATTTGTGATGAGGCAAAGGTCATATAGCGTGAATCGGGGCGTTCTTTTATAAGAATATCGCGTTCAATATAGGTATTCACCAATGGCAAACTGAGTTCTGCAATAGTTGTATCCGTTTGGATGAGTTCGACCAAGAGGCTCATATCCAATGCAGGGTCAATGACAATTTCTGGCGAAGCAAGTGAATAATCAAAATGACGCGCCATAATATCATAATATTCCACACTGCTCATGAGACAGGCATCATTAATGAGCAAATCAAATTGCTCAATCCCTGTGGCACGTTTGACGGCGCTCATCGCCTCATCTAATTGGGGCAAGGTGATGATGGAGTGGGATGTATCATCGGTGATGACCCCGCGCCATCCGCCACCATGTCCGCCAAAAGCGAGGACATAATGCTCGGCAGGGTAATTTTGGATGCCCCATGTGAGGAAGCGGGCGAGTGTTTCGCCTGTGCCTGTATCAACATCACCCAAATCGGCAAGTGCTATCGAATCCATTGTGGGGACGGGAACTTTGCCAAAATCATCAGTGGTATTATTTGCCACCTCAAATATCCGCGCACCTGTCCATGCACCATTGGCATCAGACAGCCCATATCTATCTAACATGGCAACGATACGGGTGTTTTCGGTGCTACCACCTGCGCGTTCAAATTCGACAAAATCGCTCATCAAACCCGTTTCGAGGGTAGAATCTCCCCCATAATAGACCAAAATTGTCCATTTGGCTTTTGGCTTGGGATTCAATTCTGGAAAACCCATCGCGGTAAGGGCTTGTGGGGTGACATCATATTCAATGCGTTCTTGGGTTTGTGCATCATAGGTGATGGTGAGGTCATAATCCCCAGTTGTATCGCCATCTATCACATCATAACGGGTAGCGATAACTGTATAGTCCCCTGTGGGGACGAATATTTGATTAATAGAAGAATTGGTATCTCCACGCACGCGGTCATCATTTTCTGCGATGACCTTGCCCGCCCCATCCACCAAAAAGAGATACGCATCGAGGTCGCCCGATGTGGCGGTGAGGTCTATGGTGATGGTGGTGGCATTGGCGACTGAGAAGCCAATTTCAATAAATGGCTTGTCATTATCAATCGTGCCAGTGAATTGGTTGGGGGTGTCTTGTGCCAATGATATGGCAAATATGAAACTTGTGATAATGAGAAAAAAGAGGAAAATGGGTAGTTTTGTGAGGCGCATAGCATCATCCCTTTATATAAAATTAGTTTTTTGATGATACACACTAGCATATCACAGAGTACGCATATAAAAAAACGAATTTTTCTTTAGAAGTGTTTGAAAAATGTAACGAAAAAAATGGTTTATCAGGTCATATCCGCCTAATACCATGCCAAAATAAAGATAGGTACAATGAGAAGATATTTAGGCTAAGAAAGGAACTCACAAGATGCGTTATAAAAAATTAGGCAATAGTGGCTTATTGGTGACAGATTTGGCATTAGGGGCGATGCTCTTTGGTGGCACAGAAAGCCGTGATACCCCAGAAGCCGATTCGATTCGGATGATTCACCAGTATATTGATATGGGTGGCAATCATATTGATACCGCCAACGTCTATACAGGCGGACGCAGTGAAGAAATTGTCGGGAAAGCCATCAAAGGCAAGCGTGATAATTTGGTGATTGCCACCAAAGCCCGTTTTCCAACGGGTAAAGATAAAAATGAGCAAGGGTTATCGCGCTATCACATCATGAGAGCCGTCGAGAGTAGCCTCAAAAAATTGGAAATAGACACCATAGACCTTTATTATATGCACGCATGGGACATCCTCACCCCCATCGAAGAAAGTTTACGTGCCTATGATGATTTGGTCACGGCGGGCAAAATTCGGTATATGGGTGTATCCAATTTTAAGGCATGGCAATTGATGAAGGCACTCAGCATCAGTGAAGCGCATGGCTGGGTAAAATTCATCGCGGGGCAATATCAATATAGCTTGGTCGTGCGTGATATTGAATACGAATTTATGGATTTATTCGCCAGTGAGGGCGTTGGCATCACCCCATGGGGTCCGTTGGGTGGTGGCTTTTTATCTGGAAAATATCGGCGCGGAGAACGTCCCGATGGTGGGCGGATTGCCATTATGCCTAACCATACCGAAGAAGCATGGGATAGGCGCAATAATGAGCGCAATTGGGCGATTATTGATGCCGTTGGGCAAATTGCCGATGCGCGTGGCGCAAGCTATCCACAAATTGCGTTGGCATGGTTACGCGCACAACCATTGGTGAGTAGTGTGATTTTGGGGGCGCGTACTTTGGAGCAATTTGAGGATAATATGAAATCGGCAGAGATTGACCTCACAGAAGATGAACTGGCACTCTTAAATGAGGTGAGCGCCCTACCCGATTTATATCCCTATCGTATGATAGAGGCATACGGGCGGAAATTATAAATGTCTAAAGACAGCACATTTTATGCGAATTTGCCAAAAAAGCGCATGGGGTCTGGTTGCCTTTTCTTTGATAGTGAGGGAAAAGTCTTGTTATTAAAGCCCAGTTATAAGCCAACATGGGAAATTGTGGGTGGCATTGTCGAAGATAATGAATCCCCAAAAGCGGCTTGTGAACGCGAAATTGAAGAGGAAATCGGCTTGCGGATAAAAGTGGGTGGGCTGTTGGTGGTGGATTATAATAATTATCCCGATGATAGCACCAAAACCGAATCCTTGATGTTTATCTTTGATGGGGGTGTGCTTTCGGCAGAGGATGTATCCAACATGAAAGCCCGTGACGGTGAAATTTTGGGATATGACTTCTTTGCCCCAGATGGACTCCCAAAAAATTTACAACCTGTGCTGGCGGAGCGCATTATGATGGCTATCCAACAAAAAACGCGGGTAGGCGCAGTTTACCTAGAAAATGGAAAGCATGTTTAGAAACATAGCTAATGGGTTGTAATGTGGCGGACATACGCACGATGTGCTAGTCCGCCAGTACAATCCTGCCAATTTTTAAGCATGTACTGGCTGACTAGAGGCATTAGCCTCGTATGTCAGCCACAAAATTCCCTCTAAAATGGATATTTTTAGAAGAAGCGTTTGACAATCTTCAATACGCCTTGACTCCAAGGCACGCGATGGGTCACGCCTGTTTGTTTTTCAAAATTTGCCAAATTCGCCACATACCAATCGTAATTGCGGATGAGCGCATCTTTATTGGAAAATTTTGGCTTCCAACCGAGTTGTTTTTCGGCTTTTTCAATCGAAACGAATGAGTCTTTAATGGCGGTTTCATACACCCATGGATACAGGGGTGATAATTTGAGGCGGTCTAAAATGCGGAGTGTCCACAAGGCTGGTGCAACAGGGAATGAACGCACTTTTTTCCCAAAACCTGCATGGTCTAACACCGCTTGGAAATCGCCTTTGAATGTGCCATATTCTTTTGCACCCACATTGAAAATATCGTTGACATTTTCTTTGGGCAATGTGGCACACAAATAAATGGCATCGCATAAATCCTCGACATCCAAATATTGATACAGATTATCGCCCTTGCCCGGAATCGGGAAGCCACGCTTGTCTTTTGCCCAATCGAATAACAAGGCAAACACGCCAAGCCGTTCTGGTCCGATAAAGGACTTAGGACGGATGACACTCACGCACATGCCTTTTTTCTGATATTCCAGACACACTTTTTCGGCTTCGATTTTGGCGATGCCATACGGTCCAACACCGACCAATTTGTCATTTTCATAAAGGGGATGATGGTCTGGCACGCCATAAACGGCGGTGGACGAAATATGGATGAAGCGTTCCACACCATGAGCATGGGCAATTTCGATTACATTGCGCGAACCATCAATATCAGTCGAAAAAATATCCTCTTTTTTATAGAGAGGGAGTGCCGCCGCCGTGTGGATGACAATATCCACGCCTTTCATCGCCTTTTCGACATCGGCGCGATTGCGAATATCGCCCGTCACTTCGGTGATTTGGGGGCGTTCTGGATAATCGAATGGGAGCAAATCGAGCGAGACGACATTGTGACCGCGTGCCAAAAGATGACGGGTCATGTTGATTCCCAAGAAGCCTGCGCCCCCTGTGATAAGAACTGTTTTTTGTTCTGCCATTGGTAATTTATTGTCTCCGTAATAGCTATGGGATAAGAACGGGTTTTATTGTAGGCGTGTTATGGCAGAAAATGTAGGGGCATGATACCCACCTATTGCCCTACCCGCCGTTGCGTGATGGGTTGTTCCCCAAATATCTCCACTGTGGTCACTTGCCCAATAGCATCAGATAAATTGGTCAACGCCCCCATTGGCAATAAATGGAAGGGATAGGGACGCAGTGCCACCATATTGGGCAAAATTTGTGTGCCTTGTGGCAAAAACATGGTCGCCACCACCATATTGCCCATCCGAAAAGGTTGTTGTGCTTGTGGAATGGGCGAACAGGGGATAAAGGTCAAAAATCCGCTACCTGCCTCGCGTAATGCCAATATATCCGACACAATCGGCTCATAGCACCCCAATTCGACTTTTGTCACTGTGTTGACGATGGCGGTTATATCTGTCACGGCGCTATAGGGCATACTCCGCACAGGCACAAGCACAACCCCCAATGCCTCTGGTGGGATGGCGACCCCTGCGGGCAAGGATTGGGTGATGATGATTAATTCGGCGAGGGGTTCTGGTGTGGGCGATGGCGTTGGGGATGGTGTGGCGGTTGGGCGCGGGGTGCGGGTGGGCGTGATACTCGGAATAGGGGTATAGGTGGGTGGCACAAAGCGCGTGGGCAATAATGCCTCTATATCGTCGGTAGGTGGCGATGGTGTGGTGTTGAGGGTGCATCCTATGAGGAGCATCATAACGAATAATATCCCCACCCCTAAATCCCCTCCCCATTTCATGGAGAGGGGACTTTTTATATGCCTAAAAATGATTTTATTTAGGGGGTGGGGATTAATCATACTATTTCCGTTTTGATGCAGACCCCAACGGACGCGGGGCTTTTTGAACAGGTTGTTTGGGCTTTTGTGGCGGATTTTTATCGGCTTTGGGGGCGATTTTCGCATCGGCGACCGATTTATTGAGTAGACGACCATATTGCCCCAATAAATGCCCATGGACAGGTACTAAAAATGCGCCATAGACCATCCAACCAATGCACGGAATCACCATCATAATCGCAAAAATGATGTTATAGACCAATACCAATAACGCCCATTGAGCAGAAACACTCCCAACAGCAAACGCACTTTTAAGCAATGCCTCTGGGCGGAAAAATAGGCTCAAGCCTTCGCCTTTGGCATACCGACACGCCCCAACCGCCAAACATAACCAACCGAGCGTGGTGATGACGAGGATGAAGGGCAACACACAACACAAAATGAGCAACGATGCCGCACCTGCAAAATTAGTGTTCCCCAAAAATCGCGGGACAAAAATTAAGGTGAGGGTAGAGAGCAACAGGGGAATATTATAAATGGTCATGACCAGCAATAACCCCGCCCCACGCGCAATTAGGGCATCCCATTCTTCCCAACGGGGTAAAAGAATCGGTTCTTCGGCTTGGACACGGCGCACAATTCCCAATAAATATCCCAAAATGATGCACAAGGGAAATAATCCCAAGACTACCAACACCGAGACAATCATCAGGGCTAAAATGGGGCTAAGGCTGGTGAATACAACGGCAAGCGCGAATAACGCCGTCATGCTCAAGGTGAGGATTGTCAGGAGGACAAATTTTTGCCCCCATTCTTTATCTTTGAATGCAAATTGAAATGGTAAAAGCGCGTCCATTATCCCTCTAACTGTTCTGCCCATTGGCGCATTTGGTCAATATCCACTTCTCCGACCTTAAAAAATCGTACCATGCCTTCTTTATCAATGACATAGGTCGTTGGAAAGAAATTGTATGGGAATTTATCCATGAGGATAAAATCGGGGTCAGTGAGGATGGTCAAATTGCTCACGCCAATGCGCTCTAAGAACGGGCGAATTTCTTCTGCTGTTTGCCCCAATTGATTAACCGCGAGAATCATCACCCCATTTTCGTCTTGTTCGTTCATAAATTGTTGAAAAGCGGGCATTTCACGGACACATGGCTCACAAGCGGTATGCCATACATTCAAAAAGACCACCCGCCCCGCAAAATCGGATAGGCTCACCAATTCCCCGTCTAAATTTTGCAGGGTAAAATCATCGGCACGCCAATCATTCAATGGGCGTGGTGGTGCGGGTGTGGTGGGGACGGCTTGCGATAGGGTATCGGCAGGTGGGCGCACTTCACTAAAGACCAGTATCAAGGCAATTATCAAGCCAACAATCCCCGTGATGCCAAAAATAACAACCACTGGCGAAACAGTTGGGGGGCTATCATCCTCAACGGCTTCAACCGCAATAAGTTGCTCTGCTAAAGCGTTATGCTCATGGATTGTATCGAGGTTATTATTTTCATCGGTCATAAAATTGCTCCTTCATGGCAACCACTGCGGGTTACGCGCATCATCATCTATTTTTATCAGGCGGGCGGTTGACATCTCGTATATCCAAACCTCTAGTAATGGACCAGATATAGATAGCCCATTATTACCCAAAACCTGCCACCGTTGCATAGCAAGATACTCCCCTGTCATATCCCATGTAAAAAAATGTGACTCATATTGCTTATTTACAACCAACGGGCTAAGGATATTGGTTTGGGTATCGTATAAATAAATTTGCCTGCCAAAGGTTTCATCGCCATTTTCCAAATATCCTTGTGATAAAGCAATTTGTGTACTATTGGGTCGCCATGCCATAAAACCATTACGATGATTGGGGTCTGTACGCCCAACAGGATGCCGAGTGCCATCCGCAATCGTTGTTAACCATATCTCAGTATACGGCGCATTATGGACATCTTCATCATAAATCATGGCTAAATAAGCGATTTGTGTGGCATCTGGAGAAAATATTATATCCTCTGGAATTGCAGATGGAAAAAAACGGAACGATTCATCTGCAAAGGTATACACTGTAACGTTAGAATCAGCCAAATCGAAAAAAGCCAGATGTTCACCATCTGGCGACCATACAGGCTTTATCCCAAAAATGGGTTCATCATCCGAAAGTGGTGCAACAGTATTTTCGGTTAAATCTATCAGCCATATATAAATCAACGTTGTTTCTAATGCTATCGATGGTGTGTCTTGATAGACAAATGCGATTTTATCACCCAATGGGCTAAATACAGGGTTAAAACAGCTATCAGAACTCGCACTACAATCGGTTAACTTACGTACCTCATTGGTCGCCAGTTCCAACAGGTAAATATCAGCAACCATCTGTCTATCGTCTCTTGCACTATACGCGATAAATTGTCCATCGGTGCTAATATCAAAATCACTCACCCCTCCTGAGACATCGGTTATTTGTTGACGCGATTCTAGGTTATTGGGGTCTGTGATAAAAATTTGCGCGACACCATTTTCATCCGATTTGAGATATGCCAAGCGCACGATATCATCGGTTTGTGCGGATAGGGTAACATTTCCCCCAAAAATTATCATAAGGCTTATGCACAGTAAAAAGCATTTATTGACCATCATAAAAATCTCCTTTATGGCAACCAGCGTGGGTTACGCGCATTATCATCTACTTTAATCAAGCGTTCCGTAGCGAGTTCATAGACCCACACCTCAGTTGTGCCTGCATTATAGGGCAAGCCATCATCATCAATTTGTTGGAAGCGTTGCATGACCAATCGCTCACCCGCCGAATCCCAAATAAAAAATCCACTGGAATAACGCGGGTCAATCACCAATGGCTCTACCGTCAATGTTTGACTATTGAGCAGATAAATTTGCCCGCCGCGTGTGAATCGTTCATCCATATAACGCCGTCCAATGGCGACTGTTTGGCTATTGGGTCGCCATGCCGCCGTCTGGTCATCGGTCATCTCGCTAGGGTCGGTGAGGATTTGTGACACCCCACCCGCTAAATCGGCAATTTGCAAATAAGCGCGGGATGTTGTGCCATCGAATGTCATTTCGGCATAAACCATCCTATCCCCGTTGGGAGAAAGCGCCCCTGTCACGCCAAAAGTAGATGGCACATATTGAAGTGTGCCATCGGCAAGCGTATAAACCACGATGCCACCATTGGCATTATCGTAAAAAGCGATGCGTGTCCCATCCCCAGACCATACCGCCCCTGTTCCCAAAATTTGGGTTTCACTGATGAGGGGGATATTTCGGGCGGGTTGGGTACTCATATCAATGAGCCAAATACGCGGATTACCAATGCCCGTGCCAATATCGCTATTGAGTGGCACGCGCTCATACGAAATAAATTGCCCATTGGGGTTAAAACTTGGGGCAAAACAATCGCTATCCTCTTCTTTACAATTGGTCAGACGGGTGATGCGATTGCTATCTACATCCAACAAATATAAATCGGCATGGAATGTTTGGGGGTCACGCTCGGTAAAAACAATCGTGCGCCCATCGGGGCTGGTATCGAAATCATAGATCCCTTTAGGGGATGTGGTTAATTGCCGTTTGTTGTTGAGGTTATTGGGGTCGGTGGCAAAAATTTGATACATCCCTTTGTCATCAATATGCAAATAGGCAACGCGCAACACATCTTCTGGGATACCAAACGCCACTGATAAACCAATTATCGCAATGAGCAATAAACAAATGGACACTACGACCATATCAAAGGTAGTAAAGTGAATCAATCGTCTATTACTCATGAGACATATCCACCACTGTAGGGGCGCAACATGTTGCGCCCCTACAACCTGCCATATTAAGCATATATAACATCATAAAAATCACCATCATGGTATGGGTCATGGGTATAAATAACTGTTTTTAGGTTGTTCGATAGGGGTAACAGTTTCAGCGTGCAAAATGGGGGTTATTGCCCCCCTAAAATCGCCCGCCGTGAATTTCCCTTTGACAATCACCCATTGCCCTTCTGCCAAATCGTCTGCCATGAGGGAATAAACAGGCAAGCCAACAGGGTCGGCATCGGCGGTGCAACAACTGACGATGAATCGCCCGACCATGAATTGCCCATCGGGAAATTCTGGGTCACGGTAAATAAATCCGCTAAATTCGGCTTCCATGCCATCAAAGACGGTTTTATCGGTCTCGCGTGAAAAAGCACGTAGCCAATCCAAAATATTGCGCTTGAGTGGGTCGCGGGTGATGACGGTGGCATCGGATACGCTCACGGATGTATTGAGGGTCCCTGTTAGTGCTTCTACCCCCAATGGTTGTGATGGGATGAGCGTCCCCAATAGCAACGGAATGGCGCAAATGAACATCACAGACCAGCCTTTTGGCATGAGGGATGACTCTGGCTGTGGGGTTTCTGTGTTTTTACGCAAATAGGGCAATAAATCCACCAACGCAAAAAATAGCACAACCGCCACCCAACTCAGCCAGCCAAAGCGGGTATTGATATAATTTGACAAATTTTCTGTGACGATATTCCACAGAAAATAAGCGGAAAGTCCAAATAAGATGGCTATCTTGATAGCATCGCGTAGGGGAATTTTTTTCAATTGAGAAAGCATAGCATGTTACCTCATTATCCAAATATTAATCCACAAGCCGATGAGTAGGGTCATCAGAAATGGCAAAATAACCAGATAGGCGACAATCTTCTTTTTGAATACACCAGAAAACATCATGGCGCTTTTGATGTCTACCATCGGACCAAAGGTCAAAAATGCCACTAGCGCCCCTGTGCTGAATGTATTCAGGAACGATAACGCCAAAAATGCGTCTACGGTGGAGCATAAACTGAGGACGAAGGCGAGGGCTTGCATCACCAACACCGATACTAACATCCCAGAGCCGATATTGAGCAAATCTTGTTGCGATACGCGGGTTTGCATCCACGCCGCCAATAATGAGCCGATAATCAAAAAGCGCCCCATCTCAAAAAATTCGTCACTCGCCACACGACACGCCCGATATAGGCTAGTGAGCAAGCCTTTTTGTTGCGGTACAGGGGCAAATGTGCCGTTATTCCCTCCGCGCACAGGTGCAAATGAGACGGGGAGCAATGTTTCGTGGGGACGGGCAACAGTGGCAAAAATTAGCCCAACAGCGATGGCGACAATTGCCGTAACGACAAAGCGCAAGACGATAATTTCTGTCCAACCAAAGGCGATGAAGGTGCTAACAAATACGATGGGGTTCATCACAGGGGCGGCGAGCAAAAAGGTGATGCCCACCGACATGGGCAAGCCTTTGGTGAATAGTCGGCGTGCCACAGGCACAACCCCACATTCACAGACAGGAAATGCCAACCCCATAAATGCCCCGCCGATAGTCGCTAAAATGGGATTTTTGGGCAAAATACGGACTAAATCATCTTTGCTGATGTATACCTCGATGAGTCCACTCACCAATGACCCCATCAACAAAAAGGGCGCGGCTTCGATGAATATCCCCAAAAAGCGGGTGGTGAAGGTGCTAATGCGGTCTTGGGGTGTTATGCCAGTCGTGCCAACATCCAAGAGGGTATATAAAAATAAGGCAATCAGGGCGAGGATGCCCACCCATAGCGCCGTTTTGCGTACAGTCGTTGTGTTATTTTGTGTCAAAATTCCAGTTGCCCCTTTCGTATATCATTATTGGGCAACTGGATTATATCAAATTTTGGTGTGGATGAATAAAACTATCACCCTACGGTTTAGGCACTTTCTGGTGCGCTCATCGGGGTTTTACGGCGAATGGGTTGGATTTGCCAATAGGTCAGGCTACGCCATAGCCATTCCATCGCGCCAAATAGCGCAAATCCGCGCAAGACATCCAGCGCGACAATCCGATTTTGTACGGGCAGAACAACAGGTGGTGTGGTCATATAACATATCCTTTCGGTGATAAGCAAAGCGAACCAGATACCAGCGCCATCTATCATTTGAGACAATTTCATCTCATATTTTAATTTGCGTCAAGTTGGTTATGATGAGATGCTCTTACAATGAATACAGTATTTATTGATGATTAGGCAAATTGGAGGGTCAAAACGATGCCTAAATTACGCTTATTAGTCCTCGATGACTATGAAGGGGGATTGGCAAATGCGCCAGCGATGGAGCGATTGCGCCAGCTTACCGATGTGACGATACGCCCTCACCCATTGAGTGTTGATAGCTATCATGAACTGAGTGGGTACGATGTCCTCCTCGCGCTACGTGAACGGACAACGATGGATGAGGAATTTTTCAAATCCTGTACCAATGTCCAACTTATTTTGCAGACAGGGGGACACGCTTATCATCTTGATGCAAATGCCGCAACGGAGCGTGGCATTGTTGTTGCGCTTGGGCGCGGTGCCACACAACCAACGGTAGTCGTGCCAGAATTGGCTTTTGGATTCATGTTAGGTCTCGTGAGACAGATTTACCCATTAACCACAGAGATGCACAATGGGGCATGGTCAGAATCTATCGGAGGCTCACTGGCTGGGCGTACTTTAGGGATATTGGGTTATGGTCGGCATGGTAAACCTGTCGCCAAACTAGGGCAAGCCTTTAACATGAAAGTAATCGCATGGAATCGTACTGGTAATGCTCCCGCTAGAGATGAATACGGGGTTGAACGCTTTGATTTAGATACCTTACTGGGGATGTCTGATATTGTGTCTGTCCATCTACGACTAACAGACGAGTCGCGGGGACTACTAAACCGAGAAAAACTGTGGAAGATGAAACATGGCGCAATTTTAATCAATACGGCACGCGGTGCGATTGTTGATGAGGATGCTCTGATTGATGCCCTGCGCGAAAATCATCTATCGGGTGCAGGGCTTGATGTATTCGCAGTTGAGCCATTACCAACATCTAGCCCCTTGCGAACACTGCCTAATGTCCTTTTGACACCGCATGTCGGTTGGAAAGTGAATACAGTCCTACAGGAGTTTGTCACCATTGCCGCCGACCAGTTAGAAGCATGGCTAGATAACCGCCTGCCTTCTGCACAAATACTGAATCCATCGGCAATGGCGGTTGACCGTCCTCGCGCTGGTGGTGTGCTATCGTGATAGAGAAGATAACCTCTATGGTTATGGTGGGCGCAACATGTTGCGCCCTTACAATCCTAACGTAATTTACCCAAAAGGGTGCTTTATGGCTTAATTATCGGTATCGGCATATTGCGCGGTGATGGTGGGGATGAGATATTCGCTAAAGGCGCGGTCTACATCATATTCGGGCATCCAACCCCAATCGGCACGCGCCGCCCCATCATTCATATCACAGGGCCAGCTATCCACAATATTTTGTCTACCCGGGGTGGGGTCATAGGTGATTTGTGCCGATGGGAAATATTTCATCACCCGTTGGGCAATTTGCTCTGCACTGAGGCTAAATCCAGACACATTATACGTGTGGCGTGATAACGCTTCTTTTGGTGTTGCAGAAAGTTCCAACAAGGCACGGATGGCATCTGGCATCACCATAAAGGGCATGGTGGTATCTGGACGCACAAAACTGGCGTATGGCTCACCTTTGGCGGCGGCGTGTATCATTTCTGGGGCATAATCGCTCGTACCGCCACTAGGCATGGTGGTCGCGCTGATAATCCCAGGGAAGCGCACACAGCGAAAATCCACGCCGTTTTCATCGGGATTCACCGCCAATTGGCGATAATGCGAGGCATAATAACGCCCCAAATGCTCACAATAGAGCTTATTGCACCCATACATGGTGATGGGGTTGGTATATTGGTCTTCATGCACAGGCGGAACAGTGTGCTTGATGGCGAGGCTCGGCATTCCATATATCCCCACAGAGCTTGGGAAGATGAATTTAACCGCTTTTGCCCGCCAACGGGCTTGCTCGACTGCCACTTGGAGCATATTGATTGTGCCTTGCACATTCACGCGATGCGCCGCCTCTGGGCGAAATTCCGAATGGGTAGAGAGCAACGCCGCAAGGTGATAAATCGTGTCTATTTCATATTCACTGGTGAGGTTATCGAGCAGGTTTTGGTCTAAAATATCACCGACAATGCTCGTTTCTACCAGCGAATTCATCGGCTCATCCATTCCGCGCAAATCCATCACCACAATGGGCAACGCATCGGGCATGGCGGTGAGTGCTTTAATGAGTCCATGCCCCACTTCGCCATTTGCGCCAGAAATCAAAATAACTTTTTTTCGTGACATAATTTTTTATCCTTCATAAGCGCGTACACAGCGCAACCCAACATTATTAAATTCACCATCTTGTGCATACCAATTGCGGTTAGTAGACCGATTAAAGTGAGAACGACTGCTCCAATCACCACCGCGCATCCCTCTATCGGCAATGGTGTTCAGATTTTCGCGTCCATCATCATCACGATATGGATACGGCATATAAATAGTGCTAATCCATTCCCATACACCACCCGCCATATCCGCCGCACCCACCCATGATGCACCCAATGGGTAACTATTGACAGGTTTGGTCTGTGCAACGGAATTATCACGGTATGCCATGCGGTCTTCCAAAAAGCTATCACCCCATGGGAATAGATAGCTATTGGGTCCTCTGGCGGCGTATTCCCATTCGGCTTCAGTGGCGAGTCTGCCTCCGCGTTGACGGCAATAATCTCGCGCTTCGTACCATGTGATATTTATACGGGGCAAATCGCTGTCTGTCCATTCGCTAGAACGTCCCGCATAACCATTTTGGGCATCAAATTGCCCATTGGTGACTTCGGTAACATCAATCCAAAACGGGGTATCAAAACAAATTTCATGCACAGGCTGTTCATCGGCAACGGCAGACGAATCTGAGCTTAATGTATTGACAGAATAATTGATTTGGTCGTCATTGCTCCCCATATTGAAGCACCCAATGGGGACAAGTGCCATCGTCACACCATCAATTACGCGAGTGACGGGTCGCCATTGGGTATTGCTGGTGATATATGCCCCACCCGAATACCCTGCGGGTACGGCTACTGTCGGGGTTGGGGTATTGGTCACATAGGGCGTTGATGGGATGTCGGTAAGGGTTGGTAGGCGGGTTTGGGTAGCGGTGGCGGTTGGGGTATAGGTGGCTGTGCTGGTTGGGGTCTTGGTAAAGGTCGCAGTCGCTGTAGGGGTGCGCGTTGGTGTTGGTGTATTGGTGGCTGTGGGCGCATTGGCGGTAGCTGTTTGCGCTTGGGCAACGGTGGTGCTTTGGATTCTGGCGACAATCGTATTTTCTACCGATTGTGCCTGTTCTGTTTGGGTTGTAATGACATTGAGTGTGGCGTTCACTACCGCTTCTTGTGTTTGCGCCCGTTGTGTTTGTGATAGGGTTGGCGTATGGGTTTGGGTCGGCGTATCGGTCGGTGTGGGCGTAGGCGTGTTGGTCTTGGTCGGCGTTGTTGTTGGACGCGGGGTTTGTGATGGGGTTACGGTTGCCGTTGCGGTATCGGATGGCAAAAGTGCCACAGCATTGGCTGTAGCAGTACCAGATTGCCCCACATCTCCCGCAGAATTAGCACTCCCCAATATCAGCACCACGACCACCGCTAAAATCGCAATAATCCCCACCCCACCAATAATCAAGGCTGTTCGATTATCCGATTTTTGGGGCATATTAGGCGACCACGCCCCTGTGCCAGATGGCGGATAGGGTTGTGGGTATGGGGTGGGTGGTTGCCCACCATACGGGGGCTGTGATGGATTCCAGACTTTACTGCCTGATGGTGAATTTGGTGGTTGACCATAAGGGGTGGGAGTGGGTTGGCGCGGGACAAATTGGCTTGGGGTTAATGACCCAGAACGGGGTTGTCTGCGGACAGTAAAGGTCAAAAAGCCTGTTGGAATTTCGGTGATGGTATTGCCCACACTATTGGCAAAGGCTTTGGCAAATTCGCTCACTGTGGGATAACGGTCTTGTGGATTTTTTGCCATCGCTTTAATCAATACCAGATTCACCCCTTCAAGCAAGCCCATCCGCATCTGATGGACTGGGGTGGGCATTTCATTGAGGTGCATGTGCATGAGGGCGTAGGGTGTTGGTGCTTGAAATGGGGGCTTGCCCGCCAACATCGCATAAATCACGGCGGCGAGGGCATATTGGTCAGATTGTGCGCCAACACCCTCACTTTTCCATTGCTCAGGGGGCATATAAGACGGTGTTCCCATCACCATGCCTGTGCCAGTGAGTCCACTAGTCGCGCTATTGGTCAGTTTGGCAATCCCAAAATCTACGATAAACGCGCTTCCGCGATTATCAAACATAATATTGCTCGGTTTAATATCCCGATGCACCACCCCTTTGCTATGGGCATAATCGAGGGCGCTGGCGAGTTGTTTTAACAAGTCAATGACTTCGCTTGGCGCTGGCAATGGGAGGTTATCGGCAAAGCGTTGGGAGAGGCGTTCTTCTAATGACCCACCTGTAAGCAAGCGCATGACCACATAGCTCATGCCTTTATCGGTGCCAAAATCATATACAGGGACGATATGAGGATGCTCAAGCGAGGCAGAGGTGGTCGCTTCATGGGTGAACCGTGCCATATAATCGGGGTCGGTAGCGAGTGCGCTGGTCAATACCTTAACGGCGACTTCGCGCTGGAGGTTGGGTTGATAGGCACGAAACACCGCACCCATCCCGCCCATACCCAATAATTCTAATAGTTGATATTGCCCTAAAGTTTGACCGGCTAAACTATCAAAACTCATAAAAACAACCTTCATGATAGGAGAAAATCATCTTTATATTAGCCCAACCTATCTCTATATGCAAAGCTAGAGGGCAAAATCATTAAAAATAACCTATAATTTAATCAATACATAAAACACTAGGGGAGTTGTGAACAAATGTCATCTAAACAAAACCCTATTTCATTTGAAGTCTGGCTCGCTGGGGGGTATATTATTGTTGCCCTCACATGGATATTTGCCAGTGATAATTTTTTGCAATTGTTTATATCGGAATCTATTTATCAGCTTTCTAGTTTTCAGACGCTTAAAGGGACAAGTTTTGTCATTTTTACAGGTATCTTGTTATGGTGGATTATGCGAAACAAACGGCGCGAATTAGAAGAATATGTCCAAACATTGCAAGTCGTTAATCAAACATTGGTTCATGATATGGCAGAACGAGAACGCGCCCAATCGGAATTGGCTTTAATTAACGAAAAAATTGCAGAGCGGGTGGCAGAAGGTATTCAACAGGAGCGACAACACCTCGCCCGCGATTTACATGATGCTGTGACCCAGACGATGTTCTCTGCCAGCGTCATTGCAGAGACCTTGTTGGTGATATGGGAACACAACCCAGAGCAAGTTCCCGATGGGTTACGCCAGCTACAATTACTCACGCGGGGGGCGGTGGCAGATATGCGAATGTTATTGCTAGAATTGCGTCCACATGCCATTGAGGAAATACGATTGCCCCAATTACTCAAACAATTATGCGAATCGTATTCGGGACGCAATGGCATTACACCCGAATTGCGCGTAGACGATTCTATTTTATTACCGGTGCGTGTGCGCCATGCGTTTTATCGGATTGCCCAAGAAGCACTCAATAATATTTCCAAACATGCCAAAGCAACCCATGTTAGCATTACCCTAGAGCGGAATATGACTACCATTATGCTCAAAATTCACGATAATGGAAAAGGATTTATTGTAGATAAAGTCGTAGATGGTTCTCACTTTGGTGTCAAAATTATGCAAGAACGCGCACAAGAAATTAATGCCATTTTTCATATTAAAAGCAACCCCAATCAGGGGACATCTATTTATTTAGGATGGGAATCTGTCTAAAATGCCTAATCCAATTCGTGTTTTAATCGTAGATGACCACGCAATGGTACGAACCGGGCTTTCTACGTTACTCAGAAATCTAAACAATATTGAACCTATCGGTGAAGCCTCTGATGGGACGGATGCCGTTGAGTTTTGTAAAACAACAAAACCAGATGTTATTCTGATGGACATCAAAATGAATCATCTGAGTGGAATCGAAGCTACCAGTCAAATTTTAGCAGAGAATCCCCAAATTCGGATTATTGGACTCACCAGTTTTAAGGATGACAATCTCGCCATCGGTATTTTGCAAGCAGGGGCATTGGGATATTTGCTCAAAGATGCCGATATAGCGCAAATTGAAACGACTATTAGAAATGTGATGTCAAATAGTAGCACACTCACAATACTCGCCACACAAACCATCAAAAGTTTACTACACAATACCCCTATCCCCCCCCGCAACCCCCTGTCAGAACGTGAGCAAGATGTCTTAAAATTGATGATGCAAGGGATGACAAACTTCAAAATTGCTAAAAAATTGGTCATTAGCCAATCCACTGTCAAATTTCATGTGAGCAATATTTTGGAGAAATTAAAAGTAACTACTCGTACCGAAGCAGTCGCATACGCCCTCAAAAATCGCTTTTTCGATTCAAATTAATCCTTCACTGTACAAACGGCTAGTTTTTTGCCTAGCCGTTTGATAACCACTTCCCCCCCCATTCAACCAATAGTTTCATCTTGATATTTACCGTATGATGAAAGGTGTAGTTACTTTATTTTTTTGATAAAAGAGATTCACATTATGATTAGGGTTGTTATTGTAGATGATTATGATATGGTCAGGCGGAGCTTAAAATGGCTTTTTTATCGCACAGATGATATAGAGGTTGTGGCGGTTGGCACAAATGGGCATGAGGCGCTCACCTTATGCCAAACTTATTTGCCCGATGTGCTTATAATGGATGTTGAAATGCCCGCCTTAAATGGGTTATCCGCCACCAAAAGAATTCGCGCTCAATTTGCAACCATGCCAATTATTCTCTTGAGTAATTTTGCCGAAGAAATAAAAACCGATGACATATTCTTGGCAGGTGCAAATGCCCGCCTCATCAAAGAAGGGTCTGGAGAAGAAATTCTGCAAACTATTCGAGATTTGGTGCGTTTAAGTAATGGTTAGTTAGGGATAAACAAGTTAAAGAAATCGCCTCTCTCATCGAAAAATAACGGAACATCACAATCTACATGCAAACCCCGCATAAATACGCTACAATAGAATAAATTCATCATTATATCCTCTGGATTTGACAGAACGGTTCAGTAGGTTTATATTTTGAGATTATGATGCAGGGTTATTTCTCAAATAGCACACCATTTGAGCGTTATTTTAGGAGCGCAGGTAGATGATACAAAACAACGACAATTTTCGCTTCATTGTCCGTAGAGGACCTCAACCTAACCAAGTCTTTGAATTGAACAAAGACCTTTTGACATTGGGACGGGATATTACCAACGATATAACCATCAATGACCCCGAAGTGAGTCGGCATCACTTACGTATCACTCGTGGCACCGATGGCTATACGATTGAAGATTTGGGGTCTACCAATGGTACATTTATCAATGGGCAACGCCTCACTGGGAGCAGGGCATTAAATCGTGGGGATATGATTGGTTTAGGAGAAACCGTGACACTCACCTATGATGTCATGCGCCCCCAACAACAACCATCTACCCCACCTCAATATTCACAACCCCAACAACCACCAAATGCCTATGCGCCTCCTCCCCAACAACCGCCGAATCAATATTCGCAACCACAGCCACCACCCAATCAGTATTCACAACCCCAACAACCACCTAGCCCTTATGCGCCCCCACCCCAATATGGTCAACCACCAGTCGCGGGGCAACCCAATTATTATCAACAAGGGCAAGTCCCACCTGTGCCAAATTATGAGGCAGGATACGACCCACAAGCCCCCGATTATAATCAGAACCCACCGGGTTATGATTATGACCCCTATGCGGTGCGCGAAGAAGAAACCCCTAGCACATGGCGCTGGGTGGTGATTGGTTGTGCGGGTTTATTGCTCTTTTGCTGTTGTGCCTCTGTGATTGGCTTGGTCATCATTGACACTGCCAGATTATGGTGCGAATTGCCCATCTTCAAAGACACTGTTACCCCCATTGTCGGGTTGGTTGCAGAAGCATTGGGCATTGTGGGAACAGCGATTACGTGTAACTAATAGAAATCTTCTCTGTCTTATGGCTGACATACGACCCTAAAGGGTCTAGTACAGCCATTACACATCTGCCTGTTTAGGCGGTGTAATGGCAGACTAACGCGAAGCGTGTATGTCTGCCACAAATGTTATTAGCGATATGGGCATCACATCTTTGCCTATATCGCTAATACACTCTATAAAAGCGCGTCATAATTCGCCCGTCACTTATTCCAATGGGATGAGATTTTGTACCCCTGCTGATGGGGTGCTTTCGACAGACCATCCTTCTATATTGTCCTGTGTACGGATTTTCCACCAAATAAATCCGTCTTCTTCAACTGGACCCTCAATAACTGTTACCAAGAGACCATCAGCTAGTGTACTAATAATCACCCCCTCTAATGAGGGTGTTTCGCGTAGGCGAAGGTTACTATTGCTGGTGGTATTGATTACCACAATACTCCCCACCGATACACTAGGCAGGCTTGGCGGAGTGGTCGCGGTTGGGAATATAAAGGGTGTTGGGGTGATTTCTGATACGCCATCCACACAAAACGGTTCTAGCCCAAATTGTTCGCGTTGGGTGCAAGTGGGCGCGGGGACATAGCGATTTTCATACGTCCATGCCAATAAATCTTCTCGATTGAGCAACAAACGCCATTCGCGTAAAGTGGCATCACTCATGCCTGTGAGCAATGACTGACCTGTTTCGTCAAAATCTACGCTCCTGAATGATGCCGTGTCGTCGGCACGATAACGCCGAATTTCTGCACCAGTCGCCACTTCCCACACACTGAGACGGCGGTCTAACCCACCACTGACGATGCTCAAGCCATCTGGTGAAAAAGCCACACCCATCACACCGAGGTCATGCCCTGTAATCCGTCGCACCACACGTTCACGAGCATTGAGAGACGCATCGGCAACATTCCAAATAATCACCCCACCATTATCTTCACCAGAAACCGCCAATGTCCCTTCAGTATTGAAAGCAACCGAGCGAACACTGCTCCCATGACCTTTATATTCCCCCACGACTGCCCCTGTGGCAATATCCCACAACAGCAACGTTTGGTCGCCAGAAGCCGATAAAATTTGTGTCCCATCGGGGCTAATGGCAATATCATAAATTTGTGCTGTATGCCCAACATCATCCTTGCCCACTTTTGGTCCAAATTGGCGGATAATCGTCGCTTCTGTCCCAGAAATATCCCACAAAATAATCGCCCCATTTTCATCGCCTGTGACGACTTGTTGATTATTGGGCAAATAGGCAACCGATAGCACATCGCTTTCGTGTCCGATGAGTTCAAAAATCGGCATACCGGTATTCACATTCCATAAAATCGCTTTGTCATCGGCACTACCCGATAAGGCAGTGACATTATCTGATGAGAGTGCTACATCATAGACCAAATCGGTATGACCTCTAAATTCTTGAATGGTGAGACCAGTGGCACGTGACCACAAACGCAATGTGCCATCGTATGAGCCAGACAGGACAGTCAAATCGTCTTTTCCATAAACACCCACCACCGTCCCAAGCCGTACATCAGAACTTTGATGACCAGAAAAAACAATCGTCTGCTCAGAATTTTCCAAATCCCACAACCGCGCCACACCATTATCTGCACCAGTGAACATCATCTCCCCATCACCAGAAATAGCCACGGCAAAGACAGGTGCATCATGGTCATTAAAGCTATTTAAGACTGTATTGGTTGTCACATCCCATATCAAGATGCTGGTATCTTCTGATATAGAAATAAACTCGCGCCCATTGGGAAAATAAGCGACTCCATTTACAGCTTCATTATGTTGTGTAAATTCGCGGATGGCGCTACCTGTTGTACTCAAAACATCCCACAACTGCACCGTATTATCCGCAGAACCAGAGAGCAAGCGCGAGGCGGCGGTTGGGCTAAAATCCAACGATACCACATCATCGGTATGACCGACTAAAAATTTGATAAAACCATCTGCCACTGACCACACACCCACACGGTCATCATCAGAGCCAGAGGCGAATAATGTACCATCGTTATTAAACGCGACACTATTCACTGCCCCATTATGCCCTGTGTAATTTTCTATCAATTCGCCTGTGAGAGGATTCCATAAGTTAATTTGTCTATCTTCCCCACCAGAGAGTAATAATTGCACATTAGGGTTCGGGCTAAATGCGAGTGTATTTACCCCGCCTGTATGAGCATCCCAACGGGCAAATTGGCTTTGGGTGGCAATATCCCATATCACAATGCGCCCATCTGCCCCAGCCGAAACGATACGTGTACCATCTAGGCTAAAGGCAATAGACCGCACACGGTTGGTATGCCCTGTCTGATTCGTCCCTGATAACCGAAATAGTTCATCACCCGTTTCGGTGTTCCATACGATGACGGCATTGCCAACCCCGCCAGCCGCGAGCGTTTCATCGGGTGAGATGGCGAGTGCCAATACCTGCACACCCTGTAAATCGAATAAAAAGCGCGTTCCGGGTGTATAGGCGACTTCTGCCAAAATCCGTTGCGATTGTGGTGGGGCATTCACCAATTCATTGGCAGATACCGCCAATAATACCGCCAGTTCATTCAAATTGTCGCTCAAAGCGCGTCCCGCGTTTGATGCCAGCGCCAAACTCCGCGCCTGCAATTCGTTGGCAACTGCCTCTGCACGGGCGATTTCTGCGCCTGCTAGGGCATCTCTCGCTTGGGCTTCGGCGCTCACCGCCTGTGCTTGTGCGCCCACAGCGATGAGGCTCAAAATGAGCGATGCCAATAAACCAATGGCTAAAAAGCTGAGTGCAATCCGTAGGCGATTTTGTGAGCGTCTACGAAGCACCAATTCGCGCTCCAGCCGTTCACGCTCTAGGCGCTCACGCTCCTCATTTTCTTTGATACTTACTTGGATAAACTCACGTTGCAAACTGGTGGCATCGGCTTCATCTAACCAAATTTCGGCGCGTGCCAACCGATTCCCTGTGAGCAAATAGGCTTTATCGCGCTGGGCAGATACCCAATCGGTGGCAGATTGCAATAATTCACTACTCAGGCGCAAATTCTCTTTATCTTCTGCCACCCATCCCTTAAATCTGTCCCATTCGCGGATGAGCGCCTCATGCCCAATATCCACCAAAATGGTCGGGGCAGATTGGGCGCTGTTGGGGCGGATTTGAAAATTGGTGATGATGAGGCGTGTATCGGCAGAGGTGAGAATTTCGATAATTTCCTCAACGGCTTCTGCTGGCACATCCCGAAACGTGAGGTCGGCGCGGTCTACACGGCGACGAGTCGCCTCGCCCGATTCGCTCACTTCTATCAGGCGCAATAATAAACGGCGCATGATGGCTTGTTGGGCGGCGTTCAATTCGTTATAAGTATCTTCGGCATGACGCGCCAAAGCCCGTTGTACCCCGCCAATTTCCTCATAGGCTTTAGCAGTGAGTTTGATGCCATCGCGCTTGAGATACAACTCTTTTAGGGCGTATTGCAACAAAGGCAGTGACCCCGGTTGACGCACGACATCATCCAAAATGCGTTGGGCAAGGTTAGGTGGGTCATACGTTAGCCCGACTGCACGTGCAGGACCTTCGATGGCGCGGAGCAATTCGGCAGGGGACATCTCTGTGGCGATGACCATATTCTCTTGTTCAAATAATTCTGCGAGGGCAGGATAGCGCGTTAGCCTATCAAAGAAATCGGCTCGCATGGTGATAATAATGCTAATTCTGCCCCCTTTGCGTGTGACAGCCGCCTGCAATAAACGGATGAATATCTCGCGCTCAGTTTCGCCCGCACGGGTAAATAATTCCTCAAATTGGTCTATCACCATGACCATTTTTGCTTCTGGCGGAGCATCTTTTAATACGCGCTCCACAAAGGGGTGTAAATAGTCTATGGATTCATAAAATAATTTGCTCAGGGTGCTTGCTTCTTGACCTTCTAAAAGGGGTGCAAGGCGTTGCGACAAGGCATCTATGGGGTTACTACCGGGCGTAAAGAGGATAATCCGCCATGTATCACTGCCACGCAATTTGCCCGCCCGCAAAGCAGGTAATACACCTGCCCGCACGAGTGAGCTTTTTCCGCTACCACTCGCACCGACCACCGCCAAAAAGCGCGTTGGGCGGTCTTGGCGAAGCCGATTGAGGCATTTATCTATCAGGGTTTCACGCCCAAAAAAGAATGCCGCATCTGTTTGTTGAAAGGCTTCGAGTCCCTTAAAGGGATTGGGGATATTATTGGGGTCTACCGAATCATAAATACCCAAACGGCGCTTACCGGGGATTGCCAATAGCAATTCGGGTAATGCCTCTTCATAGCGTTCCTCAAAATTGATGAAATGGACATTTTGCATCCAGTCTAATTCTGGGGCTTGCTCCAATTCCCGTTGGGCATTTATCGCCATCACAGGGATGATGAATTTTTCTTGTTTACGGGCAGTGAGGACTTCTCGTTGCACCCATTCGCTCTTAACAGCATCGGGTGAGAGGCATACCACCACAATTTGCGAGCGTTCTATACCCCGATAAATTTCTTCTTGCCATTGTTCCCCACCGTGAATTTGACGGAAATCAATCCACACCTCCATGCCAGCATCGCCCAAATCACGCGCAATGCGTTCCGCAAAAATTTTGTTACGCCGAGAATAGGAAACAAATACTCGATTCATGGCAATTCATCCTGCGTTTGATTTTTTTAACAACATATTATCATTATAAACCAAAACGCAAACATACACGCCCCGTTTGATGGGGGAATTTCGTCATAGTGGTATAAATGCGTGCAATCTATTGACAAGTGACCAAATGGTCACGTAAAATCAAAGTGACCAAGCGGTCACATAAAGGATTTTGTGATGGATGAAGATGATGCAATTTTTAAGGCATTAGCAGATAGCAGTCGGCGCAAATTGCTCGATGTACTCCGTCAAAAAGACGGTCAGACATTGGGTGCATTATGCGAACATTTAGAGATGACACGGTTTGGTGTGATGAAACATCTTCAGTTATTAGAAGACTGTGGGTTGGTCATCACCCAAAAAAAAGGGCGCGAGAAATATCATTTCCTCAACCCCATCCCTATTCAGCAAGTCTATGACCGTTGGGTGAGCCAATATTCCCAACACTGGTCACAAAAATTAACCACCCTTAAATTTTCATTGGAGGAAAACGTTATGTCAGAAAGAATCACCCACGTCATGCAAATTTTCATCCGTACCACGCCACAAACCCTGTGGGATGCGCTCACCAAAGGCGATATGACACGGCAATATTATTTTGAAACACGGGTCGAAAGTGATTGGCAAGCTGGCTCACCGTATCACTATCTCAAAGATGATGGCAGTGTGATGATAAAAGGGGAAGTGGTCGAATCTATTCCCCCACAAAAATTAGTGACCACTTTTTACCCAGTATGGCGAGAAGACCAAGGTTCAATCCATAAAATGCTGGTCACATTTGAAATTGAGCCTGTAGATACGATGTGCAAATTGACGCTCACCCACTCCGAATTAGAAGCAGAAGCATGGGGAATCAAAGAAGGATGGGCAAGAATTCTCTCTGGTCTAAAAACACTTTTGGAGACAGGAAAACCATTAGAGGAGGCAAAAGAGGCGGTATAAGTTATCAAACAATGAGAAAGCGATGCTTAGTGAGACTTCATATTACTTCATATTTGCGCTACCTAAAAAAACAACGATTGTTTGACCAGTTCTGTCAATAAGCGGGGACTCACGGGCTTCACCAAGATGTCGCTAATATTGTAATCGGTGTGTTTGAGTTGCAAGACCAATGTATTGCCAGATATCACAATGACAGGAATATGGAAATTTTCTGAGCGCATATAATCTAAAACCCGTGTCCCATAGCCATCGGGCAATTCAAAATCGAGAATCAGTAAATCTGGGCGATTGGCATTTATCGCGGTGATTGATTCATCTATGGTTAACACGCCATGACAAGTAAATCCCGATGCCGACAGATGCTTACAAAACATTTTGTTAAGGGATTGATTATCTTCAATAACCAAAACAGTGTGTATAAAAACATCGGTAGCCATATCTGAAATTCCTCTATGAATGATGAAACCTCTTTCTATGCTGTTGGTTGGGATGGAGGTTTATGGCATTTATACCTATTGGAATTTTTTCCAATTTAAGCGACTAATTTAGGTATTATATGCAAAATACGCTATATCATTCATGTGAGATTGGTTAAAAGTAGGTGAAAATGTTGCCAAGATGCTATTTGTGAATTTTGTGTGGATATGGTCTATGATGGCATTGTGTTGGCAGATTATAATGAGCAAACATTTTTAACGATAGTTTATCGAAAAGGACTCTTTATGATTTTGCTCGTCCTGTTCGTTTTTGGGGCGGTGATATTAGGTGCAGGCGCGATGCTATCACCCGCTATACCCACCTCTCAACCGCGTGTCGCGTTAGCGGCGACGTTTGTCTTGGCACTCATCGTCGGTGGCACATTGTTTTATGCCTCTTTGTTTGGCTGGGATACACTGGTTATAGATTATCTCTTATTCGTGCTGGTAGTCGGCATTTTTTTGGGCGGGACGCTCTCTGTTGGGCAATCTCGCGCAGAAAACAAAGGCTATGAATTAGGCGATGCCGAACAAGGCTGGACAGGTCCACAAGACCTCGCCTTTTTTGCGCTGGTAGGGCTTATTTTTGCCATTCCCACCTTGCTCTTTGTCGTGCCATTCGGCACAACCGCACAAGGCTATGGCTATATGGCATTCACAACCCAATTGGGCAATAGCCTCAATACCTTTGCGCCCTTTCAGCCAGAAGTTGAATATGTTTTTTCTAATGGATTCATGGCGCTCACCGCTTACCTCTCGCAACAACTGAATATGGGCATCCATACCACCCAATTTGGCGTAGGGGCGGTATTGGCGCTCCTCAATGTGTGGTTGGCATACGATTTTGGTTCAGAAATCCGCGCCAAATCATTGGGACGGGCGATGGCGCTCGCCATGTTACTCGGGTTGGGCATATTGGGGTTGTTGCTAGACGGTTATTTTGTGATGCTGATGGGAATCGCCTTTGCCCAAGCATTTTTAATCTTCGCATGGCGCTTTCAAAAATATACCTATCCCATAGATGCCTTGTTTGCTGGATTAATGCTCGGCGCGACACTGGTCGCTCATCACACCACCTTTATCATCCTCGTGCTTGCTTATATCCCTTATTTGGGGACGATGTGGCTCGGTGATACCCGCCCAACGCGCAAAACATGGCTCATCATGGCATTTGGGATTCCCCTCATCGCCCTCATCGCCACTGCCCCTTGGTTGATACAAACCGTCTCTATCCTCAGCAGAGGCTTTGAGGCACAAATTGGCTCCCCATTTGTCCGTAGCACCGATAACATGTTGGTGATGTTGGCACATCATGGCTGGTGGCTTGCGCCGATGGCACTCTTTGGGGCGTGGCTGGGATGGCAAAAACGCGAGAGCATCGCCCTATTGTGCATGGTATGGATATTCATCTTGCTCGATTTTTCATCTACAGGTGGGATTGCCGCGTTATTCCCCTTTATAGACCGTTTTATCAACCCGCGTGATTTGGCATGGGGTGGCGCAATTATCCCCTATACCGTTTTGGCGGGGTTGGCGATGATGTGGCTATGGGATGCCTATGGTGATGGAAAAATCACCATGACCTATCGTACCGCCTATATCATCAATGGCATTTTGGCAATTATTCTGCTTGGGGCAGTTGCCTTATATAACCCCATTTTGGGGGCAATGAAGCCACTGGTCACATTTCCTAATCAATATGCCAGTAATAGCGATGCAGAGGCGCTCACTTGGATAAAAACCAATTCCCCACCAGAGGCGGTTATCCTCAATTTTCCCACATCGCCAGAAACCGATTGGACAGCCATCATCGCAGAACGGGAAGCGATTTATTTCCCCAATTTGCCCTATGCCTTCAATATGGATGAATCCAAAGCCACCCAAACGGCATTAGAAGCCTTCTGGCGCAATCCATCAGATGCGACCAATGCCGATTTATTGGCACAATATGGCATTACCCATGTATTCGTGCCAGAAATCATCAGCAACCGCGCTAGTGTTGATACTGCATGGCGCTGGGGAACACCACTCGCATGGGAATTTGAGATGAATTCCGATGTGGCGGATGCGCCCTATCTGGAACAGGTCTATGGGACGGATACTAGCGCACAAGTCTATGTGCTAAAAACAGAAGAATAGCATAGATGAGGGCATGACCTGTCATTCCCTCATCCTAATAAGCATCATGGTTTTATAGATTTTTATAGATTTTGCGATTAAAATATACATAATTCGTAAAATAAATCGCTTGAAGGAATTTAACATCATGCAATTGTCATTCGCGTTTATCTTATCGGTCATTACAGCCCTCACCACAGGCACCTTTGCCTTCATCGTCTTACGGCGCTGGAATGAAAAGCACCGCCCTCACCTATTGGGATGGGGGATTGGGTTGATGATGTATTTTCTGGGGACATTGAGCCAAGTCATTTTGTCGCTCACATGGAGTCCGTTCTTTTTTGGATTGTGGTATTGGACAGGGGCATTGATGGTCGCCCCATGGTTGGGGCAAGGCACGGCATATTTGCTCATTCGGCGCGGGAGTATCGCCAGAAATATCCAAATGGCATTATTGCTGGTGGGCGTGATGACATTGCCATGGGCATTATTTTTCACACCAATGGACAGCTCGAAATGGTACTTAGGCGCAGATATGACCACTATCTATAAAGATATTATGGGCGATGGACGCGGGGTACGTTTCTTTTCGCCCATTATGAATATTTGGGGGACAATTTTGCTGGTGGGCGGTGCATTATATTCTGCCCGTCTGTTCCGCAACAAACAAATTATGCGGAATCGCGTGGTGGGAAATTGGCTCATCGCCGCAGGTGGCTTATTACCCGCATTGGGCGGTGTCCTCATCCGACTAGGCGACCCATCCTTCAAATATTTTGGTGAGATGGCGGGCGCAATCCTCATTTTTGCAGGATTTTGGATTGCCACCAACATCCCAGAAGAGGCACATACGCCCAAGCGTAAACGCAATCTCCAAGATGCCGATGTGGTGACGGACACCCCATGACCACACCCACCCGTAGCGGGCAAAAACCCGCCATCCCCTATTATTGGCAAGTCTCACCGTTCATCATTGTTGGGATGACGGCGTTTTTCACCTTTTTTAGCTGGGTGGCACTCACCATTATTTTTGACACACAGGTCAGCGCCCGTTATGCGTTTATGAAAGAGGTTCACTGGTTTTTGAGCCGTGTGGGGTTTGCCATCGCATTAATCATGCTTGGGATAGGTGTCTATGTGGGACTCATCAAACACGGTGATGTGAGCCGATGGTTTCGGGCGGCGACCTATACCATCTTCGCATTTATGCTGTTACAGGGTGCGATTGGTGGTATTATGTGGTTAATGGGCGGTAGACCCCATGAGGAAGTGCATCTCATTTATGGATATGGCGTGGTCTTATCGCTACCATTTTTCATTTTTGTAGAGACAACCGCCACCAAGCGTCCTGCCATGGGCAGTTATTTATGGGCATTTGCCCTGCTCGCGGCGATTATCATCCGCACAATGAGTACAGGCGCACCCGCATAGGCTATACCCACACCAAATTGATGAGAGAGGAACATCCCCAATGGACAGCGCACAAAAAGCACGTATTAGTGATATTCAAGCCCGTTATAGCCCCGATTTGCTTCAAAAAGCCCATGTCATTGGCACAGCGATTGGGTATCGGCAACAAAATAACACCACCACAGAGGAATTGGTATTGGTGGTACTGGTAGACCAAAAAGTGCCACTGGAGAGCCTGCCCCCACAAGACCAAATTCCCACAGAAATTGAGGGAGTAAGGACAGATGTACAAAGCATGGGTGGCACATTTAAGGCAGGATAATCCTTTTACCCCATAAAAAACAACACGGGAGACTTTTTTCTCCCGTGTGTTATTCTGCATATTTATAACGGCAATAGCCGTTGAAAGGTCAATAATTAGGCGAAGCGTTGTGACCCGCTATTGTCGCCATCACGGAAGCTCACAATTGCCCCGTAGAGGTCATAGTGCAATTCTTCTAATTTTTCTGCCATTTCGTCTACTTGGGGTTTGAGCCAAGAGAGGAAACGCTCGACTGCCAAACCACCGACCAAACCAACGAAGGCGGTCATCTTCAAAATCATGATGGCGATTTGAAGGGCTTTGCTCACAGCTTTGAGTGTTTCACTGGTTGATTTGAATTTGTTTGCCATGTCTTCGACAACTGGAATATCCATTTGCACATCTGGACTAGCCATAGGTTTTTCTCCTTATCTCTTATCTCGTCAGCTATATATGGTCAATTAGAAAATATTGAATTCGTCCAAAATACCATTGATGATGCCAGTGGCGCGTTGGTCAGCTTGTTCGATGATGTCCATCGCTTTGCGGATATTGCCCGCATAATCGCCACCATAGCTCATCATCTGACGAATGTTGGGGATGACTTGGCTTTCCATTTCATCAAAGAAACGGTTAGCGCCTTGACCCTTCCACGCATCGCGCAGGGGATTGAGTTGGTTCATAATCACTTGCAACACTTGGTCTTGGATGACATTGATTTGTTGGGTGATTTGGTTCAAAACACCTTCAACAGCCATCCGTGCAAATTTTAGTAAAATACCGAGTACCATAATTTTTAATCCTCCTCAGAATTAACCGAAATAGCCGCCGGCTTTTTTGTCGCTAGATTGTAGGTCACTGAGTGCGCCCATCAAGTCTTGGGCAATTTCGCGGAATTTGTCTTGAAGACGGTTGATGCTGGGGTTCAATTTCCCGCGTAACCCACCAGAGAGGGCTTCGCCTGCACGCCCAACCAACACACCACCATCAAGTTGTTCTGCAATTTGATTAATTTCGCGCATGGTGTCTGCCAACAATTGGGCGGTTTGGGTGCATTTTTGGCTCATTTCTTGCACCATCGCGTAATTCATCGAAATTAAATCTGCCATGTGAGTATCTCCTTCTATTTGGATAATGGTCTAAATAATGATAGAAAAATTAGCCCTTGAACAGATTACTGGCTTGTTCTTCGGATTGTTTGAAGGTATTGGCGACTTGCCCCAATGCACTTGAACACATTTCGAGTGCTTTTTGCAATTTTTGCAAGGCGGGGAAGACTTCACCTTCCATTTCATTTTGGAATTTATCAGCACCGCGACCTTCCCAATTTCCATTGAGAAGTTCACCCGTTTTGGCTTTCAACATCTGAAATTGTTGTTGAATTGCATCTGCGCGTTGATTCATCATATTGCTCAATTTCTGCAATTCTTGATAATCTGCTTCGACTCTATCCGACATAAAATTGCTCCTTTATCAATAACTTAGTGTTTGGTGAGAATGAACAACCTTAACTAACCTTACAATAAGCCCAAATGCTATTTGCTGTCAAGCAAATAGGACAATATTCCCAACATTCTTTAATAATCCGTTATATTTTGGCTCTTTATAGCTAAAAACAGGACTAAAGTCCTACGAATTATAAAAAAAGAGACAAGCAGGTGCTTGTCTCTTACAATACATTACATTTTGAGTATTATATGCTCATGGCGTTGCAGGGGTGACTTCTGGTGTCGTTTCAATGGCATTTGGGTCTTCTGTGGCTTCTGGTGTTGGCACAGGAAGCGGATTTATTTTTAATACGGTGTCGAGGTCGCCGATGATGAGGATGCCACCATCGTCTGCCAAAGTAGCCGATACCCACCCTACTGCGGTACGATTACGGCTCGTCACAAAACTGACACGCAACCATGCGCCCACAGGGGTTGTGGCATCAATCCGCGCCACCGAGAAGGGTTGTAAGCCTGCAAAAATATTGGCGAGTTCATCAAACGAGGCATATTCGCGCACATTGATTGCGACATCATTGGTCACAATCAAATGCACCCCAAATAACTCATCACTCGGCGCTTTGGGGTCTTCTGGGTCGAGTAATGGCAATTCTTCGACAGGGGTGCTGAGGACAACACTATCTAAATTGTCATTGGCAAATCGCTCTATCCAGCCATAGATGCCATCTATATTTTCGACATAGAACCATTGCCCGTTGGGGTGTACCCCATATACGGTGAAGATGTCGTTGATGATGAGGGGCAATAATGCCTCTGATGTCGTGCTTGGTTGGGCATAGAGGGTCATATTGTCCGATGCGACCAGCAAAATATTGGGCAAAACTGGCGCGGTAATCTCGACATCTAGCGTAGATTCTTCGGTATTTTCTGCCCGATAGGTCGCAGTAGCGGCTTGAATCGTTGCCACACGCGCTTGTGCCGCTTGCAAGGTCTGTGCGACTGCCGTCACGGGATAAACGGCGGTTTCTGTGGCAAAAACAGCCACTTGGGTTTGTGTTTGGAGTGCTTCTAATGCCACTTGGGTTTCTTGTTCACTCAGGGCGGTTTGGGTTTCTGGTGGCAAATTAGCCCGCGCCGTAGCCGTAAATGGAAACACTAAGGTGAGCGATTCATTATCCAATGTCGCAGTCGGCGGTTTTGTGGTGGGGGTAGATGTCGCCGTTGGCGTATTGGTCAATGTCGCCGTGGGTGGTACAGTATTGGTCGGTGATGATGTGACCGTTGGTGATGGAATATCGGTATTGGTCGGCAATGGTGTTGGCGTTGCCGTGGGTGGTACAGTATTGGTCGGTGATGGGGTTGCCGTCAATGTCGGCGTATTGGTCGGCAAAACCGTTGGAGATACTTCTGGGGTCTCCTCAGTAATGGTGACATTACGCACTTCATCGGGTGTGATTTCTGGTGTTGATTCTGTGGCTGTAACCGCCGCAGATGTCACCTCTGGCGATGTTTCTATCGCCATAACAACATCGGGTGTGGTTTCGGCAGGAGATGTTATATCAGGTGTGACCTCAGAAGTGCCTTCTGTCGCGCCTATGACCTCGTTAGTGGTCATTTCGGTGACAGTTGCTTGCATTGCTACCTCAAGCGTCTCTGTCTCGGCTTCTGTGGAGATGACCATATTTGTAGGGCTGGCATTTTCGGTAACATCGGCAGTTTGGGTGCTATCTGTGATAACGGGTGCTGTGTTATTAGACAGGATGGCGACCACCCCAACCGCGATACCAATCATCAGCGCCAATGCAAATAAAATCGGCGCGATTTTACTCATCCCCTTTTTTTTGAAGGGGGTCATGCGGACGATGATGCCTGTAGTATTATCTGGCGCGCCACGTTCTAAGACCATCGTCACCAATTGTTGAATGGCAGATTCTGGCGTGTTATTGGGGATAATTTGCACCAATTCGTTCTCTTTGACCAAATCCCACAAACCATCGGAACAAATCAGAAAAATGTCATCGGCTTGGGCAGATACACGCCGATAAACAGGCTCTACCCCGCCCGGTTGTCCGATAAAGGCGGTGACATTCATATTACGCCCTTGCGCCGCTTCTTCTTCTGTGACCAACCCGAGTGCGAGTTGTTCTTCTAACACACTTTGGTCACGGCTGAGTCGCTCTATAAAACTCCCGCGTATCCGATACACTCGCGCATCGCCAACATTGAATAGCACAATTTCTTTGGGGTGAACAATGATGCCCGATGCGGTTGTGCCGATGAGGGTACGCCCCAATTCACCAGCTTTGGCAATAACGGCAGTATTCGCCAAATTCATGGCGGCGCGTAACCGACTGAGTGGGTCTGGGTCTGGATTTTTGGGGTCATAATAGGCGGCAAGCAGGGTATTCACTGCCACACTACTGGCTTCTTCTCCAAAACCCATCCCACCAATGCCATCGGCAACGACAAAAAACGCGCCAAGTGCTTCTTCTGGAGTGTTGGCGGTGGGAATGACATAGCGGAAGAAATCTTCATTGCGTTTACGCTTGCGTCCAACATCGGTTAAGCCAAAGGCTTCTAGGGATTTTGAGAAATCAGCCATAATTCTTTACTCGCATGGAAAATAATATGAGGGCAGAGGACTATCCTCTGCCCATATAAACTAAAAGTCGAGTGATGCGGTTTTGCTGGAGCTACTGGTCATCTCAAATTCGATAACCGTAGTCTCGCCCAATTTGATGATGCAACGCGCCCCTAATGGATAACGTCCACTAATCTTTTCATCGTTGACCTTTACGCCATGTGTATTGGGCTTATCTTCGATGTAGTATGCCCCACCCTCAAAGATAATATCGGCATGTTCACGCGAGATATTTTTATCGCCCTCAACATTGAGGTCATTCTCGCGCTTGCCCGCACGCCCAATGAGGAAAAGTATTTTATTGATGCCAATAGTCTTGCCGATAATGCTTGGGTCTAGCGAATCAATCACATGCAACACCGCAGGCAAGAAGACATTGGTTGCTTCTCCGACCATGCCGCTTATATCGCCCCGATTGATTTGGAAATTGGTCGCATTCGGGTCGCCACCACCTGCTGATGGCACATTGGTTGCATCCCCATAAATAGAGAAGCTACCCGTGGGTTGTTCGCCATATTCAATATCTTGTGACCCTTGGTCTCCATACGGTGGTGGCACATAACCAGCATTTTGCATCCCTTGACGCAATTCACTGATAGAGATTGCCCCCGTCATATTCGGTAATGAGGGTTGCTTGAGGTTTTTCTCGCGTTGGCGGGCAGAACGTACCAACCAGAACAACAAGAAGATGAGCAACAACACGATAATGGCGATAATCACGCCGACAATCGGTTGGTCAGAAATGACTTTACCCAATTGTTCCACAAATCCGGGTGGTTCTGGGGTTGGGGTTGGGGTGAATTTAGTATAGCCAATGGGTGTTTCGTTTTCGCTCAAAATATTGCCATTTGCATCATACGAAATGACGCGCAAACGATATTCGCCATCAGACAAAGTCCCAATAGGCAAGGTGAGCAAATTACCCACTTCGGCACGGTTAAATTCTTGTGAATTAACCAGATTGCCTTGTTGGTCATCAATCACATCTACGCGGAATTTTTCGATGAAATCAATATTTTCGGTGCGGAGTGTGATGGTGAAGTTCTCTTGACGTGGGTCTGTTTGAACACTTTCTACGATGGCAAAAACACTCATTGTAACGGTTGGTGTTGGTGTGAGGATGGGTAATACAGGATTCACGAAATCGGTGGTCTCTCGGCTGAGGACATTGCCCGCATTATCGCGTGTGACCACCCGGATTTTATATTCGCCTTGTGGGGTAAGACCTGTTAAATCAACCACCGCCTCAGTATCGGTATTGGTCAACGAAATGCCAGAACGTACAAGGGTGTTATTGGCATCGAGAATATCTATGGTAATTTCGCCGATACTGGTGGCACTTTGTACATTCAATTGCAAGACAACCCGATTATTTTCTAAATCTGGGACGATAGTATCTACATTGGCGCTCACTTGTGGCGTTGGGGTGAGTGATGGCGTGGGGGTGATGACTTTGGGATTGGTGAAATCTTGGTCGCTGGTGCTAATCAATTCGCCATTCAGGTTAAAGGCGCGGACTTGCACCTTATAGCCTTGTTGTGGGATGAGTGACGAAATCGGGATATTCACCACTTCTGCCACATCGGGGCGGGCAGGAATGGCAAGGATGCCATTTTTATCCACCACATCCACTTCAAGACGTGAAATTTGCTCTGGTGTCATGAGGAGCAAGTTAATATTGATGCTATCACTTTCTGCCACATATTGAATCCCTGTGATGGTCGCGCTAATAGGGGGCGGTGTGGGGGTGATAGTGGGTTCTGGTGTGAAAGTTGGTGTTTCGGTCGGGACAGCAGTCGGACGGGTAATGGTCACTTCTGCATCTGCCTGTGCCAAAATTAGCCCGTCAAAATCGAATGTGACCAATTGAATGGTAATATCGCCATCGGGAATATTGGCAGAATCAAAGCTAACTTCTGGGCTATCTAGGTCAAAGCGACGGACAAGATTGCCATTGCTGTCATAAATATCAAAGCTATATTTGCCAATATTTTCTAGCCCTTGACCTTCAACCGTAAAGGAGATGGTCTCGGCTTTGGCATCAAACCGTACCCCGCGAATAAGCACCGCCACAGGCACAGCCGTTGCGTTGGCACAAGCACGCGGGTTTTGGAAGGTGATGGATTCGGTGAGCAATGAATCACCTGTTTGTACGGTCAGTGTGGCGCTTCTTGGACCCGCAGGCTCGCAAATTTCGGTGCGGGCAACTTGTTGGGCGGCTAACCCATTGATGATTTGACTAAACAACTCACCAAGATTTTCTTGCTCACCAATGACCGAGATACCACCTGTTTGTCGGGCAATATCGCGCAATTCATCTTCGTTGATTGCACCTTCTGCCCCCAAGCCAATGGTATTGATGGCAATGCGGTCATCAATGCGGGTGGCGCGGTCTAAAACATTTTCGAGGGTCGCACGACTACATTTTTCGCCATTGCGGGTGAGTTCATCGCGTCCATCGGTGAATAATACGATGGTACGCCGATTTGGAAGCGGAACGCCATCCATCTCTGCAAGGGCTTGAATGGTCGCATCATACAGACATGTCCCCGCATTGGGGTCTGATGTTGGTGGCGGGTTGGCGCTGGCGATGGCATTAATCACCGCAGTGCGTTCACTCGTAAAATCTTGTACAAGGTTGATTTGCCGATTAAAGGTGATGACCTGAAAGAGTGTGCCTTCGGGTGCGGCTTCAATGGCTTGGATGGCGGCGGTTTTCATGGCGTTGGCGGCGGGTCCCATACTACCACTAATATCCAATACCAAAGAGATATGGAGTGGTGTGGTGGGTTGGCTCACTTCTGCATCATAGCGTGTGCCGGTATCCATCACAATGGTCGCATTACTGGCATTTGAGCCACTAATAGCGATGCCATCACGGTCTAAAATCGTAAAAAACAAGCCTAATGCGGTTCTATCGCCTTGACCAATACTCACCTCTGGATAATTAATGAGCAATTGGGCAGGCGGGTTATCTTGTGCAGAGGTCATGACAGATGCAATGAACATGACCAAAAGCAAACTGAGGACGCTAATTTTTTGTCTCAAGGGTTTAATCCTCGCTATGCTTCAAAGAACAAAAAAATTTAAGGACTAAAAGAAAGTTTAGCGCAAGTCTGCGAAACGCGCAATTTTTTGCCCATCTTTGTAATATAGCGAAGGGGAATATATATAGGTGGGGTAAAATAACCCCACCGTGAATGAGGGCTGTTTAATTAGCAAAATCTGGCGATGAGGGTGCGCTGTACCAATTCCGATAAATGACTGGGACTCACTGGCTTCACAAGGATGTGGTCAATCACATAATTAGTGTGTCTGAGGGTAAAAGCACGGGTGCTGGCAGATACAACAATCGTTGGCACGTCTAGCTGATAGGATTGCAAGGCATCGAGTACCCGTGTGCCATAGCCATCGGGCAATTCGAAATCGAGGAGTAATAAATCTGGCGGGGTGGTCTGAAGTAGTTTAAGCGCATCATCTACTGTATAAACCCCAGAACAAGCATATCCCAATGCAGAAAGGTGTCTGCAAAAAAGCCGATTGATGGGTTCATTGTCTTCTACTACCAAGATATTATAAATTTTGAGGTCTTCCATAGGGCATCAATCCTCACTATACACAACGTACACTTTTCATTATGATGCCAAAACTAATTAAGAAATATTCAAATAAACAATAAATTTTGACACGAAAATATGTGAATAAGTGACAACAAACCCATAAACCATTAATTTTTTACCCTATTTACCCTCATCATGACGTAAAAATGGCGCTTTTCGTTCCCATGCACCGATGCTTTTTTAAGACATATCGCCAAAAATTTGCATTTTGGCACAAGCGCATTATCATATAAGGGGTTATATCACTGTAGGATAATAAAAACTATGCAAAATGCGCGTGGAATGCGATTGGGGCAATATACCCTAGACCGACTACTCGGTGGTGGGGCGATGGGACGGGTCTATCTGGGCAATCAAGAAGCCCTACAACGTCAAGTCGCCATTAAATTGATGAATTTTGCCGATGAAAAGAGTTTTCGCCGTTTTCAACAAGAAGTGGCGATTACCTCTACCTTAGACCATCCGCACATCATTAAAATTTATGATTATGGGATAGAAAATCAAATCCCATACGTGGTGATGCAATATTTGGCAGGTGGGGCTTTATCGGAGCGAATTCGCCATGCCCAATTGGTTGGCTTGCCACCGGTTTCATTGGGAGAAACAGCGCAATTAGTGGAAAAAATAGCGAGTGCGCTCGATTACGCCCATCAACAAGGGGTCATTCACCGTGATATTAAACCCGGTAATGTGATGTTCGATGTGCATGGCTACCCCTATTTGGTAGATTTTGGCATCGCACGCATCGGTGAAGGTGGGCAAGAACTCACCCAAGTCGGTATGACGGTTGGCACGCCTTTTTATATGGCTCCAGAAATGTGGGGACCGGGCGAATTAACCACAACCATTGACCAATATGCGATGGGTGTTCTGCTTTACGAAATGCTCACAGGCAGACATCCCTTTGAAGTGGATGCGGGCAAAGAACCCAATCTCAATTTGATGTATAAACATCTGAATGAGCTTCCGCCACAAATTGAATTGCTTCGTCGTGATTTACCCGCCCAATTAACGCCTGTCCTGCGAAAGGCATTGGCAAAACGCCCACAAGACCGCTTTGCCACTATGACCGATTTTTCGCGTGCGTTCTCTGATGTAGCACGTATGGCACCCGGTCAGGCAAATGACTTTTTCCGATTCAAATTGCCAGAGAAAAACCCCGCCGACATCCGCATTGGCACAGATTCTGGTTTGGCAAGTCGTATTGCCGCCATCGCCAATCATTCAAAATCGGGGCTTGGCAATCAATCACAAGGCGGATTTGGCTCACGCCCTAGTCAAAGTGGGTCTGGGTCTGGTGTGCCGATGATGGGCGGTGGTGGTCAACAATCCACCAATCGCGCCCCGCTCATCGCGGTTGCGGCAATTTTGGCGGTGTTGGTGATTGGCGGACTCATTTTGCTCCTATCGGGCATGGGTGGTGCTGATGGCGGAGATGAAACCGCAACACCCAACAGTGTCGCACAGGTGACAGACGAAATCACCCTAACACCCATAGATGCAGAGACGCAATCAATCCCCCCAACCGCCACCCTGAGCGATGCTGTGATGCAATTATTCCGCGACTCGACTCAAACAGCAGTGGCATTGACCAACCCCGCCCCATTGGTCGAAACCACGCCCACAGAAGAAATCACCCCAACCGATGAGGCAACCGCCAGCGTAGAACTCACAGACGAAGCAACTGCGACAGACGAAATTTTGCCATCGCCAACCTTGAATGACTTTGCGATGCAATTATTTGGCACACAAACCGCAGAAGCCAATAATAGTGCTATCCCAGAAGAAACTGCCACAGAAGAGGCGATTAGCAACACCAATTCGCTCCCCACAGAAATCACATCAGAAGCCACCGCCGAAGAAACAGCGACAGAATCATCACTTTCGCCAACCCAAGAGGCACAAACCCTACAAGCGATTGTGGAACAACGGCTCAATGGCAATCAAACAGCGACCCAAGTGGCGATTATTACCGCTACCGCCGAACAAATAGCTATTGACCAAACGGCAACGGCAAATATCCCAACCGCCACGCCAACGATGCCAGCGACCAATACGCCCAAGCCAACGCGCACCTTCACCCCAACGGCGACTGTGCCAGCGAGCGAAACACCATCGCCGACCTATACGCCCTCGCCCACACCTACCGCTACGGCGAATCAGACGGAAATTGCCGCTACCATCACCCAAACCTATTTGGATAGCTTGCCGACCAATACACCCACTATCACCCCAACCCCAACACCCGATTCGTGGAGTATCAGCGAATCTACCATTACGGTGCGCGGATGGGTTGCGCCACAAGTGGCATTGAGTTTGTTATTTGTGCCAATGGCGTGTTTTACAGCAGGTGATGTCGAGCAATGCCTCCCCGCCCCCTTTGAGGTGGATGCTCAACTTGTGACCAACGCCCAATATGCCCAATGTGTGAATGGTGGGGCATGTTTCCGACCTGTGGTGGCAGACCTCTATGACCCCACTGGAGAACGCAAAGATGAACCCGTTGTTGGTGTGACATGGTTTATGGCGCGTATTTATTGTGAAAATCGGGGTGGTCGTTTGTTGACAGAGCGTGAATGGCTGTTTATCGCAGAAAATAATGCCGATTTTGGCGCTACTGCGCGTGAATGGCTCGGCACAATTGCCCAAGATTATGATTTTGCCCCCTATAATGCCGATGATGGTCGTGAAGATATTTCGCGCATTGTACAAGGGGCAGTGGTCACAATGGCAATTCGTGGCGGGGTAGAAGATGAGGCGCGGTTTACGACCCGTACCACCCTCAATACCAATCAAAACGATGTCAATTTAGGATTTAGGTGCGTGCAAGGCTAGATAATGCAATAAGGGCGGATGTAGGGGCTTGCCATGCCAAGCCCCGTTAACACCTTAAAATCTCCATATACACCGTAAGGGCGCAACATGTTGCGCCCTTACACACCCAACAAATGGAGAAATCTACCCAAATGGGGTTTCAATTATTCTGGCTTAACCGCCACGACCCATGCTTGTTTGCCAAAAATGGGGAACACAATCGGCAGGCTCAAATAGAGACGAATCAACAACGGGTGGCGGGGCATTTTGCTACGGGTGGTATAGGGCAAAAAGCGCGGGAGATTTTCGACTACATCCATATTGGTCAAAATAAGTGCCTCTTCCACAGAACGGTCTGTGAGGGGCAGGTAATGGTCAATAAAATCCCAATATGCCCCGTGCAAAAAGCGGATATTCGGTTGCATGATGAGCAATTTCCCGCCCACTTTTAATACACGCCGAATATCTTTCAGGGTATCCATGAAGGCGGCTTTATCGGGCAGGTGTTCAAAGAAATTGCTCACGAACACCACATCCACGCTATTATCAGCGACACCTTGCATATCGTGGCTATAAGCAATCACGATTTCCACATCTTTATTGGCATAATTACGGACATCTTCGTTCAAATCCACCGCAATTTTACGCCCCGCCTTGATGTGATTGATAAATTCACACCGTCCTGCCGCCAAATCCAACACCGTGGCATTTTGGGGGACATAGCGTTGCATCCAATATTGGCATAAAACTTGCCACATCTGCTCCCGTTGAACTTGTGCCTTATCATCAAAGCGGGTGCGATAAATTTTTTCAAGTTGTGAATTGTCTACAGTTTTCATTAAGCTACTTTCCCCAGAAATGTATGAGAATATCGTCTACTAAGCCACGCCAATTCCCCCATGAATGACCTTCAGCGACTTCGATGAGGGTATAGGGATAGGCTTTTTCGTCTAAAATGGTGGTGAAATCGGGAATATCATCGGCATCCCACAAGGGCGAGCCGTTGGTGATGATAAACGACAGAGCTAATCCATCACTGGCTTCATACAACCCATAGAGGTCTTCGCTAATCCAAAATGCAGGAGATTGAATGGCAATATTGTTGAATACATCAGGATAATTCACCCCAATATATGCCGATGCCAACCCACCGAGCGATGTGCCAAGAATGGCGCGGTCTGATGCGTTTTGGGATGTCTTGAACACGCGGTCAATATTCATGACCAATTCTGTGGCAACAAATTGGGCAAAATCGGCATTTTCGATATATTCCGATTCACGGCGATTATTGGTATCGCGGTTAGGCTCACGGGGGTCAATAAATACCGCTATAACGGGGTCAATCAAATTTTGGGCGATGAGGTTGTCTAGCACAATCACCATACTGCCCATATTATCATTTGCGTATTCGTGACCATCTAACACATAAATGGTCGGGAGCGCGTCTAAATCGGCGTAGCCAGCAGGCAAATACACCGAATAATTCACGGCATATCCTAATGCCTCACTTTGGAGACGATATGCCCCGCGTACCCGCCCTTGTGGGACAGTTTCATCACGCACCACAAATGGCGATGACACATAATCAGTCATCCGCAATTCGCTATTTGCACCGAATCCCCCCATTTGTTGATTGGGGTTGTTGGGGTCTAAAATCCACGTCCCGCCATTGAGGACAATTTTATAATCCAAACGTGCATCGCTGGGGAATTGGGCAAAAACCACCCATAAATCGGTCTCACCGACTTTTTCGCCAACAAAATCATCGGATGATTCCCATCCTGTAAAATCACCGCGCCATTCGACCTTTTTGGTATTGGCATCACCCACATATAAAAAGGCGACTTCATCACCCCTTACAAAGGGGATAGAAGCAGTTTCGGTCAGTTGCGCCCATAAATCGGCGACCATCGTTTGGGCTTCATCGGCGGGAGCAGTGGCAATTTGGTCTAAATAAGCAGAAAAACTTTCCATTGTAGCGAGGGGGTCATCTTGGGCAGATGCGAGGCTCACGATGAAAAGAAATGAACACATGAGGATAAAGAGGCGTTTTTTCAATCAATAATTCCTTTGAACTGGGTATGGTCAAAAAGACAGACGAGAATTTTTGGGGAATTCTCATCTGTGTTAGGGAATTATTGTGATGGGTTTTGATAAGTGCGTCAATAGGGGAATCAGCGATTGGCAAACCGATAACCGACACCGCGTGAGGTGAGGATGTAATCTGGCTGATTGGGATTGACTTCAATTTTTTGGCGTAAGTAGTGAATATAGAGCTTTAGGCTATCAATGGCATCACCATATTCTTCGCCCCATGCTTGTGTGACCAATTCATTACGGGTAACAACACGCCCTGCGTTACGGACTAACACACCGAGCAGGTTAAATTCTTTCGGGGTGAGGTGACGCACTTCATTGCGGACATATACTTCACGATTCATGAAGTTGATGCGGAAATCGCCATTATTAAACACCAGTTCATCGCTGATGCTCGGACGTGGTGAACGGCGTAAGTGTGCTTTGACCCGTGCGACCAATTCATCATTATCATAAGGCTTGGTGATATAGTCATCTGCGCCAATTTCGAGTCCGCGTACCACATTTTTACCCTCGTCTAATGCTGTGAGGAAAATAATCGGCACGTCAGACATTTCACGCAGACGCTTACAGACTTCCCATCCATCCATATCGGGCATCATGATATCGAGTAAAACAATATCGGGCTGAAACCGATACGCCTTGCGTAAGCCTTCTTCTGCACGATAGGCTTTGATGACTTCGTAACCCTTGCGCTCTAATAATATCCCAATGAGTTGGACGGTAGTCTCTTCATCGTCAATCACCAAAACTTTTTCTGACATAATTGTCCTCTCTTGCCAATTGGTGACAATTCTAACCTTGTCAAACATTGACGTTACAAATTTTTAACTCATATAAACAATTTATCACGATTTACCAATTTTGAGCAAGCAGTTGCACAATTTTTTTTATGGCTATAGGAGCAATGTACCCATTTATCAGCCGTCTATTGTCCTGGTTAAGCCAGTACACAGACAAAATTTGATTCCCTTTATCTACCGCGTTATACTTTTTGCAAAATAAATATTTTTTGAAAGGTTATCGTCATGTCTACGTTTCGCCTATTAGTGTTGCAATGTCTTTTCTTTATCGCATTCACCGTCACATCAAGCGCACAAAGCAATTCCACCTTTAGCGGAACACTTGATGCAGAAAAAACTTTTTACGAATATCCCCTACTGATTGAACAAGATAATACGACCATTACCGCCGATGCGATTGCTACATCGGGCGACCTCGATACGATTCTATATTTATTGGATAGTGCGGGGAATGTGTTATCTCAGAATGATAACCGTGTGCGAGATGATTTGAATGCCTATATTCAATATCCATCGGCAGATGCGGGAGCATATACCCTCATCCTCGCTCGGTATGATTTGGATGATGGCGAAACATCTGGCGATTTTTCGCTCACGATTACCACCGCTCCCACCATCACGGAATTACCCGCTTATGATATATCCCCACAAGCATTATCAGATGCAGGCTACCCCACCCAAGACCCAAAGCCATCTGCCGATTGGACAATTTTGGTCTATTATGGCGGTGATAATAACCTTGAAGGGTCGCTCATTCACGACCTCAAGGAATTTGAATTGGCGGGTGGTGAAAGTGATAATGTTCGTATTGTCGCCTTTTTAGACCGTTCACCCGACCATTCAGATGAGAGTGGCAATTGGGCAACCGCCAAAATATACGAAGTAACCGAGAACTTAGATGCGAATAAACAAACGATTAACAGCCAAGAATTAGCCGATTTGGGAGAGGTTGATTCTGGAGATGGTCTCACACTCGCGCAATTTTTAACATGGGGCATCCGTCATTATCCCGCACAAAACTATGTCATCGCCTTTGGCAGTCATGGCGCAGGTTGGGCGGGTGTTATCACCGATGATACCGATAAAAGTATTATCACCCTACCCGAAATTGACCAAGCATTCAAGACGGTGCAAACTGAAATATCCCAGCCATTTGCATTGGTTATCAATGATGCTTGCTTGATGAGCAGTGTGGAATATTTAAGCGTCTTATCCCAATATGCCTTAGAAGCGTATGCTTCATCCGAAATTGTCGTAGACCCAGCCCTAAATATGACCGATTTCACCACTAACTTAAAAAATACTACACCAGATATGATTCTCATTGGTGAGGAATTGATAAATTATTATATTGATATAGATGCCATGTTGCGTCAGGGCGGAGAGGGCGTATATATGACCAACGCCATCACCAATTTGACCACTATGCCATCACTACAAGAGGCACTTGATAATTTTGCCAACCTCATCTTAACTGACCCATTGCGCTATAGCCCCATCATCGGCGGGGCGCGAAATAATGCTTATACCTACACCGCATTCAGCAACAGTTCAACCCTGATTGATTTGGGGAGTTTCATGCGCTTGGTGATAACCTTATCCGATGATAATCGTCTGGTTGATAGCGCCCAAGCGGTCATCAATGCCTTACAAAATACGGTGCCATACGGCAATGGTGGCGAAAATGTGAGAAACGCTCGTATCTTGTATCAAAATATCTATTTCCCAAAAAAAGCAAAAGATTTTGATAACGACTATTTCGTCAATAGCCCACTCACCAGTTGGGGCGAAATGCTTCGCACTTATTACAACACCTTTACCCCAAAAGTCTGGGATGATGCGATTCTCTTTCATGCCCCCGCCGCACCTAATCTGAATATTATGTCCTATCATCCAGCGACTACCACTAGCATTATTGACCCCCTTTGGATTGAGATGGAAATTACTGGTCGCAATTTTGGACGTGCCTTCATGACCGTTGACCGTTTATTGCCAGATGGGACTTATGAACGTATTGCTAATAATCAGATTGAAAGTGTTGATAGAGACGAAATAGGAAATATTATTCGCGTAAATACATGGGTGGATGGCGTAGATTCGGGTATTAGTGACTGGAATGTGACGGGATACTCCCTCAGCGATACGAATCAAGAACGCTTTGTCTTGGTGGCAAATTCTGAAGACACCTTATCCATTGAAGGGCGGTATCGGACAAACCCCGATTCGGAGTGGTTTGATGTGAATGTCATCTTCCCCAACTTTACAGAAACAACTGTCAGCAGTGTCATTTCCAAAAATCCAGATTCAGGCTCATCAGGAGTTATCACCATTCCAGCAGGGTCTGAATTTCAGGTATATATGGCATTGGTATCAGATGATGGTCAAATCCAGTTGCTACCAGATGAGAGCATGACCTTCATTTGGCAAGAATCAAATGGGCTATCGCTCAGTGTTACCCCAGCCCCAAGTGGTGAGTATCAAGTCGGGTTTTTAGTTGAGACACTCAATGGGGAACAAACATGGGAGGCTGTGCCAATTACAGTCAATAATGATGGTTTAGACCCGCATTTGCGTGGGTTTACATCAATAGATGCAGGTTATACCATCACCTTAGATGAATCTTGGGCAAACGTATTTCAAGATAATACCTTTAGATATAAAGAATTTCCTTCATTGGATGCAAATCAAGAAAGATTACGGATTTACTACCACGCACTCAGTTACGATTCTTATTTTGGAGCCAATGCCATCACTGCACAAACCATGTTAGATACTTATGGGTATATATCCACTGCTCAAGAGACGATTACAGTCAATAATCAAGAGATAGAGATTGTTACCTATAATGATGGTCGTTTCACAGTTGGGGTTGGAGCATATTATCCTGCCTTCAATGGGGGTGGGTTGTTTATCAGTGTGGAGAGTGAAAATGCAAATTCTGAGCCAAATACATTATTAAATCGCCTCACCCCCATTTTAGAAAGTCTACGGTTATTTAATTCGAATGATTATTTCGGCAATCGCACCAATGTTTGGCAAATCGGAGAATTTGGTGATGTAACCAGCGAAACACCCGGGGCGCGGTATCAGATACGCAAAGATTGGCTTCAAAATCAATATTGGGACAAGATGTGGTTGGTTAGTGTGCCAGATAGCGCCGAAAATCCCTACACATCTACCACATTCCACAAAATCGCTAAAGTAGATGCTGTGGATGCTGTCCATCTGCGTGATGCCATTTTGACCGATGCGGTACAACCGAATAGCACCAATTTTACTATCACCGAGACACGGGTATATTATACCCAATTGATGACATGGCAGGTCGCATTATATACCCTAGAACGCGATGATATCGCTATTATGGGGCGGGTTTATGCGATGGTGCGGGGTGATAATCAAAATTATGTAATATGGCAAGAAGCGCCTGCTGATATTGCGCCTGATTTATTCACCAATACGTTTGAATTGATGGTAGATGCGTTTGTCCCAGCGAAGCCATTGCGAACCTACTCGCTCAGTGATTATGGATTCAAATTGTATTATCCACAAAATTTTGAATTTTTCACTGGAAATATTTTACCTGATGAAAATTCAACCATATTCACCCTCAACGCAACCAAAACACTCGAATATTGGATTGATTTTTATCCCAATGTCATAACATTAGAAGAAGCCTTATCAGAATGGCAAGCATTTAGTGGGTATCCAATTGTTGAAGACCCTCAAAATGTGGTCTATAACGGCAAAGAGGGTTTACGCTTCCGCTTCCAATTTGAAAGCGAAAGAGGCTTATATGATGGATATGCCTTTATCACCCTCTCCGCAGATGAAACACATGCGATTGCATTTAACCCAATGTGGGTTAATGAGCCAGCCAACCTACCCTATTTTGAATGGCTCATGAACAACAATTATTATGGGGTAGATGTAGATGTCGAATCACCAACCGTAGATGAAAATGCGGTGGAATATCGTTCCAATTGGCGCATTGAAAAATATGATGAAATCGGCTTAGAAATGGGTGTTTTGGGCATGTGGAATACCCCTAGCATCTATCGTCAAGCATCGCTCAGAGAACCTTATCTCATCATCAATAGTCCAGAATATATCCCTGCACCAACGACCTTTTATTTATATGTCATCTTGCTAGATGAATATGTTGACGAAATTCCGCTTCTCACTGACCCACAAGCAACGGATGTTATGATAGACGGGGTGACGGGCAAGCAACTCATCGTACAATATGATGATGAATCGTGGTGTGCCTATATTTTCTTTACCAGCGAAAACGGCGTTACGTATGTGATAGAATTTTTTGGAGATACGCCTGAGCAAGTTACGGCGATGATAGATGAATTCGTCCCCACCGTAAGCACGTTTCCCGCAGATTTAGAGGCATTAAAATTGCTAATGAATTCCACAGAAGGGTATATTCCCACCCCAATAACCGATTGGCGTGTCGAAAAACTTGATAAAATTGGTTTAGAATTTGGTGTTCAATCATCATGGGTTATTGAACCCATAAACGAGGTTTTTGGTCTGAATGAAGCATATTATCGCGCCTATAGTCCAGATAGCCTTCCAACCACCTTTCTTATCTATATCTCCGATACGATGGATTATGTATCAATGGCAGAAAATTGGACAGAGGATTACAGCGACATCTCCATCGCGGGTGTCAATGGCAAGCGGTTTACGATAGATTGGGGCGATGGCACATGGAGTGATATGGTGACATTCACTGGCGATAATGGGCTAACGTATCGCTTAGAATTTTGGGGATATAACCAAGATTTGGCGACAACCCTACTCAATGACCTTATCCCCCTCATCTCGACTTATCCCATAGCTGAATAACGGATAATGCAAGGCACATGGGGATGTGCCTTGCATTATTTCAGATTGTAGGCTTGTCTCTCATGGGCAAATTCGGGTAACATACAAGAGGAATAGGAGGCGCTGTAAACGCATGGTAAAAGCACTAATTACAGGTGGGGCGGGGTTTGTTGGCAGTCATCTGGCAGAATATTTACTCGCACAGGGGCAACAAGTGGTAATCATTGATGATTTATCCACTGGGAAAATAAAAAATCTTGCCCAAATACAAAGTAACCCCAATCTGCAAATTGTGATAGAGGACATCCGCAACCCATTGGTATTAGACCGATTAGTGAGCGACTGTGACGTGATTTATCACTTGGCGGCGGTGTTGGGTGTGCAAAAAATCCTCAAAGAACCGATTCACACCATCGAAGTCAATATCGGCGGGACAGAAGCCATCCTCAAAGCCGCACGGCGCTATCGCAAAAAAGTGTTGATTGCCTCCACATCCGAAGTGTATGGCAAAGGGACAAAATTCCCGTTTGCAGAAGAGGATGATTCGGTCATTGGCGCGACATCCAAAACCCGTTGGGCGTATGCCGCCACAAAAGCAGTTGATGAATTTTTGGCATTGGCGTATCATCAAGAAACAGACTTAGATGTGACCATTTTTCGGTTATTTAACACCGTTGGCGCACGTCAAACAGGGCAATATGGCATGGTACTCCCACGCTTTGTCGGATGGGCATTAAAAGGTGAGCCGTTGCAAGTGTATGGTGATGGCGCACAAACCCGTTGTTTTGGCAATGTGCGCGATATTGTAGATGCCATTTATAAATTATCAGAAGCACCAAATGCCATCGGTAATGTGTTTAATATCGGCAGTACCGAAGAAATTTCGATAAAAGGATTGGCGGAGCGTGTGATAGCCCGCGCCAAGAGCAACTCGACCATTCACCTTATCCCGTATGACCAAGCATACGAAAAGGGATTTGAGGACTTTGTGCGCCGAGTGCCAAGTATTGATAAAATTATGCAGATGATTGAGTGGAAACCCACAACCCCACTTGATACTACTATTGACCAGATTATAGACTATATGCAGAAGGAAAAGTGAACCATGGGCGAATTTACCCGTAAAGAAGTTATTATGCTCATCAACGGTGGCGACAAAATCCGTTTGGCAGGCGTAGATTTGAGCAATGAAAATTTGGCACGGCTCGATTTTGAAGGCGCAAATTTGCGCGGGGCGATTTTTCAAGAAACGAATTTACAAGAAGGCATTTTGCGTGGCACAAACATGACTGGCGTGAATATGGTTGGCACAAAAGCCGCCTATGCCGATTTCGCCAATGCCACCCTCACAGGGGCAAATATGACACTCGCCAACTTGCAAGGCACACGCCTCACAGGGGCAATTTTGAGCAATGTCAATTTGAATGGGGCAAATTTGCAAGGCGCAAACCTCAAGGGTGCAAAAGTGGATGGTGTCAAATTTGATGCTGGCACAACCTGGCCCGATGGCAAAAAAGGCTCTGCGGGCGTGCCGAGTAGCTATACAGTATAAAATCATCCCCTATCTCCCTTGTGGTTTGATAATAGGTGTAGGGACGGCATATATGCCGTCCCTACGACCACATGCCGATGATTGAGGGATAGGGATATAACGGAACGCAATTTGTTTATTTTCCGTTTGAAAAAACATCGTGTATAATAAAGACGCATGGATGCGACTTTTTTAGGAGCAACAAACTGTGGAATTATCACTAGATACAGTACGGGCAATTGCAGAACTCGCCAAACTTGATTTGACAGAAGACGAAATTACCCTCTATGCGGGGCAATTGTCGAATATTTTAGGCTATTTTGACCATCTTTCACAACTCGACACCTCTCATATAGACCCATTGGTGGGTGTTTTGCCCCTCACAACTGTGATGCGGGAAGATGTGATGAAAGCCGCCCTATCACCAGAAATCGCTCTTAGTAATGCACCGTCTGCCCAAGACCAACAATTCCGCGTCAGTGCTGTATTGGATGAATAGGGAAATATCATGGGAAATAAACGCTTATTGCTTATTGAAGATGATTACGATGTCGCAGAAATGCTTTTGCTCTACTTTAAGTCACACGATTTTGAAGTGATTCATGCCGATAACGGCACCGATGGCGTAGAAATTGCCCGCACGCAATTTCCAAATCTGATTTTGCTCGATGTCATGCTACCCGATATGGATGGCTATGATGTGTGTGTCAAATTGCGCCGTAGCGCCATGACCAAATATATCCCCACCCTGTTTTTGACCCAACGAGATGAACGCGCCAGCAAAGTGCGCGGGTTGGAATTGGGCGCAGATGACTATATCACCAAACCATTCGATATTGATGAATTGCGCTTGCGGGTGCAAGGCTCTATTCATCGTGCCACCCGCGAAAATCTGCATGAGACCCGCACAGGATTGCCAACAGGCACGATGGTCGAAGAAGAACAAGCCTCCAAAGAAGCCAGTGGAAAAACCTTTCACAAATTGCTTTTTACCATCAACGGCTTTAATGCCTATAATGATAAATATGGCTTTGTGGCGGGGAATGATGTCCTCAATTATGCGGGGAGCATCATTCATAAGACATTATCGCAATTGGGGACAGCAGACGACTTTTTAGGTGTTATTGGCGATGATTTTGTCGTCATGACCCATGCAGAAGATCCTAAAAAACTCGAAACAACTGCCATAGACCAATTTAATCAAGAAGTGAAGGCGTTTTATGCCTTTATGGATGTCGAAGCAGGTGGCATTATGGTAAATGAAAACACAGCAGATGCCAAACTCATCCCATTCATGACGATGACCTGTACCACGACAGACTATACGCCCGCCAAAAAGTAGGAAGGCGCTTTTTTTGGATTGGCACGCCCTACGTGAAGTGATGGTACAAGACCAACTCATCAAACGTGGGATAGATGACCAACGTGTGTTATCTGCGATGCGTCATATACCACGCCACCAATTTGTGCCAGATGAGCATCAGCATCTTGCTTATGAAGATAGCCCGTTGCCCATTGGCGATGGGCAAACCATCTCACAACCCTTTATGGTGGCGCTCATGTCACAATTACTGGAATTACAGGGATATGAGCGCGTATTAGAGATTGGGACGGGATGTGGGTATCAGACCGCCATTTTATGTTGCCTCGCCAAATTTGTTTATAGCCTAGAACGTATTGCCCCACTCGCAAAAATCGCCCATCAACACCTAGAAAAACTCAACATAACCAATGTCCAAATCGGGATTGCCGATGGCAGTTATGGCTTAGTAGAAAAAAGCCCATTTGAGGCGATTATCGTCACCGCCGTAGCGCCACAAGTCCCGCGCCCGTTAATGATGCAATTGAGCAAAAAAAGTGGGCGGATGGTGATTCCTGTAGGCGTGGGTGAAGGTCAGAAATTGGTCATTATTCGGCGTGATGAGGATGATTTTAGCCAAGCGATTATCACCCCTGTGCGGTTTGTGCCACTCATCGGCAAATTCGGATTTAAGCCACCAGAGGCATAGGTCACAAAAACCCGTTAAAAGGGGTGATTGCCTGTTTTTAGGGATAGATTGGAACACTGTAGGGGCTTGCCATGGCAAGCCCGTAGTAACAACCGATAAAACTTGGGCATGATATATCATGCCCCTACGTCATACCGATTTTTGTGATAAAAATAGGCAAAAAACACCATACATTACTAAATAGCTTATTTTTCGTCTGAATTAATTTGTGCTTTCATCTGGACAAATTTTTCGATGAATGCGCCAGAATCAGTAGCAACCAACACCCCTGTGAGCTTATTGATGACCAATTCGCCCAAATGATTGATGAGGTGATTAATCTGCTGGCGCATAATTGCCATCACATCTTCCCAGACCACTTCTTCGGGCAATTGTGGTTCACGTAGGCTACGGGTGCTTTCAAGATATGCCATAAGCGGCTCGACCGTTGGAAAAACCAATTTACTGGGCAAATCACAGCGCATCACGGCATAAAAATAGCGTGCCAAGTAGCGTGAGCCATTTTCTAATGCAAAACGCTCACTAGACGGGCTTGGTGGCTGAATTTGCATCGCCCCAGACCGCGCCAATAACACCACCGCCCGACGCATGAGTACCTTGAGTTCGGGCATATTTTCGACCCCATTGGTGGCAACAAGCAACACACCATTGGGCTTGAGGACGCGCCGAAATTCCAAAATGCCATCATCAATATTGGGTAGGTGATAAATCATGTGGTTTGCCATGACGACATCAAAGGCTTTATCTGGAAAAGGCAATTTGAGGGCATCGGCAACAGCAATTTTGTTTGGGGCAGGATGTGCAGATAGCATCCCCGCCGAAAGGTCTATGCCATGATAGTGAAAATTGGGCGATAGCGCGTTCATCGTGGGGTAATAACTCCCCACACCACTGCCCACATCTAAAACTTTTTCATCCCCACGCCAAGTAAGATTACTCAATACCCACTCGACAAAATTGCTTTTGGGAACAGTATATTTCTCGTGAATATCTTGGCGAATTCGCAAAGATTCATCGGTGGCGTATTGTTGGCGTACAAACTCTACACTGAAGTTCATTATTCCCGCACCTTAGTGTCCAATGGATATATCTATAGATTAACTGAATGCCCACTTTTATGCAACCACAAAATAAACAAATTAATCCACCGTATCTTCATACTCGTAATAATTTTTGCGTGTTTGGGCAATCGGTTGTTGATAATAATTGGGCGTGACGGTGGGCGTGCTATAGGGTGTTAGTGGGCGCTGACGGCTGATACGGCGATTATAAGGGCGAATAAACAGGGCATAGAGGAGCAATCCAAGCGTGCCGACTAGCATGGCGGTAGCACTTCCCCAAATGGCGGCAATGGTCACACGTTCCCAATTGGGCGAAAAAGCAGTTTCGGCAATCGGTGTTGTGGTGGGGATTACTCGTGCTATACGGATATTTTGCCCGCCATATTCCAACACAGCCGATTGGCTTGTGGCATTCAATTGTGTAATCATATTTTCGGTGGTGGTCGCCCGATATTGCACACTATCCACAAAAATGGCATATTGCCCATCGGGTAAATTATTAAAACATACCAACCCTTGCTCACGCGAAGGCGATGCTTCGAGCGAGGCGGTATTAATCACCACCCCACGATTATCATGAAGTGTCACGATAATGCCTGTTTGGAGCAGTGGTTCTCCAGGGTCACGCATCATATTGCCATTAATATCTTCATAGGCACGCACGCAAAATTGCCCCGTACCTTGTGCTTGTGCGGGTGTTACCCAAACGGTGGTCATCACCAAAATGATTACAAGTGTTATCCATTTGACCATGTGACTGCCCTTATATGTTTCAAAGGACGCGATATATCGCGTCCCTACAATCATCCGAATAAACGGGTGTAGGGACGGCATATATGCCGTCCTACGATATGCTTTATCCACGCCGACTAATCAGAATGGTGCCGATAATACCACTGATGAGCGTAAATCCTGCCAGCGCCAAGATAATAATGCCAATATTGGCGAGTAAGCTATTATCTTGGGCGGGTGTTTCGGCAATGGGTTGCTCAACGATGACAGGTTGTTGGGGTTGAACCTCAACAGCAACCGTGGGGGCTACCACACCTTGCGCCGCACCAAGATTGACAGGCAATTGTGTGCCAGATTGGACTCGTAATGTCAGTTGTTCAGGTGTGGTCATGCCATAGCCTGCGGGAGGGCTACCAACCACCACATAATTGCCTGCCACCAAATCGGTGAAGCAATACGGAGCGGGGTCGCCTGTGGTCAAGAAAGAGCTTACATCTTGTCCATCGAGCCGTAAAGTAATCACACCGCCAATAATTGGTGTTTCACCTGCATCTGGAAGGCGATCGCGGTTGATATCATCAAAGAACGATACACAAACACCTGTCACTGTCGTATCGGGATTCATAGCAATGGTGGTCGGTTCAACGACTGGTGCAGGGGGCATTTCGGTATTGGTGGGGGCAATGGTCGCGGTGGGTTGAACGATAACCTCTGTCACGACTTCTGTCGCTTCGACAACGGCTTGGGTTGCTTCGGCAACTGCCTCTGTGGTCACAGGTTCTTCTGTGGCGACCACTTCTTCTGTGGCGGTGGGTTGAACAACACTGCCACCTTTGGGGGTTGGTGTCACAAATGGTCCCGAATTACCCTGTGTTTGGGGGACAGTTGTCAATGTTGGGGCAGGCGTATTCGTTGCGCTAAAAGATGCGGGTGTATTGGTCGCCCCAACAGGTGCAGGGGTGTTGGTCACATTGGTATTCCCCGATGGCGTTGCCGTCATCGCAGGCGAAAATCCGCGCGGGGTGGCTGTTGCGGGTGCTTGAAAGCCACGCGGGGTTGGTGTTGGTGCTGGTGCGACCAAAATACGTTGACCAATAAACAAAAATGTCCCGCGCCCAATATCGGGGTTCAATTCACGCAGGCGTTCAATCGGCACACGATAGGCAGTCGCAATCGCGGCGAGGGTATCGCCTTCGACCACTGTATGGACGATAGACCCATCTTCTTGTGTGCCTTGTGGCGCGACAAAATTTGCCACAACGATGGGGATAGGTGTCGCGGTTGGGGGGACAAGGGGTGTGCCACTGGCAACTGCCCCACCACCACCGCCAACGGTCAACGAGGCATCATCAATAAATACCTGATTGGGGTCGGTTGGGGTGGCTTGTGTGGCATAAATAAATAAGGTCACGGCTGTGCCTGTGGCGGTTGCATTGACACTCAAAGGACCAAAGCCATCGGTATTCCGACGCACCCCGCCCCAGCTAGACCACACAATATCACTATCAAATGGATTTGTACCACCATTGGGGTCAATGCCCACGCGCACTTGCGCGGTAGAGCCACTGCCCACATTCATCACATAATAGGCTTGTCCAACCACATTTGTGCCAGTCGCAACACCGACTGTTTGATAAATGGCGGCGGTGAAGGTGGCTTGTCCACGACTAAATTCATGAGAACTATTGCCAGAACGCACAAAGCTATTGGCTTTATCGCGTTGGAGGGTACAGGTTGGTTGGCGATTTTGCCAATCGGCACTACGAGGGGTTTCGGTGAACCAGCCACCCCAATCGGACGGGACGGTGCATAATACGCCGCCAGTAGAGGATGTATCGGCAATCACGTTAAAAGTAGCATTCTCAAAACCGGGGTCTTTGAGCAAATTGGTTTGTGCGAATACAGGCTCAATAACCGTTTGGGTGAACATAACGCCCAAGCCAATGATGAGCAAGCAGAAAATTTTCAATAGACGATGATGCGCCATGCGTTTTTTTCTCCAAAAAACTCCGTGAAAGGGCAAAATTCCATCAGATGCCCCATAAGCGCCCTGATTATAACACGGTGATTATGAAATGTGTACAGAGTGCGCTTGGGGCGTATAGAAACCGTTGGGAGGCTTATCACGTATAAGAGATGTGCAAAAATGCTATAATATGGATATCTATCTGACACAGACTAGGGCAAAAACATGACGGATACACTCGCAACAACACCACATACCCGCCGTTTATGGGTCATTATCGGCTTGGTGTGTGTGCCTGTATTTTTGGGCAGTGTGGATTTAACCGTTGTATCGGCATTTTTACCCACCCTGATTGTAGAACTCCATTTGCCTGTAAGTGCGGGGGGCATCAGTGGGGTGTCATGGATTTTGAGCAGTTATTTGCTCATGTACTCCATCAGCCTTTTCATCATGGGGCGCGTGAGCGATTTCATCGGCAGGCGGTTGGCATTCACCATTTGCCTAATTTTGTATGTGGTAGGGGCAACCATCGTTATCACGTATGATGGCATTGGCGACTCCCTCATGCCCACCTATACACGCATGAATTTAGACCCTTATTCTGCCCATTTGCACATTTTATTACTCGGACGGAGTATACAAGCACTCGGCGCTGGTGCTGTGACCGCCATCGCATTGGCGCTGGTCGGTGATTTATTCCCACAAGGCAAACGGGCATTGCCATCGGGCATTGTGGCGGGGATGGATACCATCGGTTGGCTCATTGGCGCGGCATACGCAGGTGTGGTGGTGCAATTCCTCCCATGGCGGGCGATTTTCCTCATCAATATGCCCCTCGTATTATTGGCATTATTGGGGATGCTCTGGGCGCTACAAGGGATTAAAACTGAGCGTATACCCATGCGGTTTGATTTTTTAGGCACCATTACCCTCATTGGGGCGTTGGTCAGTTTTAATATCGCCCTTGCCACTTTAGATGTCTCTGGCGCAACCGATACGCCTCTCGTGCCACTACTCATCCTCTCTGTGATATTCACGGCGCTCTTTTTATTCATCGAAGGGCGCATCAAAAATCCCCTCATCCGTTTAGGCATTTTTATGCGAAATGGATTTTCACCCGCTATGTGGGTGAATGGTGTGGTCGGATTTTGCCTGTTTATCAGCCTTGCCGCGATGCCCTTATTGGTCAATGTAAAGAGTTTAGGCGATGTCGGACGTGCCGCCGTCTTGCGTCCCGATTTGCTCACCGCCGCGGCGCTCATTTCTGGGATTATGATGGGGGCTTTCACCATCCCACTAGCGATTACCACCATGTTCAGTAGTCGCTTGCTCAAATTATTTGGGGCGCGGAATCTGACTATCGCGGGTTTGGTGATGGGCGGTAGTGGGTTTTTCGCGCTATGGCAATTTTTACGCTTGGATGTGTCGTATATCATCGTGGCGGGGATGATGGCAGTGGCAGGCACGGGCTTGGGGCTAACATTTACGCCCGTCATCATCACCATCATGGATGCTGTATCAGAATCGGAACGCGGGGTGGCATCGGCGCTCCTTTTGGGAATTCGGATGGTGGCAATGTCGGCGGCAACCTCTACATTAGGGGTCTATGCCGATGCGCGGGTGATTTATTTGGTGCAGAGTGTTGAACGTGGTGGGTTTTTGATAGACCAAGTAGCACCCAAAGATTACCCGCTCTGGTTTTTCAATTCGTATGTCAACGCCACCATCCAAGCAGTGAACGAAATGGCGCTATTCGGCTTCATTTTATGCGCGGTGGCGCTCATTGGGGCGTGGCTGTTGCCAAAAAGGAAAATGATATGAGAGAAAATTCTCCCCTCTCCCCTATAAAACATACTGATGTAGGGACACGATATATCGTGTCCGCTATTATGCCATTCATATATCGGTGGGGTGTAAGGGCGCAACATGTTGCGCCCTTACGGGACATAATGAGGCGGTTTGCGGACGGCATATATGCCGTCCCTACAATTTTATTGCTCATCATCCTATGCCTTGCACCCACCTCTACCCAAGCACAAACAGTCCCCCAACACATGGCAGGTTATGTCCCTGATGATGTGGATTTTTTCGCCGTGATGCGGAGCGATGAGGATTTTATCACCCGTCTGGATAGGTTATTTATGACGGTGAGCGCAAACTTACCCTCATCGCTCACAGAATCGTTGAGCATCAATGATTTGGTGAATCAATTGGTGGCACAATCCATCACCCTACCCATCCCACTCGATTTTATCAGTGTGGCACAACAAGCATTAGGCGATTGGGTTGGTGTGGGTGTGAGTGGCATCCGCCAACTTGTCACCGACCCCACTGCGCCGATTAGCCTGTATTTGACTTTTGAAATTGGCGATTTTGGTGTGGCGCAAATGCTCATGGGTTTATTGGCAGGTGTGCTAAAACTCGAAACACAAGAGCCTATTGGGGATTTTGCGATATATGGGCTAGATGACCTGCATGTGGCACTCAGCGAAACCGTGTTGCATATCACCTATCGGGCAGAATTGCCCCTAAGCCTCACCGCCCCCCTCTCCAATGCGCCATTATTTATGGATGGATTGCGCCAATTGCCAGAAAGTGATTATGACCTGTGGGCGTATGTCAATACACCTGCACTATCCATGCCATTCATTCAAGATGCCATCGTGATACGGGTATTAGGGGCATTTGGCGTGACCGATACCACCACAGGCGCGGGTATGTTGGGGGTTCGATTAGGCGATACTGACCTCACTTTGGATGTGGTGCAAAATCGGGATGTACCACAAGCGCGGACAAATACCCCAATAGACCCCTCTTTTTGGGAATTTATCCCGCCACAAGCAAAATTTTTCTTGCATACCACCGATTTAACCAACCTTGTGGAGAGCGCCTCTGCTATCCTCGCCTCTATCAGTGCATCCGACACGCCCGACCTCATCATGCGTGATTTTGTTCAATTCACCCGTGTGTTGCTCCAAGCCGATTTACAAGCCGATATTTTATCGTGGACAACGGGCGATTATGCCCTATGGGGCGATTTTGACCCCTATTCACTCACAGCACCATCTGGCAATAGCCCATTATATTTCGGGGTGGTACTCAAAACCACATCGCCAGAAAATTCGGCAAAATTGGTGACATTATTGGCATCGGCGGCACAAACTTATTTCGATACAGACCCCAATTTTAGCCTGCACGAAACCCGCATGAATGATACGGATGTGGTATTCATCAGCCTGCCTACCAGCACATCAGAATTTTTGCCCTCAGAGATTGCAATTGGGGCAAATGATGATATTTTCTTCATCGCTACCCCATCTGCCGCTCAAGATTTACTCACACGGCATGATGGCTATGTGTGGGCAATTCCCGTGTTAACCCCGACCTTTTTAGAATCACCCAAAGTCGCGCTGTATTTGGATGGGGATGCGGTTGGTGAGGTAGGCGTGATTTTTGCCATGCTCATCCAACCTGTGCAACAATTTTTCTTTGGGCAATCACTCACCCAAGAGGGGTTAAATGCCTATAAAGCCGCCTTTGCCCAATTATTCCCTGCCATGAGCCTATCGGCAAAAGCGGGTGAAGGGGGTGATGTGGTTATCCGTTATGTGGCACAAATCAATGCGGTGTTAGAGGGAAATATCCCAAGCGAATAATTCTGCCATGAAGTGATGGGCGGTCAAATCGAGGTGGATGGGTGTGAGGCTGACATAATTGTTGTCTATTGCCCATAAATCTGTGCCGACTTCATCCAATCTGCCTGCGGGGGGGTCGCCCACAATCCGAAACACACTGCCATCATCTTCTAGTGCATCGAGATATTCCCGAATCCCCTGACGGGTGATTCGCAACCCCTTAATGGCATCACCAGAGGGGATGTTGACATTCAAGATGGTGTGTAGGGGAAACTGACGCTCCAAAACCCATTCTACAACCCGTTGAGCCACTTGTGCGGCGACACGATAATCTTCTACGGTGGTCGCATCGTGATTATCCAGCGAAAAAGCGATGGCGCGAATCCCATGTAAAGACCCTTCTAGGGCGGCGCTCACCGTGCCACTATAGGTCACATCTTGCCCCATATTGGGACCGCGATTAATACCAGAGACAATCAGGCGGGGGGGCCACGGTATTGCGCCTAATGCGCCGAGCGCAATACAATCGGCGGGCGACCCTGTGATGGATAGGGCTTCTGTGCCATCGGCAAGCTGGGTTTTTTCGTATGGGATATTGGTAAAAAGGGTCTTTTTATGACCACCAGCACTCTGATTAAATGCGGGAGCAATCACTTTTACATCACCAAATTTTTTCATGGCTTGGGTCAATGCCAAAATACCGGGCGCATAGACACCATCATCGTTTGTGACTAAAATATAACTCATGTGCAACATCTCCAATAGCGGGTTAGCAGTTTTATCAACATTTGCACACAAATGTTAATCTGATTTCGGTTATAATCAAATTGGGAATATCTTGTTAATTCGTTCAATTCCCATCCCATACTCACTGGTGAAGAAAGCAATCCACCATGTCCGATGACCAGAGTTTTCAGATGAATTTACTCGAAGGCAAAAACCGCTTCAATAATGCGCGGGCGCGTGCCTTCTGGAAAGAAATGATTAACTTCATTCGCGGTAAGCCAATGGAGTTATTGAGCTTCGATGATATTCGTAGCCGTTTGCGCTTACGTGAAGAAAGTTACAAGGGCTTGCAAGACATCCCCGTAGACCAGATTGTGGGGAGTGTTGGGCGGTATCGGGAATTTACCCGCGATTTTTTGCCCAAAAATGCAGGCTTACAAGAACGCTGGAGCAGGGTTTATGCCCAAGCCAATAGCCTAACTGGGCTTCCGCCAATCGAAGTGTATAAGGTGAATGACCTCTATTTTGTGCGCGATGGCAATCATCGTGTATCAGTGGCGCGTCAAATTGGCGCAAAAACCATCCATGCCCATGTGACTGAATTGCCAACCACCATTGATTTACGCCCCGATATGTCGCCATCAGAATTGGATGATGCGGCGGCGTATGTAGCATTTTTAGAAGAGACGGGTTTATCAAAAACACGTCCACATCATCAACCGATGCAATTGAGTGAGCGTTCTCGTTATGCCGATCTATTGGGGCATATCTTTTTATATCAAGCATTGCTCTCGCATGACCAAAATCAGGATATTGACCTAAACACCGCTGCCGCCCATTGGTATGATAATGTGTATCGCCCTGCCATCACGCTCATCCGCAAATATGAGATGACCGACATCCTAAACGGGCGCACAGAAGCCGATTTGTATCTGTGGCTGGTTGACCATTTGCGCGATTTGCGTGAACAAATGGGGGATTATTCGCCATCGCGCACGATTAGCGATGCCATCGAAGATTTCTTAGAAAAACGCAATATCCCTGTCCCCGATGAATTACGCCAAGAAAAAGATTCATCGGTGATTTTATCACGCACCCAAATTATGCGTGCAGTGCAACTCAAAAAAGACGAAGAAGAACTATTGAATGGGCTAAACTCAGGGAACGGTCATAGCGGGCATGAGGATAAAGACTAGAGGCTCACGCCGAATTTGGTGGGGCATTGTCATTTTGCTGTGGGGGGGATTTATCCTCCTCAATTGGGTGTTATTTATGTATAGCGATACCGAGGCATATGGGCGCTATGATTTTTTTGCGTATGCCAAAGGCGCACAAGCCCTTGTAGATGGGGTATCGCCCTATCGCCCGCAATTTGATACACGTCATTTGTATCTCTATCCGCCATTTTTGGCACAAATTTTAGTCCCATTCATCGGCACAATCGGAGAACCGCGTACCGCCGCCTTGTGGTTTGCGCTCAATATCGCCTGTATCATCGGCACAATTCAACTCATGCGCCGTTATACCGCCCCCAAGCATCATATTTGGCTATGGGTATTGCCTGTAGCATTCATCCCCATGACCCATACCCTCTATATTGGGCAAGTGACCATTATTTTGATGTTTTTCTTCATGCTGATATGGCATGATAGCCGTCAAGGAAAACCGATACGGGCGGGGATGTGGTTGGCGTTAACCTGTTGGATAAAGGTATTCCCCGTCTTTATCGTGATATATTTCATTTTACGGCGTGATTGGCGTGTATTACGCGGAGTGGTGATTGTCGGGGTCGGAATAGGCATTTTCCAGATTTTAGTTTCGGGCATTGACCTGATGATTGAATCATTTCGCGTCCTTTTATCCCTATTCACCACAGGGCAATCAGATGGATTATTCCAAAATTCGTCTATAGCAGGATTCACAGCACGGATTTTCACCGAACATCCTCGTATTACCCCATTGGTCGTTGATAACACCCTGTTTCAAATCAGCCGTTATGGATTGATGTTGTTCACCATCATCATGACCTATGGCATGGCGCTCTGGCGCGGAAATGATGAGGAACGCGGTTTCGATTTGGGCTATGGGGCAGTGATTATGATGTCATTGCTGGTCGGATACACCCTCTGGATAACAGGGATGCCCCCCTATATGCTGGCATTCTGGTTTGCGTTCCGCTATAGCAAAAATTGGCAAACCACCACCATATTGGTGGTCGCATTGGGGATATTATCGCTATATCTGCCTTTCATCATAGATTTGGGCGAGACGCGCCTCATTTGGTGGTCTACCTATTCATTCGGATTTTACGCCACCTATACCCTATGGGGTGTGCTGATATACAAACTCGCCCGCCGATGAGCCGTTTACAGGTGATTTGGGCGCGTGGCATAATATGGATGAAAATATGGAGAATATGCCTTGCTACTCACGAGAGACCAAATTGAGGAATTCAAAAAAACCAATCTAAATGGGGTTTATGATGCCCTCAAACAGGCGAAATCGGCACGGGATTTGGTCTATCTGCTCGAAAATTTAGGGCATTTGCCGAATGGATTTGATGGCACTATATTATTGCCATTGGTCAATCATGAAAATAGCGATGTCAGGCATTGGTCAATCAAAAATCTTGGCAAATTAACCGATATTGCCTATCTCGAACAATTTCAGCACCATGCGCTTCATGATACCGATTCATTGGTGCGCCGAGAAGCCGTTTCTGCAATTGGCAGAATGCGCGATGCGCGATGTGTACCCATATTGCTATCTTTTTGTGATGACCCAGACCCCAAAATTGTATTACAAGCTGTACGGGGGTTGGTCATTTTCAAATCACAACCCGCAGTCATGAACAAATTGCAAACGCTATGTAATCATCCCAATGAGACAGTAAGCGCGTTTGTATCCAAAGAATTAGGGCAGGCTTCATCAAAATCTACGATTCCTCATGCCGAATCTCCTACATGGATGCACAATTTGGCGGTATTAGGTGATGTCCGAGATATTCTGCCACTCATCCCAGAAGAATCTATTCACCTCACATTTACATCCCCACCCTACTATAATGCGCGGGATTATTCTATTTATCCCAGTTATACTGCCTATCTCGATTTTTTGACCGACATTTTTACCCAAACCCACCATATCACCAAAGATGGGCGCTTTTTGGTTGTGAATACATCCCCTGTGATTGTGCCACGGGTGAGTCGCGCTCATTCTAGTGTCCGCTATCCTATCCCGTTTGATTTACATGCCCGTTTGGTGGGAATTGGGTGGGAATTTGTGGATGATATTGTGTGGGTGAAACCAGAAGCCAGTGTCAAAAATCGTAATGGCGGATTTTTACAACATCGCAAGCCATTGGGATATAAACCCAATACCATCACCGAATATTTGATGGTTTATCGCAAAAAAACCGATAACCTCATTGATTGGAACATGCGCCAATATGATGAACAAATCGTCAATGAAAGTAAAATCACAGGGGATTATGAGACCAGCAATGTTTGGCACATTGACCCTACATTTGATAAGGTGCATAGTGCCGTATTTCCTGCGGAATTATGTCGGCGGGTGATTGCATTTTATTCATATATGGGCGATTTAATTTTTGACCCATTCGGTGGTAGTGGTACATTGGGCAAAGTGGCGATGGGCATGGGGCGACATTTCTTTTTGACCGAACAAGACCCCACCTATTTTGAGCGTATGCGTGATGTTTTGGCAGATACATTATTTGTTAAAAATCGCTTTATGACGGCAGATGAATTAAGCCAATTGATTGAGAGCCAAGCATGAAATTATCCCCATCAGATACGCAACGCATTATCACCCACCTCTTAAAAAATGAAGACCATCGCACGGTGATTTTGGCGCTCATCAATGCACAATTTTTAGAATATGCCATTCAATTTTTTATCAAAGTGGCAGAAGCCAAAATGCGAAACAAAGATATTGATGGAGACTGGTATAAACGTGAATTTATCACTAATCCAGAATTATCTACCAATGATATGATTATCAATGCGGGACTCAATAAAAAAACAGTAGAAAATATTTATAAAACTGCAAATCGTCAACTAGTTATTGAAATTGTGCCAAAATTTTATGATGAACTGTTGGCAGTTATTCAGACCCTCACAACACAAAATAGTGAACTTGACCTCACACTCAATATTAAATTCCGTGGGATAAGTGTAGACCTCAATATCAACGAAAGCCTCATTGTCATCAACACGCTCGCCGTTAAACGCGCACAATTGCGTGGTGGGGCGTGGAGTACATTGGGCAAGCAAATCGAAAAACCGCTTATGCTCACGCTTTGCGCGTTATTTGGGGTATCAGCACAAAATTATCGGTTAGTCGGAAAAACAGGACAAGGACGCGAAGTAGATTTTTACTTACTCACAGAAGATAAAGAATATCCTTGTGAAATTAAATTGATGGGGAAAGGCAATCCAGAAGTTGCAGATGCTATTTTTGCCCGCCAAAGTGCTATTTTTATTGCCGATAAACTATCTGACCTGAATAAATCACAATCAGAAACACGCGATGTCTTATGGGTAGAGTTGAGCGCCCCACAAGGCTATCAACGCTTTTATACCATCTTGCAAACCCTCAATATCCCCTCAAGCCCGTTTGATGGTGATTTAGATATTGCCCTACCCGCTATTTTTGCCACACTGTTTGAATAATTGGATTTTTGATGACCACACGCGCCTATATCCGCCCCATTGCAATCCTCATCGGCATGATTCCCCTTGTGGCACTCATCGCCTTTATGCTCGCTTATGGCAAATCGGAATATCCCTTTGGTGATACCAATGTCACCAGTGTCATCACCGCACTCAAAACAGCGGATGGGTCACTCACCGCACAAGATTTGCTCCAAATTCATTATGGGCATCGCATGATTTTTTCGCGGGCGCTCACTGCCTTTTCCACCGCATTATTCGATTGGGATACGCGCATTGAGGTGTGGTCAAATGTGGTGTTGGGGGTGCTGAATTGGCTCATCCTCATCGCTATTTTTGCCCGTTTTCATCCCAAACGGGTGCATTGGGTGGTGTTTCCTGCGGGGTTATTCATCCTCACCACCGACCAAGCCATCAATTGGTTGGCAGGTGTGCATAATGTGTGGCATTTTGCGCTATTTTTTAGCCTATTGGCAGTTTTAACCCTCACCTATACGGGCAAAAAATGGCGTTCTGTGGGGCTATCGGCATTTTTTGGATTATGCGCGACTTTTTCGATGGCGGCGGGATTGGTCGTATGGGGCGTGCTGATTGTCGCCCTCATCAGCCTGAATTATCGGAATTGGAAACACTACCTATTCATCCTGATAGCGGGTGTTATCGCGGTAGTGTTGTATTTTAGCAATACGGGCATGGGTGGCGGATGGTCATCGCCAGAATATGGGCGCGTGTTGCCACCAGACCCGCTCACATTTATCACCTTTGGGTTGATTTTGGTGGCACGTCCTGTCATCAACAATCAACAAGATTTTTTCGCCCCATTCATCGGTGGACTGGCGATTGTGGTGTTGCTCATCAATTTTGCCATCTACTACAGACGACATAAGACCCTCGCAGGGATAGCCATTTGGTTACCGATTGTCGCGTATAGTTTTGGCAATGCGTGTTTGATTGGCATCAGTCGTTATTATTATTTTGGGATGACCATCGCGCAGACAGAACGCTATTTGCACCCTACTCTGCCATTTTGGGTGGCGCTATTTGCCGTGTGTATCATCAATATCAGCCCAAAACGGCTTGTTTCTGGGATGAATATCGCCTTTATGGTGGGGATAATTGCCCTACATGGGGTTATGCTCAATCGAGAATGGGCATATCTGGAATTCGATTTGCCAGTTGAGGGTGTGCAGGCACAAGGCGATTGTTTGGCAAATTTCCCCGTGACCCAATATACGGGCTGTTGGGATGCCTCAAAACACTCCCCGTATCTCATCAATTTGCACCAAACGGCGGCGTGGCGCTTGGCGGGATATGCCAGAATTCCACAAGAAATGGTGTTATACCCCTATATGGGCGAAAAAATCATTATCAACACCGAAACGATATGGCAGGGGGTTCATATCCGTGACTTTTTGCTAGATGGGGCAGAAAATGATGCTATTCTGCATATCGCTACAGACGGACAACAAGCCATTTTTGCCGATGAAATTAGCCTTATCCCTGACCCACCCCTACAAGCATTTTTTGGCGATTCACCTGATAATCGGGATAGTCTAAATCGGTTTGTGGCGGATGAATCGGCATTTTGGTATATCACCCGTCCACAACTGTATGCAGATGAAACCCTATCGGCATATCGGGCATTGATAGAAGAAAATTTTGTCCCTGCCCGTCGCACCAGCACCCCAACACTGGTGAATATCACCCGTTATATCATGCCATTCGCAACCGAACCCACCGCGACATTTGGTGATATGACCTTTATGGGGTGGCGCTTTGTTGGGGATACGGATTTTGAAGCATGTGAGACCATCACCCTCCAAACCGCATGGACGGCAAACATCGCCCAAGCACAAACCATCCATCTATCATTTGCGCTGGTAGATAACCCGATTACCCGTGCCATCCTGAACACCGATGCGCCCATATCGCCTATCCCAGTGCAATTTTGGGATGTGGATAAACCCTATTATGATGAACGACTGCTCACCATCCCGTGTGATTTGCCAAGTGGGACATATTCCCTCACCCTAACGCTGTATGGTATCACCGATGGGGGCGATATTTTGCCCAATTTACCGCTATCAGATACAATGCTTCCCGCCGAAGGGCATTTATTGGTGATTGGCAGTGTCGAGGTGAAATAAATAATTCATGTGGCGGAAATTCGCTTATCTACTGGCACTCATCCCCATTGTTGGCGTATTGCTATTGGTTTATCAGTACGGATTATCCCCCTATCCTTATGCTGATACGACCATTGCCAATGCCAATACCGCCATCCTTGCCAAGGATAATACCCTAACCATCCCAGATTTATTCACCCCACATTATCGCCACCGCGTGGTATTCACGCATATCGTGACGGCATTCCTAACCGAAATAACTGCGTGGGATGTGCGCTATGAGGTTTTGCTCAATGTGATAATAGGAGTGGTCAATTGTGGCTTATTGGCAGGATTATTATGGCGATTTTGGGGGAAATCTGCACCCTTCATGCTCATTATCACCACTTTTTTGATAATGAACCTTGACCAAACCCTCAATTGGTTTTCTGGATTACAAACCAGTTGGCAATTCGTCTTATTTTTTAGCCTGCTCACCCTGCATTTGAGCTTAAAAAAGTCGCTATGGGCATTTTTCGGCGCGGTGATAAGTGGGCTATGTGCGACCCTCTCATTGGGCAATGGCATTATCATTTGGGCGGTGCTGGTCATTGTTTTATGGCTCACTGGCAATCGTGCCTGGTGGCGCTATCTCTTCATTCTCGCAATGGGTGGGTTTTTTGCCTATATCACCTTACGCGGTGGATTGACTATCGAAGGCAATAGCTATAAGCCATTTTTATTAGGTGATATTCCAGAAATCATCCGTTTATGGTTATTAATGTTAGGTCGTCCTATCATTAGCCCACTCACCTATACCCCGATTCCAGATACCCCACGCCTCGTCTATTTTGCCAGCACAGAAACACCGCTATGGCTACTATTGCCCGTATTATTGGGAATTGGGATATTGGGATATGCCTTTTGGACGGGGTATCGGCAAAATGGGTTAAAAAGCATAATCGTGCCGATTGGACTACTGATTTATGCGTGTGGGTCGTTGGGGATGATTGCCTTCGTCACTGTCTTGCAAACCATCACGGGGGATACCGATAAAAACGTTTTGGCGCTCAATGAACGCTATTTGCCCCTATCTTTATTATTTTGGCTTGTGGTCATTAGCATGATGGTTGGGCAGTGGGTCAAATCAAAATATACCGAAAAAATTATCATCAGCCTTGTATTGGTGATGTTACTCGGTTTGCATGTGACCACCTTGTTCAAAGAAATTCCGATTATCAGCTTTAATGAATTGGCATTTCCTTTGGATGATGCGCTCAAAAATGGTGAGTGTGCAGAAAGTTATCCCCTGACAGGCGATAGGACGTGCATTTATGCCATTTGGATGACTGATTGGGATAACCTAGACCAATTGGCGAGTCGGCGCTTGGCGGGATATGCCCAATTGCCCACCCAGACCCTCTTACCCCAATTTGCAGAGGGGGATGGGATTATTCTAAACAGCGAATCGGCTTGGCAAAGCGTCCACCTACGTGATTTTTTCTTTGCGACAATTCCCACTGATGCTTTTTTCCATATCGCACCATCCACAGATGAGGCGGTGCTGGTAGATATTCAACAATCCCCTAACCCGCCACACACCCTATGGCTTGGTGATACAGCCACATCGCATGAGGCACTAAACACATTTTTGGCAGATAAAATAGGCGTGTGGTATGTCGTGCGTCCACCGTTGTATCAGGGAGAGGCTCTGCCAACCTTTCGGGCAGATATAGAGGCACTTTTTGCCCCTGCTCGTTATCAGATGACCCCAGAAAACATCCAAATCACCCGTTATATCCGCCCATTCCAGACATCCCCACAGGCAAATTTTGGCGATGGGATTACCTTTATGGGATGGCAATGGGTGAATGAACCCCGTTTTGATGCCTGTGAGACCATCACACTCCAAACGGCATGGATGGCGCGTGTGTCACAATCACAGACGACACACCTCTCTATTGCATTGGTAGATAACCCCATCACACAGGGCATTATCACCGTAGATGCGCCTGTCTCACCCATCCCCATCCAATTTTGGGAAGTGGATAAACCTTATTACGATGAACGTACACTCACCATCCCATGTGATTTGCCAAGTGGAAATTATTTGCTTACCTTAACGTTATATGGCATCACCGATGGGGGGGAAATTCTACCTAATTTGCCCATTAGTGATACAACTATCGCTTCTGAGGGGCATTTATTGGTCGTTGGTGAGGTCGTTATCCCCTAAAAAATTGCGATAGGCGTAAGAAAAGGGTATACTGTCGTTATTACGTTTTTAGATTAAGTATGTAACCACGAGGGTATGCCGATGGCTGAAAATATTTCTCATGAAACAATCGTGAAGGACATCAAAGCCCTGCCCGTGATGTTGCCCGGTAAATTGGTCGGGCGCGATGCAGTGTTGCAACAAGTTTATAATGAACTCAAAGAAAATAATGCTATTTTACTTTATGGACAAGCAGGTGTGGGCAAAACTGGGCTTGTGGCGGCTCTTGCCAATTTATATACACAACAACCGGGCGGTGTCTTGTGGATGACCGTCAATATGCCACGACTAGAAGAATTGATTGTGCGTGTGGGCAGGGCTTATGGACTCGATGAAGTGGTCAATAGCGATGCACCCATTAACCTTATGGGGGCGGTAGAAAGTGCCTTGCAACGCAATCGCCCGCTTGTGGTGATTGATGGCAAAATTCAAGCGGATATTGCCAGTCGGTTTGTGACGCGCTGTGCCGAAGAAGTGCCTGTGGTCATCATCAATCCAGATGCCCTAGAAGGTCCATGGACACCTATCGAAATCACCAAACTCAGCGCCGATGATGCCGCCGCGCTTTTTAAGCGTGAAGCCCGCCTCACTACCTCTGAACACGATATGAATGTGTTTGGAATCCTCAAATATATCGAAACCACGCCACTCGCAGTCATCACCGCCGCCCGTGCGATGGTTGTTGCCAAGCAAACCCCTGATGTATTCATCACCACCCTCAAGCAAATGGCAGGCGCGAATGGCGCAAATATTAACAATGCCTTTAATGCCAGTTTCCGCGCCCTCAATAGCGCCTTGCAAGGGGTAGCCCTCATGCTAGGGGCAGTGTTTAGTGGTGGTGCATCGGCAGAATTTATGAGCCAACTCACAGGCGCACAAACCGATTCTATCCAACAGGCGATGACCGTGCTGGCACAACTGAATATGGTCGAAAAGACCGAGCGATATGGCGCACCCTATTATCATCTGCATACACTGATTCAAGATTTTACCCAAGCCAGACTAGGCGATAAAATTGATGCACTTCATCAAAAAGCACGCGATTTGATTGTGGCGTATGTGCAAAAATATGCGACAGAATCCCCCACATCGTATGATAAACTCGCCACTGAAATGGAAAACATCCTCGCTGTGGCGCGTTGGGCGGCGGATAATGGCGATTTGAAAATTGCCAATGACCTCGCCACGAGCCTGCTCCAAGCAGGGAGTTTTGTACGGGAACGGGGTTATTTATACGAAGTATTGCAATTGCGCTCTATCGGCACAGGCTTCTCCAAACCCTTCCCCGCCTATCAACCAGAACCCCCCATCACCTTTGATGATGTGGATGAAGAGGACGAAGAAGAGGAATATGACCTCGAAGAAGAAGAAGCCTTCGATTTTGATTTAGATGAAGAAGAAGACGAGGACGAAATCGCCACACCATCGTTCTTATCCTCATTTGGAGATGATGACGATTTCCCCGCCCCACAACCCATGCCCACTACGCCCTATAGCTTCGATTTATCATCTAAAGATTTGGGCAAATTGCGGACAATGTTGGCACAAGTGAAGCAATCTGGCGATTCTGAAAAACAACTCGAAGTCCTAAAAGCCATTGGTGCTGTTCAGATTGAACAAGGGATGCAAAATGAAGCCATTGCGACATACGGTGAGATGTTGAGTGTCTATGAAACGGTAGATGATAAACAAGGCTTGCTCAGTACATTGGATATGACCGCTTCACTGATGGTCAAAACCGAAAATCTGCAAGCCGCCGTCATGCACGCCTCACGCGGGGTACGCTTGGCAGAAGAAATTAGAGAATCTGAATTACAAATGAAATTGCTCATCACCCTCGCAGATGCCCATCAACAATTGGGTGAATCGAGTGTATCTATCAAAGAATATACTCGCGCCCTCGAAACTGCCCGTCTCTTGGGTGATAAACAACATGAAGCACTCATCCTGTATAAAATGGCATATGCCCAATTGGATGATAGTGATACCCAAACAGCCATTGATAATTGGGAAGATGCGCTCAAATTATTCCGTTCACAAAATCGGCGTGATTACGAGGGTCGTACACTCGGCGCATTGGGGAGTGCCTATGGCGATTTGCGCCGTTGGGCAGAAGCGGTGAATTTCCACACCTCCGCGCTCTATGTCGCCCGTGAAACCAAAGATAAAGACGAAGAAGCCCTTCAACTCACCAGCCTTGCCTATGCCGCCAATCAAGCGGGGCAGATGGGCGAAGCATTATTGCGCTATCGCCAAGCCTTGCATTTGGCGTATGTGGCAGATAACGCCGATAACATCGTCAGTTTGGTGGTCGAAATGTCGCGCTTATTGCTCAATAGCCGTTCTTATGTCAATATTGCCGAATTGGTGGTCAATGATGCCCTTAAATATGACCCCAATGACCGTGACCTCAAACAACTGAAAGAACGGATTATCACCGAAAAGCAACTCGCAAGTGAATTGGGTAGTAAGCTCAAACCCGTGAATGGTAGTGCGGAACAATACGCCCAAAATGCGTATCAATTGCTCGAAAATTAGGGACTAAAATGGATTTTTCGCAGGTGTATATTGTTACCTTCATCACCAGACCCCATATCGAATCATTGCTGAACGCAATTGCCGATGCAGGTGGCGGGGTAATTGGGCAATATACACACTGCGCGTTTACTACCATCGGCACAGGACATTTTAAGCCCCTAGAAGGGGCAAACCCACGCTTCGGTGATAAATTACAAGTTAATCAGGCAGATGAATGGCGTGTAGAAACATTTTGTGAGCGTAGCGTTGCCAAAGAAGTGATAGAAGCCATCAAAGCTGTTCACCCCTATGACCAACCTGTAATTTATATGATGCCTCTGATAGATGAAAACCAGCTATAATCTAAAAAATCTTATCAAACTCAATGTCTGTATGCGTTTCGATATACAGCAACCAGCCCTTCGCCGTCAAATTCCCCCACCCCTTATGATACACAACCGCATTATTGGCTAAGTTTGCCTCTGCTAACCGTTTGGCGAGCATGATGGTATCTTGGCGTGCTTGTTTGAATAACGGCAAAATATCGTCCCATGGGGTATCTTTTGGTGGGCGATAGGGGTCATAGTCCTCTGCACCATCTGGCTCACCAAGTAGGGTAGCGACTTTTTTCTGTGACCAAATTTCGATACCGATGGTATGTGTCCAAATGGCATGATATTTGTCGGTATGGCGTTTGCGGAAGGTCTTTTCGGCTTTGGTCACACCTTTCTCAAGTGCGGTGATGAGGCTATCATAGGAGCGATTGATGGTGCGGGCATTCACCCACCAACGAGCGATAGGGTCAAAGGGGAAGGTTGTCATAATTTTTTCATCCTCAGCAATAATTTTTAACTTGAATCACGTTTTTTATCGCAACATGCCCTATAATATAGGTGATGAGATGAAGGAGCAAGCAGATGACCACCATTGAACAAGAAATATTAACCTTAATTGGGCAGATGGATGAAAATCAACAACATCAGTTATTAGATACTGCCCGTCAGCTCATTCAGAAGCCACATCGCTATTACACAGCAGTCGAATTATTAGAATTACCAGAGGAAGAACGTGAGCGATATATGGCTTGGTCATTTGCACAAGCAGAAAATGAAGAATTTGAAATTTTTGAAGCCTATTCAGAAGAAGATAGTGATGATGATGCTGTGTATTTATGCCAAACTGACCAACAAATACGGCATTCATCCAAATAAGCAAAGAGGGTTCTACCCATCATGAAACAATCAGAAGCCATCATCGAGCGCGTGCGCCGTATTAATTCCACCTATCAACATTTGGAACTGGCGGTGGATGACCAACTCAACCGCATAAAACCCGGTCAATCCCTCCTTGTCAAAATGGGCGGGGATTGGCATCCCTATTTGCGGGAGCAATGGTATCCTGTGAGTGTGGCGGGGACAAAATTGGTCATAGAACGTCCCGCACATGAGCATCATGAGGTGGGGCAAGTGGTGGATGTGTTGGGATTAATTGGGCAACCAATTCGCTTTCGGCGCAATTTACGCAATGTATTGCTGGTGGCGTATGATACCCCACCCACCCCATTATTGATGACCATCCCGTGGCTGATGGGCAATAGTGTCAGTGTAACGATGGTGTTACTTGGCACAGCAAAATCGTATGATACCCAACATCTGAATCCCCAAGTAGAAGTGATACAAGGCGAAGACGACCTCAATTGGCAGAATCAGGTGATGACAGTCGGATGGGCAGACCAAGTATTGGTGGTCGTCAATACGGATGATGAACTGGCTCGCTTCAAAAAAGTGATGGCACGTTTTGAAGAACGACGGGCAATTATCCCCCAAAATTATCTTTTTGGGGTGTTCACTGGCATGTTGCCATGTGGGGTGGGTGCGTGCCATGCCTGTATGCTCCAAACCCGTCAGAGTTGGTCATTGGTGTGTACCGATGGACCTGCCTTCGATTTAACCCAAATCACATTAGACTGAGGGAACATAGTATGGCGATAGAAATCACCCGTGCGGGGAAAAATGCACTCATCCTAGAAACACCAGTTATGCCTGCGGCGGGTACATTTGGCTTTGGCGATGTGTACCGTGACCTCATCAATTTTGAAAAATTGGGCGCATTGGTCACAAATCCTGTCAGCTATGAACCACGCAATGCCGCGAATGGGGCGCGGGTGGTCAGGCTCGATTCTGGCATTTTGCTCCATACAGGCTTGCCTAATTTGGGGATAAACAAGGTGCTACGCAAATATCGTAACCTATGGGGGATGCTCCCCTTGCCCATCATCGTCCATCTAATTGCCACCACCCCCGACCATGTGCGAAAGAGTGCGGCACGATTGGATGAAGAAGAAGGGGTGGATGCGCTAGAATTGGGCTTAAATGACGATATTTCGTTGGATGATGCCGCCGACATGATACACGCCGCCACATCGCGCACCGAAAAACCCGTTATGGTACGCTTGCCCACCACCGATACGCTTGAATTGGCAAAAATCGCCATTGATGAAGGCGCGAGTACGCTGGTGGCTTGTGCAACCCCGCGTGGCACAGCCCGCGACCCGCTCACAGGCAAATTGGTCAGTGGTCGCATTTATGGACCGATGATGAAACCCCTTATTTTGCGGATTGTGGGGCAACTCGCGGGGAAATATCCAGAAATCCCGATTATCGGCTCTGGCGGGATTCATTCCCCACAAGATGCCCGCGATTTCATCAGCGCAGGCGCAAAAGCGGTGCAGGTGGATACGCTCACATGGATACAACCCCAATTATTAGAGCAAATTGCCCGTGATTTGGGGGGCTGGATTGTCACCCGTGAAAGTGGCGCATTGCCCGATGAATGGCATCCGAGCATGGGCGATACCGAAAAAAAACGCAAAACCGATACGGGTTATGACGAAGATGCTCTGATGGATAAATTGCGCCGATGAACCCACCTCAACACGCGCCAATGCTGGCAAAATTGACATGGATAGACCCCATCACCGAAACGATTAAGACCCATATCCTCATGGAAGGGGCGACAGTGACCTTGGGGCGGTCATCCGAAAATGATATTGCCATTTTGGACAAGCACGTCTCACGGCAACATGCGGTCATCCGCTATCAGGATGGGGTGTTCACCATTGCCGATTTGCATAGCATCAATGGCACATTCGTCAATGATAGACAGGTTGTTGAGCCATTCCCGCTTTTTTTTGGCGACCAAATTCGGCTGTATGTCCCCCTCATCACCTATACATCCGCCACACCCCAAGAGGCACAAACCGCCCATGAAATTGGCAATATCACAGGGGGCATGGCATCTATTGGGCAGGGGAAATTGATTATCACGACAGGGATACAAGAGGGGTTGGTCGTGCCATTGGTGCTGGATTCGATTTATATCGGACGTGCTGTGACCAATGCCACATGGGAAATTAGCCTGCAAGACACGGCAGTATCGCGTCCTCATGCCCGTTTACAACGGGTAGATGGTGGCTGGGTGATTACTGATATGGGCAGTGTGAACGGCACATTGCTCAATAATGCTTTTTTGACCCCCAACACCCCCTATGCCTTGCATGATGGCGATATTCTGGTCATCGGACTCACGACATTGCTCTATCGCGCGGGATAAGTTAATTTAGCACATGGTAGCCCCCGAGTAGAGAATACCAAATCAAAAATGCGTGTACTGCGATAAGAGTCACGAAAATGAGAATGGTCGCCCATGTCGCTGATTCAATTCTGATAGCTTCTTCGACAACGCTCCCTATACGGTTGTCATAACGCCCCTTCACACCGCCTAATACACTCCGTGTCACAACGACCGCCAAAACAACCGCCAAAACAACCGCTACACCTCCCGTCACAATGAGTGCCAAAATGACCAACACACCTCCCATCACAATAACCGCCACGCCTCCCGCCAAACCGGAGTAGTCATCTCCTTGGATTATTATGCCTGTAAATATCCATACCATTATAATAATAAAAACAGCATAACGCGCCCACTCATAATCACGTTGTATAATAGGCAAACTATTTATGGCAATACCAAATGTGAGCCAAAATAAGGGCAACCAAGTAAGGGTGCTGGTAAGCCATGCCCTTACTGGTTCATCACTTAAATCAGTAAATTCATTTTTGCCTTGTGCTTGGCGATATTGCACCCACTGTTTGGGGTCTAGCAATATCCACCATAATAATTTTGCCCAATCAAGTGGGTTGAGGACTTGCAACTGCTTGAAAGGAATAGCAATTGGTGGTGGTTCATAAACTGGCACAGGGGTTGGTTTCGGCGATTCATAAACAGGTATAGGTGTTGGTTTCGCCTGTGGTGGGGGTTGATAAACTGGTTGAGGTTGAGGTGGGGGGACATAAACAGGTTTAGGTTGGGGTGCGGGGATATTCAAATGCTTGCGAATATCACGTATCGTTTTTTGCATACCTGTATCATAATTCGTGCGAATATCCACAAAATTATGACGTGCTAAGTCAAATGGAACAGCATTGGTGGTATCACCACGCACTAACATCGGAAATATACGTTTATTGTGAGTTTGAGCAAAAGCAATTTCGCGCCCAACCCACTCTGAGTTATACGCATCAGGTGATAGCAACACCACCAAACACCCTGTATTGCGAATGGCTTGGTCAATATCGCGCGTCCAAGAAGGTGTGCCAGCCTCTAAACCTTCATCTGTCCATACAGTTAAACCAGAGGCACGCAATTCATCACGGACACGATTCATCATGTCGGTGTCTTTTCGGCTATAACTCAAAAATACATGATGGGCAAAAATCATATTTCCCCACAGGAAATGGTTTAGTAAATAGGAATATATTATGAAAAGTATAGCGTGTGTAAAAACAATTTGCAAATTACTTTTAGTTGACTTGTAAAATAAGTGAACTGGCATCATAAATCATGGTGGGCATATAGATTTTGGTGCGAGAGCGGGTATACACTGCCTTAATCCGCCCGTACAATTTTGCCTATTTTGATGGGTTTACTGGCGGATTAGAGCCGTTTGGGTCGTATATCCGCCAAAAAATAACCAAAAATGGCACATTTATAGATATTTCAGCGCAAATCTGAAGAAAGTAGACAGACCAGTCTCTTACAATTTGTAAGAGACTGAATGGTCTTGCAAATTATCTTTATGCACATCGTAATTAGACCGATTGGTCAGGTGCTTACAAAATGTAAGCACCTGACCCGTGAGTCTATTAATTTCTACCACGCTAAAACATCTATCATCTGCTGATGGATATGCCCGTTGCTCGTGACCAGACGCGCACCGCGTATCATAGATTCGCCTGTGCCACCACGATAATCGGTCACACGCCCACCCGCTTCTTCCACGACCAAAATCCCCGCCATAAAATCCCATAATTTGAGCTTGGCTTCCCAATACCCATCAAAGCGACCCGCGCCCACATAGCATAAATCCAACGCGGCAGACCCCAATCGGCGCAACCCACGCGCTTCTATCAAAAATTTGCCCCATTGGGTTAAATTATTATCGGGGTCGGTGCTTTTATCATACGGAAAACCACTAGCAAGCAATGATTCGCCCAATGTTTTGGCATTGGAGACATGAATCGGCACATCATTCAAAAATGCACCACCGCCCCGCACAGCACTGAATAATTCATCTGATACGGGGTCATAGACCACACCCACCAACGGATTCAGATTCGCATCGGCAAGGGCGATGCTCACCGAAAAAATCGGCAATCCATGTGCAAAATTGACTGTGCCATCAAGCGGGTCTACCACCCAATTATAATCACCTGTCCCGCCAGATTCGCCACTTTCTTCTGCGATAAGGTGATGGGTGGGGTATTCTTTGGCAATGGCGCTCAAAATGAGTGCCTCTGCTTCGGCATCGGATTGGGTGACAATATCATAGGATGAGCTTTTGGTATGGGTAATGCGTGGATTTTTGAAATGTGACAGGTGAATTGCCCCTGCCTCGCGGGAAAGTGCTTTTGCAGTAGAAAGAACAGCTTGCAAATCGAGTGTCATGTGTGTTTTTTGTCCCTATTGGGTGGTTATGCCTATACATGCAAACAGGGGATGTTGCATCCCCTGTTTGGTTGGTTTTGAGTGATGAAGGGTGTTAGTTAGCGTGCATTGACTTTCACAACATTAGAGGCTTGTTCGCCCTTTGAGCCTTGTGTGATTTCAAATTCTACACGTTCCCCTTGTTCAAGGGATTTATAACCTGCGCTATTAATGGCAGAAAAGTGGACAAATACGTCCTTACCATTGTCACGCTTGATAAACCCATAGCCTTTTTCGGCGCTGAACCACTTCACTTCACCTTGAATACGGTTGGACATGATACGTTCTCCTGTGATAAAACAACTTAAAATCAAGTGCGGTATTCACGGACACCTAGCGCGTCCATCGTCTTACTTTGCTACACAGAAGAATTGCCTTACATGTCAAATCTTTGGATGTGAATGTGAAGTACAAATTGCTTCGGAACATTGCTACTTGCGGTAGACATAATGTGATGTGTTGCGTTAGTGTGTTCGTAAATCCATCTTAAGTTTAGCGCCGATTAAATAATTTTGTCAAGTAATAGCCCGTTATTTTTCATAAAATTTGAGATGACCACGTAGCCCAATCGTAGGGGCAATTCCCTACACGATTGGCATAAATTTCCCTATAATAGCAAACAGTGTTGTATTGTTAGGGTGAGGATATGCGATGTATATACGGCGGGATATGAATAAACCACTATTTGGTGGGCGAAAACGGGGCTTCCCCTTCCGCTTGGTATTATTGACAATCATTTTATCAGGGCTAATCGTGCTAATGGCGCTTAGTCAGCGCGACTCGATTCAACTCCGCGCTCTTGAGGTATTCGGATTTGCACCAACCACCACGCCATTTGCCAGCGACCTCGCTACACGCGGGTCTGCCCTCTTTCAAAACGGGGATGTGGCAGGGGCATTAATCCTATTTGAAGAAGCCATCAAACAACGTCCCAACGATGTGAATTATTTATACGAATATGGTCAATTGCTCATCGAAGGTGAGCGCGATGGTGAGGTATTGCCTATCGCAGAGCGCATGATTGCCCTTGCGCCACAAGACCCGCGCGGCTATGCCCTCAAAGGGCGTGCGTTAATGTGGACAGACCCATCTGGGGCAATTCAAGCCGCCATTCAGGGCATTGATATAGACCCCAATTTTGCGCCTCTATATGCGGTACAAGGCGTGGCATATATCAATTTGGGACGTTGGCAAGAAGCATTACGCAATGCAGAACGGGCTTATGAACTCGCCCCAGAGGACTTATTCGTCCTCACCTCTTATCAGTGGCCCCTCACCTATGTGGGGCGGTATCAACAAGCGATAGATTATTTAGAAGATGCCATCGCCATCAACCCCTATCTCATCAGCCCTTATTTTTATTTGGCGGCATTATATAAGCTACAGGGTGTGAATCGTCCAGATATGGCTATTGGCACGTATAATCGTATTTTGGAATTACAACCGAACAATGCCAAAGCCTATTTGCGTTTGTGCCAAGCCTATGCAGGCTTAGACCTCGCTCGTTTTGATGTGGCACAACCGTATTGTGATGCCGCCATTCGGCTCGACCCCACTTATGCCGAAGCCTATATGCAACGGGGGCAAATGCAATATGCACGGCGCAATTATGAAGGGGCAATCGAATCATTTGAAAAGTGCATTGACAATGGGTCTACCCGCATTGAATGTTGGTATATTCGCGGATTTGCCCATTATCGGCTCAACAATTGCGATGAGTCATGGGCTATCCTCGAAGAAAGTCGGTTACTGGCAGTTAATCAGAATTTACCCACCATTGTGGTACAAATAGACAATGTGATGGATGCTATCACCCAACGCTGTGCGGGGTTTAGTGGGCGAACCGTGCCAACACCAGCCCCACCCACACCGCTACCGCCTACACCTATCGGTGGTTTTGGATGATAAGGAGCGCCCATGCAGATTAGACGCGATTATTCGCGCCCGATGTTTGGCAAAGAATACAAACAACGGCGTAATTATGCCCCGATTATTTTTCTATTCGGGCTGATAGTGGGGGGCATTGCCCTATTTGTCTCTAGCAATTTTGACCAGTTGCAAGAGCAAGCCTTAGAGCTGATTGGGCTTGCCCCAACCCCCACCCCGTTACCGAGTGACCTCGCCACACTCGCATCACAATTATTTGTGGCGGGCGATATGCAAGAGGCGGCAGATTTATTTGAGCGTGCTATTGCCCAACGCCCAGAAAACATAGATTATCTGTATGAATATGGCAAGTTGATGATTGATATGGATAATCCGCAACGGGCGCTTGAACTCGCTGAACAGATTATTGAAGTCAATAGCACTGACCCGCGTGGCTATGCCCTCAAAGCGCGTGCGCTGGTCTGGTTACAACGCGGTTCAGATGCTATTCCGGTGGTGCTATCGGGCTTAGATTTGAATAAAGGGTATGAATCCCCCCTCTATTCGGCATTGGCACGCGCCTACACCGATACAGGTAAATATGAGGAGGGGGCAGAGGCTGGACTCATGGCGGTTCAAGCCGACCCTAGCAGTTCAGATGCTCGCCGTAGTTATGCCTATTCACTCAGTTGGGTGGGCAATAATCAAGAAGCCATCATCCAATTAGAAGCGGCTGTCCGCATAGACCCGACCAATATCGCCGCCCATTTAGAATTAGCATCGCAATATTTGGCACAAAACCGCGACCAAGAAGCCATAGATTTATATGACCGCATCCTCGCCCTACAACCTCGTAATGCGCGGGCGTTGTTGCGGTTGTGTTCAACGTATCGCAAAATAGGGCAATTCGAGCGTGCCATCGGCTATTGCCAAGATTCCATCGATGCCGACCCGACCTTGATTGGGGCATATTATCAATTAGGGATTTTGCAATATAACCTCTATCAATTTGATGAAGCCCTTAGCGCCTTTCAAGCCTGTGTGGAGATTGCGCCCGATAATCTGGATTGTAGCTATCGGCTGGGATTGAGTTATTACTATGTGGATGATTGTCAAAATGGATGGGATGTTTTGCAAGAATCGCTCCTCATGGCACAAGCACGCCCCGATAGCGACACGGTCATCGGGTATATCCGTGAAGGACTCATCGCTATTGGGCAAAAATGCCCTGAATTTGGGCGCAGAGACCCCACCTTACCCACCGCAACACCCAATTTTAACATCGAGATTACGCCAGAGATGATTGAAGCACCCACCGAAACCCAACCCTAAGCATGAGCCAAAGGACTTGTTATGTATCTTCGTCCAACCAAAAAATATAGTAATCGTCGGCGGGTGAGCATCATCTCATGGCGCACGATTTTCTTTTGGATTTTCGCCATTGCCATTATCGTGGTTGGCATCGGCATTTATGAAAATCGAGAGATGTTCATCCCGATTGTGGATAAGGCAATTAACACGGTGGTAGATAATACCAGCAACACCATCGCCACATCACGCGCACCCGCCCCAACCGCGACACAAGACCCGTCTAATGACCTTTTACGTGCCAATGATGCGTGGGTGCTAGGGTCACTTCAAGAAGCCACCAGTTTATATGCCCAAATAGCACCCGCCACGCCCAACGATACCACCGTGTTTTATCGGCTCACATTGGGGTATATCAATCAAGGACGCTTTGAAGAGGCACTCTTAGCGGCAGAGAATGGCATCACCGCCAACCCATTTCATCCTGATATGTGGTCAATGCGGGCGATGGCACTCAATCGGCTTGGACGTTCATCACAGGCGATTGCCAGTGCGTCACGCGCATTAGAACTCGTCCCCATCAGCCTCATTGACCAAGACCCATCATGGGCAACCACCCGCGCACGCGCATTGGCATTTTTGGCGGAATCCTACCTCAATATTCAGCAGGGAGAACGCGCAGAGACCACCATCGAAGAGGCATTAGATCTGAACCCAGATAGTTATGAGGCATTGCAAGTACGGGGACGCATTAATCAAGAGGTTAACTACGATTTTGATGCCGCCCTAGAGGATTTTCGTGCCGCCAATGAACTTGCCCCAACGATGATTTATGTCGCTATTTGGTTAGCACGCTTAGAGCGTGACCGTTTTCTGAATTACGAAGCATCGTTGCAGTTATATCAAGATATTTTAGACCGCAATCCGGGCAACACCCAAGTGCTATTTGATATAGCCGATTATTATTGGCGTGTGCAGGGCAATCCAGAAGAAGCCATGAGCTATTTAAGCCGTTGTATTGAATCTGACCCCAATGTGGCGGCGTGTCATTATTTGATGGGGCGTGTGCAATATCGGCGCGAACAAATCGCAGATTCGCTGATTTCGTTCCAAACGGCGTATGATTTTATACCCGATAACGGCTATTATAATTATTGGCTCGGTGAAGCGTATTTGGCGTTGGGGCAATGCCAACAAGCACTCCCCTATTTTGAGGCGAGCAATACGATTGCACGCGAAACGAGTGATACTACCCTGCTCGATTCTGCCAGCTTTAAGCTGAATGAGGCACAAGTCGCGTGTGGGATTCGGGTCGCACCAGCCACACAGACACCAGAAGCGACTGAAACCACAGACGCATAACGAAATCGTGATAAATAGCTTGTCGCCAAAATTTTCTTTTGCGATATAATTATTCGTTATAAAGTAAAAGCTCAGTAATTTTGGCATAATAGCGATGTTCAGGATGACAAAAAATCACGCAATTGGCATGATTTTAGGGGTTATCCCCCTAGTCCTATTTATCACCTTCGTGCTGACCTATGGCACGTCTGAATTTCCGTATGGCGATGCCAATGTCACCAGCGCCCACATCGCCATCAAAACTCATGATAATACACTGACCCTTTCTGATTTATTCACCCCACATAATGGTCATCGCATCGTCTTTACACACCTCATCACCGCCCTATTGACTCCAACAACCCGTTGGGATAACACCTATGAAATACTGGTCAATGTGGTGTTGGGGTTGCTGAATACAGGGTTACTCATCCTCATTTTTAAGCACCATGCCCCGCGTGAATGGGGCTATATGGTGTTCCCCATTGCCTTATTCACCCTATCAGTTGACCAAGCCCTTAGCTGGCTTGGTGGCGTACAAAGTGCCTTTCATTTCGCCTTATTTTTCACCTTATTGGCAATTCTCGCCTTACAACAATTCGCCCATAAGCCCCTATATGCCCTCACTTTTGCCATCATCAGCGCCTATTGTGCGTCTTTTTCCACTGCCAATGGATTAACAGCATGGGGTGTTATCATCGTCGCTATGGTAGGAATGGGGTATCGGCAACGCTGGCACTATGCGCTCATCCTTATCATGGCGATTATATGCGCGATTTTGTTTTTTCATGGGAATATCAGCACGGGCGGGGCGATGGGGCAAGTGGTCATCCCGCCACCAGTGATATTTATCCAATATACCCTTACCATGTTGGGGCGACCATTCATCAATGATAGCACCATCGCCCCGCTTTTGGGATTTATCGGGATTGCCCTCTTTTTCATCGTCAGTATATGCCTATGGCGCGATGGTCAAAAAAAGGTTGTGGGGATTGGCGCGGGATTAGCCGTTTTTTCGCTTGGCACGGCGGGACTCATCGCGCTCACCCGTCATCATTTTTTTGGGATGAATAGCGCCTTGCTGGAGCATTATCAACAAGCCATCACCCCTTTTTGGATAGCGATTTTTGCCATGCTCACACTGATGAAAAAACGGGTGGCGGTGGTGCTGATGGTGATGCTCATCGGGGCGCATGGCATGATGCTGATGAACAACTGGGACACGTTGGAATGGCAAGTATACGGCAAAAATGGCGCGGTCATCCACACACCCCTCACGCAAATTGCAGAGCAAGGGGCGTGTTTTGCACAATTCCCGTTTCATCCGAATTATGATTGTTTTGGCGCATATCCCCCCTATGATTATGCGTTTGCCATGTCACAAATCGCTATACGCGGGTTATCTGGCTACGCCGATATACCCATCACCAACCGTTTGATTGATTGGGCTGGTGAAAAAATTATTTTGGTCGAAGATAGGGCATGGAAAGCGGTGCAAAAAGCGCATTTTTGGCTGAATGGCATCTCGCAAAACGACATTTTTTACATCGTCCCACAAGGGGATATGGGCATTATACAAACCCAATTCCCCTTATTGCCCCAACCACCGCAATTTGTGGGAATTGGCGAAGCCGATAGCACCGCCCAAACCTTACGCGATTGGACAGCATCATCAGAACGGGTCTGGTATATCACCACGCCGATTCCATATGTAGGTGAGGTGTATGTGGGCTATCGGGGGGTGTTGGGCGAACAATTTGAATTTGTCTATACGCTCGAATTGGGCGATGGCATGATTGCCAGCTTGTATCAACGGCGCGGGGAATAATGTTATAATGGGGTAAATAAGATTTGGAGGCGACCATGACCACCCTAACCATCGAAATTCCAGATGAAACATTTGCCCAACTAAAAGCATTGGCGGATGATGCCCAACTATCAGTCAATCATCTGGTAAAAAATATGATACAAGCCAATTTATTGGATGATGACGATAAACCCACTGAAGAAGAAATTCTGCAATCCATTCGTAGGGGCATGATACAAGCCTTAAATGGCGAAGGTCGCCCTGCGCGGGAAGTTTTGGATGAGATTGACCGCGAATATGAGGCAGAAACCAATCATGCCAAGTAGAGTCATTATCATCCCAGAGTGTGATAAGCAAATTAAACAACTCAAGAAGAAATTTCCGCTTATTACACATGAAATTCGGGATTTATTAGATGTGCTTGAAGCCGATGAACGACCGGGCGACATCATTCCGAATATTGGGCATGATGTCTATAAGGTACGATTAGCTAATAAATCTGCCCAACGTGGAAAAAGTGGCGGATTTCGTGCGGTTTATTATGTTCAATTGAGCAATAAAATTTATCTCATCACTGTCTATTCAAAAACCGAGCAATCAGATATTAGCCCGAAGAAGATTCAGGACATTTTAGCTGATTTATTGGCAGATGAAGATGAAGAATAAAAAAATATTCCCTGCAAAAAACAAAACCGTGTGCTGACACATCCTCAGACTTCAGATTAACGGACATATTCGCGCCCTTTCAGAGATTATAATTTATATTATTTTTTAAAGTTAATTACAGACAATGTAGAATCCTGTTTCGGTCACCATTGGATCAGTCCAGTAACGAAGCAATATACTATCTGAATCCCCTAAGAAAGAGCCACCACGCATGATACGTTCTTCATTTCCTATTAATCCAACATCACCTGTTTCGTATTCTGTCAAACACCATTTCCACACATTGCCACTCATATCCACCACACCAAACGGGCTATCGCCTTTGCCTTCATATTGAGCGACAGGGGTTGTTTTACCGATACCTGATTCAATCGTATTACACCGATTACTATCAAATATGTTACCCCATGGATATTTACGCCCATCACTACCTTGTGCCACCCATTGCCATTGTTGTTCTGTGGGCAAGGTTATATTTTCACCTGTCTGTGTACTCATCCATTGGCAAAAAGCAATCGCCTCATACCACGATACCCCTACTACAGGGTGATTTACGCCATTCAAATCTTGATTATCCCAATAACGTGGTTGTATCCATGCCTTGCCTGTTTTCTCCCAAAAAGAATGAACCCAATCCCAACCGTCTAATTTGGCTTGCCAACCATCCTCTGTCCACCAACGCTTTTCGGTGTAACCACATGCATCCACAAATAAGCGATATTGGGCATTAGTGATAGGATATTTGGACATCTGAAATGCACCTACATCGAATGTAGTGGCTTTATCCAAATATCCACCTGCTTCAATCGTCACCTTCCCTGCAGGAATATCCACCCATGCGAAAGGTTTGGGCATGAGTTCCAAGGATTTGCGGGTAGGCTTAGGTGGTGGTGCAGTTTCAATTTGCACCTTGCGCTGTTCGATTTCACGTTGTTCTTGGGTGGATACCGTTTTCAATGTAACGGGGTGGGTCGGTGATTTGAGGAAGCGAGTCGTCAGAATATCCATGCCCGAATCGAAATAAAAATGCGTGAGGGGCAAACCACTCAATCGGCGGAAATCATCGCGGATATGGTCGGGCAAAAAATTAGTCTCATGCGTAAAATCGCACCCTTCCCATAGAATTGGGACGACATTCCGCCCCAAACGCATGGCTTCTTCTATCTCTCGGCGCACCCAATCACCATCATTCACACACCGTTCAAATGCCCCTTTGGAGATAATCGAGATAAAATGGGTGCGTGCACCAATTTGATTGAGGATAATGTCATCAAATGCGCCGTTATCCATCGTATTAACATCAAAAAAGGCATCATAGCCATTGTATTTGAGGTGCATAAAAATGGAGCGTGCCAATTCCTGACTGGTGGAACGACGATAGCTGATAAAAACGGTTTTATTCGGGTCGGTTGCCATAATTTATTCCCACAAATCTGATAATGACTCTCATTATGACAAATTTGGGGATGGGATGCAACATAGGTGAAAAACCGCAATATTTCACTTATGGTGTATGGTTAAATTGCCAATTTTTAGGTCAAAAGATGGGTATTGCGTAGGGGCATGACATGTCATGCCCACAATTTTTATCGTTGGTTATGGCGGGCTTGCCATGGCAAGCCCCTACAGGTCATCCCATTTTTTGTGATATACCCACCTCATTTTTCATCGCCAATGCAGGGAAAATGGCGATAAAAGCGATAACCGCGCCGATGAGCCCTATTTCTGCCAGCACACCCGCCGCAATGGTCGCATAGGTCTGCAAATACACATCGCTATTCATGGGGACACCCGCCAATTGTGCCGATGCCATGCCATTCACCCGATTTAAGGCGAAACTGGTCAGGCTGGTGGTGCTGATGGTCATCCCAATCAGGCGCATAATCAGCACGAGCGATGATGCCACCCCGTGTTCATCGTCATCGGCGCTATTGACCACACCTGCGCTAATCGGCGAAAAGGTCAGTCCGATGCCCGTGCCGATGAGTATCATCTGCATGACGATAATCCAATTATTCACATCCAGCGACCATGAGCGCCACATCCACACAAAGCCGATGATGGTAATCATCAACCCGCCAACGATGGTGCGTGAATAGCCGATTTTTTCTGCCAGCCATCCACCCGGAATCGTGGCGAGTGCCATGGGAATGGTCATTGCGCCCAACATCACCCCCACCAATAAGGCGGCATCTTGCATATTTTCGATGCTATCCAGACGGATATTAATCAAAATTGGCACAGCTACAAGCCCGATGAAGATACAATAGCCAATGAGCAGGTTGGCAATCAGCCCCATAGCCACATTTCGCCGTGTGAATAGGTGTAAATTCATGAGAGGCGCTTTGACCCGTGATTCGATGAGGATGAATATCAGTAGTAGCACCGCCGAAATGCCAATGAGTCCCCAATTGAACGGCACGACTTCGCTTTGTGCCAAACTTTGGAGCGATGTGGCAGTATTCAGGCTAATGCCACCCAAGCCGATGCTCAAACAAACCAGCGACCCGACAATAAATATTGCCCCCAAAATATCGAATCGTCCCCTAGCCCGATTCATTTTTATCCCGCGCAACACCCATAAGGTAATCATCAAGGCAAATAGGGTGATGGGGATATTTATCCAAAACATGGTTTGCCATCTGACACCCGGAATTTGCAAAAATATCCCGCCATACAGATGCCCTAGCACCCATCCGAGCGTATCCATCGCGCCGATAAACCCCAGAACCACCGCCCGCCGATGTGCAGGGAATAAATCGCTCACCAGCGCCATGCTGACAGGGGTAATCGCCCCCGCGCCAAAGGCTTGTATCACACGGGCGATGATAATCACCTGTAAATTGACATAGGCGGGGTCTACCATCTGCCCACTACGCCGATAGAGGGAATACAATATATCGGTGGGATAGGTATGCGCCACCGCCACCAAATACGAGCCGATGATGTAAATTATCATCGAAAAAATATACACAGCCCGTCTGCCCGCAATATCACTCACCCGCCCCATGATGGCAAGGCTGATGATGGATGCCAGCAGATACCCACTCACAATCCATGCGGCATCATCTAGCCCTGTTTGAATGGGAATTTTGAGTTCCACAATCAGCTCAGGCAAAAATGCCGATACAACGGTTAAATCGAGCGAATTGAGAAATACAGGTATGGCTAAAATTATGGCAATCACCCACGGGTTAAAAGCCCTTTTTGGTATTGTGCGGGTTTGTTGGGCAACCATCCACTAGGCTCCTGTGGGCGCGGTAAAATTCTTTTCGCCGTTAATATCGAATACATCCACCGTCCATTGGGTATTTGGGGTTTCTGCGGTGGCGGTATCGGGTTGGGTGATAATCATACGGACAGGTTCACCATTATCCACGCGCAAATATACATCCAAGGGCAAGGGGGTCGTAAATTCTATCATCCCAACCAGTAATGCCGATACATCTTCTGGATTACCAATCCCTTTGATGTGATAGACCTGCACGCCAAAAAAATCTTCTATGCCAATATAATTGAGTTCACCAAGCGAATTGAGCGCCTTACGGAATCCACTATCTTCCCCAACCACACGGCGTGGGTCAAATCCATCGGCAAACGGGGCATTAATCCACGCCAAATTTGATGGGTTAAACCATTGGTCATCGGCTTTGCCATACAGGGTGAGGTCTATGGGCAAACTGCCCGCAATCACATTGGCAGTGGCATAGACTTCATCAGGGGCGACAAATTGCCCTATCACACGGCGCAAATACGTTTCAATTTCACCTTGACCAATATCAATGGTGAAGATATACGGTGTGCCAATCTGGTTAATTTCGAGTTGAAATGTATCGGCATTGAGCAAAATATCGGCGGCTTTTACCAATAGTGCGCGAATATCGGGCGGGGCTTCTGGGGTGGGTGTGCTACATGCAACCAAGCCAAATAGTAACCAAACCCCACAGAGGGCAAGTATTTTTTTCACGATAGGAGACCCTTTCTCATTCACATAACGCAATATGTCGCGTTTTCACACATCATATCATACGCCTATCTGATGAGGTTGTGAACGGGTGGATTATGATTTCTTACTATCTACCCATGTTCGGATTTTAACCAACCAATCAGAATCGTGCTGGGGGATATTGGCACGATAGCATATCGCCCGTTTGCAAATCATAGCATCCACATCCAACATCCCCAAGACCTGAATATCATGGTCAATAGCGGTCATCAATTCCCGCACATGGGTAAAATCTCCCAAAAGGGTTTGTAAGGCACTCCCCGCCGATACACGAATTTCGGCATTGCCTTTTTCGTTGGCAAGCATGAGAAAATCGGCAGTGGTTTGCCATAAATGCGTGAGGTGATTCATATCTGTATTGAGCGATTGAGCAAATGTTAAATCCCACCCGCCTAAAACATCAAGGCTCTCTATAATAATGCCCTCTAATGCCAATATGATGGGCGTACTATCTGTAGGGGATAGGCGATTTTCCAGAACCGCTTCTGCGATAGATTGCATATGAGATTCGGTTAGCCCAACGCCTTTATCCATCAATAGGCGCTTGAATTGGCGTAATAAAATGAGGGTGAGCGCGTCAATGCTCCATGATTCAATATTGGTAGCACGGTCTGGTCGCATGAAAGAGTATCCTTTTTGGATAATTACACAGGGGCAGTATTCACAGCGAGCCACTCGACAATTTGTGGAATTTCACATTTGCCTTTGGCGATTTCTAATATGACATGATACGCATCGGTGGCATCCCATGTGGGGCGATACCCTGCATTATGCAAAAATTGTTCCAATACAATTTGGGCGGTGCGTTTGTTGCCATCGGTAAACAAATGGTCATGGGCAAGCGCATGAACCAAGGAAGCCGCCTTTTCGAGGATAGATGGATAGGCTTCTTGACCAAACATACGGGTATAAGGACGTTTCGCGGCAGATTGTAACAAGTGCCGATTGAGGACAATGGGTTCATGTCCCACCACTTGCTGATTAACAGTATAAATATCGCTGGCAGAAATAAATTTCACGCGAAAATGCCTTTTTATATCTGATAGAAAAAGGGCATATCTATCATGCCCTTTTCAAATTATATCATGATATGCCCATAAGCCCTAATGGGTGTTCAATTCAACAGATTGATTCAACCCCTTACGCATATTGTCATCTTCTATCTGACGGGCGGTGCGATGTGCCTCTGGGTCGGCAATCAAATTGCCCCCGCGCACAGTCGCACCAATCACGAATGCGGCGCTGACCAATACCATGTTTTTGATGATATATTGCCCTTCCAGCGTGGGCGCATAGGGAAAACGGGTAAATGTTTCTTCTGGGAAAAAGAAAATAGGGGTTATCGTGCCGAGCATCTGAAAGAAGAGCAATAGCAAGGTGACACGCATAAATTTGCCTGTGATAAGACCAATACCGATGAGCGTCTCCCATAATGCCAAAATGGGCAAGGCAATTTCTGGTTGCATAATGCCAAAGGTCAATTTTTCAATGGTACGGGCGGCAAGGTCTTGCGCTGGACTCAAATCTGGAAAGAATTTCAAAAATCCAAACCAGAAAAAGACCACCCCAACGCTGATTCGCAAGGCAACAATCCCGTATCGTGACATTAACGTGGTTATGCGGGTATCTACCCGCCCAAATAATGCTTGTAGCGATTTCATTTCATATCCCTCACACTAGATTGTGAATACTATCACAATCTAGTATATGGGAAAGGATGACAGGTGTAAATAACCATCAGCCAAATTTTTTGCAAAAGACCTCATTTAGAACTATTATAAAGAAAAATGTCATCTACACTTTATAGAGGCGGGCTGGTTATGTCTGAAGATAATAGCGCCATATTTCAACTAATTTTTAAGATTCAAGATTTTATTCAAGATGAAATGCTCAAAAAATCGCATGTGGTCGGCGTGGCGGCAGGATATAAAGAAAGCGATGGCGTTGTCACAGACCAACCCTCTTTGGTCGTGTTGGTGGATGAAAAACGCCCCATGAGCGAAATTGAAAGCAAAGACCGCGTTCCAAAAGATGTGGATGGGGTCAAAACAGATGTGGTAGTCGTCGGCAACCTCCGCGCCAACAATAGCCCCAAAGACCGCTATCGCCCCATTATCCCGCTTGGGGTGAGCATCGGTCATTATGAAAGCACAGCAGGCACATTGGGGGCGCTCGTGCGTGATAATATCACGGGAGAATTGCTCATCCTCTCCAATAATCATGTGTTTGCAAATTGCAATTATGGTAAAAAAGGCGACCCCATTCTGCAACCCGCCCCATTGGATGGGGGTATGAATCCTGCCGATATGGTCGCCACATTAGAGCGATTCATCCCCCTGCGTTATTTGCAAGATAGCACCGGTGAAATGGCATCTGTGGGGCAAGTTGCATCGCCTATTTTAGATGGTCGTGTGGTCGGGCGTGGCTGTAATGTCCTCATAGATGCGCTATTGCGCTTATTTGGCAGAGGCGGAAGCACAGGGACAAGCGGAACATCGGGCAGAACACCCACCAATACGGGCAATACCCCCACAGGCACATCTCCGCGTGGCAGTGGCAATTCTACAGGGGGGACATCGCCCCAAAATCCGCCCCCGATGGCGACTCGCAAAGAAAATTTAGTAGATTGTGCATTGGGGAAGGTCTTATCTACAGCGCAATTTGACAGCCAAATTCCCATGATTGGCGGGATTGCTGGCACAAAATCGGTCAGTATTGGGATGCCTGTGGCAAAACATGGACGCACAACAGGCTTGCGTAAAAGCACCGTGACGCTGGTCAATGCGACTGTAGATGTGGGGTATAGTACGCCACGCGGAGAACGGACTGCCCGCTTTACGGCGCAAATCCTCACGGGGGGGATGAGTGATGGTGGCGATTCTGGCTCATTGGTCGTAGACCCCACCGATAATATGGCAGTGGGGTTATTATTTGGCGGGTCGCCACAAGCATCACTGGTCACACCCATCCATGCGGTATTAAGCGCGTTGAATGTCTCGTTGCTCTAGTTATTACGAGGGCTATTGAGGTGGAATGATTCTAAAATACGATAAAATACCTCATCGTATTCCGATTCATATTCGGTACGGGTAGCGGTGAAAGCAAAAAGCAGATTGCCAAATTTATAAAACCGTTGCAACTGCACAATGCCCAAATCATCTTCTGTCCGTACCCACCCATAACGGCGTTCTACCCAGCCATCGGGGGATTGGTCTACTTCTTGCAAAATTTCGTACCCATGTAATTCTTTTTGGGCAATCAAACGGGCTTGCTCCATGACATCGCCCAAAGAGGCTTCATCATTGAGAGGGCGAATGGAGAGGAGCATATTTGGGCGCACCCCCCACGCATTAACATCGGCAGAAAACATCGTTTGATAATCGAGCGATGCGGTTGCTGTCCATGTATCTGGACGTTCTAGCATAAATCCGGGACCCTTAAATGGGATATAATTCATTGTTCACCTCTTATGGCATTAATGCGTTTATAAAATTCCCCAAAGGATTGAGTTGATCGCCGACCCCAACAATCGCATCACCAATCGCATCTAGTGCTACATCTGCTATATTATTCAGATTGACATCTAATTTTACACCTGCTCCCCCCCCAACGCCTAACGCTCCTAAAAGCCCAATATCCACCTTTAGGACACCGTCATCAATTCCAACATCAAATTGCCCACGTAACCCTGCTCCGACAGAAGCACTACCTTGCAATTCAAGGCTAAAAAACTCATTGGATGTTCCAATAGACCCTTTTGCCTCTGCACCAATAAATGCTTCACCTTTAACAGTGAATTTGGCATCCCCCGACATTGGGTCAATGACCAGTCCTCCTTGACCACTCGCCGTTGCACCAATATATGCATCGCCCTGTGCTTTAAATCCATTCATTTCGGCAGACCCTTGTAGTCGTGCCAAATATGCCCCTGCATTGGCTTCTGCACCAATATCAATGCCATCTTTGCCAAATTTGGCACGTGCCGAAAGTTCTCCTTCAACGCTGAGGGCAGAGAAACGTAAATTGGCATTTTCATTGCCAAAAAGACGCTCAAAAGCAGTTGCTTCGCCTTGTAATTTGGCAACTTCAAACGTACCACCACCCTCAAAATAATTTGGTAATAGACGGTCTTTATCACCTAACTCGACAATACTAGGATTATTATCCCGTATAGACGCTTCACCATCGCCATTCAATGGGATGCTAATAGATTTTCCATATCGTAGAAATTCCTTAGTATCACCAAAACTAAGATTTCCACCTAGATATTGGCGTAATAATTCGGTCTGAGTTGAAAACCGCGAATTTTTTAGGTAACTAGGGAAATTACCCATGTTGATATTACGACTAAACGGGTCATCACCGCTTAAAAAAGAAAATCCAACATCTTTGTTAATACCAATCCATGTCTTAAACCCAGCGCGACTACCATCAGAACCAGAGGTGTAATCACCAGAACGACCTCCGCCTCCGCCTGTACCTCCACCTGATACACCTTGCCCGTTCCCAAACCCACCGCTAACAATAGGGAACTCACCTGTCAAGCCACTACTTTTGAATAAATTCCCAGCTTGTTCTTCGGCGGCACGCATCAAATTAGCGATTTGGGAAAGAGCATTGTGAATTTTTATGATTGCCTCACCCAAACGTTGGAAAGCTGGCAGGGTTTGTGTCTCCATCTCATCGGAGAATTTATCTGCGCCTTTGCCTTTCCAGACTTGCCCTAATTCCCCAGTTTTGGAGACGAGCATGTTGTAGTGTTGTTCTAATTCGTCCAATCGCCCCTGCAAAATTTGTTGGATTTTTTGCAACTGAGCATAGTCTACTTCGATACGGTCTGTCATGTTATCCCCACAAAAATGAAATCAGGTGGTTGGGGTTAAAACCAACCGAAAGGAGTTAAGCATGTGCTTAAAAACTGGCTCATAGACAACCTCAAGCTCTAAGCGAGTTGCGGTAAATGAAAAAAGGACATTGCCCAAAACATAAAATCGTTGGGTTTGGATAATACTCGCGCCATCGCTCGGACGCGCCCATTGATAGGTGCGCTCAAAAACACCACGCTCACTATTATCCATTTCACTCAAAACGCGATAGTGTGGCAATTCCGCTTTTTGGGCGGCAAGTGTTTCTTGTGCCAATTTGCTCACGGTCACAGTATCCTCTACTGCCCGAATTGCCACCATCACGTTAGGGCGCACGCCCTGTGGGTTATTTGCCCCCAAAAAAATGACCTGATGCTCTGGTGAGGAGGTTATCAGCCATTCTGTGGGGGTCTGAAGGGTAAAACCAGCCCCGATAAATTCCATATATTCCATGTACTATGCCTTTCGTGTATCCACACGCTTAAAACAGAGTATTCACCAAATCTGAAAAAGCGTTAATGGCTTGCAATGCCGATGAAATAGCATTTTGCGCGGTATTCACCAAATTTTGTACTTGGTTTTGATTGGTCGTGAAGAAATCTTTGATAAAATCGCTCATATTACCAATATTGCCCAAGCCACCAACACCGCCGACCATGCCACCTTTGCCTGTGACTTTGCCACTCAATGGGTCTAGGTTAGCCCCACCAGTTGGCGCGTTAAGTGCATTGGTCGCATCGCGCACGGTATTAAACCCATTAGCGACAGCCCCGCCATTGAATGCGAGTTGTTGGGCGGCACTACTTGAGCCACCACCAAAACCACCGCCTCCACCGCCAGAACCACCACCAACGCCACCCCCTTTAACACTTCCGTCACCTGGTTTGACACTGCCATCGCCAGCACTAACACCACCGCCGACTCCACCACCAACGCCTCCGCCGATATCACCGCCGACATTGCCACCAGCACCGCCGCCGACTCCACCACCAGCACCTCCGCCAACGTTACCACCAGCGCCTCCGCCGACATTGCCACCAGCACCGCCGCCGACTCCACCACCAGCGCCTCCGCCAACGTTACCACCAGCGCCTCCGCCAACGTTACCACCAGCACCACCGCCGACATTACCGCCAGCACCCCCTCCACCCTTAAATGGATTAGAGGCTTGTTCCTCTGCATTGCGATAGACTTGGCTCACTTGTTTAAGTGCTTGCCCTGTCCGATTTAAGACATCATACAAACGGCGCATAGATGGCATTGTACGGTCATCCATCTCTGCAAAAAAATCTTCCGATGCTTCGCCTAGCCACGCTTTACGAAGCCCTTCCATTGATTGACGCAGGCGACTCATTTGCTCATCAATGGTTTCTGCTCGTTGTGTTAATAGCGCCCCCAATTTTTCTAATTGTGCGTAATCAACCTCGATGCGGTCTGCCATAAATAATCCTCACTCATCCCCTATCGGGGCGCGGACATTAATTTGGGGCATGGAATTGTAATATTATCCTGCCTACCTTAATTATATCACCAGTTTTTATCGGAACTGGCTCTGACTTTTGTAATAGTTTGTCATTTAGGTAGGTTGGATTGTCCTCTCTGAGGGCTTCTAGGAGATAATTCCCATTCGCTTCGATGATTCTGGCGTGTTGACGAGACACACTATTCGATTTATCCACCAATGCCAAGTTGATTTCGACAGAGGTGGTGGCATCACTTAATGCCCGTCCAATGAGGGCATTACTGCGCGAAATCTCATACCGTGTGCCAGATGCTTCTTCTACCAAGTATGCCCGATTTTGGGGGCGGAGTTGTGTTCCTTTGAATTGTTGTTGCTTGCGTTGTCTGCGCCCAAAGACCAAATCCGTGCCATTTCCCAGACTCAATTCGTCAAAGGTGGCATCAGGTTTAAGTTCTTTGCGCGTCCCTTTGAGGGCGAGTGCATACTCGCCCTCATCGAAACCAAATTCCGTGCGGATTTCTGCGATAAGGTCTTGAATGGTGATGTCATGCAAGACCAATACGTTGTGGATGGGATAATCATCAAACAAATCTGATGCGATGGTCATTTCGAGATAATCACTCATCGTTATTGCTCTCCCTCAGTGGTCGTTGTCTTTTTCAAATCGTCTATATTTACCTTCAATTTGCGTGCCAAGCGTTGGGGTGGGAAGTCATTTTCGATTAAGGCTTGGGCGATGACTTTGGGGTCAATATTCAATTCTTCTAACACGGGCAACAAGTCATAGCTACCCACTGCTTGAGCAATGAGCGCCATTTCTGCCATATTATCGAGGTCTTGAATGGCTGTTTTGAGTGTGGCTTCGTCTGACGCATACATTTCGGAATAATCTTTGCTGATAAGCCCCTTGATGCGTTCCATCAATGCCTCACCAAAGCGCAATTCAATCGGTGCTTGAACGACCACAACAGGAGGTGATATCGGGTTGCTCGCATTAGAGGATGATGACCCATTACTCGATGAGCTAGGAGTCACTTTCATATCCTCTTCGGACAGTGATGGCAATTGCCATGAGGGGGCATCTGCCCATGTGGTACGAATTTCTGAGACCCATTCATCCATCATGCCGATGATTTGTTCTTCGACATCCAACGGTTCACCCATCGCGCCTGTATCTACCACAGGATAGGGTGTGGCGACTTGCAAAATATTGACACGTCCCGATAAGATGAGGAAGGCACGCCCAACGGGTAATTCCGCTTCTTGTAACTTGCGGGGAATACGCGCATTGAAGGGTGTATTGGTGGCAGTATTGGGGTCTAATGCCAACCCATAACGCGATTTCCCGATATTTTTCCGCAGGTCATCACTCATAGACCCCGGCAGGCACGCAATGACGAAATGCAAGCCTTCTGCGCCATATTTACGGGACATATCGGCAATATCGGTTTGTTGTTGATTATTCGCAAGGTCGCGGAAATCATCGTAGTTATCTATGATGACATAAATATCGGGTTTTTTGCCCGGTTGCGAATAAATCTTTTGGATGTGCGCCATCATGGTCGTCATCTCATCTTTATTTTGTTCAGAGATGGCATAGTCCACATGGGGCAAATCTGCGAGGGTGTGCTTGCCACCATAATCAAATAGGCGCTTGGCAGAATCAATCACAAACATGCGAATATCGCTGGGCGAGTACATCGCGCCCATGCCCAAAATCCAGCTACGGAGCGCGGTAGTCTTACCAGAGAATGGCTGACCGATGACGATGAAATGTGGACCTTGCTTTTGCAAATCTACGACCACATGTTGAAGTTCTGCCATCTCGACACCGAGTAGGGTTTCAATACGGCGTGACTTCTTATAGGTATTGATGACATCTTCCAATGGCAAAATATCTTGCAAGACTTCGATGGGTTCTGGTCTGCGACCTTCGCCCCATGCTTTGGTCATTTTATCAAATAACCAGAGGATACCTGCATTGGAATCGGCTTCTGCGCCGTCTTCTGTCGGTGGGGTAAAATCTATGGGGTCTGCAAATTGAAATTCCAACACGCGCCGCTCAACCATCGCAAACCCGCGCCCTGCAATATCATCCAAATCTACCGCGACACGCCCCACAACAGACGAATAATCGCCCGCTTCGGTTAATTTGAGGGTCATGCGGTCATTGAACAGGCTAAATAGCTTGCCTGGGATGGCATTAACTTGCTCGGCAGTCACCACAAAATAAATACCGCTATTGCGCCCATCACGCATCAAGGAGAGCAAATCGGGGAGCAAATCTTCGTAATTTTCGCGGAATTCTGCGAAGCTATCTATGACGACCAAAATGGCGGGATAGGTATCGGGTTTGGTGGCATTATATTCCACAAAACCGCCTGCTTCGGCAAACAATTGGGCGCGACTATTCGCCCAGAAGCGCAATTTGCGAAGGAGACGCTCAACACGCTCCCCTTCAGCAGAGGTAATCACTGCACCCACATGGGGCAACCCTTTGAGCAATTCCAAACCACGCCCACCAAAGTCGAGGGCATAAATTTGTAATTCATCAGGGGCATGTTCTACCGTCAAAGCGGTGATGAGGGTGCGTAAGAAGGTGGATTTACCCTTGCCAGATGCACCAAATAAAAGGGTGTTACCCTTTTTCAAATCTATGAATAGGGGCATTTGACGGGCTTCATAGGGGTTATCTATCAAGCCGACTTTGGCGCGTAGGGTTTTGGGATTATCCCAATCTATTGGCGCCCAATAATTGCGCTCGTTAATCCATTCAATGAGCATGGGGCTGAGGGGCAATTGTTGATTTTCTGCCTGCCCGCCCAAAATGGTGGGGGTATCGTCTTTGCCTTCTTCTTCGGCTTGGAGTTTCTCCATCATATCATCGCCTGTGGATTTACGTACCATCATGGCGGGGGTGATAACTTTGGCATTGAGTGGCAAAAGCGTCGGTAGTGGGTCGGGCCACGGTTGTTCTTGTTTTTTGACAACATCAGGATGTGCCAGCGCCAAGGCGCTACACACCTCTACGACCATATCGGCAATATTGCGTTCATCGGCACTCTTGGTCTTTTTACGTTTCTCGCGCCGTCTATCACGCCAAATCACTTTTGCCTTTGATGTGACTTGTGCCACAAAGTTATACGGTGAACTGGCATACGCCACTTGCATGAGTTGTGAGCTGTCATTACCGATTTGCAGATAAGCACGCCCCGGAACATCGGTGGGCAAGAAGGCGGCATCAGAGGCGCGGAGCAATTCGCGGCTATCTTCTGCTGTTTCTACGCGCAAGCATAATTTGAATTTGATATTGGCACGCATTTGGTCAGTGACCGCACCAGAAGGTCTTTGGGTGGCGAGGATGAGATGCACCCCCAACGCACGCCCCAACCGTGTGATACTATCCAATTCGCCCTTAAATTCTGGCATTTCTTTGACCATTTCGGCAAATTCGTCAATGATGACGAATAAGAAGGGGAATGGTTGATTGCCGTTTTCATACCCAAGGTGATACCCTTTGGCGCGATAATCTACGATATGCGACACCTTTTTGCTGGCGAGGAGCGCACTACGGCGGTTCATTTCCGATTTCATGGCGACAAATGTCCGCGCCCCTGCTGTACCGCTTAAATTGGTGACGATATTCACCACATGCGGTAATTTCTCAAACATCTTAAACGCCGTCCCGCCTTTGAAGTCTACGAGGACGAAGTTCACGGCGCTGGGGTCGTAGCGCATTGCCAACCCCAAAATGAGGGTGATGAGCAATTCTGATTTACCAGAACCCGTTGTCCCTGCAATCATGCCATGCACGCCATCGCCTGCGGCAGAGAAGGTAATTTCGCGGATTTTATTACCGGGCATCAAGCCAATGGGGACGCGCATCCATTCTGAATTGTCTTTATGTTGCGACCATGCCCACCGTTCCAATAACGGATTTGCCATGGCATCTATGCCACCCAAATTTTTATGCAAGTCCATGAGCAAAATGCTCGATGCCAAGCCCGCCGTACCAAATGTAGACCGCACAGAAAGCGGTTCTAATTTACGCGCAAATCCATGTTGGGCGGTGGTTTCATCAATCGTATCGGCTTGACCAATATAGCGGGTGCTATTGAGTCCAACTTCGGCATAACGGAATAACACACCTGTCTCGGTGACACGGCTTCCATCCACCTCAACCAAGGTGTCCACTTCGATGATGGTCTCTGCTTGGCTAGGGACATGGCTGGCATTGGGGGTCAGAAAGAGGATACTCACACCCAATTCTGCGCCACGCCGAATGATAAGCGATACCGCTTCTTCGGATTGAATATCTTTCATGGGTGAATTGGGGTCATCGAGGGTGAGCGCATCCACCACCACCAATAAAAATGGTAAGGTGACATCGCCACTATCTTTATCTGCCATCCGCACCAAACGGCGGTCAAGGTCGGCTTTAATCATTTCCCAAAAGGGTGCTGGGGTTTGTGGTTGAAAATACAATTGGTCGCCACGCAAAATATTATCTTGTTCATCACGCTTACCACTGGTGCAATGAGGCAACCAGCGCGCCCATTGCCATTGAGTGGCGGCTTTTGGCGGGGCATAAATATAAACGCGGGTATCGGTTGGGGCATGAAACGCCGTAAAGTGGGTTAACATCCCACGCACAAATTCATAAATCTGTTTTTCGGTCTTGGTTTTATCTGTAGCGCCAATTGACCCACAAATGCCGATAGAATGGCGGGCGGGGATGACATTATCTTTATCCGCTTCCTTCCCGCGCCGTTGTGGACGTAGGGGGATGGTGATGGGTACATCTTGGACAAAATGCGAATCTTCTGCCAATTTTTGGGCTTCATCCATCAATGGGTCTTCGTTATTTTCACCCATTTGTAGGGTATAAACCACGCTGGAGGGCAAAGCGCCCAATCCCAAACGAACCACACCAAAATCGCGGTCAGATGTGCGCCGTTCCCATAAACGGGTGCCAGAACGGTTATCTTTTGCGTCGGGAGTGCCACTATTTTGGGCAATTTGTAAAACGGTTTCGATATTGGGGTAGTTATAGAGGTAAAAATTACGTTGCATGTCGTGGGCAGATTCCATATCCTTACGCAATTGTGTGAGGCGTTGCTTGTAGGAATCGCGCTTTTCTTTCATCATGCGGGCATCACGGAAATACATCCATACCGCCAAGCCCGATGAAGCAATTACCGATAATGCCATTGGCAAAACCAGCAACAAGTTGCTCCGTTGCCCCGTAGAAGAAACAATCACATAACCAATGATGGTGATGAGAGGTAAAAATGTTTGAATAAGGGGCTGTCCCTGTCGGTCTTCAACAGGGGGGGGCGGAATTTCAACTTCCTCCTGTGGGAGGTCTGGTTGAATCCTTGGGGGTCTGTTGATGAGTTTATTTTGTTGGTCGCTCACAAAATCCCTGCCTTTTTTATCTACTGTGTGTCACGAGTTATACCAGATTGCTTGACACTTTACGTCACAATGAGTAATCTATGAGTGACGCTACGCTAATTGTGGCACGGTTAGAAAATTCTGTCAAACGAAATGTAAAGAAGGTAACGGCGATGAAGCATATTTGTACCCGATGTGGGCGACTTTCACCCGATGGTAATTTATGGTGTCAGGAACAACAATGTCTTGCAGAGCGCAAGCCCATTATTTTTGATGCGGGTGATAACATCGGCGACATCGCTATCACCCGTCGGCTCACGGTATTGCGGACAGCCGCAATTTACGAAGGAATGCGCGATGGTGAAAAAATCATCGTCAAAATGGCGCATAGTGACCGCATCAGCCAAGATAAACTCCGTCACGAAGCAAAATTGTTGGCACACCTGCAAAGTATCCGCCAACACCCCAATTTTCCCACCCTCATCAGCCCCTATCGCGGGGCAAATGCCCTAGAACGTCCTTATGGCAAAATTGGTTTTCAGAACGAAACAAAATATTTTATTGTATTTGAATATGTTCAGGGTGAATTTTTACGCGATTTATTGCGCGTATCGCCATTCCCATGGAATCGGTTTGCCCATTGGGTGACACGCGGGGTTTCATCGGCAGTGATGTTCATGCACGAAAATCAGAAATTACATTTGAACATCTCCCCCGATATTGTGTATGTACGGATGGATATGGATAACATCCCCCGCCCCATTTTATTCGATTTGGGGTTAGATGATGCCGAATTACAAGTCCATGCCCGTCATATCGTCCCACCCGCCTATCTCGCGCCTGAATTGCTCACCATGCCCCGCGCCAATTATCAGACCGATGTGTATGGCTTGGGCTTGTTGATATACGAAATGCTCATGGGTGAACCCGCCTATCCTTTCAAATCACGTCGTGATGAGATGGTATGGGATGATGTGAGCAAGGGCAAGGTGGTTGCGCTGGCGCGGAATGACCTGCCCAATCCAGAAAAACCAGAATATCGTGATGGCAACACCGTCATTATGAGCGCCATACAGGTTAATCCGGTCATGCGCCAACCCGATGTGGCAGTATTCGCGCATGAGATGTATCGCTTGTTTGGGGATATTCCACCAGAACGCAAACGCCGTTTTTCGTGGGCAAATCGGCGTAACGCCGCCATTATGGGGCTTGTGCTGGTGATTTTGATTGTCCAATTGATATTGATTAGTGCCGTATTCACTGGCAACGGGGCAACCACCTAATCAAAAAATAATCATGGCGGATATGAAAAATTATCCGCCATTACTTTTATAACTACCTCATCTGTAACTAGGGCAATTCATAGATTTCACACTTTCAAAGCGCCCTATCCATGAAGAGTAAAATTCTAATCCGTCAAATATGTAAACAATTTCAACAGGGGTTATCAAAAAATTAAGCCAGATAGAGTCTGTAAAATCCGCACGGATAATCATTTTTCCATCGTTATAATAGGCAAGATAGTGATAATATGGTGGGGAATTATAATAATTTGCACATTCTAAATCTTCATCATTTGGCAAATAGAAGGGCGATACATTCCCGCCTTCAGGAATTCCAAATAATAGCCAACTTAACCAAATCGGTATTGTAGTGTTAAATTGTATCTTCTCAATCTCTTCAAATGGTATACCTGTGTGTTCGGGTCTAATACCCCCTACATACCCAATATATAATTTGATATCCGACTCATATAATTGAGGATATGCCCCATCAAGTGGTATGATTGTGGTCGTTTCTAATACACTTGAATATGTGTCAGCATAGTATGAGGCATACAGGTTCGTTGTAGGGTCATTTTGAAGCCAGCCCTGTTGCATCAAAATATCAATAAACACCTCTACAGTTAGTGGATTTGTTTGGTCAATACCCCATTCACACATCAAATTACACATAGTTGCTGGTGCGCGACCACAACCACTCAAGAGGATAATCACCCCCAATAACATCAGCTTTGATAAAAATATGCGATACATAGCTAAATTCCCTAGTCGCTTGGGCGTTTCATGAACATCACACTGCGCGTCAATTCGATGCACACCACCCCATCCTGATTTTTGCCGATATGCTTCAATGTCACCACACCCCTATCGGGTTTGCTGTTGCTCTCCCGTTTGCTGATGACCTCTGTCTGCACATAGAGCGTATCCCCGTGATACATCGGGTGCGGATGGACGACATTTTCATAGCCCAAATTGGCGATAATTGTCCCTGCGGTGAGGTCATTCACGGTGATGCCCACCAGCAAGCCCATCGTGAAAATACCATTCACAATTCGCGCTCCAAAGCCTGTTTTTTGAGCGAAATCTTCGTTAAGGTGCAACGGCTGATTATTCATCGTTAACGCGCTAAATAGCACATTGTCCATCTCGGTCAGGGTGCGCCCGATGGCGTGTTGCATGACCATGCCAACTTCAAGTTCTTCAAAATATTTTCCAGACATAAATTTATTTTTCCTTTTCATCAATAATAATTTTTACCCACCTATTATAGCAACACCCACCCCAATTGTGTGGCGCGGATGACCGCTTCGGTGCGGCTTTGGGCATTCAGTTTGCTCAAAATGGCGTTCACATGAAATTTGACGGTGTTGGGGCTAATGCCCAAATCACGGGCAATTTGCTTGTTGGGCATCCCTTCTGCCATCAGTTGCAACACTTGTGCCTCTCTGGGGGTCAAATTTTCTGTGGATGAAAGACTTTTTTCTACCTCACCTGATAATCCCAATGTGGGCAATAAGACGGGGTCTATCACCATCAGACCATCGCGCACGGCACTAATCGCGCTGACCAATCGGTCTGGGGATAATGGATTTTGGGGGAGCATCGCCATTGGGGAGCTATCGGTGATATAGGGGCGGATAACAGAAAATAAGCGCCCACTTTGTGCCACATCCATCAGCAAAAAGAGGATAGGTAGGCTTAAATCGGCAAAAATGGGTGATGGGGTAGCATCATCGCCCAAAATCCACACAATCACCTCTGCCCGATAAATATCTATGGTGGCAAGTGATAGGTCGTGTGGGCTGGTTTGCCCAACCACATCTATCATCTCTGTTTGCCCCAATAAGGCAGAGAGTCCCATGCGCGAGAGCATACTCTCTGCGACCACCAAAACAGGAATGTCTGTGCGTGTGTTCATATTGTTATCCAATCGTCCAATAATTAGTTGCCTCGCCAGAAGCTAAAGCATCTGGCTAATCACACCAAAGCCCAAATAATTCGGGGGAAACGGTCTTAAAAAACCTCATTTATCCCTAAAAATTGGCAAAACAACCTGCTTATGGTTGTTAGTAAATAAAGACGGTGTAAAATATTTTCTTATTCTGTGGCTGACATACGCACTTGCGTGCTAGTCAGCCATT